>JAZUBO010000007.1:0-239213 GCA_045638585.1 Acutalibacteraceae bacterium | reverse complement strand
TTTTCCAATTCTGTGAGAAGTTTTGTTTTCATTTCTTCCAATTCTTCAAGAGATGGTTTATTATCTTCAGCCCACATTATTTCTTTAGGCAACCACCATACAGGACCTTTACCATTGTTGCCATAGTCCAACAAATCTCCGCTTTTTCTGGGAAATATATGCCAATGCAAATGAATATCGCCATTGCCGAGACATTCGTAGTTTATCTTTTCGGCACCAAAAGCATTTTTAACAGCTTCAGCAACAATAGTCATTTCAAGTAAATATTTAGTTCTGAAATCAATATCCAAATCGAACAGCTCAACAACATGCTGTTTGCAGATAAATAACGAATAGCCATAAAAATGCTGATTCCAACCTAATATAACATAGCCTGTTTCAAGTTCTTTTACAAAACAAGGATTTTCACCGTTTTTGATTTGTTCAATAACCTTGCACATATCACAATTCATTTTTGTTCACCTTTATATCTCTCAAAAGTTCTTTGTGTTGCTTACAAAACAATTCGGGCATATCGTCTAAAGAGAAGTATTTGAGATCCAATGTTTCGTCCTTATCGCAGACCAACTCTCCGCCGACAATAGTCATTTCATATCCGATACAGATGCTTTGAACTTCGTCTCCGTTTGCACAAACGACATCACAGTCAGTATAAACACCTATGAGCTTGCCGACTTCAACATCCAAGCCTGTTTCTTCTTTAACCTCACGTTTAGCTGCCATCTGAGGTGTTTCACCAAGCTCAAGAGCACCACCGGGAAATCCCCACTTATTACAGTCGGCTCGTTTTTGAAGAAGCACCTCACCTTTTTCGTTAAAGATGCATCCACCTGCATAAACAATTATAATTTTTTCGTGACCAACCTTGCCACGAATCCATTTTATGTAATCCTTCTTCTCCAACCGAATCACCACCAAACTATACTATCACAATTCTACCATTGATATTAAAGAAATGCAATCTATATAATAACAGATAAATCTTATGTCAAAATTTTTTCCAAAAAAACAGAACCACAAATGTGGTTCTGTCATTTATTTTTTGCGATATCGAAAATAGCTTCAACAATTTTACACACATTGGAAATATATTCAGTTACAAAAACTTTGCTGATATCATTCTGTTCACCCGAGCCGTGATTACGATCATTTTGATGAGCTATTTCGTTTCGCCTATTATAGAGTTGGATGATAACGCTTTTACCCTCAATGCATGATTCTTTTTCTGTTGGTTTTGGAAAAGCCTTACACATCACATCATTAAAAGGTATTCCAATCAAATTCAATTGATCTCTCAGTGACTCGTGTGATAGGAACACATCTCTACTGAACCTACTGTTTAAATATTCAAAAAACCACTCTTTAGATTCAGTTGCTTCTATGGCTTTTTCAACTTCTTTCATAGGAATGCAAAAGTTCTCATATTTTTCAGTCTTAGCCCAAGCGCCTTTTAAAATATTGTAAAGTGAATATTTGCTAATTTCGTGCAAGAAAAAATCCAAAAAGCCTTCGACAAACACTACCTGAGAACGCCAAATTGCTTTACATTCTTCTATTTTACCCGAAGCATATAGTTCATCAGCAACTGAAAACTGATTATTTACAATTGCTAAGTTTTCATCAAAATGATTTTTGATTTCCTGTAAACTAAAATGCACCACAATATTAGGCCGTTGATCACGTGTTTGTTCAACACGAGGCGATAAATCCAAATTTCGTTCACCCATATTTGTCACCTCACAGTTTGGAGATAACATTAGCAAAATCCAAATTCAACATTGGAATTGCACCATATTTTCCCGAAATATAACCCTTTCCTACAACCTCGTCTTTTCGAACATTTTTTATTTCAGCAAGTGAATATAGTTCTGTAGATCTAGTTTCTTTTGATAATTCAGTAAACCAAATTTGGTCTCTTCTAAATAAATCCAAATTCAATAAACTTGTATCGTGTGTTGAAAAGAAAATCTGTGGAAATTCAGCTGTTTTTAGTTCTGTAAACAACTTAACAATACCATATACAAGAGATTCGTGCAAATTAGTTTCTAGTTCATCACAAATAAGAACTTTACCATTGACTATAATATCAATTAACGGACATAATATGCTAAATAGTTTTTGTATACCTGCAGATTCTTCGTCCATTAAGTCAGTTTCAAATTTATCATAGACAATTTTTGTTGTAAAAGAGGATACCTTTTGTTGCATTATTTGGTTTCTAAATTCATCTGATAAAAATGGTGGAAGTTCACTTTCATCCAACATTTTTTCATGAATATCAATTTTTACATCTTTTATGCCGGTATGTAAATCTTCTAAAAATGCAAGAACAACATCTTTAATTTTGGAGTCATCGTGAATTTGTCGTAAAGAGTAATTCAACCAATTCATTTGGTTTTCCGAACTATACATTACAAGATCTTCTTTAAAAAATCGGAAAGCAGCTTCAATTTCTCCAACATTACTGAAATTCGCAGCACAAGAGAGCAATAGTCGGTTGGGTTTAAGTACTTCATTACAGTTAGAAAGCCTATTTTTAAATTTTATTCCAGTTACAAAACTATCTTTCTGTCTTTCAAATATCTTTGTTTGCCTACCGTTAGGGAAATAATATAAATATTCTTCAACAACTATGAAGTTTTCTAATACAAAGCCGTATGCATACCTTGTATTTGATTTAATAAACTGAATAGAATATGTACTTTGTCCGGTTTTTGCTAATTTATGTGGCTTTTGAAATATACCTTCACCCGGCTGATGCATAATACTATCACTCACCAAATTTTGAACAAAAGATATAGCATCGATAAAATTGCTTTTTCCTGATCCATTAGCACCATAAATAATAGCACCCTTAAGAACTCTAAAAGAATCAAACTCTTTAACCCGATCTTCGTGGCTTGTGTCTTTTCCTGCCAAGGCTGAAAAATTAACTTTATCAAGTATTGATTTATGGTTGGAGCATGAAAATTCCAAT
Source organism: Acutalibacteraceae bacterium (assembly GCA_045638585.1). Classification (GTDB taxonomy): domain Bacteria; phylum Bacillota; class Clostridia; order Oscillospirales; family Acutalibacteraceae; genus DTU089. The sequence continues at coordinate 236,236 of JAZUBO010000007.1, read as the reverse complement.
AACATTACTGTATCCCCCACTATACTTGTTTTTTTATTAATACTATCACCTCCTTTGTATTTTATCAAGCATTTTTGCGAAAAAAACGCAAAAACACGAAATAAATATGCATTTTTCTCATAACACGCTCTATTATACATCTCCAACAATGAAAAAAATTGTAAAAAATTGTAACGTAATCACATTCTTTTCTTCATAAGCACAGAACATTTGTTTGTTCAATATTAACATATCATATAATTTTGTCAACCTTTTCTGAGATGATAGATGTACCAAGAAAGGTACATCTGTCATCTACTACAGCATCTATAAATTTTCAAACAACGAATTTTCATACAAATTATTAGTTTTATAATTGCGGTCTCTACAAAAAACTTCACCCCTCTTGACTTTCACCTTAAGTTTAAGGTTATACTATCGTAATAAGTTACCTTCAGGCGTGCATACTAGTAAAAATGCATAACTAATGCTATGGTGGTTTCAATCTGAATTAATATATATTTATGAAAAAATAATAACAGAAACAGACCCAAGAAGTTGAATATACTTCTCGGGTCTGATTTTTTAATAATTTTAGGGTTGAACACACTATTCAAGGCACAAAAGCAATGCCTTTAGGAAGTCTGCATCGTTTTGGTCGGTGCGCTTTTTCGGACCTTTTGTTCTGTTGCCTGCCAAGCGCTCCTTTTTGCCTATAATAACTGTAGTTTGTCGAAACGCTTTGGCGTTTCGCAAAAGCCGATTTTATCGGCTTTTAAAAAATTGAATTTTTAAAATTCAATTTTTCACTACACTCATTGAAAGGATTGTAGTCGGATTTTCAACGAAAATCCGCTACCAAATCATTGATTTCGTAGCGGAACAGTGTATATACACTGTTTCGACTAACTATAATCGTTATAAAACGGGTGAAAAGGAGATTTTCTATATTGCTGTCGGTGTAAATTAGTCCGTTCTGGTTAAGTGCCTTACCGCCTTTGCCGAGCACGAGGGCCGCAAGACCGTAGTCCTGGATGATAATCACATCACCATTAAATCAACACACCATCACAATGGTCGATTTCGTGTTGGATTATTTGTGCGGTCCAGCCGGTGAAGGTTTTGATTCGGGTTTGAAATTCGGCAGTCTGCCACTTTACTTTTATGCTCTTATAACGCTTACAGGTCCGAGGACCACCGAGGAGAGAAAGGCATCCTTCTTCTGTTTGATATGGGTCAGATTTTTTGATAATTTCAGGGTTGAACATTGTCATATATGTACCGTCATTATCAAAACAGATAATGCGCTTATGCACGCCAATCATATTGGCAGCCATACCAACGCAACCATCCTTATTGGCAACAAGCGTGTCCAACAAATCCTCAGCCACCTGCAAATCTTCAATTGTAGCCTTTTCCGATTTCATTGCCAACAAAATCGGGTCGTGTATAACTTCTTTAACCATATATTCCACCTTAATTTCGCAAGAGAGGTAACTCGCTCAATAAACTTATTCTTATTACTCACAAATTTGAAGTTGTTAATTTGAATCAGGTTGCTGACCATCGTGTGCTAACCATTTACATTCTGTGATTTCCATATTTGTAAATGTTGCTTTAAATGATGACTCTTCCGGACTACACGCATAAATGCCAAAACAAATTGTAGCATTGCCATTCCACATATGGCATACGCGCATTTGTTTAAATATAACACCATCTTCAGAACATTCAATACAATAATCATCTTCACGACGGCTGAATCGATACCACATTGATTTTATGCTTGCATCAATTTCGGTAGTTGCCCAATCAGAATATCCGTTGTTTGTAACAACACTTCCAAGATGCTGAAATCTATCGTTTTCATATTCAATAGAACCTTTGAGCCAGTTTTCACTGTCGAGATACATAACAATTCCGCATTGATCAAATCTGTGTTTGCTTTCAAATTCTGTTTTGACGATAAATGAGAAATACTTTTCATCAGTCTGCATCTGTAATACAGGTGCATTGTCGTTCCTGAAATGGTAATAGGTTCTTTGCCATAAATCAGTGTGCGGATTTGTAATGATTTCAATTTTGTCAGCAGAAATCGAACAATCCTTGGGTTCTCTTGTCCATTTAAGATTTTTTATATCAAAATTCATTTTGATACCCCTTTACACGTTGGTTTTATAATTCTAAACCAGACTCATTAATTATTTAGAAGTCACTTCACAATACTTGCCGATTTTGAACTTTGTTTTCGGGAATCGCTGTTTATTTCCGCGAACGGTTATACCTTCAAGTTCAACTTGAACGGTGTTTGTGTCACTATCCGTACCAGCGATTTTTGGTTTCATATACGAGGTGTAAGAAATGTTTCTGAATACAACGTTTTTAATCTCAAAATTCTCCGCTTCTTCATCATAAATCTTCACAAGAATCGGTCTACCTTCGTCACGGAATATTTCAATATTTTCAAAAACAACTCCGTCAATACTGCCCTCGGTCTGCTCTGCTACAACAACGAGCGAGCCTATTCTGTCATTATCCCATATACCGTCACGATAAATTACGGCACAGTCGCGGAAAGCTACATCAGAAATTTTCTTGTTGACTTCCCCCGTAATACCGAAGCACCTTGCATACCCGCCCCAGGCAATGCAATCTGTGAATGTGATATTTTTACTGTCCATTATACCGCCGAGAGCCTTTACCTCAAAGGTATCATCTGCCACTCTTGCAAAGCAGTTATCAACGGTTACATTATGGCTGTTGCAGATTGCAAAGCCGTCACAGTTGCCACGGTTGCCGATGATATCTACATTGTCAATACTGACATCGGTGCAACAATAGGAGATAAACGACCATTCGGGCGAGTTTATGATTTTCACATCTCTAACATTTACATTATTACAGTTGGTAAAAACAACGCCTCTTCTTTCTCGTCTGTCAAGTCGGGTCATATCTATTACGCCCCTACCTGCAAGGGTTATGTTGTTACAGTTGTAAAAATTTATAAACGGATACCTTGTAAGCCCTATAGCATTATCTCCCGGTGCAGTAGGCTCAAGATATTTGTTTTCATCCTCGGCACAGTCAATATCATAAAGGTGGTTTGCAGTCACGTAAGCACCTTCACGAAGATAAATAACCAGATCATTGTGTGCAACGAGGTTAACATAGTCATACTGATATACACCTTTATCAATAACCCAGACATTATCCTCTCCGTATTTCTCTATGTATTCTGCAATTTCCTTATCCTCATCAACCTTTTCGCGTACCATGAGAGTATAGCCGTAATATTGGTTTGCGTTGTTAAAAAGGAAGGTATATATGCCCGTTTTTTGGATGGATGCTGTTACGGTGTTGTCTTTACACTGTGCCTTTACACCGTGTGATTCAGGTAACACAATGGCATTTTTAAGCACAACATCAGCACCCGTTATCTCAATATTGAAGGAAAACTCCTCGCTTGAATCAACATAAATTTCAGAAAAGGAGTGTAGCGTACCCGTATCATCAACGCGTATAAAAACGACCGAAGCATAAACAGGGATTTCCTCTCCGCTTACCTTTGCCGTGTAATAAGGCGATATTGTTATACCGTTTATATCGTCATAGCCACCGGACTGCACATATTCAGGCAGCTGAGCTGAGGCTCTGCCTACAAGCTCCTGCTCGGTAAGCCCTGCCTCTTCAAGAGTGATTATTGCCTCATCGGGATATTTAAGATATGAAAAATCAAAATTCTCACTTTCGGGATAAACCGTTGCAGGAAACAACAGATTTGAACAAAAAATTGAAACGGTTGTGAAAAATGTAATAAAAAATTTAACGATAGCTTGCATTACCTTTCCTCCTATTCTCTACGCCAATATTTACTTGTATCTATAAATTGGATTTGTTAATCAGCTTCAATATGCAACTTATAACTTTTTGAAGAACTTAATTATTACTTACCGATTATCGGCATTTCGCTCATACGAAGCTTCGCACAGCCATACGGACAAAGTTTAATTTCTTGAATGTCTGAAACCGGATTTCTTGATTTTGGTGTTTTTCTTGCAATGCTTTTGTACGGGAATTTAAGGCCCCAGTTAATTTGTTGCATATTTGCTTTTATGGTTACTGGTGGGTTTTTCTGTGAGAATGGAATATCGCTAATTCCATTAAAGTTCACTTCGAAATCCGCATTTGAATAGCCATAATTCCAAGGTGTTGTGGGTATAAACTGATAGTCACAGTACGGGAATTTGCGTTCTACACCTTTTTTTACATATTCACGCATCTGTTTTTCATATTCAATCGGAACAGAGAAAAGCAATGAGCCCATCTGCAATGCATATAGGTCGTTTGGTCTCTTTTTTAAATATGGCGTTGTCTGAAATTCAACTTCAATTTCAGTTTTACCTTGAGTTATTGCAAATTCAAGGTCTTTATTTTCTATGATTTCGCCATTTACTGTAAGACCTTCAGCAAATGACGGAATACGGATTACAAAACCGAAATCCCTTTCAGCATCAATGTGATAATGCATTTTATTTTCAAAGGGATAATTAGTTTCAAGTTTGATAATTACTCCATTGTCATTCAACACAGAAGGAATCATAATCGAATTTAATATGGTATTGCCTTTGTGCATAAAAGCCGAAAGAGCAAATTTAGGCCATCCTTGATTGAAATTTGCGGTACAACAGCCGAAATTCGGCTCAAGTCCGAATGTATGTGCATAAGGACCGTTTGTACTCCAGGGAGCCATAATTATCGTTTTCTGACAGGCAATCTGATTTACCTGCTGAACATACTGATGAGACCACATATCCTCGCTGAGTGTTGCAGGAAGAGCATTGAAGCCAAGAACTTCAAGACGTTCCGCCCATTTGTTATCACCTGTATGAGCAAAAATTTCTTCATAGGAATACATCTGCTCTACTACTGCACAGCATTCGGTGCCTTTGGTAGGGTCAAGACCTGAAAGCACCTCGTCACCCGTAAATCCCTCGAAGGCTGTACCATTATACTTATCAAGAATTGAGCGAAGCTTTTCTGCGTTGTCCGTATATTCTTCACTCAACAAATCGTGAGAAACAGCCTCACTCTTAAGCATCATAGCAATATTTACTATATGAGTTTTTCTCAGCCAATTGTGACTTGGCTTTTTCCAGGATTCAGTTGCAGTGTTGTAGTCAAAGCCCTGTTCCTTTATTATCTTCGCAAGGTCCTTTATCCATTCCTCATTATATTTTTCATACAAGAAATTGAGGGAAATAAAGGTCTCGAACCACCTGAATTTTGCCCATTTAGACAGATTGATTTCTCCGCTTTTAAGCATTTCGTAATAGTTTTTAAGCACTCTGTAAATAACATCGGGAATTCTTTCATCTCCCGAGCATTCGTAATAAACCTTGAGAGTTTTACAGATAAGCTGTATTGCCCATGTATCATATTTTGCTTTTTCTTCCTTTTTGCAAGGACAAATCCAACCGTCAGTATCCTGTGCTGAAATAATTGCATCAATATATTTTTTTGCAGTAGCAATCATCTCTTCATTTTCAAGAAGATATGCAAGAGGGATAAAGCCATCAAGCCAATATGGTACTCTCTCCCAACCCTCACGATTACCGCCAGTCCATGCACTGTCACGAATGTCCGGCCATATTTTATGAAGATTACCGCTGAGTCCCTCAGCCTGAATTTCAAGCTGACGGCGAAGCCAACCCTCAGGCTTTATCTCTTTTGATGTGTAAAAGCTCCATTTATTCATATTTTTAACCTCAAGCAATGCTTTCATTTTCCGTAGTTTTTGTACATCTTTTAATTGCTAAATATATATTATTCAAAAACAACTCTGCAAATTGGAAAATGTTTTCCAAAATAACCTTTTCAGTCCTTAAACCAGCTCGGATTCGTGATGTGTTTTTGAAACTCTCGGTGCAGCACCTGTGAGGTGAGATATATCACGATACTGTCCATTATAATCAACGAACAAGCCTGCAGGAATTTGAGAAGTCCAACCGTTTTCATTAAATTCGGGAGATTCTATACCCATAGCATAGAGCACAATAGCAGCAAGGTCGCGAATGTTCATTTCTTCTATTTCAGTTTTGTTTACCCCTTTACCGATTGCGGCAAAGGTCACATATTTCTCTTCATCTGTCCAGCCCCCATGACTGCCGTGGTTTGCTTCATCATTTGTACCGCCGTGATCTGCAATAACAATAAAAAGTGTTTCTTCAAGCATTTCAGCTTTTTTAATTGCAGAGTAAACATCACCGATAAGCTTATCAACCTCATTGATGCGTTTGATAAAAGCAGGAAGTCCGTAGCCTGTTGAGTGCCCTGCACCATCAACGCTGTCAAAGTGAATAAACAGAAAATCCGGCATATTTTCACGAATATAGTCGCAAACAATGGGTGTGAGGTCGGTATCGTGGGCTGTAGCATTGGAAACGCCGATATTGTTTTCTACTATACCATGGGTAATGGGGTCCCAGTCACAATACGAGCCGAGAACAGCTCCGGGATAAGCCTCTCTGATCCTTCTGAAAAGTGAGGGAAAAGGAGAATTCACGTCATACGGTACAGAAGATACAACCCCGTTTGTAAGACCATGTATTTCAGGTCCCACACCTATAAGCATTGATCCCCAGCACTCCGCACTAATTGTAGGCCTTGAAGAAAGTGCGTTATATGTATATGCTCCGTTTTCAAATATTTTATCAAAATTGGGTGTGTCAGCATCCTTGAACCAGCTACCTGCACCGTCGACACCGATAACTACTATATGTGAATATTTCCTTACCATAGAAAGCCCTCCTAGTTAATATGGCTTTTTCAAATCAAAGCTGATTTCCGATAATAACCTGTTTATCAATTTTTCCTATAAAGATGTTATCTTCTGCTATTAAAGCATTAGCAGCGGTATTTTCAAGAATAATGCCGTAGCTTGGTGAGTCGGTTTCTTCGGGAGAAATAAAGGCATTGTTTTTCACTTTCAAATCGTAAACCATTGGTCTGAAGAAAATGTAGCCGCGGCTTTTACCGATTCTTCCCGATGGTCCGTCAAAAATATTATTTTCAATAAGAATATTGTGGTGGTCAATATCACCGTGGTGACCAACTCCAGGGAAGCCGTCACATTTAAAAATATTGTTTCTGATTACTATATTACGGCAGACTGTATCATCACTCTTAAAATCAATGAGAGCACCGTCACAGTTATAAACAGGACCATAAGAGCCATCGCGGGACATATCAAGCTGAATCTGCTCGTTAAAGAGATTATCAGTCTTGAAGGTATATGAAGGTCCGTCAAAAATGCAGTTCTGAATAGTTGTATTCTCTGTGCCGTTAATTTCAATGCAATGCCAATGAGCACAATGACGGAATCTGCAGTTTTCAATGGTAATATTACTACAATGAACTGTGTTCACAAGGGTTATTCTTTCATCAAGATTTTCGTTCCCGTCAAAGATACCGCCTGAAATCACAACATCGTGAGTACCTGTATATTCACCCCATTCAGGCTCAGAATAGGAAGCTAGCAAATATCTTGTCAATGGTTCACTTTTGTCACTTCTGAGAATAACTGCATTGTCTGAAAATTTTAAATGCTGATATGAATAGAAAATCAAAGCACCCGAAATAAGATATGTACCATCAGGGAAATAGACGGTGCCTCCGTCTTTCAATTCGTCAATACAAGCCTGCAAGGCTTTTGTGTCATCGTGAATTCCGTCACCGAAAACACCTTTATTCTGCAAAACATTTACAAATTCCATTGTGATCACCTCTTATTCAGATTTTGTTGAAACCTCGTCGGAAACTTCTTTTCTTTCTGCTCCCTGCTAGAGAATCTCCATAACATGTGCATGCTTTTCATCGCTATAATCCTATTAACGATTGAATTTCGCTAAGTGGGTATTTTTATGTCTATATCTGATTTAATTACAAGTCATATTTACGAATGAAGTACGATGGCGTACAGCTCCAGGCGTGGCAAAGGCTGTTTATCATTCTGTCATTATATGGAGAGAAATCAAGGTCATCGGGAATATATGCTTCCCAAAAGGTATCTGCACCAAGCTCAACCATACCGCCCCAGAATTTTTTCAAATATTGCACCGCTTTCTCCTTCATATCAAGCTTTAGCATTGCCTCAATAACATAGTGGCGCATATAGGGAGTAACAGGTTGCTTAAACGCCTTGTTATCAAGGCAAGAAAGAAGAAGTTTCTTTGCCTCTTCTCCGGTTATCACGCCGCCCAATATCATCCATACCTGAGAATGAACGCTAAGCTGACCATTATCCAAAGCATTTACGAATACATTTTTACCTACATCATAAAGATGCTTTTTTGAAGCGGAACGAACCTGAGGAATTAGAGCAGAATATTTTTCATGCTCCTCATTACCTATTGCTTTCAGCAATTCTGAAAAACGTTCAAGCGTATAAAGATATACACCCTGCAAAGCTGTAAGACATTCAAGACCTGGACACCAATCAACAAAAGCAAACCAACCATCCTGCTTTGTTGCAATCAGATTTTCGTCAAGGGTGGCTTCAAAGCTTTCAATCTGTGATTTGCAAATCCCCAAAAGATCATTTACAACATCCATATCCCCTGTATGCTCGTAGTAATCGCACAGACTCACAACATATAAAAGTGCATAATCCTCAATATGTGTTGCTCCCGAATGATAATAAGGCGTTTCATAAACAAAGGACGGCAAAAAACCTGATTTATTACATTCACCTGCGGCAAAAAGATACAAGCATCTTTTTACGATTTCAAGGTTATTGAATGTATAATAATTTGCAAGAGCCTCAAGACGAAGGTCACCAATCCAAAGACGGCGGTCACGTTTCGGACCATCTTCAAAGAAGGTCTGCATGCATTCTTTAAGTGTGTTTGTTGCAACAAGGTCAATTTTATTCAACAAAGTATCTTCCGTGTTTGCAGATTTCAACACAGATACATCAGCACTTGTTGAAGCACAGAAGCTGAAATCAAAGAGTTTTATTGGTCTTGTGGTTCTTTCTACCATTATTTTTATGTATCTGCAAGCGTATCTTCTTGGCATAGTTATTTTCTGTGGGAAATCAAGATTAACTATTTCCTCCTGCAACCAAGTTTTTGAAAGGGTGCCGTTGTATTGAGAAAAATCGTCATTGATTTCTCTCGCATCTTCACCAAACCTTATATTCAAACGAACGGGAGCATCAACAAAAATATCGACTCTATCAAAAGCAAAGGAAAAATGCCCTACCACATGCTTACCAAGATCAAGAACAATACTGTCCCCGTTTGAACCAATAAACTCTGTTATATCGGGAGTGAGAACAGAAAATTTCAGTTCAGGAAAATTCTCTTGAGCCTTACTCAAAAAATAATCTTTATCTTTCATGATAATACACATCTCACTTTATAATTGCGATTTTGATTGATAAAATCAAGCATGCTTGTTCTTTTAACTCTACAAATTTCGACATTTTTGGAAAGTTCGAGCAGTTCTAATGTGAAGTCAGGTTGATATGACGGTTCACCACCTGTAATGGTGAGCCCGCCGCCCGATGACTCGTAGAACATCTTGTCTTTTACAACTTCAGCCAAGACTTCCAAACTTGTCATTTCTTTACCGATAATTTCATTGGCATCGTTTAGGCAGTTTTCCGCACACTTGCCACATATGATACACTTTTCTCGTTCAAGCTTCAGAGTACCGTTTTCAATCGTTCGTGCGGAGCATTCTGCCAGGCATCTGCCACAGGATGAGCATTTTTGTTTGTTAAATGAGAGCGTAGGTTTTTTATCAAGGCTTTCGGGATTATGACACCAGACGCATCCGAGAGGACAGCCCTTCAGAAACACGCAGGTACGGATACCATCACCGTCGTGAATACAAAATTTCTGTATATTGAATACAATCCCCTTTTTCACTTTATGCTCACCAACTTTCTTAATCAATTATATCACCCCGACAAGGAAAAAAGCAACAGTTACACACACTTTAACAAACACATCTCAAACAAATTAATGCATGGTCATCTTCTAAAACTCACTATATATGTCAACATCCGCTTAGCGATTCCTTTTACCAAAACTAGCGCCATATTCATTGTATTTTTTATGGTGCTTTTAGGGGGGACACAAATTAACGTTTTTTACCTCGTTTTTCGTAATCTTTATTAATTTCGTCACTCCAGTCGGCTTGGATTGGGGCGTTTGCTCTCATTTGGCAGATACTTTCGGATACTGTTGCATAGAGGATTTTAGTTCCTTTTTCATCTGCGTTATAATTAACGGCTCGGTCTGAGTTTATGCCATACTGTGCGGCGGTTTCGACTGCATCAATGTTAGCTCCGATGAAGAGAAATTCCCAACCATATTTTTCTTTCTGGCGTTCTATCATATGTTTTACCTTATCAGATGTGTAGCGGTGGCTGGCGTTTTCCATACCGTCTGTTGTGATAATGAACATTGTGTGTTCAGGCACATCTTCAGGACGGGCGTATTTATGAATATTTCCGATATGGTGAATTGCTCCACCGATAGCATCTATAAGGGCTGTGCAACCTCTTACATAGTAATCATCCTCAGTCATGGGCTTGATTTCGGAGAGCTTAACTCTGTCGTGGATAACCTCGCTGACATTGTCAAAAAGTACAGTTGAAACATAGCACTCGCCTTCCTGTTTTCTCTGCTTTTCAATCATTGAGTTAAAGCCACCGATTGTGTCTTTTTCAAGACCACTCATTGAGCCACTACGGTCAAGGATGAATACGAGCTCTGTGATACCGTTGCCTTTGATTTCGTTTGTGTTATTAATGTTTTTCTCCATTTTAAATTCCTCCAAAAAATAATGTGATTGCAGGTTTTTAACCTTGCAATCACATTATAATTTCTTATTCACTTAAAAAGGTCGCTTGACGGGGGACAAATTAATGTTATATTTTCTCTTCCCACTCTGCTTCTTTAAACCCAACAAGCACGAAATCGTCGCCTACTAAAATCGGTCTTTTTACGAGCATACCGTCTGTGACTAGGATTTGAAGCATTTCATCATCGCTCATAGTTGGCAGTTTGGTTTTAAGCTCCATAGATTTATAGAGCAGACCGCTTGTGTTAAAAAATTTCTTTAAGGGTAATCCGCTTTTGTTGTACCATTGGGTGAGTTCCTCAAAAGTCGGGTTATTGAACTTAATATCTCTTAATTCATATTCGATATTATTATCATCAAGCCACTTTTTAGCTTTTTGACAAGTAGTACATTTTGGGTAGCAAATAAATTCCAACATATTCGTTAACCTCCTAACAAGCTCTGGTCAAAAGCAAATAATGCTTCGTTGATTTCAAAGATATTGTAATTGCCTTTACTTATAAAATATTCGATTATGATATCGAATTTGTTGCTATGCGAAAGGGCGAAGCCTGCCTTTTTGAGCATATCCTCGGTATCATCAAGTGTCAATTCAAGAGCGATTGCAAAGGCTATTGCGGTGGGTTTTGACGGTTTATAATGCACGTCGCCTCGGATTTTTGAAAACAATTTTCGGTCAATATTTGCCTTTTTATAGCACTGTGCATCGGTCATCCCCTTTTCATCAATTTTGCGAAGCAACATTTGTGAAAAGCTCTCGTCAATCTGATTAACCGCATCTTCAAGAGAGGCTGCTTTTGGTGCAGGGGCAGATGCACACATAGGCGCATAACACTCGCACATATCAGCCATAACAACCGACTGCACAGGCATATTAAAGCGCATACTTTCTCGGCGATAATCAGTGTGCTCATCAACATATCTATCATCAATATACTCGGCAATATCAGAAAACAATTTTTCGCTGATTTGATACGCTTTCTTATCAAAAATAACGATATAAACTGTCATTTCATTTTCCAAGAGAAAATCACTGATAACATCAATTGCAACCTTAAGTGCCTTGTCCTTTGGGTAGCCATATATACCCGAAGAAACGAGAGGAAATGCTACACTTTCGCAATTATGCTCTTTGGCAAGCTCTAAAGATTTTTTGTAGCAGGATTCAAGGAGAGCCTTCTCCCCATGGTTGCCATCCTGATACACAGGACCAACTGTATGTATTACATACTTGCAAGGCAAGCTGTATGCGCCTGTAATCTTCGCATTACCTGTTTCGCAACCGCCAAGAGCTCTGCATTCGTTGAGAAGCCCTTCCCCTGCTGCACGGTGAATACAGCCATCAACACCGCCACCACCTAACAGAGTGGAATTGGCAGCATTAACAATAGCATCAACCATCATTTTTGTTATATCATTTCGTACTATTTGTAGTGGCATAAAATCACCTTTAAAATTAGTTAACTTAATTATATACTATTTTTCTATTTATGGCAAATCTTCTAGATTTATTGTATTGTTCCTATTTTCGCCCGTTTTTCAGTTGTATTATTCCTATTTTTGTTCAAAAATCACTTTGGTGTTATTTGAAAACCTCGTAGTATGCTCAGACGTTTTCAAGCTCTGTCAGTTTACTTTCTCTTGCGGGATACAAGTCAAGGTTATAGACCTTTGCACCGGGCATCGCCAGAAAGAATGGTGAATGGGTGAAAAATATTTAGCCGTTTATGAAGCAAAACTCCCACCTACTGTTTACAGTAAATGGGAGTTGGTACATTATATTGCTTTTTATTTCATCAATTACCGAAAAAATCGGAAAGTTTTACATCATAGCCGTGTTCTTTAAGATCATCGTAGGAATTAAAATTGTTGAAAATAGTATATACTGCACCTGCAAATCTTAAAAAACCGTTTTTAACTGATGTAAAAAATCCTGTTTCTTCGTGTCCGCCGTTGTTTGAAGTTTTCTTTATAGTAAACGTATTAAAGGGTGAATCCTCGCCTAATTCATAAGAATTAACGGTGATTGAATCCTCGGTAAAATCGAGAATATTATATGTTGCTTTTTCGGTAAGATAATCAAAACCAATCCAGTCATCGTTAAGACCGACATCCTCATCATCTCTGGGTCTACCTAAAGAACAAGATACCATATATACGGTGCCTTTAGGGTCAACCATTTCGGATTCTAAATCCGCAACGGTTTCATTTTTATATAAAACATCAGTTACAGTATAGTAGTGGCTATGACCAAGAAGAACAAGGTCAATGCCAAATTCATCTGCGATAGGTCCCCATATCATACGGAGAAGTTTATTTTCACTTTCTCTGTGAGGGATTCTGCCACTATAAAGGTCGTGATGGCACATCATAATCTTCCATTTAACATCGGGATTTGCTTCGACTGCTCTTTTAACAAAATCCGCGTGAGCCGCACCATTACCGCTGTTGGAGTCCATAACGAGAAAAAGAACATCGCCTTTTACAAACCAATAGTCAGTACCATTGTAAGAACGAATAGAAGCTTCTGTATCTTCATTGGGAAGATTTTTAAAAGCTTTATATGCTGCACCTTTACGATCGTGGTTACCCATAGCAGTTGCAATAGAAACACCCTTGAATAAATCTGATGCAGTCATTGCTTTATATTCGGTTTCGAGACCTTCTGTAGCCTGGTCACCTGCAGAAAGAATGAGAGAAATATCATCATTCTTTGAAAGTGCATCTTCAAAGGTTTCGTTGAATCTGTAAGAGGTGTCGGAAAGAGAGTTTTCATTTGCATCATCAATCTGTGTGATATGAACATCGGTTACATACATTGCAGAAAAATCAGAGCCACCATCAGTTTTAAAAGAATAAATTTCGGACTCAAAGCCTTCACTTGTGCATTTGTAGTAATATGTAGTATTTTCTAAAAGTCCTGAAACAGTTACCTTGTTGACAACGCCACCCTCGACAGCATCAATGCAAGTACCTTTAAAAACTTCTGCAGACTTTAAATTTTTCTTTGTAGAAACTGTAACAGAAGGTTCGCTTTCGGTTTCAGAATACCAGGAAAAATTACGCTCACTTTCATCGCTACCCACGAACATAATAATTCCCGCTTCGGCATCAGCACTTGTCCAAACCTGCTCCCAATTCTCCTTGCTTACAGCAAAAGTCGGGCAGGACATAGTAAAAAGCATAACCCCTGCAAGAATAAGCGCCATTAATTTTTTTGATATTTTCATAAACTCAATCCTTTTTATATAATGGTACAATTATATGACAATTGGAAAATAAAGTCAACGAGTTATATTGTCACAAGGCTTGTATATCAATTATAAACCGCACCGTTTTCTGTCAATTTGCTCTGGAGTGTTTTTATATCAACCGTATGGGCTGTTTGATTGTTTTTTAAAGCTACCGCTACAGCAGTGCCTGCGGCTTCACCAAGGCAACAGCAAATCGGCATTATTCTGACAGAGGCTTGTGCTTCATGGGTCGCGGAAAGGCAACGCCCTGCCACAACTAAATTATCATATTCCTTTGGTAATAGAGAACGATACGGAATTGTATAGAACTCGCCATCGCCAAAAAATCTATGACTTGTGCCTGTACCTGAAGGGTTATGGATATCAATATCGTAATTTCCTAAAGCTATTGAATCCTCGAACCGAGTACAGTTGATTATTTCATCGGCAGTAAGAATATGAACACCTTTCAGTTTGCGGCTTTCACGAACACCGATATCTATGGCAATTGAAATAAGAGCGCTTTCATTAAATGCTTTTGAATTTTCACGAAGAAAGCTGACAAGCTCATGTATCTGACGACGGGCTAAAACCTCGGCTTTGCTCACATCAAACGGGTCTGTTGGGTTAAGCTTTATAACACGGGTGGAATTGAAATGGAGAACGTCCTCGCCCACACCAAAGAAAACAAGAATATTTTCACGAGGATTTGTAATTTCACCCTTAGCTTGTTTTTCTTTGTAGAGTTCCTGCAATCGAGGTCTTTCCTCGGTAAAAAGGTCAAGGTCAACACCGCTCATTCTGAAGCAGGTTGTCATTGGTTGGCAAAGATTATCACTTTCACGCCCTAACTGAAAATCGCATCCCGCAAGGTAAAACAGTTCACCGTCACCTGTGGCATCTACAAAGAAATCGGCTTCAACAGTTATTTTTTGACCCTTGGCGGTTATATCAACCTCAGTAATTTTTCGCCCACAGGTTTTCACATCATAAACAACACCGTGAAAAAGAACATCAACGCCTGCCTCGGTTGTCATATCATCAAGAACGATTTTAAAATATTCGGAATTAAACTCGTGGTCCTTGCAATCATCAACATATTTATCGTGTCTTTCCTTCATTTCCTTGAAAATGCCTTGGGAAAGGTATTTTCTTTTTACGTTTTTGTCCCAATAAGGCTTTGTCCAATAAGGCATAAAGGGGTAAACCAGACAATTCGCAATAGCTCCGCCAAGGCAACCCGCCTTTTCAACCAACAAGACCTTAAGACCTTCACGAGCAGCACTTACAGCCGCCGCAACACCGGAAAGCCCCCCACCGGCTACCACAAGATTATATTTCATAAATTTATCTCCAAAAACTTGAATTTATAGCTTCAATTATATAATAACACCTGTTGTCAGCAGTTACTTTTTCCTTAAGACAATAGCAATAAAGTTCAGATATTTACATGCCCCTGCTTCAATCGCTTTTCTGTCATTTATAGAATATTCATTGTCGCACTGTATCCAATCATTCCAACATTCTTCATTGCTTTCCATTTCGTAAATGGAAACAATCTCGCTATTCTTGGATTTTGAAACAATGTTTTTCCAATATTCTATATCGTGAATATAATCTAATTGTTCAGGAGTCCAGGATAATAACAACTCTTTCGGAATGTTACTATGGCAGTCTTTTTTCATTCCCGGAACAACTATATAAATATAACCACCTTTCTTTACAAAAGGTAAAAGCTTTTCATCTAAATAGTCTGCATCTCTTCCAAAGTAATTATAGGAATCTGTGCTGACAACTGCATCGAAAAATTCTTTTTCATATTTTAAATCCGTAGCATCCGCTTTTACAGCGATAATTTCATCTTCGGTTAATCCCATTTCAGAAAAGAATTTCTGATTTTCTTCCTTCTCACTCCAAAGGTCTGTTGCATAAACTTTAAATCCATATTCTTTTGCTAAAAATAAAGATGTGATTCCTTGTCCGCTACCTAAATCCATAACAATAGCGCCTGTTTTAATTCTATTGTCTTTCATTAGCTCTTCTTCTAGTTTTAATGGATTCGGGCCCATGATTTTTTGTTTGACTAAATTGCTATCATATTTTTCTGCTTTTACATACATCATTTTAAATTCTCCTTAATTCTGTATCATTACAAATTAAAGCTTAAATATCATTCTGTAAATAGTGTAACAGGGCCATAAAGTCCGCCTGATACATAGTCTTTTGCATAATCCAACTCTGCCTGAAAATATGGTGATAGCTCTTCTGTTTTCCACTTATTAAAGTAATCGGTGTGAATATACCAGTTGGCAGATGTATTAGTTACAACTATTTTCAAATTATTCTCTTTATCAAGCACACCGGCAGGTATTTTTAATCTGTACGGTGGTACTAAAGATGTTCCTAATGGTTTGTCATTGAGATAAACACTGGCTGAGAAATGCACTTCTCCAAGGTCGATTTCGCCTTCTTTTCCGACTTTTTCAGTAGGGAGAGAAAATATTGTTTCATAAACACCGCTTCCTGAATAAGCACTACCAATAAGATATGACCAATCACCAAGCTTTACGGAAACTGCTTTATCGGAATGTTTTATATTTTCAAATCCCTTCTCATTGTAGGCAAGCTCAATTTCTTTGCGAAACAGAAACTCGCCTGAAATATCGAAGCTTTCACTGAAATCCTTTTTATTTTCTGCACACAGAGCTTCGTCTGTCAGCAATATGGCAGCCGTTTCACCTATAGCAAGAGAAATTTTCAGAATGCCATTTTCAGTTTCTAACGGCTGAAGTCTACCGGTTGCCAAATCAAGCAGATAGCCCTTTGGCGATGGCAAGTGAATACTATAATCCCCTTTTTCACCTGATTCCCTGAACAGACAGAAAATTTCTACATTGTCTGCCTTTCTGTGCATTGCACGTAAGCCTTGACCCTCAACTTTGATTACAGAATTGAGCTTTTTTAATTCATAAGAAACGCTACCACCACATTCAACAAATCTATTCAATGCTTTTTGTGTGGCATCGGGAATAAAAGCACCTTGAGGAATGATAATGTGTTTGTATTTCGCTCTTCCAATGTTCATAGAGCCTTCGTCAGATATTTTCGAAGCCAGCAAAACATCATCGTCAACAATGTCAAAATCCACCAACAAATCTTCAAGAGCTCTGCCGAGAGTATCGAACTCTTTTGCTATACGCTCCGCGTTCAGACTGCCTTGAAAATCATGAACAGGATAATAAAGCCCTGTTTCGCAGACACGTTCTCCGAGAGTAGAAACATATGACAAACGTTCCATATAACGATTGAATTCAGAAAGGTCACGGTAATACAACTGACTTTCGGTAAAAACAGGTAGCTCCTGTGCAAGAAGTGCACCCTTACGACCGAGAGGAAAATTGAACAGATTAAAGATGTTTATTCCACGCACCGCCTGATATCCTACGGTATATCGCATTATATCGTAAGTCAGTCCCGGCCCTGCTACCCCAAAAACCTCACTCATTGTAAGCTTTGTGCCGTTCTGTGCGGCGGCAGATGAAGCGTATCTCGGGAAAAAACCGTTGTAACCGTTCATATCATTCTTATTTATTGTTTTATTTTCGGGATAGAGTTGTCGCCAGATAACATCCACGCCGGGAATATCAAAGCATCTGAGAGCGCGCATAAGGTTAAAGTTGCCGCCACCATTGATACAACCAAGAGGATCATGATCCTTATCCATATGACCGGTAAAAGCCATACCGTGCTCGTTTGCCCATTTTTTGCAAGGAAGAAGAAAATTCTCACAAAACATACGGCTACACAAATCGTACCAACGGTGCAATATATGAGCGTTCTCCTCTGTGGGAGCTATTCTTTCTGCAACAAGTGGCAGATGAGGTAGTATTGACTCACCATACATAGCTTCATATTGCTCTGCTAACTCTTTGTTGTATGCTCCTGCAGGTGCTTTGGGTTCGTCTGTAAATACGGCTGTAACGTTTTTATCAATGGCATATTTTTCGTGAGTAATTTTAATAAAATATTCCGTTGCAGCCTTATTAAGTAAATCGGGATAACTTCCACCGATTTCTTTTTCTGCAACATACTCGGTTACAATAGTATCCTCAGAGAACACGTAACCCTCATCAATAATATCCTTATCATTTAAGAAAGCTGCAAGAACATCAGGTGTTGTTTTTTTATACACCTCACCTGCAAAGAATGAGCATTCGAAAAAATCCAACGTCTGTCGGGCATATTCAGGATGCTCTTTCATAACCTTTCCGCAAGCGCTACCGGAGGGCCAACCGCCCTCATCATAAATCCAGCACTTCATACCAAGGGATTTTCCCTTTTGGGCAGCATAAGCACAAAGCTCGAAATATTCCTTTGACAGATAGTCAGGGTTAAGGTTTGTCGGCATACTGTCAGGTCGAAAATCCTTTGGTTCAGCAAGAATATAAAAAGCCCTTATACCGAGCTTCTGCATTTCAAGAAGCTGGGTATCTATAATTTCGCGAGTACATATGTCGTTCCACACCCAGATATACACAGGAGCATAGGTAACATCAGGAGAGCTGAAACTATTTATATCAAATTTATCATTGTTATTCATTATCTAAATTCCCTTTGCAACTCACACATTTCTATCGTATCTGTTCTGTTTTTTCAATTTATTTATAAAGCTCTTAAGAGCCACAATCATTATTACATAGAGTATAGCAAGCAGAACAGGATATACCCCTATGCCAAACAGTCCGCTTATAAGACTGACCATAGGCGGTGCCAGCATAACACCAATGTAAGCAAACGCTATCTGTGAACCCATAATTGATTGCGATGCTTCTTTACCGAAGTTGTGAGGTGTAAGATGTATCATATTGGGGTAGATAGACCCGTTACCCAGTCCTACAAGGAACAAACCAACCACAGTAACTGCACCGGGCAGAGGAAGAAGCATAATTACAATAGCAGGAGCAAGAATAACTGCCCCAATACCGATACGTTTCCAAGTACTGATTTTATTAGAAAGCAAACCGGAAACAAAACGTCCTATAGACATTCCCGCATAATATATAGTCAGAGCAAGAGCACCGTATTTTGCCTCAAAGCCTTTTTCTGTTACAAGATATGTGCTTCCCCATACTCCGCAGGCATATTCAATTGCATTAGTTGCAAGCATAATAATCCAAACCTTGCGAACCTCCGGCATTTTTACCATCTGCAAAAGAGTGAGGTTTACCCCTTTTTCCTCTTCTGTTTGTTCAGCCGATGAGGTCTTTTTCCACAAGGGAAGAGATACGATCAGCAACACAGTTATAACTGTCTGCACATAAAAAGCATAGCGATAACCACCACGCCAACCCACCTCACTTAAAGCCTGTGACATAAGGTAAGGGCTGAGAGATACTCCCACACCATAAAAACAATGGAGAAAATTCATATGACTTGCTTTACAATGAAGGGCTACATAGTTATTAAGTCCCGAATCAATAGCACCGGCACCAAGCCCGAGAACAACCGCTAATGGTATCATAACCAAGAAGGACGGTGCCACCGAGAACCCGAACAACGCCGCCGCAGTCATAGCCGTACTGAAAGCAGTAACCTTGGCAGTTCCCAATTTATTAAGAATTCCTGCACTGAACATACTTGATAACACAGTGCACCCGGAAATGATAAAAGTTAGAATGCTTACTGCTTCAACGGGAATATTCATCTCTGTGTGGATAGCGGGCCAGGCAGAGCCGATAAGAGAATCCGGCACTCCAAGACCTATAAACGCAATATATATAACAACCAATAAAAAAGCCATAAAACCTCCGAACAATTTTGCACTATTGTGTTTTTTTACCCAACAAATTGGAATTTGTGTGATAGAAGAACAAGGTTGCTTGTTCTTTTAACTCTGCAAATTCAATTTTATCGAGTTGATTATATCATACAAATTAACACTTTTTCCATAGCTGTAATAAAAAACTTTACTGCATAATTCAAAGAAAAGGCTTTATTCCTACATTACCATTTACGTTTGTATTCAACATAAAAGCAACTTAAAGCAGTTTTTCTCAAATTCAATCAAACCCTCGTCACGCATTTTGCAAAGCTCGTTTGACATAGCGCTTCGGTCAACAGATAAAAAGTCTGCTAACTGTTGGCGATTGAACGGAATTGTGAAGCTTGCGCTGTTTTGCTTTTTCGCCTCTTCCGATAAATATGAAATCAACTTTTCACGGGTGGTACGTTTAGACATATGACCTAATTTCTGCACCAGCCTTCTATTCTTCTCAGAAATTGCAAAAAACATATTCTGCACAACAATTGAATGAAAACGGCACGCTGACGGACAGGTTGTAATAATCCGTTTAACATCAAAAAATATAACCGCACTATCTTCAATCGCAACCACATCATTGAGAAGTATACTGTTTTCCGGCGAAACATAAGCTTCACCAAACATCTCGCCAACAGCTATCTGACCAAGGATACTGCGGTTGCCCCAGTAATCATCCTTCTGAATATGAAGATTACCTTCAACCAGAACAGAAATATCATTTATATGCTCACCTTGACGGAATACATATGCACCTTTTTTATAGGTGCAAAGCCTTGCACCAAGGCAAGAAAGCATAGAGTTTATTTCATCATCGCCAACACCGGCAAATAATTTGGTTTTTTTGAGAACAGGAATATATTTCTTCATATAAACACCACTTTTCGTTGTAAAAACAACCGATTCGTTAGTTTTATTATATTACAATAATGTCGCAAAATCAATGGAGGTTAAAATTATGATAAGAAAAATTATTAAAATAGATGAAGAAAAGTGTAATGGTTGCGGTGCTTGTGCCGCCGCTTGTCACGAAGGCGCTATTGAAATGATAAATGGTAAAGCAAGATTGACCCGTGAAGATTATTGCGATGGTATCGGTGATTGTCTTCCGGCTTGTCCTACGGGTGCAATAACCTTTGAAGAAAGAGAAGCCCCTGCTTACGATGAATCTGCCGTGCTTGCTGCAAAGGAAAAGAAAACCGCACCTCTCCCTTGTGGTTGCCCCGGCACACAGTCAAAAGCAATTAACAGAAATTCTTGTAATCTTGATACACCTGCAGTCAGCACAAGCAGTCAGCTTTCACAATGGCCTGTTCAGATTAAGCTTGTTCCCATAAATGCACCGTATTTTGATAACGCAAATCTTTTAGTAGCAGCAGACTGCACCGCATTTGCTTACGGTAATTTTCATAACGATTTTATCCGCAACCACATCACACTTATCGGTTGTCCCAAGCTTGACAGCGTAGATTACACCGACAAGCTCACTGCTATTATTACCAACAACAATATTAAAAGTGTAACTGTGGTAAGAATGGAGGTTCCTTGTTGCGGTGGCATAGAACACGCAGTAAAAAACGCGCTCAAAGCGAGTGGCAAATTCATCCCTTGGCGAGTTGTTACCATATCTACAGACGGAAGAATTATCGGCTACTAAAATATAGAGGAGCAGACTTTTAAACACGTCTGCTCCTCGTTTTTTATATTCAAGATAACACCTGATTATAAAACTTAATATAATCTTTAATTGCTTCCTCGAAATCCCCGTTAAGATATATATCGAAATGACGACATTCATATTTTTTAACAACTGAATGTTCAGCGTTCCTTGCAAGCTCTATGGTTTTTTCACCCGGTACGAGCGTATCCCTTGAACAAGCTGCAACATAAATCGGGATAGTTATTTTACCGAAAAACTCGCCCGGTGAATACTTAAGGAATTCAAGCAATGACCTTGCAGGTGCTTTGTTAATAAATGTTGCATCCCCTATCATCAGCTTTGTTGTTTTTTCATCGGCTTCCATAAATGCGTTTTCACCTTTATACGTTCCGAGTTTTAGCATAACAGGATTGTAGCCTGTTACACACGTTAACAAGTCAGCAATAACAAATGGTATTTTTTTAAGGATATAACACGCACCAACCGCCTTTAACGTTGCTATAGTATCAGTATAAGGACATTGTGCTACAGTTGCGATAATATCTTTTCTGTGGGCTGAAAGCCATATTACGTGACCTCCGGCAAAACAAGTACCGAAGAGCAATAGCTTTTCCCTGTTAATGCGGCTATCTTTTTTGATGTATTCTATTGCACTATCCCAATCTTTAAGCTGCATTTTTGCATTTATAAGCTGTCTTTTATTACCGTCACTGTCACCATAATTGCGGTAGTCAAAAAGAAAACAAGCATAACCATTTTCGGCAAATCTTTCTGCATATTCATACAAGCGGTTTTTACGAGTACCACCAAAGCCATTTGCCATTACGATTATGGGGCATTTTTCCTCTGCTTCGGGCAGGTAAAGCCACGCACTGCATCTTGTTCCATCGGAATAAAAATCAACATCTTCACGTGAGAATTGATATTTCATTTTCTCCCCCCTATATATGCTTCAATGCAGATATTATGCACATTTTCATATTACTCTATGCACTATTTTGCTAGGATAAAAAACAAAAAGCAATATCCACTTAACACAATAAGTGGGTATTGCTATATAAATAACCATTCTTTAAATCACATTAAAACAACAAAAATCAAACCCATAAGAAAACGCCATATACAAGCCTGATACGAAGGTTGCACCGATATAACAAAGCACGGTTTTTACCATACCAAGTTGTGATTCGACTGCCCAACCCTCAATTTTTCTTTGGTAGTTACCATTTTCGATTATAACTCTACAAACACTCTTTTTCAATAGTTGTTAATTTTCATCTCATAAACGGTCCGTCAAGTCTCTCAGGCTCTAAATTGATACCGCTTTTTTTACACCATTTTTCTATTGCGTTATACAATTCTGATTGCAAGGTTAACGACTTGTTTTTACACTCTTTAGCTTGTACGATTGTATTTTTAAAAATTTCAACTGCTGCAACAATTTTATCACCCTTATAAACCACCGCAACCGGATTAGAATAACAATCCCAATTAACAAGGCAATTTTTCATTTTTTCACCTGTGATAACGCATTGTTGCTTTGTTCTTAAATACTGAAAACGATACGAATTTACTACGCTGTCTTTCATACTTTTAAGCACAAGCGGCATCGGTACAGAGATATTATTTTCCCTATAAAAAAGAATTGAAAAATCATCAAATACATCAACACCCTCTAACCATTTTTCTTGCTCTTTTTTTCTTACATAACCGCTTAACGAGGCATAGTGTATACCGTATCTTATTACGTCTTCTGACGGTGAAAATTTCACGGCGAATCTTTGCTTACCTAAAACAAGCATATAATCTTTTAAAAAGGTTTTTACAGGTTTTTCATAATAGTGCATCATCGACAAAAAATGGAAAGTAAATGTTTTATTTAAATAATTACAAAACAAATTTACGTCACCTAAAAGATTATATAAAAACTCACATTCTCTTAAATAGAAAAACAAGCCACTTCTTTTTGCAAATAACCTTTTAACCGACTTGCAATAAGGAAGTGATGATTTTTCTAAAAGCACCATCGCACATTCCGGTTCTCGCAGTCTTCTTGTTATTTCTTGGAAGCTTTCATCTAAAACTCTTGTACCCTTCCAAAAAGGTATAGCATCATAAAAATCTTTAGGGAATCCCTTGAAACGCACAAAATTGACGAACTTATCTATATTAAGCTCTTTTGTTGGAAAGGGCATTTTAAGCTCTGTAATATCCTCAAAGCATCGTCTTATTGTGCGTTTTAATATATTGTTTTTTGACAACAAATCAAGCAATATATCCCCCATAAAATCAGCTTCAGAATCAGTTATAGGTGCGCTGCACACAACTGTTTTATCGCTTAAAAATTCCATATAGGTGTTTCTGCTTTCAAAATCAAAAACAACTTGTTCAAAAATCGGAAAAACAATAGATGCAGATCCATTCAACCATTTAAGCGAAACGATTTCAGAAATATTTTTTATTGCTCTTTTTACAAATAATTTCTTGTCAATATAGTCTATATACAGCTCTGTATATTCTTTCGATTTATTGGAACTATAACCGCATTTTGGGCATATATACTCTCCTGAAAAATCTTCATACTCTTGAATTTTCATTTCTTCATCAGGCTCGTTTATTAAAGATGGCTGAATATTTGCCCATTCAGTAATTTCGGCTACACTTTTTTTACGAAATGCAGAAGAACGTTTATTCCAACAATGAGAATATGCAGGCGTTTCTTTTCCGCAATGAGGGCAGACTATACGATGACTCTTTATTATTGCTTTATTATCAATTCTTTCAACGCTTGTTATATACTTTTGCTTTCTGCTCCTCAAAACATCACAAGCAGTGTATAAATCAACTTCACTTTCTCTTTTTATTGTTTTATAACCCATAGGAAGCTTCCAATAAATTATTATTTTTTCCATAGTGCACCTCGTATATAATTTTCTATGATATATAAATACCAAAAAGAATGCACTAAAAACGGGACATAGTTTTGGTTAGTATAATAGATGCAAAATCAGTCTGTTTGTGCTATACTGTAATTATGAGGTGATTTTATGCTGAAGTATGAACAATTATCTCCTGAAATTACAGAGAAAATAGAAAGCGACAGAGCCAATAACACTCTGCCACAGTTAGCTTTTAATGAAGGAAAAGTTTTAAGAAGAGATAACGAAAGGGATAAAGCGACAATTATCAGGTCACCTTTCATTCGTGACATTGATAAAATAATGCACTGCCCTTTTTACAACCGATATGCTGACAAAACACAGGTTCTTTCGTTTTACAAAAATGATGATATAACGAGACGTGCTTTACACGTTCAGTTAGTTTCACGAATCGCAAGAACTATCGGTAAAGCCCTTAATTTAAACCTTGATTTAATTGAGGCTATTGCTCTCGGTCATGATATAGGTCACACCCCCTTCGGACACGCCGGCGAAGACTTTTTAGACCAGCTTTATTTCGAGCATACAGGAAGACATTTCAGCCATAATATACACTCTGTTCGTGTACTTGATAAGGTATTCCCATATAATATCAGCTTGCAGACACTTAACGGAATTGCCGCCCACGACGGTGAAATGGAGTTATGCGAATACCACCCCAAGCCACTTGATGATTTCAAAGCTTTTGATGAGCAAATTGAAGCCTGTTATCAGAATAAAGATAATGTTAAAAAGCTGTTAGCACCTGCCACCCTTGAGGGTTGCGTAATGCGAATTTCAGATATAATCGCGTATCTTGGTAAGGACAGGCAAGACGCAGACCGTGCAAAGATCATCTGCAACAGAGATTTTGAGGACAGCACAATAGGAATCTATAATGCTCAGATTATAAATAACCTTATCATAAACATTGTTGAAAACAGCTACGGCAAGGATTACATCAAAATGGATGATGAGCATTTTCAGGCTTTAAAAAAGGCAAAGGCCGATAACTACGCTCTTATTTATAAACAAGAAGCTGTTGGTGAAGCATACAAAACAGTAAAGCCGATGATGGCAGAGCTTTACGAAAAGTTGCTTGATGATTTAAAAACCGGAAATAAAGCTTCACCTATCTTTGCTCACCATATAAGCTATGTAAATGAAGCACACTACAAAAGAGAAATTCCATACGAGGAAACTGAACCGAACCAAATCGTTGTTGACTATATTGCAAGTATGACAGATGATTATTTTATTGATATTTATAACCACCTTTTCCCTGAAAGCACAAAGAAAATTGATTATAAGGGGTATTTTGAATGAGTTTTAATTTTTCAAAATCCAAATACTGCGGTCTGTGGCAATGCCCTAAAATTGCATGGCTGAGAAAATATAAGCCCGATGAGATTACCGTTGACGGTAGTGTATTATCACGAATGGAAGCCGGTAATATTGTTGGCGATTTGGCAATGGAGCTTTTCGGTGATTTTGTTGAGGTAACTGCCTACATAGGTGAAAACATTGACCTTTCAAAAATGATTGAAAACACCAAAACCGAAATGGAAAAAGGCTCACCTGTTATATGCGAGGCATCCTTTGACTTCAATGGTCTTTACTGTGCGGTTGATATCCTCAGAAAAGATGGCGACGGTTGGGCAATTTATGAGGTAAAAAGCTCAACCCACGAGGACAAGCAGGTTTATGCGGCAGACGTTGCGTATCAGAAATATGTTCTCGAAAATTGTGACGTTAACGTTACGGGTACATACCTTGTTTGCATAAATAACGAATATGTGTTTGATGGCACACTTGATATTCACGAACTTTTCAAGATTGCAGATATCAGCGAAGGTGTATTCTTTGAAAGTGCAAATATTAAAACAAATCTTAATGTTGCGGAATTGATATTAAAATCGCCTGACGAGCCACCCATTGATTTATCAACTGCTTGCAATAACCCTTATCGTTGCAGTTTTTGGAACTATTGCTCAAGGCATATCCCCGACCCTTCTGTTTTTGACCTTTACAGAATGAATTTCAGTAAAAAAATTGATTTTTATAAAAAAGGCAAAATCAGATACGAGGATTTGATTCTTGATGAAAACATAACCAATGAAAAGCAATTAAGGCAGCTGTCTTTTTACTTAAAAGACCAAGGAACATATATTGACAAGGCAGGAATAGGTGAATTTTTAGACACACTTTCCTATCCCATTTACTTCCTTGATTTTGAAACGATTCAGCCTGTCATCCCTGAATACATAGGTACCAAGCCTTACTCACAGATACCATTCCAATATTCTCTTCACTACATCGAAAAGGATGGCGGAGAATTAAAGCATAAAGAATTTCTTGCAGAACCGGGCACTGACCCAAGAAGAGCTTTAGCAGAAAGACTTTGCGAGGATATTCCGACGAATGTTTGCGTTACTGCATACAACAAGGCTTTTGAATGCACAAGAATCAAAGAACTGGCAGTTGCCTTCCCCGATTTAGCAGAGCATTTACTTAACATTGAACAAAACATTAAAGACTTACTTGTGCCTTTCCAGAGTGGTTATTATTACAACAAGGCTATGGGCGGAAGCTTTTCAATCAAAAGCGTTTTGCCTGCTATTTTCCCCGATGACCCTGCACTTGATTACCACAATCTTGAACAGATTCACAATGGTGGCGAAGCTATGAGCATATTCCCGAAAATCAAGGATATGCCAAAAGAAGAACAAGAAACCACCCGACACAATCTTCTCAAATATTGCGAGCTTGACACCTACGCAATGGTTAAGGTGTGGGAAGAATTGAGACGAGTGGTGGAGTAAAGGAGAATAGAAATGAGTAATGAAGATATCTATAAGTCATTAACCTCGGTTTTCAAAAAATATTGTAATGAGTATGCCAAAATTTTCAAATATATGGATCCAAGAATTGAAGCAGACAGATTCAACGAAGAAAACCAAACAGTCAATTTCTGTCGTTCAATTCAAAATATTTTTAATGATGCAATTGTTTGGTATGAATATCCCTGGAAAACAAAAGATATTGCAAAAGGCAAGCAAAAAAACAGTTGTTATCGTTTTGATGCTGTTATATATATTCCCAGTAATAAATCTATGTTTGTTATTGAAGCTAAGTGTTTAAGAAAAAAATCGAAATATGAAGCAATGAATAAAGATTTAGAACGACTTTGTGGTAAATTAACTGAATTGGATAATGGTGAAAAAGTTTTAATAAACATTCCAAATCCGAAAAATATTTATGCGGTTATTCTCGCTGACTATTGGCTACATCCCAATGCACGAAATTTTAAAACAACGAATAATGAATGGTCAAAAAACAATCTTGCATCCGATATTGAGTTCAAAACATTCAAAGATAATGTTAACAATTGGCTTTGTGATCCTGAATGGTATATTTCAGCAACACGAGAATTCGCCATTTACGAAAACTATTATTTAATGGCCATGATTGGTCAAATAAAAAACGGAGAAAATGTATACACTTTTGAACGTGAGGAATAATTGTCATGAATATAAGCAAAGAAGCATTTGAATTTGTAATAAATTTTTATGAAGAAGAAGCGAAAAAAGATTATAAAGATTTATATCGTAATGCCTATAATAAAGATTGCGACGATTACACCTTTGAAAAAGCAATTTGCCAATGGGCTTCTGACAAAGCCTATCGTGATGTTTGCAGAACCATATCATTTAAAGAAACTAGAGAAAGCGTTGAAATACAAAAAAGCAGAATGCAAAAGCGTATTAAAGTTACCAATATCATATATGACAGAATTAAGCAAATCGATGATTATGACAAATGGCACAAGGAAACTTGCAACATAATTCAAAGAGAGTATAATGATTTCATTTCACATAAAGGGGTTAATACTCTGTACATAGGCCAAGTACAAAAATGGCTTAACATGACAATCAAATGGTTGTGGCTTTATAATATAACGAGCCCTCACGATTATTTCAAAACGATATTAGACCACAAAAATGATTTACACATTCCTCTTGATAGTTTTATAATTAAATATTTGAAAAAAGAATACGATATAAATATTTTCTCGCCTGAATGGAGCAGGATAAACGACTACAATAAATATCTTGAATACCAAAAACGATTAAGACAAAAACTTACAGACTTATCACCCATCGAATGGGAATTAATACATTGGAAAAAAGCGCTTAATTATAATAAATAATAATCAACAACCCCGACTATTGAAAAACAATAGTCGGGGTTGTTTCGCTAATTTACAATATTCTATAAGCAATTAATTAACATAATGATTGAAATTAATACATTCGGATTTCTGTTACGATTTTATTAAAATCATCAACTGCATTTCTTATTGAATTTATTGCATCTTCATATGTATTAATTTTTGCTTTATAGACAGCTAATGTAACTGTTTTTCCACTTCCATAACGCTGAGGTTTGGTAAATGCATACTTTCTTGGTACATCAACCCATTCTCCATCAATATATTTCCATATCAATGCCTCTCTATTTTCTTTTTTTATTTTCACTGTCTTTGAACTTGCTTTGTAACATATATTGAATTTACCATTTGCAAATTCACATTGTAAATAGACCTCGCATTTAAGACCATCAGCTGTAATGTATTCAGGTTTCCACAGCCACATACCATAAAACCCACCTGATTGATTATGAACATATCCAAAACCTATATTAAAGCCGGTATCAGTCAAATTGTCCTGACAATATTTGTAAAAACCATTTATTTGTTCCCATTCCCAATATTCAACAGGAAGTGAAGAAAACATATTTGCTTTAGTATTGAACTCATTTAAATATTGGTAGTAATTCTTAAATATATCATTTGATGTAGATGTTATATATTGGCTTAATATTGATAATATCTTTTCTCTGTCGCAAACAATATACTCAGCTTCCTTAACATTACTTAAATCACTTTGAAACCCTATTTTGAAATAAACACCTATGCATTTGTATTCTGGAAAATCAGCTTCAATAATTTCACGATACCTCATAAGCTGATTATCATGGTCTGATGTATGGGTTTTATCTTCTATTATTACCTTGTATTTATCGTTAACTGTAATCAAAACATCAATTGACTTATATTGTCTTTGAGGTGGGATTGAAAGATAAAGGGGTTCGTCCTTAAGTTTCGGAATAAAAAAACGCAAAAATTCTTTTGCACATTCCGTTAACGCTTTATCTTTATCACAATCTTTAATTGCATATGATAAAAGCCAGCAAATAAATGCATCTTGAGATAATTCACTTGTTGCATACTGAAATAAATTGTTGTTCATATCTTTTCTCCCTATTTTTATTACTCAATGATTATAACATCGCTACATTAATAAATCAACAACAATACAACTCTTTTACATCATCACTCTGAATCACAAAATAAACATTTATTTCATTTTGCTCAAGAAAATTTTTGATTGTTTTCATAACACTTGTAGCTGTATCTTCATGGGTAAACCCGTAAGAACCTGTACCAAGAGCAGGAACGAGAAGCGTTTTAAAACCACATTCCACAGCTTTTTGTAAAATATTTTCATAGGTTTTCAATAGTAAAGATAACGCGATCTGATAATCATCAAAATCATATAATCTTGGACCTTGCGCAAACATTATTTGACAAGGTAGGGCAAATCCGGGTGTAACTCTGACCTCTGTGGATTTCATTTCATTCTTTCGCGTTTCATCGTAATAACTGATGCCAAAAATCCGTTCTGTATATTCTTCTAAATCTTCAACACCTGCTTTTCGGAATATCGCTCCGCTAACACCTGCGCCACAACGCATCATTGGATTAGTAGGAAGCACTATTGCATCAGCAAGGCTAAGCAGATAATTATCTGTGACATCACCAACAATAATATTCAATTCACCCTTATTTTCCATTATAGTACACCTTCTTTCTTCAATTCCTTTTACAGTGCATTCTCATACAAAATTATTTGAAAACAACTTCTCTGTTCATTTCCTTTATTCTATCAATAAAACATCTTAAATCAAAATCACAGTTAACAGGCAGTTTTATGACAATCGGTAATTTTTTGGTGTTAATATCCCGTATTTCATTAAACTCATCCCAAAATCTAACGAGATTAATAAAGCAAAGCAGATTATAAAGAAAAAAATTCTTTTGACTTAAATCTGTTGTTTCTTCTCCATTCTTACCCTTTGTTACAACAAATTCACCGTTTTCTTTCAAAGAAATCCACAAATCATTTTCTTTGCTAATTAATTCGGGTTTAAAATTCTTTATGAATTCATTCAAATAAGCTCTGAATGACCGCGTTTCGCCTACTCCGTTTGTAAGAACTGAAAACTTACCTTTGTAAAAATATTTATTATCTTTATAAAACACCAATCTTAAAGGGTAATTTTCTTTTTCGAAATGTTCAAAATATGTAAGGGAAATTTCCTCTGCTGATTTTTTTAACAGCGCACTCATACTAAAAGCCTATTTTGCAGGTTTGTTGAGATTTTGCTTTTTCGGGTATCACAATATCACTTGCGGTAAGGGTTGAGAGCACATCATTTGTAACATCCGCATAATTCATATTAACCAGCCTGTTTGCCTGCTCCATTTTTGCTTTTTCAAACACGTTTCTGACAAATCTGCCGTTACCGAAATCGGCAGATTTTTTGCTTTCAATAAATAAATTCTTAAGCTTAATTTTTGCCTCATCTGAAAACTGCATATTTGATTTTTGAGCAGTAAGCTCAGCAATCTGCAAAAGCTCGTCCTCATTATAATCATCAAAAGGAATATTAAAAGCAATTCGTGAACGAAGACCCGGGTTTTTATCTAAAAACTGTTCCATTTTGTCAGGATACCCTGCAAAAATAACAACTGTATCTTCTCGGTTATTTTCCATTTCCTGAACAATTGTATTTATCGCCTCGTCACCATAAAGTCCGTCACGGTCATCCACAAGGGAATACGCCTCATCAATAAACAAAACACTGCCCTTTGCTTTTCTGAACATAGCTTTTACAAGCGGTGCAGTCTGACCAACATACTGACCTACAATATCAGCCCTGCCAACCTCATATAAATCGCCTTTTGACAAAAGTCCGTTATCCTTCATAATTTGTGCAAAAAGTCTTGCTACGGTAGTTTTAGCCGTGCCGGGATTACCCGTAAAAATCATATGCATAGCCGGTCTTTCAGCAGATACACCTTTATCTGCATAAAGCTTTTGAACCTTATAAAAATTAAGGGCTTGAGTTATAACCTTTTTAGCATTCTTGAGTCCTATAAGCTGCTCAAGCTCTTTTACTGCATCGCCCTTTGGTGCCTCTTTCAACTGCGTTGCTTTAACTGTTTTTATATCTTTATATTGAGGGTAAATTTTTGTTTTCAGCTTATGTGAAAGCCATTCATCAAACATATTCTGAAGATTTGATTGATTATAAAAGGTGTTTTCCTGCAAATTGAAGAACAAATTTTTATCTACCAAAATTTTATTTTTCCTTGCAAGCCTTTTAAGATAAGCTTGTGCTTTTTCACCCGTAACCTTGTCCTCTGCAATTTCCACAAAAGAAACGGTTTGCAGATTTTCTTGAAAGCTATTTATCATTTTTTCACATTCGGATGGCAAACACAAAATCGTAAGAACTGTATTCTTGTATTTTTCTATCATTTCACAAACCTTAACTACATTGTCTTTATTTCGGTTTGCAAAGCTTTTGCTTCCTTGATTTTTACTTGCAAAATTCACAACAACAGTACCACCGGCACAAGATTTGTATATCCCCTCAAGAGAGTTGTCGTACAAATCAGTATTCTCATTGAAAAATAGTTTACAGTACCTCTTATTGGTAATGCGGTTATTGTTATATAAAGCAAATATCAAATTCGTATAAATATAACTTTGTGTTGCTTTGGCGTCTGATTTTATAATGTAATGCACCGGATGGCTTTTAATTTTACCACAAGCTTTCCCCATATAAATACGCTCAATTTCGGGCACGAAGTATTCATCGAGCAATATTTCGTTTGCACTGCTGATTATTGACTCTTTGGTATTTTCCTCTACACTAATAAGATCTTCGGTATAACTGACATCACAATGTCTGTTAAAGGTTTCTAAATCTAAATCTTCAAGCACGTCATAAATGGATGAAACAAAACCACTATTGTCGGCTCTTCGTAACATCATAATCACCGTTTTAACTGTAACCTCTTCAATTTCCGTAACGGTGACGTTCAAGCCTGTATGTTTTAAATATTTCTTCAAAACAGTTTCAATATCATCTTCACCTTTTATAACTGCGCCGATTCTAATTCTTTTCGGATTTACCATCGTAACAAACAAATAATTTTGTTTTCTGCTTTTTTGGTAAAACATCTCGTTGTACCCAGGAAATGCTGAAGCATAATCCTCATATTCATCCTTTTGCCTTGGGCTTGGTACATCCATATCCTTACCGATTGTTGCTGTAATCTCATAAAAAAGCATAATCGCACCTCCTTGTTGTTATGATAATATAATACAAAACCTTATGTACTGATTTCGGGACACAACACCAAAACCTTTACACCTTAATTCTTGCTACCTTGCCCCATGGGGGATTCACTTCCTCGTTATTCAAAAGCCATAAAACAGGGATTCCTCCCGCAAGATGCTCTTTGGGAAAAGGTGCATAACCATCGGTAAGAATGATAATGCAAGCAGGTAGGTCATAAGTCATATAGTGCCATACGTATTCCAATATAATCTGAAAATCTGTTCCCCCACCGCCTGCGGGACGGATTACTTTAAACTCTTCCTCAGTTGAAAAGGGCTGCGGCTCAATTATTGCCGCATCGAAAAAGCCAAGCCATCCCTCAAGCTTACCGTTAAATTGGTCGATAGCACCTTTAACCTCTGAATAAGCAGCGGTGACCATTTTATCTGACATTGACCCCGATGTGTCTATCATAAAAAGTATTTTTTTCACATTTTCTTCTTTCTCGTTAAAATCGGGCAAATAAAACGGAGAATCATCAAATCTTTTATCAGGTGGAGAAAAGGAATAATCGTTTACCTCTTCTTGAATAAATTCATTAAGTATCTGTCTCCAATCTGTTTGGGGTTTCATAAGCTCTTCAAGCATACGCTTTGCAAAAGCTGGCATCTTACCCCGTGAATTAGACGGGTCTTTAATTGCTATCGCCTCTGCTGCATCTTTAAATCGTTTAACCCAAACATCCTGTAAGCTGTCATCCTCTTCAAGCTCTCCCCATTTAGAATGGTCATCCCAGGTTGCTTCGGTAGCTGGTTTAGTTTTAGCTTTAACTGCACGCCCTTTCTTTTTACCACCTGCATCACCGCCACCACCGTTATCTGAATCTATCCCAGACCCATCATCATTTGCATCAATTTTTTGTTTATTACCTTTGCTACTTCCTGATATTGGCACAGGCTTGTTTCCTGTTGGTTTTTGCACCATTTCATAAACCTGTTCTGTAGTAAATTCATTACCCTCTCTTCCATCGGGAGTTTGGTGCATTGAAACACCATAGTCTTTTAAGGTTATACTGTTTAAATCCATATTGTTTTCTAAGAGTATATTGGAATTAATTACTATGTCAGCGGCAATATTATATCTTTCAGGTTCAAATTTTCTTCCCCTGAAACAATGCTGTAAAACCACGTGCATAATTTCATGCATCATAACAAAATCAAGCTCACTATCGCTTAAGCCATCTAAAAACTTTGTACCGAAAACAATTTTCACACCATCGGTATAAGCTGTGGGAACATTTTCATCAACACCAAATTTCATATGCATCAGAAGCAAGCCGAAAAAGCCGTGCTTACACAACAAACGCATTCTTGATACTAAAAGCCTTTTAACATATTCTCTTATTTGTTCTTCAGACAGAGCCATTTAACAACCTCCCTTTAGACTGATACCATCTGGTAAATTCAGGTATCATCATAAGCTTTTGAATATAATCTTTTTCAATATACATATAATCCTTCATTAAAACTGTTGAAAAATCGGGTGGCATATTATCTGCATATTTTATTGAATTGGCGATTTTCTGTAAATCATTCTTATGTTCACGGGCATAAGTAACCATTGAAGATGTAAGAGCATACATAGCATCTGCTGTCTTGGGCAAGGATGGATTTTTACCGTCAAATATATCATCAACAGCAGGTAAAGTATTATAAATATTTGCCCACGTTCTGAATTCAACTGCAATTCCTGTACCTACAAGTCCTGCAACAAGGGAATACACTTTGTTTATATCATCGCTTACAAAATTCAAAATATTGCTGACCATTTCCCAGGAACGAGGAGTAGCAAAAGCTAAATCCTCTGAAGAGGCATCAAAATTCATTAGATAGTTTTGTCTGAATGATAAAAAGCCAAGCACCTTATCGTTTATTCCGTTTTTTATTGCCCATGCTTTCCATGATTTAAAGTTACCTTGCACCTCTATATGTAAAAGTCTGTTAGCAAGTGCTTTTGGCATTTTAAAAGCAACGGACTTATCGGTTGTTCTGTTACCGGCGGCTATTACGATACAATTTTCGGGAAGCTTATGCTCACCTACAACTCTGTCAAGAGTAATCTGATAAGCCGCTGCCTGAACAGATTGAGGTGCGGCAGATATTTCATCAAGGAAAAGAATATTTACAATATTCTCACTCTCATCCATCTGAAATATCTGGGGTTTCAGCCAAACTGCAAGCGTTTTATCTTCGTTAGAGGTAGGTATACCTCTTAAATCAATAGGGTTAAAAAGAAGCAAACGAACGTCTGTAACAACTGTCTTTTTACCTGTTTCTTGCTCAATTTCTTTCGCTAGTTGTCTTATTGCCTGGGATTTACCAACACCGGGTGGACCCCAGAGCATAACAGAAGGTAAGGTTTTCAAAGGCAAATTGCTTTTAATTACACTTGTATAAGCCTCGGTAAGCTGCGAAACAACTTTACCTATATTCATTGATGGTATATTTGTCATTTTTATTTCACTCATTTTTTCTTCACTCCCAATTTTTTATCTATGTTTTCCAGTCTTTGCTTTGTTGCTTCTATTTTGTCTGTATAATCATCTTTTTTTGAAAGCTCTATTTTCCCATCAATTTTTCTTTGCTCAAGCTCAGCTATTGTTTTCTCAAGCTTTTCAAGGTGTTCATTAAGGCTCTCTAAAAAATTATCAATACGAATAAGTGTACCAACCTCAGTATCACCCATTGCCACATAATATTTTCCGTTTTTCTGCAACCATACAAACG
Source organism: Acutalibacteraceae bacterium (assembly GCA_045638585.1). Taxonomy (GTDB): domain Bacteria; phylum Bacillota; class Clostridia; order Oscillospirales; family Acutalibacteraceae; genus DTU089. The sequence goes on along the minus strand of JAZUBO010000007.1, from coordinate 200,495 downwards.
GCTTTTTATCTGTCATATTGGATGGCAATATTATCTCAAAGCCCTGATACATTGTAAGAGGGGTTTCCTTTTGCATAAGAATATTATTACCCAAAGCCTCAAAAAGCTGTTCTCTTAAAGCTTTTCTTTCAAGCTTTGAGTACTCACGCTTATTAAGCTCATAAAAATCAATATCTTTTCGGCATTTATCTATCAAATCCTCTTGATATTTTATCTTTGAGGGAACTTCCATAAGCTCTTTTTCAAGAAGAATATGTGATTCTATTGTTTTCTTTTGCAATGCCATATATCTTGATAATTCATTAGCAGTTTCTACCCTTTCTTTTATAAGGGGATCACCTACCGCCAATGCTTTAACCTCAGCATAATCCAAAACAGTATTATCTATTTCAGAACCGCTTCGCTCTGTTAACGAGCCTGATAAAAGTCCCGAAATAAACCTTTGCTTAGTTTCAAGCAGCTGCCATGAATATGCATCAAAGCTACCCTCAGTAATATATCTGTAAATATAAATCTTTTCGTTTTCATTACCTTGCCTTAAAATTCTGCCTTCTCTTTGAGTCATATCAGCAGGTCGCCAGGGCACATCAAGATGATGAACTGCAATCAGTTTATTCTGCACGTTAACACCTAAGCCTAATTTAAAGGTAGAACCTATGAGAATTCTAATTTCACCCGTACGCATTTTATGAAACAGCTTATTTCGTTCACTTTCGGTTTCGGCATCGTGAATAAATGCGATTTGGTTTTCTTTAACACCCATTCCTACCAGCAAGCGTTTCATTTCGTCGTAAATATTAAACGTGTTTTTCGGGGTTGAGGTATCGCAAAATATTAGTTGAGTGCTTTTATCAACAAAAGTTTTCATATAGATATCGAAAACATTTTCTGCACATCTTGCTACCTTTGATTGATAAGTAAACCCTGCACTTGGCTCAACAAGACGTATATCAAGTGCCGCTTTTCTGCCATCGGTTGTAATTTTCAAGAGATTATCCTCTTTTTTATCAACTGCTCTATGTCTTACTAAGTCTGCCCTTGCAGAAATATCTTTTAAGTACATATTCAGCTTGTCTGTTTTATCTACAACCGCATCCTTATAACCGTCAAAATCGGGAATAATTGAGCTGTCATCCATCTGATGAAAATCTGCTATTGAGGCTAAAAGAGATGTTAGCTCAGGCAAATTGTGGAATTTGGCAAAACGACTTGTTAAACGATAACTGCTTGTATCAACATCAATTTCAAATTCAGAAACCTTTTCTGCAAACATACCAACCCAACTGTCAAAATTCTGCAAATCCAACAAAGCAAGCTCACCCTCTTGCAAATACTTCTGCATTACAAAAGCGTCTGTAATAGAGTTTGTTATAGGTGTACCCGTTGCCATTACAACACCGCCACCATTATTTTGCTTTTGAATCAAATGAACCTTATCCATCATATCTCTGCATTTTTTTGAACCGGTTGTGCTTATTCCTAAAACGTTATTTATTTTCGTTTCAATTTTTACATTTTTAAAGTTGTGAGCTTCGTCAACATACAAATCAGTTATTCCAAGCTCGTCAAAATAAACTCTGTCATATAAATCATCCATAGCAATAGCAAGCTCCGATAATGCTTTTCCAACTGCTTCTCTTTTCTTTTCAAGCCTTGAGGTTGCTTTTGAATAATCCTTAGCAATCTTCTCAAGCTCCTTCTTGGATTCCTCCAGCTCTGTAATATAGTAATCCTTTGATATTGGAATCTGCTCAAAACAACTATACGCCATAATGATGCCGTCATAATCCATATCACGAATATCCTCTAAAACCTCTTCCCTTTTCTGTGGAGTGAACATTTTTGGGGTAACACAAAGAATATTTGCTTCGGGATACATAGATTTAAAAATCTTTTCCCATTGACCTACAATGTTATTAGGAACAACATAAAGGTTCTGTGTTTCCGGCTTTATTCTTTTCTTTTCCATGCCTGCTGCAATCATAATATAGGTTTTTCCCGCACCAACGTCATGAGCTAACAGTGTGTTTGGTGTAAAAAGAATTCTTGCAACTGCATTTTTCTGATATGGGTAAAGCTTTATATCCGGTGACATTCCGGGGAATTCAAGAAATGAGCCATCAAAGTTTCTGCGACGCACACAACTGAAATTATTTTCATATATAGTTTCAAGCCTTTCTTTTCTTCTTGTATCCGTCCAAACCCAATCCTGAAAAGCTTTCACAAGCTTCTGTTGCTTTTCAAGAGCTAAAACCGTTTCCTCTTTATTGATAACTCGTCTTACCCCCGAAGCATTTGTCGGACAACTGACCTCATCCGTAACAGCCACACTTTTCATATTGAGAGTACGCTCAAGGATATACAGAGTTTCTAATCTGGTTGTACCATAGGTCTTTGTATCAGTAACGCTATGATAGTAACGGGTCTTGAATGGTATTTCCCAGGTTCCTGTAATCTCATCATGCTTTACGGTGTATGGGTTGAAACCGTTGGTCCAATACTTATGCTTATTTTTGTAAATATACTCGATAAAATCATCTATAACATCAGCAGGTACCCAAGGTGAACCAAGTGTTATATAAATATCCTTGGTTGCTACCGTTGGCGGCAGCACTGTTTTTATAGCTTTCAAATTATCCGCAAAATAGCCATTGTATTTCATATTGGCATCATAAGCAGTCTGCCATTTACGCATCATATTTCCCGAAAGATATTCTTCTGCAGTTTCCCAACCTTTATAAAAGCACTCATTCCATGTTTCAGGATTTTGATATATGGAGCCTTTTAAAGCACAAATAACAGTTTTATAATCTTCACCTGTGATAGCGGAGATATATTCAATATCAACCTTACCCAGATTACAAAGTGATTTTATAAGACCGTCGGAAATACTTTCAGCGAAAACACCTTCTGTGCGTGAATCATGGTTAAAAACATTATCCCAATCCATAGGTAAATCCATAGAGGTAACCTCTTGAATATGTTTTTCTTTGCGTTGTCTTTCCTCTTCGGCTTTTCTTTTCGCCTCTTCTCTCTCTTTTTGTCTTCTGCGTTGCTCTTCTTTTTCTTTTTTTCGCTTTTTCAGCTTATTCAGCTCTCCGATAACCCTGTTGAGCTCATCAAATGATACTTCGCCTTCGTTAATCGAAAGAGTATTAAAAAAATCATCAAATAAAGACAGTTGCTCAGCCTGATTTTTCTCGTTTCCTTTTCTGCTCATAAAAACCTCCGACAATGAAAATATTATGGTAAAACACATTGTGCCTTTTCATCTTTGGTTTAATTATAAATTATCATCAGCACCACTTTTGGTACACAAAAAGCACCGCCTTACATTTCTGTAAGACGGTGCTTTTAAATGTACTATTTATTTGTATTTTTCAATAGCTTCAGCTAAGGATTCTTTGATTTTTTCACGAAGCTCCAAGGGTTTTAAAATTTCAACCGCACCAAGATATTGCTTTGCCCAATGCTCCATAGCAAGAACACTTGCTTTGATTTCTACAACCACCTGTTTTTCATTAAGTTGAGTAATGGTTATATCTCTGCCAAACCAGTCAACAATCTGGTCAACAAATCTGATATCCGCAATAAATTCGATTGGTTGAGGCTTATCCGTAAACATATACGGAAGGCCTGTTGCAATTTCCTTGTAATCAATGCCGTTTTCGTAGCCTTCAACTGTGCGGATATTTGTTAAAGGTCTGTCTTCAACAAGAGTCATATTACTGATTCTGTCTAAACGGTAATACCCCATATTATGCCATCTTTCATTAAGCGCCATCAAGTAATATCGCTGATTATGAAGAATAAGCTGATACGGACTTGCTCTGTGAGATGCCGATTTATGAAGCTTCTTATCCACGCCAATTTTGTTATAATCAAAGGCAATCTGCACACCCTTTTCTATTGCCAAATCAATCATATCTATATTATAAAAAAGAGCGATGTTGTCGGTTTTATTCCAATCATTAACGGAATAAATATTTTTTATATGCGATTTAAAATAAACGTTAGAAAGACCGCAAAGGCGTTCAATCAAATCCTTTGAATATTTTGGTGCAATATGACTGCTCGAAAGAACACTATCAATAAGCATACGAAGCTCGGAATCCTCAAAATCTCTTGCTTCAAGAAATGAGCCGGCACGAGTTGATTCAATATCATATCCGGCTTCTTTAAGTAAAGATATGTTTCTGCCAATAGCTTTTCTTTCAATAACAATTCCATAATCCTCTTCAAGATATCGAGCTATATCCTCCTGCTTTAAGGGATGGTCAAAATCACTGTATTTCTCAAAAATCTGCAAAATACGAATAAGAGCCAGCTTTTTGGGTTCAAGTTCAGCCATAATAACACTCCTTAACTCATCATAATTACAATACCATTGTACCATATTCGCACCATAAAGCAAGAGCAAAATTTCTATATATTCAACCGCGCTTTGAACAAACATCGGAGTCATAAACAAAACGTCATAAAGCAGCGTTAGCTAATTCATTTAACATAAGCAACAGCCTGAAAGTGAAAGCTGTTGCTTTTTTCTTTATATTGGTGATATAATTGAGAAAGAAAGTTGGTGAGCATAAATGAAAACCGGAATTGTATTTAACATACAAAAATTTTGTATTCACGACGGTGACGGTATTCGGACTTGTGTTTTTCTTAAGGGTTGTCCTTTAAGGTGTAAATGGTGTCATAATCCTGAAAGTCTTGACAGAGCACCTACGCTTTCATATAACAAACAAAAATGCTCATTATGTGGCAGATGCCTTTCAGAATGCTCTGCACGAACAATTGAAAGCGGTAATTTGATAATCGACCGCGTAAAGTGTGTTAAGTGTGGTAAATGTGCGAAAAACTGTCTTAACAATGTTAACGAAATTATCGGTAAAGAAATGACCGCAAAAGAAGCTTTAAACGAGGTTTTAAAAGATAAGATGTTTTATGATACATCGGGTGGCGGTCTTACCGTTACAGGCGGTGAGCCGTCATATCAAGCTGATTTCACTTTCGAGCTTCTCTCTCTTGCGAAAGAAAACGGAATTTCTATTGTTATTGAAACCTGCGGTATCGGTTCACGTGATTTCTATGAAAAATGTGCGGACCTCGGTACAACGTTTTTATATGATATAAAATGCCTTGACCCTGTTCTTCACAAAGAGCTTACAGGTGCGGATAATGCCCACATTCTTTCGAACATTCAATACCTTATGGACAGAGGCGCGGATATTATTTTAAGGCTTCCTCTCATCCCCGGTTGTAACGATAGTGATAAGGATATTGGAAAGCTTTCTGCATTTCTTAATAAAAACAAAGGACGATACAGATATGCAGAGATTATGCCATATCACACTCTAGGTATTGGTAAAGCCGAAAAGCTTGGCGTAACTGCAACTTACACACGCGACAATGCAACGGATGAAGAAATATCGCGTTGGCTATCACTTTTCGCTTCACGCGGTATAGATATTAACGTATCAAAATAAAGCTATCATACTCTCAAAGAGGTTTATATATGACAAATTTAGTTAAAATTGACCCTTTTCTTTTTGGATATTTTTCAGACGAAAGCCTTGAACTCGGCGAAAGAGTAGGTCTTGCACTTCTTCACGCATCAAAAAATCTTGAAATCAAATTTTCCCGTCAGTTGCTTCCCGAAACTGCATTTATAACAGAAAGTGGCAGTTCAGGCTACTCACCTTCTGACGGACTTTGGTTTTCTGATGAAAACATTCTTAAACTTGCAGAAAAACATCCTGAACACAAAGAAACACTCCACAGATACATTCAGGAGTTAAATATCTTCAAAAGCAAGTCGCAAATGCTTGACTGTAAAACCACCGACGCCCTCAACAATTCAGGTGCTGAATGGGGCGGTGGTTGGGGTGGTCATTCCAACCCCGATTACGGAAAAATAATCAATTTCGGTACTGACTACATCCGCGCAATAATCGCAGAAAATTGCGATAAACACACAGACGAGGCATGGTTTTATCGTTCTTGCTCCTATACCCTTGACGCCATAGATATATTTGGTGAAAGATACCGTGAAACTGCTCTCAAAATGGCAGAAAAATGCGAGAACGAAGACGATAAATCGTTTTATCTTCGTATGGCAAAGGCATTTGAAGCAGTACCAAAGAAACCTGCTTACGATTTCATGTCAGCTATGTGTTCTTTTATGCTGATATTTGCCCTTGACGGTAGTGATTCACCCGGTAGATTTGACCAATATATGTATCCTGCATATCAGAAAACCGAGAATAAAGGAGAAATAATTGACCTTCTTGATAGACTTTGGGATTATTTCCACGACCATCGCTCATGGAATCTTTGCATTTCAGGAAGTGATGAAAATTGGAACGATGAAAGTAATGAGCTTACATATGATATTCTTGCTATGGTGAAAAAGAAGGGCTACAACACACCTAACCTCACCTGTCGAGTTCACAAGAACACACCTGATAAACTGTGGAACGCTATTACAGATGCTCTTGCAATAGGAACGGGGCTTCCTGCACTATACAATGACGATGTAGTTTGCGTAGCTCTTGAAAAAATCGGTATTCCACCCGAAGACAGTCACGATTACTGTATGAACGGATGTAATCAGATAGATATTTTCGGCAAGAGCCATATGGGTCTTGAAGACGGTGAGGTTCTTTTCACAAAATGCCTTGAATTTGCTCTGCACAATGGCGTAAATGCAATGAACGGCGAAAAGATTTCTATTGAAACGGGTGACCCAAAAACATTCACCACCTACGAAAGGTTTGAACGAGCATTTATGGACCAGCTCGAGTTTGTAACCTACAATTCCTGTAGTAGTGCAAACAGATGGCAACATATGCGTGGTGTATTTCAGCCCCATCCACTGCGCTCTTGTCTTATAGAGGGTTGCCTTGAAAAAGCCAGGGATTACAGAAATGGCGGTCCCCTTTACAACCACGGGCAGATTTTAGCCGAGGGTATTGCAGATACCGGCGACAGTCTTTATGCTATCAAAAAGCTCATTTACGATGAAAATAAATATACAATGGAAGAGCTTATTGATGCCTTGAACGCAAACTTTGAGGGTTATAAGCAGCTCCACCACGATTTAAAAAACTGTGAAAAATTCGGTAACGATATTCAAGAGGTTGACAAAATAACTGCACGAGTACTAAACCGCTTCTTTACTGTTCTCAAACGCAACAAGACCTATAGAGGTGGAGTATTTACGGGCGGCTGCAGTCCCTTTAACAGAGTTGCAAGCTATGGACGTGAGACTGCTGCACTTCCTAACGGAAAGCTTAAGGGCGAACCACTTCTCGCAGACAGTATTGCCGCAACCCCCGGTCGCGACACTAACGGACCTACTGCGCAAATTAAATCAGTTCTCAGATACAACCACACAGATGCTTGCAGCGGATTTGTTTTCCAGAACAAGTTTGAGAAAAAGATGTTTAACAGTGAGAAAGGTAAGGCTTCTTTTATTGCACTTGCAAAAGCATATTTTCAAGGTGGCGGACAACAATACACTGTTACAGTTGTTTCTCCCGAAGACCTTATAGATGCAAAAAAGCATCCCGAAAATCATCGTAATCTTATAGTCCGTGTAGGTGGCTATAGTGACTATTTCACAAACCTCACTGAAGAACTGCAGGATAATGTTATAGAAAGAACATTTATAAATAATTAAATCAGCTCACAAATAACCACCCGCTTGTTGAATAAACAAGTGGGTGGTTATTTAATTCAGCAAATAAAATTCACTTTATTTTTCTATTATCTCCACGTTACCGACTTCTCCGTTTACATACTCACCGTTTTGGTAAACAAGCTCTGAATTGATATTTACAACAGCATTAGTCGGCACATGTAAAACAGCTCTTGCATCTTGTGGAATAGTGAGATTGATAATGTAATCCCCGCCAAGTTTTTCATAATCAAGGGTGATTAAACCTTTTACGGTTGGAACGGTACAGTTCATATTGTCGGACAAAGTGTATTGAGGCTTGATTTCAACTCTTTCATAGCCTGCCGAAATTGGTGTGATACCTGCAAAATGCTTACTCATTATAACAAGAGGTCCACCACTCCAAGCGTGGTTTTTAGTGCCTCGCCATGAGTCCCAGAATTCCCAGAGAGTAGAGTAATCCTCACTCATCATATCTTCATATCTGTCCTTAATTCTGTCATATGCCATCTCATATCCCCCCATTTTGCAAAGGGCTTCAAGAACATAGTATTCCATATAAGGACTTGAGTTTTTAGTTGTTGTGAGTACATTTGTAATAGTATCATACTGCTCTTTTTCTGCAAGCCCCGACAAAACTGCAAGGGCATTGGCTCTGTCATCGGGTTTTCTTGCGTCTTTACTTTTGAAGCCGTCCTCTGTCCAAAGATTTTTGTATCCCTTTTCGATGGCAGCTTTTCTTTCAGTAATAAACGATATGCCCTCGTCTTTTCCTAAAAGCTCTGCCATTTCCTCTGTAGCAGAAAGAGCATAGTAAACCCAGGCATTCTCAATAGCTGTCATATCAGCTTTTGAGCCCCAATCAGCCCAATCCCACGAGCCTTCGCGATGAACAACAAGATTATCTTCACCGATTTCCCAAAGCTTCAGGTAGTCAAGGGATGCATCATAAACCTTTTCGATAAAAGCCTTATCGCCGGTATATTCATAGTAAGTGAGAAAGCCGACGATTCCCGCAAGCTGTTGAACAGGAAGCTCAAAATAGTCACCACTTATTGGTACAACAGTCTGAAGCACTTTTGTGTCATCAACGTGAGAAAGCATTGCCTCAACACCCTTTTGATACAGCAGATATGAATTACTGTCCATAGAGTACATCGTCATAATCATTTCACTTGTAACGTCGCCCCACCACTGTGCTCTTTCTCTGTCGGGACAATCCATAAAATTATCACGCATGGTAACATAAAGAGTACGCAGAGATTTTTGCCACAAAGAATTCAAGAATTCATCATCGCACTTAAAGTCACCGCAGAAGGAGCTGTCATAGCCTGTTTCACGATACTTTAAAGAAACAACTGTAACACCTTTAGGTATTTTATAAGTAATATGCTCTCCGTTAAACCAACCTAAAGCCTCAAACTCTTGTTCGCCCTCTTTAGTTATATAAGTAGTTGAAACTGCACCGATTAAAGTGTTTTCCGTTGTTATACGAATCTTTTTGCCTTTAGGTGCTATGATTTTAAGATAGGGTGTAAGCTGTGCGTTATAGGGAATATCCACGGTAATTTTTTCACCGAAAAGCTTGCTTACGGTATAGTTTTCATAATCCTTTGAGTTCTCATAATCTTTGAGACCGTAATCCTTCAAAAAAGGTATTCCTCTCGGATAAAGCTTGCCGTAAGCACCCTCGCCACCAAGTGCATATTCGGTTGCATTTCCCCAAGATGAAGTATCGAAAGCTGCATTTATCCAATCACCCATATCCTCCCTTGCATCGAAATAAATGCTGTATTCGGGAAGTCTGTAGTTAGGCGGATAAAGAGAGCTGTCAACGAAAGCATTATTTCTTTTTGCTTTCCAGCTATTGTCGGAAATTATGGTGATATTTTCACCTATGGCTTCAAAAAGGAAGCCGCCCTGACCGCTACTACTATAGGAATAGCTTGTTTCATCATCCCAAAACCATACCAAAGCACAAATTGAGTTTTCACCCTTTTTGAGATAAGGGGCAATATCAATACTGTCATAATAACAACTGCTTTTATCGGGACCTCGTTTCACACCTCCCTCAAAAACAACGGTTTCTCCGTTTATGTAAAGCCAATATTTCGAATCGGCTGAAATGTCAGCAATAAGTTCCTTGGGGATTTTATTTAGAGTTATCTTTTTATTAAAGCACATCCAGACATTTTCTTCCGCAAGGTTTTCCTCATCCCAAATCCATTTGGCTTTCCAATCGGTTTTCTCGACCGTAGAAATCACAGTATATTCGGGAATACTGTCGGGAATATCGTAATCATTTGTATACGGTACCATTGACGCATCACCTTGCGGAAAAAGTGATGAAATAAAAGCTGCCGCTATTACAAGATAAGAAACAATAGTCTGTAAAATTTGCATAAGAACCTCCATTTATAAATCCAAACAATTTCCTAAATAAATTGGGATTTGTTAATCTCTATATAGATAATTTCTACTCGATAATTCGCCATTTCATCGATTGACTTGATTATACACTAATTTTTAGTTTATGGCAATTCTTCAAAATTAGTATATTGTTTTCATTTTAATATTAATTAATTCTATTTAACTTGAAGCACAAAACGAGGACAAGGGTCAACGCCTCGTCCTCGTTTAAAGATTAGAACAGATAGTTTCACATTACATAAAAACACTATACATCAATACCACTATATTATTAGAATATAAGGATTTTTCTCTTTATCTAATAATGAAAGATATTTTAAAACGTAATCCTCATTGGTAGCTATGCAGCCCGCTGTATAGCTGTTACCGATATGGAAAAATATTGCAGAGCCTAACCCCGGTTTGCAATCAGGATTATAATCCACCACAAATCCATATCTGTATACGTCATAATCAATCATATGCTCTGCACTATTCCAGTCTTTTTTATCTGTGCCAACAACATACTGATTATAAAAAGCAGATTGAGGGTCATCAACCCAATAGCCTTGCTCATTTATTTGAAACGCATCTAATTTCGTTTCGGGCTTTTTATTGATATAAAATGCTGAGCCTATTTTATAAAAACCAATAGGTGTACATCCGTCACCTTCTGTTTTATTCTTAGCAAAACCATTTCTGCCAACAAAAACCTGTGTTGCAGTTTCTTCAACTATAGACCATTGACCTTTCGTTTGTTGAAATATACTTGCAATAATTTTGCCATCTCTATTTTCAACTACAACTAATTGTTGGCATTTAGCTTTTGCTAAATCCTCAACAGAAAGTTTGTTTTTTGATAAAACTGATTCTAATTCTTTCGGGATTTTAGCCGAATCAGTTGTCTGCGGTATAGTTGTTGCTTTTGTTGTTTCGGTTGTTTGGGTTGTTTTAGTTGTTTGTATATGCTTTGTTGTTTCTTCAACCGTTGTTTTTGTTGCTTCGGTGTTTTTTTGTTTCTCTCTCGTTGCAAACAACACACAAAAAACAGATATTACAAGCACACAGAAAACGCACAACAATATTATCACAACACGTTTATTAAAAGGTTTTTTTACTTTTTCTTCTGACATATTATTCCACCACAATGATAATATGAGGAGTTAAATTATAATCCAATAAATTTAACATTGCATTAAAATCATCTGCAGAAACGTCAATACAACCTGCTGTTGGATGTAAACCATTTGTTTTAGAGCAAAGTGTTATAACAGAGCCTCTGCCGGGAACAACGTTGTTTGAATCCAAACCGTTACCATTATGCTCGATGTACATACATTTATCTGAATTACCATTAATGATTGTATCACCAATAGGGTCAAAGCTTACGTTATCGGGCAATGAATAACTATCTACAATAGTGTTATAAAGGCTTGATGACGTATCATCAACAACGCAAGTGCTTGTTGTAACTAATTTATGAGGCCATGTAGCATTAGAGGTTTGGTACTGAGAAAGAAGAACACCCAAAGCAAAATCACCAGCAGGTGTAATTCCTTTACCCTCACCATAGTCGTAGCCAATACCGTTTCTACCAACAGTAGCGTTACAGCTATATTGAGATTTCCATGCTCCATGTTCCCAAATAAAGAGTTCAACACGGGCGTAAGATGAGTTTGCTGAGCCTGTTACAACAAGCTTCTGCTTGTAAACCTCAGGGCACACGTCTTCGCCCTTTGATATAACAAAAACAATGTTTGTATCAGGAGCAACCTCTGTTCCTGCTGCAATACTCTGGCTTATAACACAATCTGCAGGAACAGTTGAATCGTAAGCATACTCATAACTTATATTATAATTTTTTGAACCGAAGTAGTTTTCTATATCGTTATAGCTCCACATTCTACACGTAGGCATATACAACATTTCAACCTCAGAGGTAGACTCTTCAGACATACCAACTGCAAAATCCGGTTCATTGGGTTCCGGAGCTTTTTCTTGTCCTTTAGATAAGCTGATCGCAACTAATGCCACAACAAACACTACAACCACAGCAACACAAATAGCTATTGCTTTTTTATTTAAGTTTGCAGGTAATTTAGCACTAATGTTTTTTGCCACATTACCAACAGGTGAACTATTATCTGATGAAGCGCCACCGGATGAGTTATCATCTGATGAACCAACAGTTGTATTAGAGTTTTTGAAAGCATCAAAACTAACCGGTACTGTTGGTTGACTTGTAGTGTCTTCCTGTGCAGCTATTTCAACCTTCGCACCGCACTCACCACAAAACATTGCGCCATCTTCAATAAGGTTACCACAATTTTTGCATACCACCGCAAAACACCCTTCCTGATACTAAAACTAATATGCCAACTAATAATTAGCACATAACAACTGATACTGAACCATTTGAGCTTACACAACGGCAGCAATCAGAATACACTTCTATAAAATCATAACCGCCACGCATAGCTATAGAACGAGCCTTTTCAAGACCACTGGGCATAGGATGGCCTGCTTCATAGTGTTCAATTATCTGACCTGCCATATCAAGGCTATGAACCTCATAAGGTCTACCAAGGTAACAAATTGACACAATACCAATTAAAATACCTGCAAGCTGAACCTCAGGAAATTCCTGACGAATTGCATCAATTATACCGTCCACTTTATTTTTATTATGTACGTGTCCGCCGGCATCTAATTTATGAATTGCATCCATATAAGCCTTTGAACGAGGCTGTCTGAGAAGCCTGTCAAGCTGCATTTTATTCATTTGCTGCTGTTGCTGATTCACCTGCTGCTCCTGCTGCTGTCTTGTGTTCAAAATGCTACCTGTTTGAGTTTGTGTTTGGGGTTGTCTGAATAATGGCTTAGGCATATTAAAAATCCTCCTAGAATAAGCTTTTTTTATCGTATATTTTAATTAAAAATCATCTAAATATTCTGATAAGCACCAACCGAATTGGTCACCATAACGCACATATGACCACAAGTCATCAACTTCATAAACATATACGGTTGACTTGTAACCAATATAGCTATTAATAACAGTAGAATTAACGTCCTCGTTAACATATAATGCTATACCATTTCTGTTATCAACGGTTGCTTTGAAAAGAACTTGTCCTTCGTAATCAGCGGGGTTATATAAGAAGTCGCTTGAACACCAACCGCTTATACCCTTATAGGTTGTATAAGACCAACCATCAACAGTATCTAAAACTGTTATACGGGTGCCGTTGGGAATAAGTCCGATTTTTTGACCTGCAAGGTCAGGTGTTGCTCTTAATCTCAAGCCATCCCCTGCTATTACAAGCTTTTCATTCTCAGCGTATTTGGTAACGGCTTCAGTCCACTTTGCGTAAAGTCTCATTGTTCCGCTGGCTTCGTTAACAGCAAAATCCCATTTGTTTTGCAGAGAAGCATCATACCAACCGTCAAACACGAAGCCTTCGCGAACAGGTGCTGCAGGCTCCTGAATAAGGCCGGGAAGCGTTTTTACTTCGCTAACGGGCTCGCCGTTATTAGGCTCAAAATACACCGAAAACTCACCATTTTCTACATTTACCGGTAAATCCTCGTTATCTATGTAATCTTCTTCGTAATTATCATTATTGTCTAATACACTTTGGTTGCTACCTGAGCTGACAGCTACAACAGCAACAACCACAATGATAACCACTAAGCCTACTGCTAAACCGGCAATTAACGGCTTAGGTAAGCTTTTAATTTTATCAACTATTGATTCTTTACCGCCAGTACTTGTATTAGCAGCAGGTGTACTACCTATAGTCAAAGGAATTTTTGCGTTCCCGCTATCTTCCTGAGGAGCCGGAGCATCATTATTTTCAGGTTCAGTTGAATCGTTGCTTACAACACCATTGATATCTTGTTCAGGGGTAGCCTCCGGTTCAAGCTTTGAGCCACAAGAGCCACAAAACCTTGCGTTATCAGGTAATTGCTCTCCACAAAATTTACAAATCATTATAAAACCTCCGTTTTATTATATGTTTATTTGATGACGAGGCTTTAAGCAATCGTCACTTTAATTATACAAATCACATCGTGATTTTGTTTCCGCATACACCGCAAAACTTTGCGTTTTCATCTATTACGTTACCGCAACGACTACATACGATATTTTCATTATCTTCGGTGAAATCAAACAAATGCAACTCACACTCTTCAATTTCGTATAGTAGCTGTGCTTTTTCTTCATTTGATAAATTACCGGTGTAAACACTTTTGAGCTTAGCTAAACGTTCTTTGGTTTCATCTTCAGATAAAAGAGAAACCTTTTGATGAATTACCTGAGCAAGATTAAAATCTATTGTTTGGGATAACTCAACATACTCTTCAACATACTCTTCAACATTCTCTTCGTCTTCAAATTCGTCAAAATCGGGTTCGTAATCATCAAATCCGAGTTTGCCGATATAAACGCTTCCAATAGGTGAATTACGTCTTTTTCTTTTTTCTTCCTCTAATAAATCCTTGTAAAGCTTTGCCCACTCGAAAATATTTTCAAGTTGTTCATTGATTTCATCATCGGATAATTGAGAAACAAATGCTTTGAATTTTTTCTTCATATAATCACCTTCTTAAATAAGTCTGGATAAGCGAAGACTCATAAATCGATTTCAAGATTCATAAAGCTTCTTTTTACAATCTAATTGCGTTTTACCTTTAGCTAGCCTTATAACTCGTTGTTATTCTATTCTTATATCTGCGCCTACCGATTTGAGAACTTTTTCTATTCTTTCAGCTTCTGTTATTGAAATATTATCTTTAAGTAACGATGGTACTTGATCGCAAATTTCTTTAGCTTCTGCCAATCCCACACCTAAAAGCGCCCGAATTTCTTTTATAACCGATATTTTATTTCTACCTGCGTTACACAAAATCACTTTACGGCAATTATTCCCGATTAAACCGGTGCCTTGTATACGCTTACCACAAGAGCCACAAAAATTTGCATTTGCATAAATTTCTTCACCGCAATAACAACAAAACATTATTTTGTTTCTCCTTCCTCACTACGCAACACTTTTCCTAACAAAAAATAACCAACTATACTAAAAACTATCTCAACAACACCATATTGAATATAAATACGACCTGATCCGTAAAAAAAGTTTGATAGTTCATAACTATCTCGGATACACAAGGATAAGTAAGGTAACATAAAAAATAAAAACGATGTTATTACGGTGATTACATTAAAAAGAATTGGGTTTAATCTTTTTATTTCTAATCCCTTAAACCTATTTAAGAGTAAAACTACTATTGCGGGAATAGCATAAAAAATATAATCATACATGTAAAACTTGTATGAAGCATATATATACGCTTCATTTAAAGCATACATAGCTAGCACGGAGCCTAGGTATATGCACAAAACTACTCTTATTTTATCAAAAGAACGGTTATACAAAAAATATGTTAACAGACCTATAATTAAGCCTAATACTACAGAATCTAGCAAGCAAATAACATAACCATCAGCTTCAATAAAAAATCGCCAAAGCAGAAAAATCACCGGAATAATAGCATACATAACAGTATCGCTAAGTTTCTTTTTCTTCGAAGCAACTTTATTGGATTCACCTACCATACTACCACAATTGCAACAAAATTTTGCATCATCTAAAAGTTGCGTGCCACATTGAGAACAAAACACATAATCAACCCCTTTTCATTATCCAACAACATTCAATTTACAAGTGCCAAATATTGCGTTACCGTAACAACTGCATTCGAGATTCTCATTGTCTCCGGAGAAATCAAAAAAATGCAACTCACACTCTTCATTTTCGTATAGTTGTTGTGCTTTTCTTCGTTTGACAAATTACCGGTGAAAACACTTTTGAGCTTAGCTAAACATTCTTTGGTTTGATTTTCGGATAATTGAGAAACAAAAACTTTAAATTTTTCTTCAAAAAAACACTCTCTTAAATAAGTCTAGATAAGCGCAAGCTCTTTACGTCTGACTTATTAAACATATATTCAATATCTAATATGCTTTCAGATAATAAGTTTTTAGCAGCATCAATATTATGCGGTTTTATCCCATCTAAACATTGAGCCAATTCGCCAAGTCTTTTTTGATAATCTCTTTCATCAGACATAAACTCTCCGGATTTTACACATTCTTTAACTTGGTCAAATGCATTTTCAGACAAAAAAGATAGTTGTTCAAAATCCGGGTCTTGTTCTAACAAAGACAACAAACCATTTTTATCAAGATTTTTCAAATAGTTTGTTTCATCGCTGACATATAAATCAACAATTTCACGCACTGTATCCATACTTTCTGTTGATATAAAATCATTTAAAAGAGCTGCATATTTTTCATTCAAATACTGTAAATATAATTCTTCATACTTACTAAAATCCCCATTTATAGTTTCCTGAATAATGTATACAGTTTTGTTGAAAATTTCTTTTATTAAAACATCCGTCATTTTAATCTCCTCTTTTCGTTTTTATAGCAAATAATGTAGCACATTTATTTGCATAAGCAACAGCATTGGCTCTTTTTTCATCTGTTGGTGTCTTAAGACTGGTACCATACTTCTTATAATGTTCTGTTTTAGCTATAACTTCATCTTTACTATATTTACTTAATGAATCATCAAATGATTTTGAAAAAGACTCCCAAGAGCCTGCTCCCATTACTGACTCGTACTTTGCTTTAAGTAAATCAGGTTTGTTTTGATAGTACGCTGTTTTTAAGGTATCTATACCAAAACCATTTTCCATTTTTTCGATTCTTAACATATTATCCTTGTAACCAACATTGGGGTTAGTTGGATAATCTGTACCCATCATTTTCTTTGTAAACAATTCGGTCAATGCTTCGTTTACTTGAACATTTCTTCCATTTATCGATATTCCTCGTCTATATTCTGTAACATAACCAAACTGGTCTTTAGCATCATTACAGGACAACTGGTGATTATGTTCATGAATAGCTGTTTTTTTAGGATGTGGACCATTACTTTTAACATACGATTTTTTACCATCGTTATATCCATTAACACCTTCAGCTCTTTCTTTACCACCCAACCCCTTTGCAAACTCTTCATCTTGCTGGAATTCGACGGTATCACTCAACCTGACATTTTTCTTTTCATCAGATAAAACATTCTCTAAATCACTATTACAGTATTTATCTATCATTTTCTGAGCTGATACAACATCATTATTAACTTCTATTTTAGATTCAACACCACTATCGTTTTTGCTAAAGAATGCAGCAAATTTACTTTTAATATCACTAATATTGGTGTTTTCAGTTTCTGCTTTTTCAAGAGATTCAACTTCGACTCTATTTTCATTATTTAAAACATCGTAGTTTCTTTCCCCAACAACCCTAACCGGTATATCATAGCCTTGGTTTCGGGCTGCTAAGATACGATGTCTGCCATTACTTTGGAATTCATAATGGTCACCGCACTTAATAACCTCGGGCATATTCTCTGGTTTGAAATAAATGCATGCGCACGCACCTAAATTTTCATCTTGTAAAATATCTGACAACGGTTTACCATTTGCCAATTCCTCTTTAACAAGGGGAATTTTAGACGCTATTTCATTAAACGACTGTTCAGTGCCACCAGGTTCGTGTTGACTCCAAAAATCCTCCGGATTCGACACATCATGTTCATATAAGGGAATCCCTTCCACCAACGATGGTGAAATTGTGACTATTTCAGGCTCATCAAAACGCTCAAATCTACTTTTCCTATCGGAATAGTTGTTCCAATAATCTATATATTGAGCGTAATTTTCGCCCTTAACAAAACCGTTGTTGTCGACTTGATAACGACCAAACTGCCTAACAGCAATTTCAGAACCATTATCAAGAAGCACTTCATTCATCAACCTATTATTCTCATCCAACTTAACGATAGAATAATCAACCTTGTCATAAGCTGATTTCATTTCAAGATATTCTGCGTTAAGCTTTTGATAATACGGGTCGTTAGAGGTTTCGTATCTGCTTAAATTATTTGAAGTTACATATTTAGAAATCTGGTCCATTTTGGCATCCATTGCCAACTTGATAGAATCCTTTTCTGATGATAACTCTTTCACCAAGGCAGAATTATCCTCAGTAAGCTTTTCCATAGCCTTTATATCCGGCTTTGTTTGATAATAATTGTTATCAAAATTCTCTTCTAAAAGCTTTGCAGCGGCAAGTGTTGTAGTAGATTCAGCAACAGCCTCTCTACCCTTTTGCAGCTGTGCCTCGCTTAACTGAGCACTTTTAGCTTTAAGGCCTTCTTGCTGCTTGTTTACAGCAGAATACTGTTCGTCAAGAATTTCTTTCTGGTCTTTAAGCTCATTATACTCTTGGAGTGACTTCTTATATTCATCGCTTCCGCGTTCTTTAGATAATACTTCATCAAACTTGTCACCCATCTGAGCTTCAAGATTATTTTTTTCTTCTTCTAAAGCTTTAAGCTTTTCTGAATTTTCTTTTGAAATAGCTTCAAGCTCTGAATAAGATAAATTATCGTTTTCAAGAGCTTTATTTACACGGTCACTTAAATCCTGTTGCTCTTTAGCTTCTACTATTTCATCCTTTTGTTCTTCAAGCTCAATTGCTGTTTCTGAAAGCTCTTCTTCAGATTCCTTAATATTCTTTTGTTCTTCAATAGTATCTTGGATTTCTTCAGAATTTTCTTCAATAAGCTCTTCAGACTCTTCATCACTCAATTCTGTATCTTCAAGTGATTCCGCAACGTCTTCTTCAACATTTTTTTCTATTTGTTCTTCAGTCAACTCTTCTTTAGCTTCGATATTTTCTTCAACTGAATCATATGTTTCTTCTAACGCAATATCTTCAGCTTCTTTAAGAGCTTCTTCATTCTCTTCTACCTGCTCTTCTACAGCTTCTTCGGCTTCTTCTGATTTTTCTTCTGCTATTTCTTCAACCTCTTCATCACTTAACTCTGTATCTTCAAGTGATTCTTCAACATCCTCTTCAACGTTTTCTTCTATTTGCTCTTCATCTAAATAATGTTTAGCTTCAATAGTTTTTTCTTCTATCTCAACATTTTCTTCAACGGACGCATCTATTTCTTCCGAAGCTTCCTCTTCAGCATCCTCGAGAACTTCTTCCTTTTCTTCTACCTGTTCTTCAACTGCTTCATCGGTTTCTTCAGATTTTTCTTCAACTATTTCATTAACCTCTTCATCACTTAACTCTGTATCTTCAAGTGATTCGGTAACATCTTCCTCTACGTTTTCTTCTATTTCGTCTTCTTCTAAATTTTCTGCTTCTTCAACATTTCCTTCTACGGACTCATATATTTCTTCCGAAGCTTCCTCTTCAGCATCCTCGAGAACTTCTTCCTTTTCTTCTACCTGTTCTTCAACTGCTTCATCTATTCCACAATCGGAATAATCATCTATTTCTTCGTCTGAATCTACATATTCTTCGTAATCTTCGTCGCTATATTCTGCTAATTCACAATCAGAATAATCTTCGTCTACTTCAACCTCTTCGGGATTATCATAATAACTTTCAGTTTTTTCGCAGTTTTCAAAATCATCATCAATTTCAGCTGTCTCATCAACTTCCGATGAATCGCTAACGTCACTAGGTTCGGTATAATCACTTGCATCACTAACCTCAGTGCTTGAGCTACTGCTCATTTCCATATCATAACTCATAGATAATCCTCCAAATAAAGCAGACACGAAATGGATTTTTATTTATTTATCCCATCCATTCCGTGTCTGTTTGTCAAATCACACTAACACTTTTCGTGTTTTGGGACCTGTCTTCTTTTGTGAAAGTTCTTCTCCACCAATTGGTTTACCTGATGCAGGAACAGCACGTTCCTTACCCCAGTCTCTGATTGCTTCAATCTTTTCAGGGCTTGTCTGTGAAAGCGGAACAACGTTATTGAATGCGGTTATCATATTTTCCTCATCCATAACAAAGCTGCTGTTTGCAATTGACCTATAAGCCAAATCGCGAACTGTAGATTCAAGGTCAGCGCCTGTAAAGCCATCAGTCAATTCAACAATTTTATCTGCAAAAGGTCCTGTAAAATCTAATTTCAAGTATTTGCGCATATACAATGAAAGAATATCGCGTCTTTCATCTGCAGTTGGTAAGTCAACAAAGAACAACTCATCAAAACGACCTCTACGAAGAAGCTCTGAGGGCAACATTGATACGTCGTTAGCTGTAGCAACAACAAAAACTTGTTTTTTACACTCTTGTAACCAGAACAAGAACTGACCAACCATACGAGTGGATACACCACCATCGTTTGAACCTGCCGCACCGGAAAGACCTTTTTCAATCTCGTCAATCCAAAGAATACAGGGAGAAACATTTTCTGCTGTTGTTAACGCGTCTTTTAACTGCTGTTCAGACTGACCTACATAACTACCTTGTACGGTTGCAAAATCCAAACGATACAAGGGCAAACGCCAGTTTGCAGAAATTGATTTAGCTGATAAAGATTTACCACAACCTGGAACACCAACCAAAAGAATACCTCTGGGAGGCTGTAAACCTTTAGCCTTAAGCTCATCTCTTTTTTCAGGTGTTAAAAGCTCTTTCTTTTCATCAAGCCATTTACGAAGTCCTGACAAACCACCTACATTTTTAACGCTTTCATCAACATCAATTTTTTCCAAACCTGATATATCAGAAAAGAGTCTGTCTTTCGAGTGTCTGATCTCATCCATATCCGACTTTTTGATGCTCTTGTTAGCAATTAAAGCTGCGATTACATTTTCTGCTTCAATTCTTGTTACGCCTGCCAATGTAGAAGCAGCCTCTCTGATGTCAGAATTATCCCATTCGATCGGAATTTCAGAACGATAGTCATCAATATATTCTTTAATAATTGAATACATCTCGTCTTCATCAGGTAAATCGATTTTGATAATCATACCTGTACGTTGTAACTGATTCCAAACAGCGCCATCGTATAAAACAATGATTACACCGCCTGATTCATTAGCAAGATTAACTAAACTGTAGAACAATTTGGAATCCTCGTTTTCTACACTTAAATCGGGGACGTCTGTAAAAACAATAGTCATATACTGTTTTCTTTTCATTTGTTCAGTAATGAAATCTATTGCACCATAAATTGACTTATCGTCGTTAATTACCTTTTCTGTTGATAAATCATATACACCTTTTGAAAATGAATGAACATAAAAAGGTAATGATAACTCTTCAGCTACATCTTTAAATGCAGCCAATGCACGAGCTTTCTCTATAGTATTAACAGTAATAAATGGGATTCTGGCAATTGAATACTGCTTTAAAAGCTCTTTGCTCTTAGCAATATCGCTCATATTTCAAGTTCTCCTCTCAGAATGAATTTACTTTATTATTTCGCACAATACTAGCAAGCTTGCCTGTGCGATCTTTTTTAGCAGATTCTTCAAGAGAACTCTGCATACTATCTGCTTGACTTAAAACCAACTGATGATACTGATTGCGGTCTTTTTCAGGAATTGCAGGAAGATTTATCGCTTTTGCTAAAAAGTACATTTCCTTGCGCAGAGCAAGGAGAGCTTGTACGATAGCTCTCTCTTGTCCGTGCGCTCTGTTCATTTCGGTTTGAAATTTATCAGAAGCAGAATTCATTCTATAATTGATAACGTCAATCAATTTTTTTGCAAAACGTTCCGCTACTCCTGATTGCCATTCAATCGTGCCTTTTAACATCGCTTCTAAAACAGCCTCATCATCTGTTTTATTTTTAAGCATATCTAAAACAGTAACCCATTCAGAATATGTTTTAGGGGGCGCTATTGATGAATACATTATTTACGTTTCCTCCTAACCACTACCTGAGGAGGTTCAACGTTCCATGCCGGTAAGCCTTGTGCAAAAACTGATTCGGGTTCAACATACACTACAGTTTTTTCAACAATTTTTTCAACAGGAGCTTCAACAGTTTTCTCTTCAACTACAACTGTTTCTTTCTTATCATCGTCTATTGTTGCAAAAGGAGTTTTGTTTTCAACAGGAGCTGCTGGGATTGCTTCTAATTTTTCACCACAGCCGATACAAAACTTGCCGTTAGCTTTATTTTTTGTTTTGCAATTAGGACATTCAATTTCCTGTCCTGCTGCAACAGAATTTATGAAATTTGCTTTGCTTTTTGCATCCATTTTTATACCCTCCTATTATTCTGAAACCTTGATACGTCTGTTTGTATCTGAGAGCTTTCTTACGTATTGTTCGGGGCTGATTTGTTCAAGGAAGTCAATTACTTGCTGACTTTCACTATCTCTTTCAGCAAATTCAGCACGGAAATCTACAACTTCTGCTAATGTTGCACGGATAATCTCGCAACCTGTTCTACGTTTTTCTTCATACTGTTGCTCTATATTTTGACGTGTAACTTCAAGCTTTTTCTTCTTAGAGAAATGATTGATTACTAAACCTGCGCCTGCAATCATTGCAAGTATACCCATAAAAGGATTGAAGAATAACATTATTAAACCTACTACAGCAGCAATTATACCACCATAAAGACAATACTTATCAAAGTTAGATAACTCAGCCTGTGCAAGTGCAGTTGCCTTTTCTGAGTCAACAAGAGTGTTAAACTTACTGATAAGTTCACCTTCATTTTGACCGTCTGTAGTTTTATCGTTGAAGGTATCAACGTTAATCTCAATTTCGTTCGGTATCTTCATTCTGTTTTGAGCAACAACGTCGTTATATGCATTAGTAATCCAATCTTTAGAAAGGGCTATTGCAAATTTCTGAGTTGAAACGCTTGCATGAGAGCTTTCAGGCTTCATTGCAGCATCTGTTAAAAGCTGAGTAAAATCCTTATGAGTCTGGAAAGCTGTTTTCTCAACCATCATATTCTGACGTGCACGCTGCTCATCACCGTCAAACTGAACAATAAACTCGTTTAATTTCTGTTCTTCTCTCAAGGGTAACTCTTCGTCGTCGTAATCACTAACTAAGCTGTTAAGAATTTCATCAAGCTGTTCTTTCAAAGAATCAGTTGATACTTCCTGCTCGAAAATATTCATAAAGTAACCGAGCATTTCGGCGTGAAGATGTGCACCTTCCATGATATCTTCAAGAATAGGCCACGTTTTACTATATTTACGAAGATATGTATAATCGTTTAAATCAACAGGCTTTCTCTTTAAGTTGATTGCTGCAGACCACTGTGTTGTCTGCTGTTCTATAAATCCGGGTTTTTCTGCAAGATGCTCTAACCATTCACCCATCTGCTTGGATACAACACCTTCAGAGTCAGCTCCCAATAAACCACTTGCAAACGCATCAAGAATTATAACTGTTTTACGGTCTAAATTCTCTTCATCCTGATTAGCAAGATATCTTTGAGTCCATTTTAAAGCTGCCTGCTTACGGTCTGCTCTTCTACAAATCAAAGCAAAGAACAACGATGTTTTTTCATCATCTCTTTTTATACCTTCTCTTACTGCTTTTTCAGCAAGCTCGGGTTGGTCGTTTATCCATGCTGCAAGAGCAACAAGACAAGGTGCTAACCAATATCCGGGTGTTGAAATCATAAGCTCTTCTGTTGCTGTGCTTATTGTATCCTGTCTTACGATACCAAGGTCATCTGCCTGAAGAATACCGGTTGTTGTTCTTCTGACAATATCATAATGACCGAAGCGTTTTTCCATTTCCTGATTAATCTGAATTAATCTGCTCTGTGCTTCAGATTTTCTGTTTGCTCTCACCTGAACCTGTACAAATTCATGGAAATCTCTTGCCAAAGTACCGATTTCATCATAAACAACTTTTACATTATCGTTTACTGTATCAACTCTTGAGTCGATTACATTTAAATCTCGATGAATTGCTCCTAAATTATTTTCTATCGCCCTTAGGTCCGCCGGGCGAATGGACGTTACCTCTGCCATGTCTTTTCCTCCTATTTTCACCTATTATTTATATATCTAAGATATTCAGCTATTACTTTTTGTCGCTGTCCATCATTTAGATCTTTTTTCTGGGACAGTATGTAGCCTATAGCGCATCGTTTTTCAAAATCATTATTAAGCTCTGCTTTTTTAATTAACTCTGAATTTAAAAATGTAACGATTGAGCCGGGGTTATAGTCTTTAACTGCCCATTTTTCTAAAACCTTGTCGGTTGCTACCTTTTCATCAATAAAGGAAGTAACTTTATTATAATATTTGCATCTATGCTCGCAATAAGAGCATCCGGCATGATGATTGACTATTTCATCATAACCGCTTGCAATATCATATACCTTTTTTCTTACCTCTGTAATCACTTCTCCACGATTCTTCTCGTAATAAGATTTCACAAGAGGTAATTTAATGCATTTAGGTCTGTTGTCACCTTCTGCATATACAGCTGCATACCCTCGTCTTAAAGAGCTGAGATATTCGATTTGCTCAGGACTCATATTCATTGCTCTACCGATAGTTTCTCTATCTTCTGCAGCAACCGTTCTATGAACAATTTTTAAGTTTGTGTTCTTAATTGTATCCGGAGCAAGCTTCGTAGGTATTTGGTCTGCTATTAGAATACCCTGACCAAAGGTACGAATTTCGGCAAGAAGATTACAGAAAAATTCAACAGATTTTGCTCTGGAGCTTCCGCCTTCTCCTCCTTCGGAGACATTTTTAAGCAACCTATGAGCTTCTTCGACCATAAGAATATGTGATAAATTCTTGCTACCCTTTGTCATCTGTGATTTTCTGTATTCATAAAGCTGCACCAACAGTATACCAATTACAAATGATTTGGTTTCATCATCACCAATATCCTCTAATTCCATAACTACAGGTCGGGAAAGTAACTCTTCTATTGGAACAGATTTAGGTGTATTGAGCATTGCACCCTTTCCGCCAATCATCAAAGAGTAAACTCTGGCTTGCAATGCAGCTTTTACGTTTGATTGGACTTCCTTATGGTAGCCCATATTGTCTACTATGACATCTATTTTGTTATACAAATCAGATAAGGTAGGATACTCTGTCAAGCCATATCTGTTTATATTCTCAACAATATCCCATCCGCGATCACTATAGATTTCATAAACCGCTTTTTCCAGAATATATGGCATAGGCGGATATAAATCAAACGCTGCTTTAAATGTGGAAAGAAGATAATCTATATGTGTCTGAAGAGAAATTCCGGGTGTCGTTTCAAAGGGATTTATTCTGTATTTTACAGAAGTAGAAGATGCTTCTGCACCAAGAGTAAACACCAATAAATCTTCAAAGCCTTTCAGATTTCTTAACTCCCAATACTCACGTTTTGCGGATTCAATTACCATAAACGGAACTTTTTCTTTTGTTGAATCTGCATTCCAAAGGGTATTTAACAAAGACTTTGACGTATTAGTTTTACCACCACCGGTAATACCAATTATCAACGCATGTCGTGTAAAATCGTTTTTTTCTATTGAATAAACGTTATTTTCAACAATATTATCTTTCCTGCCGGCAATACAAATATCACCGATTGGAACAGGATTGTTGACAGCTTTCTTTACACGGTTAGATACATCAAATTCTACAAACTCATCTAAATAATATCCCGAAAACTCTTTTGTGGGAAGTTGACAAAGAATAGCTAACTGATCACTATTCAGAATCGTCTGATATTTGTATATATACAAATTGATGGGGTTACTTACCCCTGTTCTCTGCCATCTTCCTAAAGGATGACAATCAGGATTTTCAACAAGATCCGCCATCATATATGTATTTGAAACAACGTCTTTAATTGAATTGTATTCCACAACACGGAATGGCTCCGGCTTTGAATCTTCACCAGAAAAGCTGGCTTTGATAATATTACCTAATCTTTTAGAGTCAAGCTGGTCATCCGACGCATAATAACCGTTAAAACGCCACATACCTCTTGCAGCACCGTTTTTCAAGGTTTGCTCTAAAACTTCAAGATTTTCAAAATAATTCTTACTGTTAAAATCTTGCTTCTGGGCTGTTAAGTTTCCTTGTGCACCACCGGAAACAGTCTGGTTTATCAATGAAAAAACGTTTTCCATTTCTTCAAGAATACGGTCATGACCATACGTTACAGCTATATTGCTTATGCCGGAAGCTAAAATTACATATGTGAAATTTTTGCCTTGCATTCCTCGGCAGATATTTTCTATCTGCGCTGTTTTCTTCTCTGTTTTTTGTTTATTCGTAGGTATGCCTGTAAACATACCACCATATCGACGAGGACTTGTTCTAAGTGGGTTTTCAGAGATATCTTCAATATCCAAGCCGGGAAACATAGCCTCATAAGATGATTTCAAACCATCCAACAACAATTTTAAAGTACCGACGTAAATGTTTATACCCTCAGCATTACCGATAATTGCAAAAGCAAAAGGTATTCCGTGACGTACACAGCTGTTTAAAATATCGCCGATAAGCGGAGACATTTCAAACTCTTTTTCTTTTTCCCAAAATTTTGTCAAACCATTGATTTTGAAAAATTTCATATCGCGACATTCTTCATAACCATTTGAAATAAAGTTGCCGTTCGCAATAAAGTCAAGTTCTTTTCTGCAGAGAGCATAGTTCTTTTCAGCAGATGTATATTGTAAGTTACCCATCTGTTTTTACACCTCTCATTTTAAAAGCTGCTTAATCAGCGGTTTTAAAATTAAACCTACTACTACAACGGGAATAACAAAAAATGCTATTGGAAGAGCAATTAACGTCAATATCCACGCCAAAGCAGGACTTATTGTTCGTGAAGGTGAAACAATCGTACCGCTGGCTTTGTTTCTGATAGTTTTAGCGATTATGTTATTATTAGAATCTCTTTTACCAAACACTTCAACATCGTTATTTTCACTTATTGCACCATGGGTTAAAGTACCGTAAACAACAACCTGGTCACACGCGTTTCCCATAGCATTAAGAGATGTTCCTGTGTAATCGGGGAAAACCTGAAACATTGTTATCTCATTATCAAACATAAACGGGATGCCTTTAAACAAGGTTCTGCACCATTTGTAAGAAAATTTTCTCTCTTGATTATCTAAAGCTATATTTTTAACTATACCAGTTGTAATTGGTTCGTTTTTCGAACTATTAATAGCTGTTTGTGTACCTACTGTTGTCGTATTAGTTGGCATTTGCTGAGGAACCTGACCGGCTGAATACACCTGCACTGTAGAAGCTGTATTATCAACTGTCATATCGTTACCGTAAGGGTCCGTATTTGATATGGTTGAACCACCACCAAGTAATACCTTCCTATTACTACGTTTAGTGTTAGATGCGGTATCATCAGCAGTTGGAATACTGTAAATCTGTCGAGTATTATTAGACGATGAAGTATCAACGTTATTTACTGCATACGGATCTTGTCCTATTGCACAAAGCTCACAAACGCCACCGGGTAAATCTACCTCATTTGAACCACAAACACTACATACATATCCCATATTAAACACCTCAAATTAAATCTGTCGCAAAATAACACTTCACATACCCAAGACCTAAAACTTTACTGCATGGTCTAAAAATACGCTTGTTATGTAACAATTGCGCTAAAATTTGCATATAAATTCAAAATATATGTGAAATTATACTAATAATATGTCGAAAAGTCAATGCTAAACAACACATTTCTTAACATTTTGTTAACGATATCATTATAATGGCTGACATATGCTGATAAAAAGCTACAAAATAGTAAAAAGCAGGGATAACCCCGTCATTTTGACATTACTTATATTGCAAACTCACTATTTCCTTTTTCTGCTTTTTCAAATGATTTCCCATAACATAATGAAACACCATTTATATTAATTAACTAAAATTCCATTGCATTTTTTTGGTATAGCGCTCATTGAAACATTTATCAGCATATGGTATCATACTGATTATAGCAAAAGAATGTTTGAAAGTGGGTATTCTTATGGATTATCTTAAATACGTCAATATAAAGCAAGGCTCACAGTCCTTGCACCGTTTTTCACAGGGTAACACTCTTCCACTTGTTCAAAAGCCTTTTGGTTTTGCGGCTTTCAGCTTACAAACTGAAACATCAAGAGGTAGCTGGTACTATCATCCCGGTGACCGCTCTGTTGAGGGTATTCGTCTTACCCGTCAGCCTAGCCCCTGGATCAGCGACCACAGTGCATTTACAATGATGCCACAGATTGAAAAGCCTTATGTTGATTTTGAGGATTGTTGGTCAGGCTATGACCCCGAAAAAGCAAATTTACAGCCTCACTATCTAAAATGCTACCTCAAAAGACCCTTCTGCGATTTTGAGCTTACACCTACAGAACATGGTGCTTGTGTAAGGCTTAGCTTTAAGAAGGATTTTGAACGCTATCTTTCAGTTTTACCCGTTAAATATAACTGCGAATATGAATTTGACAAGGAGAACAACCGTCTTTACTGTTGGACAGACTGTAACCGTGGTAAAAAGAGCCATGATAAAGGTATTCTCAAAGGATATTACGTTTTCCAGTTTGACAGCGACTCTGTTGACGCAGACAAAATTCTCGTAGGTAGCCGTGATACGTCTGAAACACAGCACAGTCTTCACACCGAGGGTGAGGGCACGGGTATTCATATTGCTCTTAAGAAAAAAGAGCTTACCTTTACCGTTGCAACCTCATTTATAAGCTACGAACAGGCTTTAAGAAATCTTCAGCACGATTCTGTTTACGATAGCTTTGATGAACTTAAAGAGGAAAACGAACGCATCTGGAACGAGTATCTTTCAAAGATTGAAATTGATGCTGATGAAGACACAATGAAAACCTTCTACAGCTGTATGTACCGTACCTTCCTTTATCCTCACAAGGCTTATGAGCCTGACGAAAACGGCAACCCTATTCACTATTCACCAAGCGCGGATAAAGTTCTTCCCGGTGTAAGATATACCGACAACGGCTTCTGGGATACATACCGCACAAACTATCCCTTCTATGCAATTGTTGCAAAGGATATTCTCCCCGAAATTATTGAGGGTTATATTCAGGATTATAAAGATGGCGGTTGGCTTCCCCGTTGGACCGCAGGTGATGCACAGAACTGTATGCCCAGCACCGCTATTGATGCTGTAATTGCAGACGTTGCTACAAGAAACTTAATTTCAAGAGATTTGCTTGAAACTGCTTTCGAGGGTATGGAGCATCACGCAAACAAATCTTCAACTGTACCCGCTTACGGCAGAGAGGGCTGCGAGGAATATCTTGAGCTTGGCTACGTGCCTTACGACAAATACAGCGAAAGTGTAAACCTTACTCTTGACGCGGCATATTTTGACGATTGTATTGCAACTGTTGCAGGTATTCTCGGCTACGACGACAAGAAAGCTAAATATCAAAAACGAGCAAAGAACTATGCTAACATTTTTGATAAAGAAACGGGCTTTATGCGCCCCCGAGATTCTCAAGGTAATTTCGACCCCGACTTCGACCCGATTTCCTGGGGTAAGCACTACACAGAAGCAGCTGCTTGGCAGACAAGCTTTGCAGTTCAGCACGATATTGAGGGTCTGTCAGAGCTTTACGGCGGTAAAGCTGGACTTTTAAAGAAGCTTGACGAATTCTTCGCAGAGCCTGCCGACTACAGAGTTGGTGGCTACAACTACGAGATTCACGAAATGACAGAAATGGCGGCTTGCGATTGGGGTCAATGCGCGATTTCAAATCAGCCCAGCTTCCATATTCCCTTTATCTACACATATCTCGGTCAACCCGAAAAGGCTGAATATTGGCTTAAAAAGATTTGTGCGGAGGGCTTCTCCTGGAGAGATGATGGCTTCCCCGGTGACGAAGACAATGGCTCAACTGCCGCTTGGTATATCTTCAGCTGCCTTGGTATTTACCCCATCACCCCCGGCAAACCTATTTACACACATAACAAGCCGATGGTTGATAATATCCGCATTCTCGGCAAAAAGGTTGATTTTACAAAATACGGTAACATTATTACATATGATGAAATTATGAAAGAAATTGAACAATAAGAGGTAGATTTATATGCACAAAAAATTAGCACTTACTCCACCTATGGGTTGGAACAGTTGGGATTGTTACGGTGCAGCTGTTAACGAAGAACAGCTTCTTGCTAATGCAGATTATATGGCAAAGCATCTTAAGGATTACGGTTGGGAATACATTGTTTGTGATATTCAATGGTCAGAGCCTACTGCAAAAAGCTTTTACTACAACTATTTTGCACCACTTTGTATGGATGAATATTCTCGCCTTATTCCGTCAGTTGAACGTTTCCCCTCTTCAGCAGACGGTAAAGGCTTCAAGCCTATTGCAGACTACATACATTCACTCGGTCTTAAATTCGGTATTCATATCATGAGAGGTATTCCGAGACAAGCGGCTCACCAGCATACAAAAATCAAATGCGAGGGTGTTACTGCAAACGATATTGCAAAACCCACCTCAATTTGCTCATGGAATCCTGATATGTACGGACTTTATCCCGACAAAAAAGGCTCACAGGAATATTACGATTCAATTTTTGAGCTTTACGCTTCCTGGGACGTTGACTATATCAAGTGCGACGATATTGCAAATACGGAAATGTACCCCGACAACCCTTATTCCGCAAGAGAAGAAATAGAAATGATGAGAAAAGCTATTGACAAGTGCGGTAGAGATATGGTACTTAGTCTTTCCCCCGGTCCTGCACCCGTTTGGGAGCACGAGCATCTTGCGGCGCACGCTAATATGTGGCGTATGACGGGTGATTTCTGGGATGAATGGAGCAAGCTTCACGCTATGTTTGAGCGTTGCTACGCTTGGCAGGAATACGTTCAACCGGGTGCATGGCCCGATTGCGATATGCTCCCCTTAGGCAGAATTCAGCTTACAGAAGAACTTCCCCAATACAGAGCTCGTTATACACGCTTTACCCACGATGAACAAATAACAATGATGACCCTTTGGGGCATTTTCCGTTCTCCTCTTATGATGGGCGGTGAAATGAGAGAAAACGATGAATTTACTCTTTCTCTTCTTCAGAACAGAGAGCTTATTGATATGCTCAAAAACTCAAGCGGTGCAAGACAGTTTAAACGAGAAGAAGCTGACGGTAAGGGTGAAATTATCTGGACCTCTAACGGTGAAGACTGTAAATATGTTGCACTCTTTAACACCGATGACAAAGAAAGAGAAATCGGATTTGACGTTACCGATATTTCAATAGGCGGTATAAAATACAGCATTTGGGATATGTGGAAGCACGAAGAATATACAGTAACAGACGGAAAGTTCACCGCAAAGGTTAACCCCCACGGTGCAAGACTATTTAAGGTTACGGTAAAATAACGTAGTATAATCCAAAGGAGTGTTACCGTGAGTTTATATAAATCGTTCAAAAAAATAAGTTGTGTTTTGTTTGCAATTGTGTTTTTCTGTTTAACCGCTTTACCATCTTATGCTGCCACAACTATTGAGGAAAAGTACTCAACAAGGATTGCTGTTTCAGATGATGATTGGTGGGACAGAGGTGTTCAGTACGGACGGCTTCTTGTTCTCGATAACCAAACCGATGAAAAAGATAATGTGCTTCTTGCAACCCATTGTGAGCTTAATGCAGGGCTTACAGACTATGCACCCGGTTACCCAATTTATCGCAGTAGTGACAACGGAAAAAGTTGGGAAATTATCACACGTGTTTCCGACACACTTACAGGCGCAAATTCCGAATGGAACCCTACGCTTTTTGAGCTTTCAACCCCTTGCGGTAATCACCCGGCAGGGACTATCATTCTTGCGGCTTGCTCCATTGACCCCGAGCACAATAAAGATTCTCATATACGCCTTTATTTCAGTGTTGACGGTGGTTATACCTTTGACCAAGGTGTTGTGGTTGCATCTGCAGGTGGTCTAGATGATGGTGTGTGGGAGCCCTTTTTGCTCCAGCTTGATGACGGTAGTTTGGTCTGCTTTTACTCTGATGATTCAGACCCCGAGCATTCCCAAAAAATTGTTTACAAACAATCAATGGACGGTGTAAATTGGGGCGAAGCAGTAACCGTTGTGGCAAGTGATATACCAGGAGAAAGACCCGGTATGCCTGTTGTAACCCGACTCGGTGACGGCTCATATTTTATGGTTTATGAAATAGCTGACAAAACTGACGTTGACGGACAGCCGATATTTTGCCGTTATTCAAAAGACGGCCTCGACTGGGGCAAACCTACAATTCTTGGTGAAGAGGTCGCAACTGCTAATGGTAAAAAAGCATTGGGCTCTGCCCCTTACTGCAACTGGACTCCTATTGGCAGTGAAAACGGCACCTTGATTGTAAGCGCTACTCATTTGAGAAAAGGTAAAAGTAAAACCGGCTCAGATTATTTTATCAGTTACGATAACGGTAAAACATGGGAAACTATCCCTCACTTAATCCCCTATACCCCCGATGACCATGTAGGTTACAGTAACTCTTTTGTATTTTCAAAAGACGGCAAAACAATGTATGCTACAAACAATCCTCAAAGGGATGATAACCCCGATAAATCAAAAATGGTTGTTGCCGTGGCAGAGCTCAAGGAAACCACATTCACCCAACAAAACAATACAACTATTGTGATATGTATAATCTTTATTTTTATTGTTTTGCTCGGTGTAATTACCACACTCGCGATTTTTCTAAAGAAAAAGAAGAAAAAAGCTCAATAAAGAAGCTTTTCTATTGTATAATTTAATCAGGCAAAGCCACATTTAATGAGGTGAATCATGACAACCAAAGAATATTTAAAGCTTATTGATGAAGTAAATGAAAAAGGTAAATACAAGCCTGACTGGGCTTCACTCTCTCACCACAAAGTACCTGAATGGTATATGCACGATAAAATTGGTATTTTTATTCATTGGGGGATTTATTCCGTTCCCGCTTTTGGCAACGAATGGTATTCAAGAGCAATGTATGACCCAAACTGTCATGAATTTGAGCATCATAGAAAGACATATGGCGACCAGAAAGATTTTGGTTACAAAGATTTTATTCCTATGTTCAAAGCAGAAAAATTCGATGCAAAAAAATGGGTCAACCTTTTCAAAAAAGCGGGTATTAAATACGTGATGCCCGTTTGTGAGCATCACGACGGTTTTGCTATGTATGATACAGAATTCAACCGTTGGAACGCTGTTAATATGGGGCCTTGCCGAGACGTTGTTGGTGAATTAAAGGCCGAATGTGAAAAGCATGAGCTTACCCTTTGCGCTTCAACACACAGAGCAGAGCATTATTTCTTTATGAATATGGGCAAAACTTTTGAAAGCGACATTAACGACCCTGAATATGAGGATTTTTATGGTCCTGCAGTTTACTGTAAGACGTTCCATTCTCACGATTTGCACAAATATACCGCTGATACATATTCAAAAGGTGCAAGCAAAGAATGGCTTGAGGATTGGCTTGTGCGCACTTGCGAATTGGTTGATAAATATGAGCCCGCTGTTCTTTATTTTGACTGGTGGATTCATAATCACTCATTTAAGCCGTATCTCAAAAAACTCTGTGCATATTACTATAACCGAGCAGAAGAATGGGGCAAGGAAGTTACCATAAACTATAAGCATGAAGCTTTCCCCCCCACTGTTGCAACCTTTGACGTTGAAAGAGGTGCTCTTTCGGGTATTTCACCTTTATATTGGCAGACCGATACTGCTATCGGCAAATGCTCATGGGGTTACACAACGGATAACTCTTTTAAGAGCTCACGTCAGGTTATCTGCGACCTTGTTGATATAGTTTCCAAAAACGGAAATCTGCTCATAAATATCGGTCCTAAGCCCGACGGCACAATTACCGACGAAGAAACTGATGTTCTTCTCACAATGGGTGAATGGCTCGAAACTAACGGTGATGGTATTTACGGCACAACTTTCTGGAAATCCTTTGGTGAAGGTGAAATAAACACCTCGGGCGGTTATTTCTCTGATGGTGACGAACAACAATTCACTGAAAAAGATTTCAGGTTCACTTATAAAAACGGTTTTCTTTATGCTTTCCAGATGCGCCCATCGAAAACAGTTGAAATCAAAACCCTAAGAAAACACGAAAAACACAACTACCTTATTGAAAGCATTGAATTGCTTGGTTGCAATGAGAAAATTGATTTCACAAGAGATGAAGACGCACTAAAAATAAACCTTAACTGTGATTTCAAAAATGATTTACCAATTTGCTTTAAAATTGAAATAGGATAATAGCAAACACCCACTTAACGAAAAAATTGTTAAGTGGGTGTTTTTTAGAGTGAAATAAGTCATCCAAACCTGCCTGAAAGCTCCTGCCCATATAAACCGCTCTTATTGTAAGAATCCTTTATGCCGTTAGGCTTGAATTCATATTCTCTTTCAAGAACTTTTCTTACCAGATTTTCTGAAGCATATCACCACTCAAAGTCAATAATTTCACCGTCAATTTCCCATTTTGACGGGGTAAGATTTTCAAAAGCATCAACAGGCTCTATTGTATGGGTTTCCTGAAACACCTTGTAGGCAGTTGCAAGGTCTTTTTTCTGTTCCTCTGTAAGATTTTTATTACAGGAAACGAAAAGAGGTGTATTGCTGTAAGAAAGAAGCTTAAGCCATTGTTTATTCTTTTCCCAAGGAATATAATTCTCAAGAATACCAACGCAGTCTGCATCACACATATAAAACGCCTCATTCTGAGCAAGGCGGAATGCAAGGGTATTTACGCCCATTTTCTTTGTTCTTTCCCACTCCTTGCCGCTTGTGTCGTCACCTGTTCTGTTAAGATGAACAAGCCCTGCACAAAGATGAGAAACGGTATTGCAACCGATTATGTACATATCCCCTGCAGACTCTTTAATAAGCCTGTAAAGGTCAAGAACTATTTCCGCATTTGTTTTTGTTCTGTCATAAAAATGCCAACCGTCAATTTTCGTTATGGTTGCATCAAGGTCTCTGCCCCAGTCACCAAATAAATCAGCCGTTGTGAAATCGTGCTTTATAAGCTCATATCCCCAAGCTCTGATTTTTTCAATATCATTTTTGATATATGCTTTTACAAACGGATGTGTGGGGTCAAGATATTGTCTTTTTCCGCTTCTTAAAATTCTCATATCCTCGGTAACAGCTTCATCTCTGTTGTGAAGAAGGCGTACCCATATACCCGGTCTTGCACCGCATTTTCTTATTTCATCTGCAAGCTTTTTCATATCACCGAATTTTTCGTTTGCTACCCAAGGTCCTTCGCAGGAATAAATCTGCCAACAGTCGTCAACAACCTCGAAGGGTCTGTTTTGTATACCATCAGCAAGCTCCGCTTGTACTTTAGCATCGGAAACTATTTCTTCAAAGCTGCTTTCACCGTAAGCATAATACCAGTTATTGCCACCATAAACTCTTTCTTTAAGGAGTAACGGGTTATCGCAAAGAGTTTTGCAATAATCGTGAAGAGCAAAAAAAACGTCTTCGGAATCATATTCTTTACAAACAAACGTTGCCAGATGAAGCCTTCTGCCGTTAAGCTCAACACCGCAACCACCATTTCGGCAATCAACAAGAGCCTTGATTCCATCAGTAGTATATTTAAAGCTTACAAATGAATTTGCTCCCGTTTTAACACCAAAGCAGAAAGAGAAATTTTTATCGGTTGCGATAAAATACCAAGGCATATAACGGTCATTATCAGAAAGCCTTTTAAACTCAAGCTCACCATAGCTTCTCTCCCATGCGTCACCGAGCACGTAAAGGTTTTCGTCACTTTTGAAGCTCCATTCAAGCTCAATGAATTTAGGCTTATCAGCTTTCGCACTAATATATAAATCTAAAGCATTACCGTTAACAACAGCTTCAACAACTGTATCGGTAACACCGTTTTCGCAAATTATGCTTTTACAAAAATCATTAATATTGAAATTCATATTTTCACCTACAATTTCAAAATTGTTAATATGATTATACCACCGCTGAAAAACAAAAAGCAACAAAAAACTTAACCGCAACTTACTTTTTCAAATCATTGACATAGTCACTGTAATTATATAAAATGATATTAAACATTTAACAGAGGTGATTATCTTGAATATTAAGCTAATCGGCTCACCAAAGGTTGTTATGACTAACACTGAAAGTCATCACGCATACTTTGCCTGGCCCACTATCGCAAGGCTTCAGAACGGAAAAATCTGCGTTGGTGCTTCGGGTTACCGAGTAGAACACATTTGCCCCTTCGGTAAAGGTGTTTTAGCTTTTAGCCATGATAACGGTGAGACTTATACAAAGCCTGTACCTGTTTTTGACACTGTGCTTGATGACAGAGATGTAGGTCTTACTGTTTTCGGTGAAAGCGGACTTATTGCCACCTCATTTAATAATACGCTTGAATTTCAAAGAGAAAATATGCCTCAAACTGAAGAATGCTTTAGTTACATAAACTCAGTTTCTCCTGAAGCTGAGGCAGAAGCTCTCGGTATTAATTTCAGGATAAGTAACAACTGTGGTAAAACCTTTAGCAAAATTTACAAATCCCCCGTTTCATCTCCTCACGGACCTACGGAGCTTAACGACGGAACTGTTTTATGGGTTGGAAGAAGACTTGGTATTCACAACCATATTGAAGCTCACGTAATCAATACCGAGACCGGTGAAATGACCTTACGAGGTGAATTGGGTATTTATAAATACGAGGAATTCAAAGACCTATATTTTTATGAGCCTCACGCTATTCAGCTCCCTGACGGTAAAATAATCTGTCACTTACGAGCAGAAAATGCTGAAGAAACAATATTTACTCTCTATCAGACAGTTTCTCTTGATAACGGGGTAACCTGGAGCAAGCCGAAGCAGATTGTAAGAGACGACA
The DNA here is from genome assembly GCA_045638585.1 of Acutalibacteraceae bacterium. Lineage (GTDB taxonomy): Bacteria > Bacillota > Clostridia > Oscillospirales > Acutalibacteraceae > DTU089. Next base: position 163,582 of record JAZUBO010000007.1, on the reverse strand, counting down.
GCGGTGCTCCCGGTCACTTGCTTTTACATTCATCGGGTACGTTGATTACAACCTTTTCTCACAGAAAAAGGCCATATGGAATATGGGCAGCTTTCAGCGAAGACGGTGGAGAAACATGGAGTGACGAAAGCATTTTACACCACGGCTTCGACACCGACGATTTGGGCTACCCCTCAACGATTGAGCTTGACAACGGTGAATTAATCACCGCATTTTACACAAGAGAAAACGACTACGTCCCCGCCCTCATAATGCAACAAAAATGGGCGATTGATAGATAAAATCAAAATGTTTGACAGGTGAAATTATGCTTAAAAGCAAGGTGCAATTTATAAATGACAAGCCTTTGATAAAAGTTAACGAAAAGCTTTATTCCCCTCTTGCCTACACTACTTATTTCGATGAATGCGGTGAATGGTCCGACTTTATAAAAAGCGGATACAGAATGTTTTTTGTTAACGTTTCTTTTAACGATTTGCCTATAAATAACGCATCGGGCTTCACACCGTTCAAAACGGGTGTTTTTGAATGTGAAATCCCCGATTACAAAGATTTTGACAATATCGTAAGGGAAATAATCAAAGAGTGTCCCGATGCACTTATATTCCCGAGAATTCATATTTCCATGCCTCGCAAATGGCTTAAAGATAACCCATATGAAACGGTAACCACCGACGGTGAAAACAGAGAATCCTTGTTTTCTGATAAATTCAAAAATGATGGTGGTGAGCTTTTAAAAGAGCTACTTTCTCACATTACAACCGCTGATTATAGTAACAGAATTACAGGGTATCAGCTTTGCGGTGGCACTACTCAGGAATGGATTCACCCCGACCTTTTCGGCTCATATTCACAGATGGGTACGAAAAAATTCAAACAATGGGCATTTGAAAAGCACGGTATAAAAAACATTAAAGCACCCGAAAGAGAAGAGTTAGAAAACTGTGTTCACAGTGACGAAATAAGCAAATACTATGAATTCTGCAGTGAAGAGACCACCAGAACAATTGAGTATTTTGCAAGGATCACGAAAGAATTTACAGAAAACGAGCAGATCGTGGGCGTATTTTACGGCTACAACGCTTTCGTTTGTGACTGTCTTTGGGGTTTGCACGGATTAAGGCATATTATCGACTCGCCATACATTGATTTCTTTTCATCACCTTGTTGCTATGACTGTAACCGTGAGCTTGGCTTTGACTGGGGTGATATGCTTCCCGTTGACTCTCTCAAGCTTCACAACAAGCTTTGCTTTATTGAGTGCGATATAAGAACAAAGCTTACAAAAAGAATGCAGGATTCAAGACCTGGTATGTATCCCGATAACATTTTATTATTATATAACGCAGATGGAAACAAAACCGTATGGTGCGGTCCTGAAACAATGGAGTTTTCCATTTCAGCAATTCGTAAAGCCTTTGCCCGACAAATCACAAAATCATCCGGAATATGGTGGTTTGATATGTGGGGCGGTTGGTATCACTCCCCCGAAATGATGGCAGAGCTTGAAAATTTACGTCTGATATACGATAACATTTCCCAAAGAAATACAAGCAAATTACCCAAATCAGAGGTAGCGTTTTTTATTGATGAAAGAGCATACGGGAACATTCAACGAGGCTACTATTTACTTAACGCAGTAAACCATTTAAGAGTTAAAATGGGTACTTCAGGCATACCCTTTGATACATTTATGGTTGAAGACGCAGATAAAATTCTTCACAAGTATAAATTTGCTATATTCACTGCACCCTGCCCCTCCGAAAGCGGAAAAGAAGCAATCAAGCTCTGCAAAAAGCTGAGTATCCCATATTTTTCAGCAAATGAAAACGACGCATTTATCACAACAGATGAGCTTCGTGAAATTCTCGTATCTTCCGGTATTCATTGTTACAACGGTGACGGTTGCGTTGTTTATTGCGACAAGGGTATTTTAGGTATTCATACGATTAAAGACGGTGAAGTAAAAGTAAATTTACCTGAAAAATTGAAGGTTAAAAGCTTAACGGATAAAGATACTGATGAATTCGAAGCTGATGAAATCACTTTCACCGCACCGAAGCATAGCACAAAATTGTACGAGATTAAAAGTACATAAAGCTTTAAATAAAAAGACACTACCCTCAACAGTTTAACTGTCAAGGGTAGTGTCTTTTTGAATGGTGGAAATCAAAATCTATTTTAAAACAGAAATTGCATCAGATATATTCTTTTCGAAAGCTTCTCTTCCGTATTTGTCAACCTCGGCTTTGTTTTTCTCACCATGGGTAAGGCAACCTGCGCCACCTATACAACCACCCACGCAAGCCATACCTTCGATAAAGTTAGCATCAAGGGCATTTTTACTCTTCTTTAAGAGAGCTAATCTACATTCCTCAATACCGTCACAAGCAATTGGCTTAAATTCAAAATCAGTAATATTCTGCTCTTTGAGAGCTTGAGTTACTGCATCGGTAAGACCACCGCTACGGGCAAAAATTCTACCGAAATATGAAGCGTTGTCAAGCACGTCTTCATCGAGAGCTGTGATATCAATATCACGGCTGTCAAAGAGTGCCTGTAATTCTTCAAAGGTTAAAACTGCATCAACGTAGGGCTTTGCACTTTCAAGCTGTGCCTCTGCCTTTTTAGCAGTACAAGGTCCGATAAAAATAGTTTTTGCATTTTCGTCCGTTTCTTTTATGTATTTTGAAATTTCAACCATCGGTGAGCGATTGTGAGAAATCAAAGGTACTAAATCAGGGAAGGTAGATTTGATATATGAAACAAACGCAGGACAACAAGAGCTTGTAAGGAAGCCTTTTTCGGTTAACTCTTTAGCTTCACTCATTGCTACCATATCTGCACCGAGAGCGGCTTCAACAACTGTATGGAAGCCCATCTTTTTAAGACCTGTTATAACCTGACCTAATTTTGCATAAGAAAACTGGCTTGAAATTGAGGGAGCAACAACTGCATAAAGCTTATAGTTTCTACCCTGCTCACTTTTCTTAATAAGGTCAATAACATTAAGGATATATGATTTATCAGAAATTGCACCGAAGGGACACTGATAAACACAAGCACCGCAAGCAGTGCATTTATCGTTATTGATAGATGCAGCATTATCTTCATTGATTGAAATTGCTTTTACTTTACAAGCAATCTGACAAGGTCTTTTGCGGTTGATAATCGCAGAATAAGGGCATACCTTTGCGCATTGACCGCACTCTACACATTTTGATTTATCAATATGCGCAACGTGGTTATGGTCAAAGGATATTGCACCGCGTTTACAAACATCTTCACAACGGTGAGCAAGACAGCCTCTGCAAGAATCTGTTACCTCATATCCAGCAGCAGGACATTCATCGCAAGCAATATCGATAACTTGAATAACGTTGGGATTTTCAGGGTCACCGCCCATAGCAATTTTAACACGTTCAGAAAGAATTGCTCTTTCTTTATAAACGCAACATCTCATTGTTGATGTTTTTCCGGGAACTATTTTTTTAGGTATGTCAATAAGATTTTCAAGAAGAGTATCATTCCATGCCTCTCTTGCAACCTCTCGCAACACCTTGTATATAAGATATTGCACCTTTGTATCAAATTTTCTTATATTATTACTCATTTTTACACCTTAAAAGTAACTTACTTTAATTCGTTTACCCATCTGCTTCAAGCATTTGGAAAGCTCTTCAACAAGATTCATTTTGATATTGAAATTTATGGGAAGGTCGGGATTCTGGTGGGCAGGGTTAATAGCTCTGCCGACGTAGAAATTAATATCTGTTGCTTCTTCAAAAAGCAAACGGCTTATAAGAGAAGCTCCGTCCTTCTTGAAATTCCAATGCTCGTAATGTTTATTTTCACCTAAATAATCCTGAGCGTATTCAACAACCTTATTGACTGTTATAACGCCCTCGGTAACAAGGTCTACACCCTCAATTTCTGCAATAGGCGGAACGTCGCTATGCTCAAAATTAAGTGTAGGCTTCAAGGGTTTTCTCAAGAACTTTGATGCGATTGTTGAGGTTGTACCGCCACAGATAATATGCTTACCCTCTTTTGAGAAGAAAAGGCTCATCATTCTGTCTGCATCGTCTCTGTTTGAGGGTGGTCCGAAAAGCATATTCATCGGCACTCTCTTTCGGATTTTTACAACACAAGCAGTTGCATCGTCACCCGGCTTATGACCGTAAAGCTTATCACATTCATCAATAAGCATTGTTGATAAATTCTTTGCTGTGTAGCCTACAGGGGCAAGTGTTTCAAGAAAGCTTGCAATATCTTCACGCTTCCAGCCGAAATTATATGCAGTACCGATACCTGCGTGAGGACAACCGTCACTCATAGCAATAAAAATATCATTTTCCTGAAGCTGAATAACAGATTTAAAAATCTTTTTACCACCGATATTCATTTCAGTTTTTGGATAATCCCAATTTTTTTCATTTCTTAGTATTATGGTGTGAGGGTTATCGTACTGAATAAGCTCTGCTGTTTCATTGTTTTTCAAATGAATAATTGTAAAGGTTGAATATGCTACACCTCTTACCGAGCAAACGGGCAATGTTGCGGCAATTGTTTCAACACACTCTTCAAGAGAAAGACCTTCTGCAAGCATTGTTGAAATAATTTTAGAAGTAAGTGTTGAAAGAATACTTGCTTTAACACCGCTTCCGAGACCGTCAGAAAGAACTACAACAGTTGAATCTTCGTCAGGCTCAACTATGTCAATATGGTCTCCGCAAAGCTGTTCACCGTAGTGGTTTATGCTTTTATAACCGATATCTGCACAAAAATCATTCATCAGAAATCGACTCCTTTAACTTTGCAAGCGCGATTTTTGTTTCTGCAGCAGTTTCACCTAATAGTGATGCAATTTCCTGAACAATTCGCATCTGCTTGTCAACAACCTTATCGGCAACCTCAATTGTCTGACGGCTGATATTTTCTTTTCTTTCTCTCTGCTCTTCTTCGGCAGTTACGTCTCTTATAATTCCAATAAGGAGATGAGAGTCTCTGTCATAAACGATAGTCTGTTCAACGTATCGCTTATATTCTGCAAGGTAAACTCTCTGGTCGCTTACTCCCCTACCGGTTTTTAAAACAGTTTCAAAAACTGTAGGATCAAGAATACGAATTACATTTGCACCTAAAACGTCAGACGCATAACGGATATTCATAATCTCTCTTGCGGCTCTGTTTATCTGCTGAACCTCTAAATTCTCGTTAAGTACAATAAGACCGTTAGGTGTGCTGTTAACGATAGTATCTGAAAAGCTTTCGGCTTTATCCTTAAGGAAAGGAAGACACATTGATATCTCTGCTTTACCCTGACAGATGGCTGCAGCTTTTTCGCGGCAGGTATTATAACCGCAAGAACCGCAGTTAAGCTCTTGTGAGGGCTTGAATTTACCCATCTGACGAAGAACTGCATTTATTTCTATTTCAGAGGGTTGAGGATATCTATGCTCGATATACTCAAATTGTTTTTTTAAATCTGAAGTCTTCGGTTGAGAAACCTCAAAATCCTTTTTACCTGCATAATTTGAAATTGTAATATAGTCTTTTATTGTTTCTGTATGGTGATATTTTTCCATAACCGGACCACCCATACAGCTACCGACACAAGCAGACATTTCAATAAAGCACTTATGAACTTTACCGCTTTCAATATCTTTAAGTGCAGCAATACAGTTTTCTACACCGTCAAGAGCTATATATGTATAGTCGGGTGTATCCTGTGCCATTGTTTTGAGAACACCGCCTGTTGTGGGGAAGAAACGGGCACGACTGAAATCGTCGTTATCTTTTTCCGCTTCAAGCTCTATGTTTTCGTTTTTAAGCCAGGTTGTAAGCTCTTCAAATGTAAGAACAGCATCAACGATACCCTCGTAATGCTCTGCTTCGTCTTTTTTAGCTACACAAGGTCCTATAAAAACGGTTTTTGCATCCGGATAACGCTTCTTTATATCCATACAGTGAGCCTGCATTGGTGAAACAACGTCTGCAAGATACTCAAGCTCTGCGGGGAAATATTTCTGTATAAGTAAATTTATAGAATGGCAACAAGAGGTGATAATTATATCTCTATCATCCTCTTTTAACATTCTTTCATATTCATTTTTAACGATAGTAGCACCGATAGCAGTTTCCTCAACGTCATAAAAGCCTAACTGTTTCAAGGCTTTTCTCATTGAGTTTATACCTGCACCGTCATAGTTTGCAATAAAGGAAGGTGCAAGGCTTACAATAACCTTTTCCTGTGCCTGTAAAAATACTTTTACTTTTTCGGTTTCATCAACTATCTCTTTTGCATTCTGAGGGCAAACAACAAAGCATTGACCGCAAAGAATACACTCGTTTCCGATAATATGAGCCTGATTTCCTGAAAAGCGTATTGCCTTAACGGGACAATGGCGAATACACTTATAACAGTTTTTACAGTTAGATTTTTTTAATGTTAAACAATTAGGCATCTCCCGTTACACCCTTTCAATTTTAGTTAAAACATTGTCGTTAAAGAACTCTTTGAAATTTTCTTTTGTTATACCGACGTGAATATCATCGTCAATCTGAACGGTTACACCAACACGATTGCACTTGCCGATGCAAAAGCTACCGGCAAGTGTTATTTCGTTTTCCAAATGATATTCTTCAACGGCTTTCTGAAGAAGCTCAACGATTTCCGGTGAGCCTTTCAAATGGCAAGAACTGCCAACACAAACCTGAATAATCATTATTTTATTTTTCCTTTAACATTATCATTGAAGAAATCTTCAACTGTTTCGGGGGTTACTGAGAAGAAAGCGTCGTCAACAGTTACGCAAACACCCTGCTGACATTTGCCCATACAAAATGTGCCGCCTAATTCAACCTTGTCACCCAAATTGTTTTCTTTAATAAGGTACTGAAGCTGTTCAACAACCTGACGAGAACCTTTAATGTGGCAAGAACTACCGATACAAACTGTAACTTTCATCATTTTCAACCTCTCTTATTCGTAATCAACAACGTTTGCCCAAGAAAGAAGGAATTCTCTTTCCTTCTCGTTACCCTTAACTGACTGAGAAGCAGCAACGATAGGCATCCATTTCTGAACGTACTGTTTTTCTGTTTTACTCTTTTCACAGAATAAGTCAAGATATTTCTTTGCACCTTCAATGTCGCCATTGAGCCAGAAAAGAAGATATGTTCTTGCAGCGTCAGCAGATGCATTACCCTGAGTAGCGTGTGACCAGTCAAGAATATATGCTGTGCCGTCATCTGTGATAATTATGTTTGAGGGGTTAAAGTCACCGTGGCAAACCTTGTTGTGCTTAGGCATACCTTCAAGTCTTGTGTGAAGATCGTAGCGTGTTGTAGCATCAAGCTCTGAAGCACTGATTTTACGGTTCATTTTGTCTTTAAGCTTATTAAGAAGAGGGCAAACCTTTGAATGAACGTCAAGCTGAAGGTCAACAAGTAATTCAATATACTCGTCTTTCTTTTCAACGTCTTCATCCATAAGCTGCTGAAGTGTTTTACCCTTGATGAATTCTGAAACGATTGCCCATTTACCTTCAACCATTGTTACTTCAACGATTTTAGGAATGTTAAGACCTGTTTCTTCGATTCTTGCTTGATTTAATGCTTCGTTAAGCACGTCTGATTTTGAATAATCAGTATCAAAAACCTTAACGCACTTATCACCGTCACGGTAAATAGTTTTATTATTTCTTACTGCAATAACTCTATCAAGTTTCATTTTTGTTTCTCCTCTCTCTTACGCTTTCTTACCTTTTGTGTAAGGTGTTTTAACTGCATTTGCTGTCATACCTGTTGCAACATCTGCTGCTGTAGGCATTGCTTTTTCTGTGAAATGCTTGCCGTAGTAAGCATTGAGATACATTTCTTTGATTTCGCTCATAAGAGGATAACGGGGGTTAGCACCTGTGCACTGGTCATCGAATGCCTGTTCAACCATTTCGTCAAGGTTGTCAAGGAATGCTTTTTCATCAACACCGTAATCTTTGATTGTTTCTTTGATGCCAACTGTTTTCTTAAGGTCGTTGATAGCCTTGATAAGATTTTCAAGCTTTTCTGAATCTGTGTTACCACCAAGACCAAGGTAATCTGCGATTTCAGCGTAACGAGCAAGTGTATGGGGGTGGTCATACTGTGAGAATGTACCCATCTTTGCAGGAGCTTCACTTGCATTGAAACGAAGAACCTCTTCAATCATAAGTGCGTTTGCTACACCGTGAGGAAGATGGTGGAAAGCACCGAGCTTATGTGCCATTGAGTGACAAACACCGAGGAAAGCATTTGCGAATGCCATACCTGCCATTGTAGCAGCGTTAGCCATTTTTTCTCTTGCTTCAACGTCTGTCTGACCGTTTTCGTATGCACGAGGAAGATATTTAAAGATATTTTTAAGAGCTTGTAATGCAAGACCATCTGTGTAGTCTGTTGCAAGCATTGCAGCATATGCTTCAACTGCGTGTGTTACAGCGTCGATACCTGATGCAGCTGTAAGCCCCTTAGGTGCTGACATATGGAAATCAGTATCAATGATAGCCATATTGGGAAGAAGCTCATAGTCAGCAAGAGGATATTTAACACCTGTCTGCTCGTCGGTAATAACTGCGAAAGGAGTTACCTCTGAACCTGTACCTGCTGATGTGGGAACTGCAATAAAGTATGCTTTTTCGCCCATTTTGGGGAATGTATAAACTCTCTTACGGATATCAATGAAACGCATTGCCATATCCATAAAGTCTGCTTCGGGATGCTCGTAAAGAACCCACATAATCTTTGCAGCGTCCATTGCAGAACCACCACCAAGTGCGATGATTGTGTCGGGCTTGAATGCTGCCATCTGCTCTGCACCGCTCTTTGCATTTTTAAGAGTGGGGTCGGGCTGAACATCGAAGAATGTTGTATGAGCAATACCCATTTCGTCAAGCTTATCTGTAATGGGTTTTGTATAACCGTTTTCATAAAGGAAGGTATCTGTTACGATAAATGCTTTCTTTGCACCGCGAACTGTGCGAAGCTCATCAAGAGCAACAGGAAGACAACCTTTCTTGATATAAACCTTTTCGGGTGCACGGAACCAAAGCATATTTTCCCTTCTTTCTGCAACTGTTTTGATATTTAAAAGGTGTTTAACACCAACGTTTTCGGAAACTGAGTTACCGCCCCAAGAACCGCAACCAAGAGTAAGTGAGGGAGCAAGCTTAAAGTTGTAAAGGTCACCGATACCACCGTGTGATGAGGGTGTGTTAACAAGGATACGGCAAGTTTTCATTCTTGCAGCAAACTCGTTGATTTTTTCTGTTTCTGTTACCTCGTTAAGATATACAGATGAAGTATGACCGTAACCACCGTCTGCAACAAGGTGTTCTGCTTTATCAAGAGCATCAGAGAAAGATGTTGCCTTGTACATAGCAAGAACGGGTGAAAGCTTTTCGTGAGCAAACTCTTCGCTGATATCAACGCTTTCAACTTCACCGATAAGGATTTTTGTTCCTTCAGGAACAGTTACGCCCGAAAGCTCTGCAATTTTTGCAGCAGGCTGACCAACGATTTTTGCATTAAGAGCGCCGTTGATGATGATTGTTTTTCTTACCTTTTCTGTTTCTGCATCATCAAGGAAGTAGCAACCACGACTTGCAAACTCTGTTTTAACTGCGTCGTAAATATTTTCAAGAACGATAACAGACTGTTCAGATGCACAAATCATACCGTTATCAAATGTTTTTGAATGAATGATTGAGTTAACAGCAAGAAGAATATCTGCACTCTCATCAATGATTGCAGGTGTGTTACCTGCACCAACACCGAGGGCAGGTTTACCGCTTGAGTAAGCAGCCTTAACCATACCAGGACCACCTGTTGCAAGGATGATATCTGCTTCTTTCATTACTGTGTTTGTCATTTCAAGAGAAGGAACGTCAATCCAGTCGATAATTCCTTCGGGAGCACCGGCCTGGACTGCAGCTTCAAGAACAAGCTTTGCAGCAGCGATTGTACAGTTCTTGGCTCTGGGGTGAGGAGAGATTATAATAGCATTTCTTGTTTTAAGAGCAAGAAGACATTTGAAAATTGCAGTTGATGTGGGGTTTGTTGTGGGAATAACTGCAGCAACAACACCGATGGGCTCTGCAATCTTTTTAGTACCGAAAGCTTTATCTTCTTCGATAATACCACAAGTTTTTGTATCCTTGTAAGCATTGTAGATGTATTCAGATGCGTAGTTATTTTTGATAACCTTATCTTCTACAATACCCATGCCTGTTTCTTCAACAGCCATTTTTGCAAGAGGAATTCTTGCTTTGTTTGCAGCAGATGCAGCAGCAAGGAAGATTTTATCTACCTGCTCCTGAGTATAAGTTGCAAATTTCTTCTGAGCTTCTCTTGTGCGTTCAATAGCTTCCTGGAGCTTTTCAACGCAATCAACAATTTCGTACTTCATTTCCATTTATATCCTCCTAAAATAATTGCTTAATTTGTGTTGGGGCTCACTTTATTATTCGCCCTCGTTAACTTTGTTATTATTTTAACAACTTCTTCAGGTTTGTGGAATTCTTAAAACATATAAGCAGTATTATCAAAAATGATAACACCTAAAAAAAAGACAAAACCGACTTGAGTTCATACTCAAATCGGTTTTAGTTTTATCTTGGAATTTTCTATTATAAATGCTTTCTTTTAGATTCACACAAAGCGGTTATAAACTGACGGTCAAGCTTGGTAAGCTTATAGCCGTTTTTATAAATAAGCAGGTCCTTATAAACCTTTTTATTATCCTTACATTTTTTCTGAACTAAATTATAACGTTCAAGAAGGCTTTGTGGCGCAGGAGATACCCACATAAAAGTCTGAGGATTCATTGACAATAAATCGAACTGACTTGCTCTTTCAAAGATAAAAATTCTTCTGTTGATGTTATCGGGAAGCTCCTCTTTAACAACCTTTGAGATAGGCATTGACGGAACATATGGGTCTGCGTGTGCAATTTCAATATAATCGGTCAAATCATCAAAAGCAATATTTTCTTTTTGTGCCAAAGGATTATCTGCACTCATTAAAAGAGAATAAGTAAACTCTGTAACCAATTCATACTGAAAGCCTTTTTCTTCAAGCATTGACTTAAAATATCTGTCATAGTTTTCGGCATAACGGATTATGCCTAATTTATAATCATGCTCAAGCATATTGCGGATAGTTCGTTGAGAATTGGTTTCTTTATAAAATATTTCTGCCGCCTCATTTGAAAGAGTTTTTGAAAACTCTGCAAAAGCTTCAGATATATAACAAGCACGGGGAACAGAAATCGAAAATTCCTGCTTTTTTGCAGTCCCCTTTTTATAGAAATTTTCAACCTGCTCAATCTGATCTAAAATTCTTTTGGCATAGCCTATAAATTCCTGTCCCTCGGGGGTAAGCTCCATACCGGAGGTTGTTCGTTCAAAAATAGATATACCTAAATCCGCTTCAAGCTCTTTAATAGAACGGCTTATATTGGGCGTTGCGATAAGCAAGGTTTCTGATGCTTTACCTAAAGAACCAAGTCTTGCTACCTCAACGGCATATTTCATATGTAATAAATTCAAAACTTATCACCACCAATACTTTTCTTATCAATCAAATTTACCTTGTAACTGGTCTTGTGCCTTTTGTTCAATTTCTTCAGCAGAGGCTGTTTTCATAAACTCTGCCATAGCAATTCTTCTCTCTGTAAGGTCCTCATACATTTTAGTTCTGTTTTCAGCAGAAAGAGGATAGAAGAATTTAGGAATAATACCAAGGCTTGATGAAATAATCGGAATACCTGTTCCCAAAGCAAATATCCACCACTTTGTTTTATCGGTCTGCGTTCCGATTTCTCTACCCTGAACGTAACCGATTTTACCCATTACGATATTATTTACACCGCTCATTACAGCACTTTGAAGCTTACCGATTAAGTCCATAGAAACACCTGTCATAGCTTCTGAACGATAGCCGTGCTTCCATTCTGAATAATCTAATGCTTCATTTTTAATTTCGGCAGGAATAACGCGACGCAAGCCGTAAACACACATTTCCAAAACCTCTTCTATTGCCATCATCGGCAAAATAACGCCTTTCTTTTGGAAATTACCGTTAATAGAGCCTATACCGAACACCGTCAGCCATAGCATATCCGTCCACGCATCTTCAAAAATCCACAAGGCTTTTGTTGAAAATCTACGTCGCAAAGGCTCAACAAAGCTATAGCTTATGAATTTTACGGGGAATGCAGGAATACCGACAATTGTTTTCCAAGTAACCGAGCCTAAAACATCTATGTAGAAATTCGTTCTGCTTTTGCTTATACTGAAGCCTGAAAGAAATGACGAAGCAAGGAATGTAAGCATCGGTCTGTTATTTATAATTGCCCTGAAGCAATGCTTTACGGTTGGTTGCTTAATAGATTGCGAAACTCTTTCGCGAGTATTCATAACAAAATACAAAGCGAAGGCTGCTGATATTGCTGCACAAGCAATACCAAAACCTGCAAAAAGCTTTGGCAAATGAATATTTATTTTCTTGTTTGCTACAAGGTCATAAATAATACCAAACGCTTGCTTCGGTAAGTCTTCAACAAGGTGAGATGCCACGTTTGCCGTTGCTATAAGCCGCGAACGTTCCAGCGGCTCGGGCGTTATTGTTGATAGCAAACCTGTTTTTGCAACTGCGGTAAAGGTAGTTGCAGTTTCGGTTATGATACTCATTGCAAAGTAGAATATCCATTTAGGAAGATAGTCACCCGGTGTATCAGGGAAAAGAAACGGAATCAACCAATACCACATACCGAGTACTGTCAAAGGAATTTCACCTAAAAGCACGTATGGTTTAAATTTACCCCAACGGGTACGGGTTTTGTCAACCAAAACACCGATAAAGGTATCGTTAACTGAGTCCCAAGCGGTTGCAACAACGTTTTGAATCGCAAGAAGATTGAAGTCGATATTTACAACGTCATAAATATATCGTTCTTTATAGTCATCAATATTAAGGCTTGCCGCTACGTCATTAAGCACGTAAGCAATTGTTTCTTTTTTGCCTACATAACGTCTTACTGTCTGGGTAACTGTACTAAGCTCAGACATTTAACTCAACACCCTTTCTATTTCTTACATATAAATTGTAACATTCTCTCGCCCACTATGTCAATTAAAAACGATGGTGCAACTTTAACGAAAAATATGGCAATTCTCTGTCTATTTCATTGACACGCTCTGCCGTGTGTGATAGTATTTTAATGTATTTAACGGAAATAAATTCAGTTTTGTGAAGGTGAAAAAATGAAGAAAAAATTGTCCGCATCTATTATGTGTGCAGATTTATTGAATATGGAAGATGCTATCAAAAGCCTTGAAAAAGCAGGTATTGATTATCTTCACGTTGATATTATGGACGGTGCTTTCGTACCTAACATTACTTTAGGCTTTGATTTAATTAACGCCATAAAAACGGTTACGGATATACCTCTTGATATTCATATGATGGTAAACGAGCCTTCACTCTTTATTGAAAGAATGAATCTTACCGAAAATGATATTGTTTGCATTCATTATGAATCTGAAAAGCATATTCACCGTACCCTTGAGGCAATTAAGAAAAAAGGCTGTAAAACAGGTCTTGCAATAAACCCTCAAACACCCGTTGAGGTTATCGAGCCTTTACTTGAATATATTGATATGCTTCTCGTTATGACTGTAAGCCCCGGCTTTGCAGGGCAGAAGATATTCCTTGGTGCCGGAAGAAAAGTTGAAAAAGCCCGCAGACTTTTAAACGAATGGGGCTATTCATCTACTGAAATCGAGGTAGACGGTAACATTAGTCTTGAAAACGGTAAAAAGATGTCAGATTGCGGTGCAAACATATTCGTTTTAGGTACAAGTGCTTTGTTTTTAAAAGATAAATCTTTAAGTGATGCCGCAAAAGATTTTGTAGAATTTTTGGGGTAATTTTATGTATAAAAATATTAACGCTGCCGTTGTAGGCAGTATAAATATGGACTTAATCCTCAATATGAAAAAAGTGCCTGAAATCGGTGAAAACGTTTTAGGCACCGATTACGGTTATGCTAACGGTGGCAAGGGTGCTAACCAGGCTACTGCATTAGCTCGTTTAGGGGCTAACGTTAAAATGATTGGTAAGGTTGCCGACGACCAAAACGGCAACAAGCTTTTAGAGAATTTAAAAAGCAAGGGTATTGATATTTCAGGTGTAGCAACGGACGGCTCTCAGACAGGTCTTGCCGCTATACTTTTAGATGGTGACGGTAAAAACAGAATAATTGTTTACGAGGGTGCAAATGCTGAAATTAACCCCGAGCAAGCAGTAAAAGAAATCGGGAATGAAATCAACCTTTTGCTTGTACAATTTGAAACCGCAGAAGAGGTTGTTATAAACACTGTTAACCATGCTATAAAAAACAACCTGACTACTGTTATTGACTGCGGTCCTGCAAAGGACTTTTCGTTAGAAAAGATGCAGGGTGCAACGATTCTTTCCCCTAACGAAAGCGAAACAAAGGCTCTTACGGGCATTTACCCTGACAGCGATGAAAATATTTTAGAAGCCGCTAAAATTTTAAAATCACGAAGCCTTGCTAAATACATCGTTTTAAAGCTTGGCGAAAGAGGCTCTGCTCTTTTTGACGGTGAAAGCTTAAAGCTTTTTCCCGCATATAAGAGCACCGTTGTTGATACAACTGCCGCAGGTGACTGCTTTACGGCTGCACTTGCTTTAGAATATATTAAAAGCGGTGATATTGAAAAAGCCTGTGATATCGGCAACAAGGCAGGAGCCTTCGCAGTAAGCCGAATGGGTGCGGAAAACTCAATGCCCACGATAGAAGATATCTTTTAATTATTTGATTATAAACAAAAGCTGTTGTTCAAATTTTAAAATCTGAACAACAGCTTTATTTTTTGTTTTTATTGTTTTTCAGGTATTGCAGTTTCGTGAGGTACGTTATTTTCAACCAAAGTCAACAATTCATCAACTGTTACAAGCTGAACATCTTCATCAAGCTGACTTACAAAATAAGCAAGATTTTCAACGCTTATACTCCAAGGATGAACGTTAATAACGGTATATCCGTTAATTGTCTCCATATCCGCAGGGTAAGAGTTAACTATCTCTGCTTTCTCTTTCAACCACTCTTCAGTAACTAAAGCACCCTCACCGTCGGGATGCCACAAGGAAAGTCGATTGCTTACAAAAGGCTTTCCGTTTGCAAAATAAACCTTACCCTCTCCCCCTTGATATTTTTCGGGGTCAAGGCTTAAAACACCGCCCTTGATATTATCGTAACGGGCATAATATTCTAAACGGTGCTCTAAAACTTTATCTTCAATCATATTGCCGGGGGTTGAATCAAGAATTGAAACGTAATTCAAACCGCTTTCAAGCATAGCCGACGCAGTAATGTCTGTAAAATCATCAAGAGCTGATAACGGATATTCGGTGGGGTTAACGTATCCTGCCCCCGAAACACCTGCTATAAAATAATCATTCACAGTAGACGCGGAATAAATCATCTTTGCTGTTATGGGTGAAAACTCTTGAAGTGAGGGTGAAACAGTCCACGTCATAGGAAATTGAGTTTCTAATGAAAGCTTGTTGAAATACTCGGAAAAACCGTTCTGAAGCCATTGAACGTTATCACCATCACTGAAAACAATAGCAACGTAATGCTTACTTGTATCAATATATTTTTTTGTTTTATCGTGCTTTTGTTGAGGAACATCACACTTAAAAGAAGCAAGAAAGCTATTGTTGTGACAATGGTCAGATGGTATTACCATACCACCGTTTTTTGATGTTTGTGAAACGTACCATTTTTCATATTTTGCCCAACCTAAAACAGTTGTGCCACTGCCTGCATAATTAAGAATTTTTTCTCTTAAAGAAGCTGTATCCTCATCTTCATCGATATAAAAGGTGTAAAAGCCCTGCTGTATTGCAAGATCTCGAAGTCCTGACCACTCATATCTTGAGCTGACGATAGCATCAAACTCAAACTCTTTTTTGTATTTTTTGAAAAAATCTTTTTGGAATTTTATGTTGTACTCATCGTCTGAAAAATCTTCTTTAAGCACAAGCTCGTTCTTTTCCGCTAAAGCTTCAAGCTCTACAGGCACAGGCAACCAACCATAAAGTGCAGCAAGATTTGTTGCCGCATTCAAGCCCTCGGCTTTATCACTCGGGCGGTAAAGCACGTAACCAAAATCGTTGATATATGGCTTAAATTTCTTCAGAAGTGTTTCTACCGTCCAGGGCTCACCCTTTGAATCATTGAAAACAAGCTTTACACCGCTTTTTGAGATTATATCAAGATAATCATAAGAGATTTCGTTTGTTATAATAAAAATCTGCGGCTCGACCTTTGCAACAACACCCTGCAAAGATATTGCAAGATGACGTTCCTCTTGTGATTTAAAGGTTGCGGCATCTATAACGTAAAGCTTGTCACCTACCTGATAATCTTCACAGATATCAAAAAGCTTCGAAAGCTGCTTTTCACTTTTTGGTGACGGTACAACTAAAGAAGCAACAGTTATAAAAAGCACAGAGGCAACCAAAAGCAAAGACAAGATGAGCTTAACTTGCTTATTCATTTTATCACCTTATCATCTTAATTTTCAAATATAAGTTTAAGCCATTCCTTTAAGCTTTTAAGCCATACGCTATTGTATGAAAAAACAGGTGTCACATCGTCAATTGTATGCTTATCGCAAGTAGAAAGACCGTGACCGCCAAAGGGATATATATGAAGCTCAACAGGTACACCCTTTTCTGTTAAAGCCTTTGCATATAAAAGGCTGTTTGTAACAGGCACACAACCGTCTTCGGCAGTATGCCATATGAAAGCAGGTGGTGTTATTTCTCTTACTTGCTTATCACAAGAAAAATAATCTGCTTCCTCTTGTGTTTCGGGCTCGTGACCTAAAAGATTTATAAAGCTACCCATATGAGCAGTTGTTTCTTCTGCACTGATTACGGGGTAACAAAGCACAGAGGCATTTACGGATTTGCTTTCGGGGAAAGCTTCTCTTACCTCTTTGCAGTCAAACATAGTTGAATAATGAGCAGCAAGATGACCACCTGCAGAGAAGCCCATAATCGCGATTTTATTTGTATCGCAATTCCACTCATCAGCATTACTGTAAATAAGCTCGATAACAGAAGCTACCTCAATAAGCTGAGTAGGGAATCTGTTAGGTGCTACTGAATATGTTATAACGAAAACGTTAAAGCCCTCGGGCAAGAAATGAAGTGCAATAGGCTCGGCTTCTCTCTCGGAGCACATACCGTAGCCGCCACCGGGACAAATAACCATACAAGGTCTTTTCTGATTCTGGCGATTCATTTCAGCCATATTGTAAGGTAAATAAATATCAAGGGTTGGGTTTTTGCCACCCTCACCTAAAAAAGCAAAATGATTTTTTAATTCAATTTGTTTATGTATCATGAATACCACCTCTTTATAAAACAATTATATTACATTTATATTGTATTTTCAATGGTTAAAGGCAGTTAAATTTTTGTTGAGAAATTAAACTATATATGTTAGAATAGTATTGTTCAAAATAAGAATATTTAAGGAGATGCTGTAATGAAAAATTTCAAAAGAGTCTTTTCTTTAATTCTGGTTTTATCAATAGTTTTAACAGCTACCGCTTGCGGTAATAAAACTGAAGAAAACACAACCACAACTCAACAATATATTGACAGCTTCAACGATAACTCTCAAGGCTTTAGCGACGTTGCACCTGTGGTTTCTTCAGAAAATACTGATAATCAAGATATACCCGCATCAACCGTACCGGCTTCACAAGGCGTTACTCAAGGCTCATCTGGTGGAACAGCTACCGCTTCACAGAATTCACAAACAACAGAGACAACACAGGCTCAGACACAGAAGCCTACAGAAGCAGCTCCCCAGATAACTGACGGTGTAGGTAAATACACCGGTAACTACAACTCAATTGAGCAGGCTGTTTACTACCCTGCTGATTTGGCAACATCAAATAAAACTTATCCTATAGTTGCTTTTGCAAACGGTACTGCAGTTTCTTACACATTCTACGAAACACTTCTTAAAGAATTAGCAAAATGCGGTTATATCGTTGTAGGTAACAGCGAAACAATGGCAGCAGACGGTTCAGCTCAACGTGCTTCAATTGATTTTGTAATTTCTGAAAACAGCAACTCATCAAGCATATTATACGGAAAAGTTAACACAGAAAAGATAGCCGCAGTAGGTCATTCACAAGGTGGCAGAAGTGCAGTTAATGCAGCGGCGGCAGATTCAAGAATTGACTGTGTGCTTTCTATCGCAGGAAGCAACTACGTTGAAGAAGCAGAAAAATTAAATACACCCACGCTCTTTATGGCAGGAACAAAGGACTGGATTGTTAACGCAGACCAATGGGTAAAAACTGCTTACGACGCTTCAAAAGGCCCTGCAGTTTATGTAAATTACGTTGGTGCTATTCACACTACCTGTTGCTCAAACCCTACCCCCTATGTTCATTACGCATCAATGTGGTTTGACGCACATCTTAACGGTAACACAAGTCAGTTAGACAAATTCCGTAACGGTGGCGAATTATCAAACGACAGTGCTTGGTCTGAATTTTCCTGCAAGGGATTTTAATGACAATACTGCAGGCTAAAAATGTATAAATAAACAAAAATTATTTTTCAAAAGACCTTATTTATAACATATTTTTAGAACATTTTAATTATGATAAAAAAACAAGTTCTTACACTTGACATTTTTAATAAACAGTTTTAAAATTTATATGTAAAAATTTGATGTTACTGCTAGGCGGTAAAGGAGAGATTTAAAATGAAAAAACTTTACGAAGGTAAAACAAAAGACGTTTACGAGCTTGAAAACGGCAACGTAATGCTTAAATTCAAAGACGATTGCACAGGTAAAGACGGTGTTTTTGATCCCGGTGAAAACAGCGTTGGTCTTACAATCGAAGGTATTGGTAAAGAAAACCTTAAAACATCTATCTACTACTTTGATATGCTTAAAGAAGCAGGCATCAAAACTCACTACGTAAGTGCTGATGTTGAAAACGCTACTATGGAAGTTCTTCCCGGTAAAGTTTTCGGTCACGGTCTTGAGGTTATTTGCAGACTTGTTGCTACAGGTAGCTTTATCCGTAGATACGGTGAATACATTGAAGATGGTACAGTTCTTCCCGGTGGCTACGTTGAATGTACATTCAAAAACGATGCTAAGGGTGACCCCCTCGTTACAGGCGAAGGTCTTGCAGCACTTGGTGTTATGAGCCCCGAAATGTTCGAGAGCATGAAAGAACAGACTCTTAAAATCACAAAAATTATCGCTGATGACCTTAAAACAATCGGCCTTGACCTTTGGGATATCAAATTTGAATTCGGTTACAACAATGACGAGGTTATTCTCATTGACGAAATCGCTTCAGGTAATATGAGAGTTTACAAGGGTGACACAATCGTTGATCCCGTTGAGCTTACAAAGCTTATTCTTAACAGATAAAATGATAAAAATGCAAGGCTCAATGCCTTGCATTTTTTATATCCGTTAATGGCGTGATATTACACGTAGATAAAAATTTATAAGATTGCGTCAGAAACGCAGTTTTAGTGGCGAAGGCGTACAAGGGTACGTCGAGCAAGCTAAAACAAGTTAATGACGTGATATTATAAATTTTTCAAATAAGTTATACTCATTTCGGCACATTCAAGAGGTGTTTTGTTCATTGAGGGGTCATCCTGCTCAACGATAAGCCATTCTGCGCCTGCTTTCTCAGCTGATGCGATAATCTTTTTCCAATCCTGGCAACCACTACCAACGGGGCGGAATTCAAATGTGTTTTCTGAAGAGGCTGCTTCCTCTTCCTCGATACCGATAAGCTTGTAAAGAGGTCCGTTACCCTTCTGACCTGCGAAATCCTTAAGATGAACAACGGGTGCTCTGCCTGTGTATTTTTCAACGTATGCTGCGGGCTCTTCACCGCCTACATTAACCCAACAAGTATCAATCTCTGTTTTAAGTAAATCAGCAGGAATTGTATCATAAAGAATATCGAGAGCATATTTGCCGTCTATTTTAAGGAATTCAAAATCGTGGTTATGGTAAAGAAGCTGAAGACCCATTTCTTTTGCAGCAGCACCGATTTTACGGATACCCTCAACAGTTGCTTCCCAACCGTCTGTGCCGGGACGGCATTCCTCGGTAAGATAAGGAACAACAACGTATTTACAGCCTAAATCCTGATAATCCTTAAGAACTGCCTGAGGATTTTCGAGCATATCATAATAAGGAACATGAGCAGATACGGGAACTAACTGAAGCTCGTCGCAAAGAGCTTTAACCTCTGCGCCTGATTTGCCGAAAAGACCTGCAAACTCAACGCCATCATAACCTAATTCTTTAATTTTTTTAACTGTACCTTCAAAATCTTTTTCCATATCATCACGAACGGAATAAAGCTGAATAGCTAATGGTAATTTCATTGTAAAAATCCCCTTTTATTAATAATAATTATGTTTTGATTTTACTCTAAATTTTCTAATAATTCAAGTAAATATATATTTTTATATTTATTATTTTTTACTTTATTGACAAGACAGTTTAAATAGTTGTATTATATTACCTATATTATGTACATCAATTTTGAAATGAGGTTTTCCTATGAAATACATTGTTGTTTTATATGATGGTATGGCAGATTATCCCGTACCCGCATTAAACGGCAAAACACCTATGGAATGTGCTGAAAAGCCTGTTCTTGACAGACTTGCAAGATATGGTGAAATCGGTACTGTAAAAACTGTTGCTGACGGTCTTAAGCCCGGTAGCGATATTGCAAATATGAGCGTTTTAGGCTACAACCCGAAAGAATGTTACACAGGTCGTTCACCTCTTGAGGCAGTAAGCATCGGTGTTGATATGCTCCCCAGTGATATAATCTTCCGTTGTAACCTTGTTACTCTTTCAGACGAAGAAAATTACGAAGATAAAACAATGGTAGATTACAGTGCAGGTGACATTTCTACTGAAGATGCTTCACAGATAATTAAAAGCGTTCAAGAGCATTTCGGCAACGATATTTTTGCTTTTTACAGCGGTGTTGCTTATCGTCACTGCCTCGTATGGCACGAGGGTACATTAGATTTAGGTAAAATGACTCCCCCTCACGACATTTCAGGCAAGGTTATTGGTGAGCATCTTTCAGATAGCGAAAATGCAAAAGAGCTTATCGCTATGATGAAGGAAAGCTATGATTTTCTTATGGAGCACCCCGTTAACAAAAGAAGAATTGCAGAGGGTAAACGCCCTGCAAACTCAATTTGGCTCTGGGGTGAGGGTACTAAACCCTCTTTGCCTGATTTCAAAGAGAAATTCGGTGTTAACGGCTCAATCATCTCTGCAGTTGACCTTCTTAAAGGTATTGCTAAATGTGCCGGTATGGCTTCACCCGATGTAGAGGGGGCAACAGGCTATATTGATACAAACTTTGAGGGCAAGGCAGAGTGTGCTATAGAAGAATTGAAAACAAAGGATTTTGTTTATATTCATATTGAAGCGCCCGATGAATGTGGCCATAGAAACGAGCCTGAAAACAAGGTTAAATCAATTGAAATAATTGATGAAAAAGTGCTTTCAAAGCTTATCCCTGCTTTAGATGAATATGACGATTATAAGATAATGGTACTCCCCGACCACCCCACACCTATCGTTACTATGACTCATGCAGGTGATGCAGTACCCTTTATGATTTACCAGAAATCAAAAGAAAAGGATAACGGTATTGAAGCCTTTACAGAAGCTACTGCAAAAGAAACAGGCAATTTCATTGAAATAGGCTACAGCTTAATGAACAAGTTTATTAATGAATAAAAATAAAAAGGTAGAGAACCCGAATTCTCTACCTTTATTTTTTTATATCGTAATAAGCTGTCGGCACGTCACCCACTATAACTGTTTCTGCTACGGGCACGCGACTGTTAATCGTTTCTTCTACCTTATAATTACCGATATATGCTGTTGCTGATAAAGTGATTTCAACGTAGATTTTATGTAATGTCTGATTAACTCCTACACTTTCAAAGGTGCTGTAAATATCTGTAACCGCAAAACCGTAAGTACTAGATTCTACAACAAGCTCGAGACCTCGGTCACTGAAAATTTCGCTACCGAAAAGAGTTCCCCACGGCACAAGAATATTAAAGTCGCCACAGTCGCTAACAGTCTTCGCAGTTTTTTCTGAAAGCATAACTTTAAAATCATTAACAAAAACCGTATCTGTCATTATTGCAGTGATTTTTCCGCTATCGTTATAGCTTATTGTTATAAAATCATTATATATTACTTCTTCATTTTGCAGAGTTTTATTCACCGCATCGTTAAGCAATAAAGTAAGCTCATTTTTCAAAGCGTTTGCACCTGCATTTTTAATAATCGGTCGCAACTGAGATTCACCAAAAATTATTGCTATGCATATTAAAAGCACAACACAAGCTGCTCTGAACTGTAACGTTTGCTTTTTCCCTTTAAAAATAAACCACTTTGCTTTTATGGGTGGTGGTCTTTTTTTCATAGGTTTATAATAAAACTTTATCATACAACTCACCAATATATTATATGATTATTTTATATCGGTGTGACTTTTAACAAACAAAAACTGCTTGATGCAAAAGCACCAAGCAGTTTTATTTTTAAATTATTGTTTACTCCAGTCAAGACAGCTATCTGTAATATAGAACTGAACTCCGTAGTAATCTATGTAACCTGTGTAATTCCATGTGATTACACCGTTTTCAACATAGAACCAAGCACCGTCATACTGAACAAGTGTTGTTGTGTTCCAGTTAAGAACACCATTTTCAACATAGAACCAAGCACCGTTGTAATTAACAAGACCGCTATATGTCCAGTTGATAACGCCACCGTATGTATAGAACCAAGCATCGTTGTAATAAACAAGAGTATCAGAGTTCCAGTTAATCATACCGTTTTCAACGTAGAACCAAGCACCATCATAGTATGTAAGAGTTGTTACTGTCCAATCGAGATGACCGTTAACTACATAGAACCAAGTGTTATCGTAGTTAACAAGACCTGTGTAATTCCAGTTAAGAACACCGTTTTCAACGTAGAACCAAGCACCGTCATACTGAACAAGTGTTGTTGCATTCCAGTTAAGAACACCATTTTCAACATAGAACCAAGCATCATTATAATTAACGATACCTGTATAACCCCAGTTGATTGTACCGTTTTGTATGTAGAACCAACCGCCTTTGTATTCAACAAGACCTACATAATCAACTGCGATTTTGTTGTTTACATAATAGTACCATACATCGTTTTCTAAATATAAACCGTCAGGTCTGATATTTTCAGTTACCGTACCGCAATTTTCACAACGACCGTTTACGATATCATGGCCTGTTGCAGGTATTGTTGTAACCTCACCTATAAACTGGCTACAAATTGCACACCATTGACCTTCTTTACCCTCTGCTTCGCAAGTGGGCTGAACTTTTGTAGAAACAAGAGTATGTTCACCCTTGAAAGCTTCTACGTAAGAGTCATCACAGTTTGCACATGTGTACTGAATCTTACCATCTTCACGGCAAGTTGCGGGTTTAATTACCTTTGATTCGTAGTTATGACCTATTGCGGGAATAACTTCTTCTATTGTATGTGTACATCCTGAATTGAGGCATTTGTATGTTTTAACACCGTCTACATCGCAAGTAGCTGCAAGAGTTACTGTACCTGCGTCCATCTTGTGTCCTGTAGCGGGGATTACTTCTGTTGTTGTGTAGAAGCAATTAGCTCTCTGACATTTGTATGTCATAACACCTTCTGTTTCGCAAGTTGCAGGAGTTGTTACTGTACCTGCGTCCATAGCGTGACCAAGTGCAGGGATAGGTGTTACAACTTTATAATTACAACCATCGTTTTTACATTTAACAGTGAAAATACCATCTGCTTCGCAAGTTGCATTCTGTGTTACTGTGCCATCGTCTAATGCGTGGTCAGTAGCAGGGATAACCTCTGTTACATTGTAACCACAACCAGGTCTCTCACAAGTTTTTGTAAGAACACCATCAGTTGTACAAGTTGCTTTTGTTGTTACAACGCCCGAATCCATATCATGACCAGGAGCTTCAATAACTTCTGTTTCGTAAAGGAAACCACAGCCTGCGCATCTCTTTTCTTTTGAACCGTCTTCTTCGCAAGTTGCAGAAATAACAACCCATTCGTATCCGTCAACGTGAACTAAATTTGTTTTAATACTACGTTTTGCTGCAAATTCTGCTGCAAATGAATTACAATTTGCTTTAATTGTAAGGTCATCAGAGCAACCATTGAAAGCATTGTTTGCAATTTCAACTACACTATCAGGTATTTCAACCTCTGTAAGACCTGCGCAACCGATAAATGCACCGTCGTTGATGATAGTTGCAACGTTATAAACCTTGAATGAACCTGTTTTACCTGCGGGGCAAGTAATGAGTGTATCAAGAGCGATGTCGTAAAGAGCACCGTCAACGCTTGCATAAGCACGGTTGTTATAATCAACGTTGATTTCTGTAAGCACGTTACAATTTGTAAATGCACCGGCAGCAATTGTTTTAACGTTTGCAGGAATATCAATTACTGTGAGGCTGGTTGAATCAAAAGCATTGTTGCCAATCGTTTCAACAGTTGCAGGGATTGTAATCTCTTCGAATGATGAACATTTAGCAAAAGCGTCATTACCAATCATCTTAATACCTGCGGGGAGATCTTTAAGAGATTTAAGTGATGAGCAACCATAGAACATACCGTCTACGATAGCAGGCATTGCACATTTGATTTCAACATCTACAAGAGATGAACAATTACCAAATACATATTCACCGATTGTTGAAACGTTATGACCGATATATGCAGACGTTACTGATTTACAATCATAGAAAGCATATTCACCAACTTCAACAACACTATCGGGGATAGTTATTGTTTCAAGTGATGAACAGTTTTCAAAAGCAAGTCTGCCGATTTTGAAGATACTATCGGGAAGGATAAGTGTTTTAAGAGCTGTACAGTCTTCAAACATACCTTCACCAATTTCAACTGAACCATTTTTAAACTCAACAGTTTCAAGCTTCTTGCAATCTTTGAAGATGTTTCTACCAACGTTGCCTTCTGCAAGGCCACCATATATAGCAACTCTTGTTAAGTTATCGCAATCGTAGAAAGCATAATTCTGAATACCCGTTGTACCGGGAATGTCGAGCTCTGTAAGACCGTCACAATCCTGGAAAGCACCTGCTTCAATCTTATGAAGAGTACTTGTAAACTCAACCTCTTCAAGAGCGGGATAGCCTGCGAAAGCAGAATTATTAATTGTTGTTACTTCTGCTTTTACAACAACCTTTCTGATTTCTGCAGCATGAGACGCCCAGCTATTTGTGGGGCAATCTTTTAAAAGTGTAAGTGTACCGGTATCGTCAAGTTCCCAATAAGTTTCGGTAATATTACCTTCATCATCGTACTCATTACCGGAGTCAACAACAGCTGCAAAGGAAACAACAGATAAGCATGAAAAACTGCTGATTACCAACATTGCAGCAAGGAGGACAGAAAGAAATTTTGACCTCTTCAAGTTAAACACCCTTTCAATGTAAACTAGCTGATTTACAGCCAAACGATAGTATAGTTATACCTATAATACTACATAATCTATTTTAGTACAGTTAGTCCATTTTGTCAACTGAAAAACAAGCATCTGTAGGGCTTCAATAGTAAAAGAATTACACTGATATTTGTTACTTTTTTACAAAGAAAAGACACCCTTGCAAGCAAGAGTGTCTTACATAGTGATTTTAGTTAAGCTTTTAGTTTGAATAGCCTAATTCAAAAGCCTTAAGGTTAAGCTCAAGGAATTTTTCAGGAACACAAACTTTAACTGCATCAAGCCAGATTTCCTTGTCAATATCAGTGTTTTTAGCCATAGCACCGATAAGAACAACGTTAACTGCTTTAGGTGAGCCTGCCTCAACTGCAAGAGGAAGAGCATCAAGCTCAACAACAGAAGCACCTGCAGCTTTAACTGCATCGATAACGCCCTCGGGATAAAGGCTATCACCGATAACGACTGACATAGGGTCAATTTTCTGTGTATTAACAACAACCTTACCATCTTTTTTAAGGCAAGAAAGCCATCTTGCAGCTTCAAGCTGTTCAAAAGCAAGAATAAGGTCTGCTTCGCCCTCACCAATAACAGGTGAATAAACCTTTTCACCATATTTTACGTAGGTTACAACAGAGCCTCCTCTCTGGCTCATACCATGAACCTCGGAAACCTTTACGTCATACCCTTTCGAAAGGAGGGCACTACCTAAAATTCGGCTTGCAAGAAGAGTTCCCTGACCGCCTACACCAACTATCATAATTGATTTATTCATTTACTGCACTCCCCTTTCTTATTCAATAGCACCGAATTTGCAAAGCTGTGAACAAACGTTGCAACCAAGGCACTGTGTAAAGTCGATCTCTGCTTTACCATCCTTCATGCTGATAGCAGGACAACCGATTTTCATACACATTTTACAAGATTTACATTTATCCTTATTAACCTTCAAAGGAGGATTGTGCTTAACTGTTTTAAGAAGAGCACAAGGTCTTCTTGAAATAACAACTGCGGGTGCATTCAAATCAAGTGCTTTACCGATAGTTGTATAACATTCATCAAGGTTATAGGGGTCAACAACAAATACGTTATTAATGCCAACTGCTTCGCAAAGCTTTTCAAGGCAAACTGCGGCTGCAGGCTCACCTTTAATGTTATAGCCTGTTGTGGGATTCTGCTGATGACCGGTCATACCCGTAATGCTGTTATCAAGAATAATTGTAACAGAATTACTGTTGTTATAAGCAATATCAATAAGACCTGTAACACCTGAATGTATAAATGTTGAGTCACCGATAACGGCAACGCTTTTGCTAGCTTTGTCGGGGTTTGCAAGATTTCTACCGTGAAGACCTGAAACACTACCACCCATACAAAGAACGGTATCAATCATACCTAAGGGTTTAGATGCACCTAAAGTATAGCAACCGATATCAC
This sequence comes from Acutalibacteraceae bacterium, assembly GCA_045638585.1. Taxonomy (GTDB): domain Bacteria; phylum Bacillota; class Clostridia; order Oscillospirales; family Acutalibacteraceae; genus DTU089. Next base: position 136,436 of record JAZUBO010000007.1, on the reverse strand, counting down.
CGCTAACGGTTACGTTTAATTTTTTAAGTGCATAGAAAAGACCTCTGTGAGGACAGCCTGCGCAAAGAACGGGAGGTCTTGCGGGAACATCTACATCTGCTTTAACAGACTCTGCTTCTTCACCGAGAATCACTTTTTTGATAAGACCCTGTGAATATTCACCCTGAAGAGTAAATGCACTCTTACCGATTACGCTTACACCGATTTTCTTACAATGAGTTTCGATAAAATCGTCAAGCTCTTCGAGAACGTAAACAGCTTCACATTCGTTGCAGAAATCTTTAATAAGCTTTTCGGGTAAGGGATAAACACAACCCAATTTAAGATAAGATGCTTTATCACCTAAAGCTTCTTTTGCATATTCATAGCAGATACCTGCTGTAATAACACCGATTTTCTTGTCGTTGTATTCAACAGAGTTAAGACCGTTTTCAACTGCTTCTGTTTCGCAGTATTCTATCTGGTCAAGAATTCTCTTTTCTACGATAACGTGCTTAACCTTTGCATTTGCAGGCACCATAACGTATTTCTGAGGATTCTTTTCGTAATCTTTAAGGCCGTTATCAACTCTGTCGCTGATTTCAGCAAGGCTTCTTGAGTGAGAAACTCTTGTTGTAAGTCTTAAAAGAATAGGAGTATCGAATCTTTCTGAAAGCTCGTAAGCCATTTTAGCATATTTAAGACATTCGTCTGAATCTGCAGGCTCTAACATCATAATCTTTGAAGCCTGAGCATAATGACGGCTATCCTGCTCATTCTGTGATGAATGCATACCGGGGTCATCAGCAACACCGATAACCATACCTGCGTTTACACCTGTATAAGAAGATGTGAAAAGCGGGTCAGCGGCAACGTTAAGACCAACGTGCTTCATACCGCAGAATGAACGCGCACCTGCAACAGCAGCACCAAAAGCAACCTCTGCTGCAACCTTTTCATTGGGAGCCCATTCACTTGTAATTTCATCATATTTAGAAATAACTTCAGTAATTTCAGTACTGGGTGTACCGGGGTAGCTTGAAGCAACTCTGCAACCTGCCTCATAAAGACCTCTTGCAACCGCTTCGTTACCTAAAAGCAATTTTTTCATATATGTACCTCTTATTTTTTAATTTCGTTTTGTGATGCAACAAGACTTTCACCGCAGTAAATCTCACGAAGCTTGGGTTTTTCAATCTTACCTGTGGGGTTACGGGGAACTTTTGCAAAAATCAATTTTCTCGGACGTTTATATCTGGGTAAATCGAAGCAGAAGTCGTTAATATCATCTTCTGTAAGAGTTACACCCTCTTTTGCTTCAATAACTGCTGCTGCAATTTCACCTAAACGGGCATCGGGAAGACCAATAACCGCAACGTCTTTAATTCCGTCGTGTTTACGAAGAAAATCTTCAATCTGAACGGGGTAAAGGTTTTCACCACCTGAAATAATAACGTCTTTTTTACGGTCAACAAGATAGATAAATCCGTCTTCATCCTCCTGAGCCATATCACCTGTGTAAAGCCAACCGTCGTGAAGCACGTCGTTTGTTGCTTTTTCATCCTTGTAATAGCAAAGCATTACACCGGGACCTTTTACAGCAAGCTCACCAACATCACCTTTTTCAACGGTGTTGCCGTTTTCATCGATGATTTTAACTTCCCAACCGTAGCCGGCTTTACCAATAGCACCAACCTTATGTACGTTTTCAACACCTAAATGAACACAACCAGGGCCTATTGATTCACTAAGACCGTAGTTTGTATCATACTGATGGTGAGGGAAAACGGCAAGCCATCTTTTGATAAGACTTGGCGGAACGGGCTGTGCGCCTATGTGCATAAGTCTCCATTGAGAAAGTGTATATTCGCTTAAATCTATTTCACCTTTGTCAATTGAGTCGAGAATATCCTGCGCCCACGGAACGAGAAGCCAGATTATTGTGCATTTCTCTTCACTTGCAGTTTTGATAATCCAAGAGGGCTTTGTACCTTTGAGAATAACCGACTTGCTACCTGCAACAAGAGAACCAAACCAGTGCATTTTTGCACCTGTATGATAAAGAGGCGGAATACAAAGGAACACATCGTCTCTACCTTGAGAATGGTGTGCCTGCTCTGTTTTAGCCGCGTGAACAAGGCTCTTGTGAGCGTGAAGAATTGCTTTGGGGAAGCCTGTTGTGCCCGAAGAGAAATATACTGCGGCTTCATCGTCATCAGTAATTTTGATTTCAGGGTCTTTTGAAGAACAGTAATTTACAAGCTTATCATAGCTTTCTGCAAAGCTGGGACAATCTTCACCAACGTAGAATGAATATTTAACATCGGGGATTCTGTCACAAATTTCTTCAACACGACCGATAAATTCAGGACCGAAAACGAGAACCGAGCTATCAGAAAGCTTGAGACAATATTTGATTTCTTCAGCTGTGTAACGGTAGTTAAGCGGAACTGCAAGAGCACCTGCTTTTAAAATACCGAAATAAACAGGAAGCCACTCGAGACTATTCATAAGAAGAATGGCAACTCTGTCGCCCTTCTTGATTCCTCTTGATAAAAGCAAATTGGCAAATCTATTTGCTTTCTTATCAAATTCGCCCCAGGTAAGCTCTTTTCTGCCTGACTCGGAAGTACCGGGCTCTATAAGAGAATACTCTCTCCAGGTCATTCTGCTTTTTTCCTGAAGCTCAGGATTGATTTCAACAAGAGCAACCTCATTTTTGTAGTTTTTTGCGTTGTTTACAAGATATTCTGTAATAGGCAAATTTCTCACTCATTTCTTACATTTTGACAAAAAGTACTATCATAGTATTTTACTAAACTGTTCTCTAAATGTCAATAAATTATTAGTATTTCAAAGGCTTTCTATATAACTTTCTATGTCAAAATCTTCAACGGGGCTATTATTTTTCAAATACAAGGGGTGATGGGGGTGTCCTTTTACGGAGCGTTTACCAACCGTATACCATTTCGCACCGTAATCGTTACCTATTTCTATCATTTCACGAACACAATCAATAAGGTAAGGTCTTTTTTCGATAATAGTTCCCCAAGCTGCCCATACAGCTGGTTTATTTCCCTCGCTGTAAGAGGATAAAACGTAACGGAAGGCATTCATATTTTCGTTATGAAGCTGACTGTTAAAAGAAATATCCATTGTCTTCGGGTCTGTTGCTCTCTGGGCATAAACATTAAACATAATAAAGCTGTCATAACCATTGAATTTTGCAGTACGTTCAACGGATTTCAGCGTATTATCAAGGTCATCAGGCTTTGCGGTAGATGGGTTTATACCAATACAAATAAGAGGATTTTCACCTCTTGTTCCCAATATATAACGATATTCTGTATAAGCATTAGGTACGTAAAGCCACTTTTTACGGTCATATTCAAAGGAGCCTTCTGCCTCATTTAAAAGAGCTTCTTCAAAAGAGATGATATTAAGCTCGTTAGTTTCGCAAGTCGGTATATGCATAAATTATTTTCAACCTTTTCTGTCATAAAAATATGGCTTAATTATATACTCAATTATCTCTATTTTCAACTTTATTTTACAAAATTGAAACCTACCTCTATTGACTTTTATATATTTATTTATGTATAATTATATTTGTGTTAAAATATTTTGAAAAAGGAAGTAATTTTATGTTCCATTCAATGAAAATCGCAGGGCTTGACAGAAACCTCCCCCTCTGCCCTCTTAACGAAAAGCTTCAAATCGGTGCTTTTGTTATCTTTGGTGATGCAGAGCTTACAGTTGCTTGTGCAGAAGAGCTTTTGAAAAAAGCACCCGAATTTGACTACATAATCACAGCTGAAGCAAAGGGTATTCCCCTTGCTCACGAAATGTCACGTCAAAGCGGTAAGAAATACTTTGTTGCAAGAAAGAAACCGAAGCTTTATATGACAGGTGTTTTTGACGTTGTTGTTAACTCTATTACCACAGAGGGTGAACAGCATCTTTACCTTGACACCGCAGAAGCAGACGAAATGAAGGGCAAAAGGGTTATCATCGTTGACGACGTTATTTCAACAGGTGAATCCTTAAAGGCAGTTCAGAAGCTCGTTGAAAAAGCAGGTGTTGTTCTTGCGGGTAACCTTGCAATTCTTGCAGAGGGTGAAGCCGCAGACAGAGACGACCTTATTTATCTTGAAAAGCTTCCTCTCTTTGATGCAGAGGGTAACGTTTTATAAGCTATGGCAGGTACACTTTACGTTGTTGGCACACCTATTGGCAATTTAGGTGACTTTTCACCGAGAGCAGTTGAGGTTTTAAACAGTTGCGATTTTATTGCCGCGGAGGATACTCGCGTTACCATAAAGCTTCTTAACCATTTCGGCATAAAAAAGCCTATGGTAAGCTATTACGAGCATAACCGCAACCAAAGAGGCGGAGTTATTATAGAACGTCTTTTAAACGGTGAAAGCTGTGCACTTGTTTCCGATGCAGGTATGCCTATTATATCAGACCCCGGTGAAGACCTTACTCTTCTTTGCCACGAAAACAACATTAATATATGCGCTGTGCCCGGTCCTTGTGCTTTTGTTACCGCACTTGCAGTTTCAGGTATGCCCTCGGGAAGATTTACCTTCGAAGGCTTTTTAACTGTTACAAAGCAAAACAGAAAAAAGCATTTAGAAGAGCTTGTTAATGAAAAGCGTACGATGATTTTCTACGAAGCACCTCACAAACTTCCTGCTACTCTTAAGGATATGGCAGAGTATTTCGGTGACAGAAAAATCGCACTTGTTAAGGAGCTTACAAAAATTCACGAAAACGTTGAAAGAACAACTCTTTTTGAAGCCGCTGAAAAATACAGTAAGGTTGCTCCTAAAGGTGAATTCGTTCTAATAGTTGAGGGAAAGCCCGAAGAAGAGACGGAAGAGATAACACTGGACGATGCAATCAAAATCGCAAAAAATCTTATTGACGACGGGTTATCTAAAAACGAAGCGGCAAAGGAAGCAGCAAAGCAGACGGGAATTAAAAAAAGTGATATATATAAATCTTTGATATAAGGTGGATTAAACTATGCTTTTTGGCGTTCAATGGTATTACTGGCTTATTTTAGCTATTGCAATTATCGGTGCTATATTTGCTTGGGTAAAGGCACTAAAAACCTCTAAAGAACGTAGAGAAAGAATGAAAAAGGAAGCAGCTATCTGGAAAAGAGATTATGAGCTTCGTGAAAAATACACAGTTCTTACAGATGAAAAGCTTATGAGAACTGAAGAAACAGAATTACTTCACGGTGTTGCAATGAACATTCAGGTTTACCTTGAAAACGCTGTGGATATGAACGAAGCGTTCTTTAATCTTCCCGATGAAAAGAAATATATCTATCTTGCAGAATATTTTGATGAGGATGCAAAAAAAAGCTTATCAACTTATTTCAAAAACAACGGTGCACCCTTACTTCCATACACAGAGGCTGCATTAAATGCTTTAGGCTGTAAGGAATACACCGAAATTATAGCACCTATCTTTCCTATGTATGATGACGAAAGCGAGGTTTCTATCGACTACAACATTATTGCAAAGGTAAACGAAGAATTTGCTTCTGCTTATGATTCTGACGAATTTTGCCGTATTTGCGCAAAATACATTAAGGAAAATAAAAACATTTTTTTATCATAAAATTAATATTTCAACAAACAATATAAAGGAGTTTTATTATGGCAATATCATTTCATCTTTCTGCTTTTGCCGATGAAGCAGGCGGCGGTATAAAAGAACAAATTGCCGCATTAAAAGCACACGGTATGACTCATATTGAGCCTCGTGGTCTTGATGAGGGTAACATTTCTCTTTATTCAGTTGCACAGGCAAAGGAATTAAAGAAGATTCTTGATGACAACGGAATCGGTGTTTCTGCTATCGGCTCACACTACGGTAAAATTGAAATTACTGATGATTTCGCACCTCACTTCGAGGATTTCAAAAACTGTGTTGAGGTTGCAAACATTTTAGGTACAGAAAGAATCAGAATGTTCAGCTTCTTCTTCACAAAAGGCCAGAGTCTTGAAGAGTACAGAGATGAAGTTTTCGAAAGACTTGATAAAATGTGCAGTTATTCATTAGAAAACGGTATCTGGTGTTGCCACGAAAACGAAAAAGACATCTACGGTGATACAGAAACTCGTTGTCTTGAAATCTACAAGGCTTTTGAGGGTAAAATCAAAGGTATTTTTGACCCCTCTAACTTTATTCAGTGCGGTGTTGATATCCTCCCCGCTTACGAGCTTCTTAAAGATTATATTGATTATTTCCATATCAAAGACTGTCTTTATGAGGGTGGTAAGGTACGTCCTGCAGGTTTAGGCGACGGTAACATCGTTGAGCTTCTTACACGCTTTGCTAAAGACAAGGATGGTGACCATTTCCTTACTCTTGAGCCTCACCTTAAGGTTTTTGACGGTCTTGCTGCTCTTGAGGGTGAGGGCGGTACTGCCGACCAATTAAAAGATGATTACACTTATCCCACAAACCGTGCAGCATTTGATGCGGCGGCAGATGCTCTTGATAATTGTCTTGAAAAAGCAAATCTTAATAGCGTAACAGTCAGAAGTTTTTAAAATACCATAAACAAATTAACATACAGGAGTGACAAATATGTTTAACCACGATAGTTTAAAAGGCAGAGTTGCCGTAGTTACAGGTGGCGGCGGTGTTCTTTGCGGTGGATTCGCAAAAGACCTTGCCCGTCAGGGTGTAAAGGTGGCTATCCTCGACTTAAGACTTGAAGCTGCACAAAAGGTTGCAGACGAAATTAAAGCAGAGGGCTTTGAAGCAATTGGTGTTGCTTGTAACGTTCTTGAAAAAGAAAGCCTTGAAAACGCAAGAAATGAAATCAACGAAAAGCTTGGTAAATGTGATATTCTTATTAACGGTGCCGGTGGTAACCACCCCAGCGGTAACACAACAAAGGAAAAATTCGAGCTTAAAGACCTTACAGAAAAGGCAGAAGATGTAAAAACCTTCTTCGACCTTGATCCTAAAGGCATTGAATTCGTTTTCAACCTTAACTTCCTTGGCACACTTATTCCCACACAGGTTTTTGCAAAAGATATGATTGGTAAAGAATATGCTACAATTATCAACATCTCTTCTATGAACTCATACAAGCCTCTTACAAAAATCCCTGCTTACTCTGCTGCGAAAGCCGCTATTTCAAACTTTACACAGTTTATGGCAGTTCATTTCTCCGAGGTTGGCTTAAGAGTAAATGCAATTGCACCCGGTTTCTTCTGTACAAACCAGAATAAAGCTCTTCTTTATAACGAGGATGGCTCTCTCACTCCCAGAAGTGAAAAAATTCTCGGCCACACACCTCTCGGCAGATTCGGTGAGCCTGAGGATTTAACAGGTACTCTCCTCTTCCTTGCAGATGAAAACTACTCAAGATTTGTAACCGGTGTAGTTGTTCCCGTTGACGGCGGCTTCTCTGCTTATTCAGGCGTATAATTAAAAACAAACAATAAAAAATCGGATGCACTTCAATTAAAAGTGCATCCGATTTTTTATTTATTATATTACTGTTAAACTTATTCGTTAACTGTTTCAGCTTCCTGCTGCTTTTTAGCAAGGTTTTCTCTTGCCTGTTTCATTGCTTCGTCTTTTTCAGCTTTAGCAAGAATTTCAGCCTGAATCTTTTTCTGTTTCTTTTTGTAAGAAAGCATCCAGATACCACCGATAACAACGAATACTGCAACAACGATTATAAGAATTGCTGCTGAGCTTTCCTCAACCTTAATTGTAACTGCATCATAGTTGAAGTAGTTACAGCCTTCGAAAGCGTTGTCAGCGTAGTCTGTAAGGTTAGAATAAACGATAAACTCACGAAGCTCGTCGCAAGATGCGAAAGCCTGGTCACCGATTTCTCTTGCACTTTCGGGCATTGTGATAGTTGTAATAGCATCACAATCGAAGAATGCTTCTGCTTTGATATCTACAAAACCTTCTTCAAAGATAATTGATGTAAGGTTATCACAGTTATAGAATGCTTTTTCAGCAATTTTCTTAACAGATGAGGGAACTTTATATTCACCTTTTCTGCCTGCGGGATAAACTGCAATTGTTTCGAAAATAGCTTTACCGTCTTCACCAAGCTCTTCGTTAGCAACAAGAACAACACCGTCAAGAGACTGATATTTAGCGTTACCGCCGTCAACCTCAATATTTTCAACACCGCTACCTACGAAAGCGAGGGGTGAAAGCTCAACGAGTGTTGCAGGAAGCTTTGCTACTTTAAGAGCTGTGCAACCGCCAAATGCGTAGTTGCTGATTGTTTCAACGTGTGCGAACTCAACGTCTGCAAGGCTTGAGCAACCTGAGAACACATCAGGCTGAACTACATCAAGAGCCTCAGGAAGAGCAATAACTTTAAGAGCTGAACAATCTTTAAATGCTGCTGTTGCGATAGCTTCAAGGCCACCGGGAAGAGTTACTGTTTCAAGAGTAGCAACACCTTCAAATGCACAAGAACCGATATATTTAACGTTTTCAGGAATTACGATAGCTGCAATGCTTGAACCCTTGAAAGCACTGTTACCGATTCTGGAAAGTGACTGAGGAAGAACAACAGATGTAACACTTGCATTATTTACTGCATTATCAGCGATAGCAACTGTACCTTCTGTTACTACGAGTGAAGGCATATCACCTTTTACTTCGTAAAGAACTTTACCAACGTAAAGAGCCCCGTCTGCATTGTTGTACCATGCAGTGTTATTAAGAGCTTTATCATTTATTTTAACAAGTGTTTCGGGAACGCTTATTTCAGTAATATTAGTTGCAAGTTCAAATGCACCTGAAGCAATAGCTTCTGTGCCACTTGCAAGAATGATGCTTGTTTCATTCTTTGTACCTGCAAATACGAGGGTTTTACCGTCTGCAGAGTAAATTGCATTACCAACGTTTTTGAAATATTTGCTTGTTTCGTCAACAGTAAGGCTTGTAAGAGCTTCACATCCTGCAAAGGATTTACCGCTGAAGTTCTTCATAGATGCGGGAAGAGTTACTGCTGTAAGAGCTGTACAACCGCCAAAAGCATAGTCACCGAGCTTTTCAACGTTAGCACCGAGTGTTACGTCCGTAAGAGCTGTGTTACCTGCGAATACGTCTGAATTGATTTTTGCAAGACCGTTACCTGTTTTTAAAACCTTGATACCTGCATCTTTAAAAGCAGAGTTACCGATATCATGAAGTGTGTCGGGAAGTGTTACGTTTTCAAGAGCTGAACAACCTGCGAAAGCTTCAGCTGAGATATATGTAAGACCTTCGTTAAATGTAACTGTCTTAAGATTTTTAGCGTTTCTGAATGTAGCGTTGTTAATCTTCTGAACTGCACCGGGGATTACGATTTCAGTAATCTTAGAGTCTTCAAAAGCATACTCAGCGATATAGTTTAAAGCTGCATCTTCAGCAAGAATAAGTTTAGCAACAGAAGACTGTTTGAATGCAGCTTCTTTAATTTCGCTCACGCCCTGAGGAAGCTCGAAATCGCCTGACTTACCTGCAGGGAATGTAACGAGAGCATTACCCTTCTTGTTGTAAAGAACACCATCTTCAGATGAAAATTCTTTGTTTTTGCTTACAACGTTAAACTCTTCAAGAGCTGTGTTACCTGTGAAAGAATCAGGACCTACGCTTGCGATATTCTTACCGAATTCAATAGTTTTGAATGCAGTGCCTGCAAATGCGTAGTCACCGATATCTGAAAGAGTTTCAGAAAGCTTAACCTCTTTTAATGAAGAACAGCCTGAGAATGCTTCATAGCCGATAGTTGCAAGAGTTGTTGCTTCGAAATCAATTGATTCAAGAGCTGAACAACCTTTGAATGCACCGGCATTAACAATACCCATTGCTTCACCGAATGTTACTGTTTTAAGGTTTGTACAATTCTGGAAAGAGTAAAGACCGATTTCTTCAACGCTATCACTGAATGTTACTGACTTAATAAAATCGCAACCTAAAAATACGTAATCTTCAATAATTGCAACTTCATCGGAGATAACAACGTCAGCTACCTCACCCTTGAAGCCGTAAACGATTCTGCCGAAGTTAAGAGGTCCGTCTGCCTTTGCATCTTCCCAAGCAGTGCCCTGGAAAGCATTGGGAGCAACGTTTTTTAGGTTTTTATGTACTTCAATTGTTGCAAGAGCTGTACAACCTGCAAAACATTTTTCGGGAACATCTGTAACTGATTCGGGATATTCAAACTCTACAAGAGCTGTACAACCTTCAAAAACAGATACGCCTAAAGAAGTAATGTTTTTAGTATTCTTTACTTCTTTAAGAGCTGTACAGTCTTTGAATGCTGCATCTCTTACAGTAGTGATTTTATTACTGAATCTGATACTTTCGATTTTGTCGTTGCCCTCAAAGCAACCTGCACCAACAGTAATAACTTCAAGGTTGTTGATTTTGTTAGGTATCTTTACTTCAGTATCATTACCAATGTACTTGATAATTTCAACTGCAGAACCTGCTTCAACCTTGATGTACTCATAGTCACCATCGGTCTTTTTGTTTAATTCGATTTCCTGAGCTGAAAGTGTAACCTCTTCATCTTCAGCAAAAACCGAAATAGGAGCTGCTGCAACAAAGACAAATACAAGCACTATTGCCAAAATGCTGCAGAGGGGTTTCTTAAATGCTGTCATAAAACAACGTCCCTTCACAATAAGTTCTTTCGATAAAACGGATTAAAACATCTGCCGTAAAATATACGTAAAAATCCACTTTATAGATAGAGTTATTATAATATAAACGCCCTCGGTTGTCAAGCAAACTACGGCTTCCCGAGGGCGTTTTAAAACTTTAAAACTATACAAATTTTCTTGTGTTTTTATGTGAATTATGCCATACAAAAAGCTTCAGATTATCTCTGAACTCTTCCTGAACCGTCACCGCCTGCAAGCTTTTCTACCTCAGAAACGCTTACACGGTTAAAGTCACCCTCAACAGAATGCTTAAGAGCTGATGCTGCAACTGCAAACTCAATAGCATCCTGAGTTGATTTGCCGGAAAGAATTGCATAGATAAGACCGCCACCGAAAGAGTCACCGCCACCTACACGGTCAACGATATGAAGATGATATGACTTTGAGAAGCAGTAATTTTCACCGTCGTAAAGCATACCTGCCCAGTCGTTATCACTGGCCGAAATTGATGTTCTTAAAGTAATAGCAACCTTTTCAAAGCCAAATTTATCTTTAAGCTGTTTTGCAACAGATTTATAGCCTTCGTGGTTAAGCTTACCGCCGTAAATATCAGTACCCTCTGCTTCAATACCGAAAACATCTTTTGCATCTTCCTCGTTTGAAATACAAACATCAACGTACTGACAAAGGTCTGTCATAGCGGCTCTTGCCTGTTCACGAGTCCAGAGCTTACCTCTGTAGTTAAGATCACAAGAAATTTTCACACCTTTAGCTTTAGCTGCTTTACAAGCCTGACGGCAGATTTCAACAAGGTTTTCACCTAAAGCGGGAGTGATGCCTGTAAAGTGAAACCAGTCGGCACCCTCGAAAATATCATCCCAATCGAAATCTTCGGGCTGTGCCTGCTGAATTGCAGAATATTTACGGTCATAAATACAAACAGAGCCTCTCTGTGAAGCACCTTTTTCAAGGTAGTAAATACCAACTCTTTCGCCACCTCTTACAACCTTTGAGGTATCAACACCGAAATAACGAAGAGAGTCAATAGCTGCCTGACCGATAGCGTGTGAGGGAAGCTTTGTTACAAAAGCACTTTCAAAACCGTAGTTTGCAAGTGAAACGCTTACGTTAGCCTCACCGCCGCCGAAAGTAGCTTGCATCTGGTCATTCTGAAAGAAACGATAATATCCGTTAGGTGCAAGGCGAAGCATAATTTCGCCAAATGTTACAACTTTAGCCATTATTTACGTGCCTCCTTAACTATTTCAACTGATTTACGACAAAGCTCTGTAATCTCTGCCCAATTCTGTGAATCTATAAGCTCTGCAGTAACCATATATGAGCCACCGCAAGCGGCAATCTGGGGTGCAGAAAGATATTCTTTAAGGTTGTTAAGAGAAATGCCGCCTGTGGGCATAATCTTAAACATGGGGAAGGGTGCGCTCATAGCCTTGATTTTTGAAAGACCGCCTGACTGCTCTGCAGGGAAGAATTTAAGAACCTCAAGGTCAAATTTAAGAGCCGCATGATAGTCTGTAGGTGTGGTACAACCGGGGTAAATAGGCATATTTTTCTCTTTACAATATGCAACTATTTCGGGGTCGAAGCCGGGAGTTACTATAAACTCTGCACCTGCGGCAATTGCTTTATCAACGTGTTCAGTTGTAAGAACTGTACCTGCACCGACAAGCATATCAGGGCAAGCTTCTTTCATAAGTGCAATAGCTTTATCAGCACCTGCGGCACGGAAGGTTACCTCTGCAACAGGAACCCCACCCTCGCAAAGAGCCTTTGCAAGAGGTGCTGCATCTCTTTCGGGGTTATTAAGTTTAATTACCGGTACAACACCGATAGCGGAAATTTTTTGATTCATTTCGTTCATATCAGTTTGACTCCTTTTCTTTTTCACAAGCTTCAAAAAGACCGTTAATATAAGTTGCACCCAATGCTCTGTCAAAAAGACCGTAGCCGGGTTTACCTGTTTCGCCCCAAATCATTCTACCGTGGTCAGGACGAACGTAGCCGTCAAAATCATTATCTGCAAGTGCTTTTACAATCTTATAAATGTCAAGAGAACCGCAGCTTGAAAGATGCGCTCTTTCTTCAAAAGAACCATCATCAAGAATTTTTACGTTTCTTATGTGCATAAATGCAATTCTGTCTGCCTTTGCATATTTCTCAACCATTTTAGGAATATCGTTGCTTTCAGCACAACCAAGACTACCTGTGCAAAGACAAAGTGAGTTTGCAGGGCTGTCAACAATTGAAAGCATACGGTCAAGATTTTCTTCGCAGGTAATTATTCTGGGAAGACCAAAAATGGGGTAAGGCGGGTCATCAGGATGAATTGCCATTCTCACACCGCACTCTTCAGCAACGGGAATAACTTTTTTAAGGAACTTTTCAAGATTCTTCCAAAGACCTTCTTCACCGATTTCACCGTAAGCCGAAATAAGCTCACGAACCTCCTCCTGAGAATAGCTTGAATCCCAACCGGGAAGATGAATATCGTCCTTAAGAGGGTCAACACCTTTCATCTGCTCCCAATACATAACAAGACTTGTAGAGCCGTCCTTTGCTTCCTTGTCAAGCTGTGTACGGGTCCAGTCGAAAACGGGCATAAAGTTATAGGTTACGCATTTTACACCATATTTTGCGCATCTTCTTATATTTTCACAGTAAACGTCAAGAAGACGGTCTGCATCAGGTTTGCCTAATTTAATATCTTCGTGTACGGGGATTGACTCAACAACGTCAAAAACAAGACCGTTGCTTTCACACTGCTCTTTCATTGCTTTAAGAGCTTCTTCGGGCCACACCTCACCGGGCTTAACGTCGTAAACCGCACTGACGATAGACCTCATTCCCGGAATCTGAGAAATGTACTTAAGTGAAACGGGGTCTGTATCACCGTACCAACGGAAAGAAAGTTTCATTTTCATATTTTCGCCTCCAAAAGCTTCAATTTGGAATCATTATATAATGTGTGAAAATTATACCTTTTCATACAAATCTTCATACAATTTGATTATAGAATAATCACCCTTTATTGTCAAGAAATCGGATAACAATAAAAGGTGATACATTATTACTATTTTTAGTTAAAGTAAGAAAATTTTTAGGTATAATCCTAAAAATTAAATGATTATTTTTGAGAAGCTGCTCTTACTGTATTTTCAAGAAGCATTGTAATAGTCATAGGACCAACGCCGCCGGGAACGGGTGTAATAAAGCTTGCTTTTTCTTTAACCTTTTCAAAGTCAACGTCACCGCAAAGCTTACCCTCTTCGTTTCTGTTCATTCCCACGTCGATAACAACTGCTCCGTCTTTTACCATATCCTCGGTAACGAAATAAGCTTTACCGACTGCCGCAACAAGAATATCAGCTGTAAGAGTTTCTTCTTTAAGATTTTCTGTTCTTGAATGTGTTATTTCAACTGTACCGTTTTCTTTCAAGAGAAGCATTGCCATAGGTTTACCAACGATATTACTTCTACCTATAACAACACATTTTTTGCCTTTAACATCAATGTTATAAAACTTGAGCATTTCCATTATACCTGCAGGTGTGCAAGGTAAAAACGTATAATCACCAATCATAATATGACCAACGTTTTCGGGGTGGAAAGCATCAACGTCTTTCTTAGGGTCGATAGAATTTATAACCGCCTGCTCGTCTATATGAGAAGGCAAAGGTAACTGACAAAGAATACCGTCAACCTTGTAGTCATTATTAAGCTTGTTTATCAATTCAAGAAGCTCGTCTTGTGTTGTTTCTTCGGGAAGAGCGTATTCAAATGACTCAATGCCAACCTCCTCGCAAGCTTTCTTTTTATTATTAACATAAACTCTTGAAGCACTGTTATTACCAACGATAATAACTGCAAGACCTGTAGTTACGCCTTTATTTTTAAGCTCTTCAACACGTTTTTTTATTTCAAGTCTTTTAGCAGCGGAAACGGTTTTACCGCAAATTATTTCAGCCATTGTCCTCGTCCCCTTTTTCTTCGTTTTCTTTTATAGCCTTTGCTTTGTTGGGAAGATTTTTTTGTTTTTCTGCTTTTCTTTCCTTCAAGGTTTTAGCCGCATCAGCAGGGAAATAATCAACACCCTCAATTTTAACGGGGTGCTTTTTAACCCTTATGAGCATACCCACAAGAATAACACCGCAAACTAAAACAATTGCCGCAGAGAGAAGCTGTGAAACTCTTATGCCTGTTGAACCGATATAAAGGCTGTCTGTTCTCAAGCCCTCAATAAACATTCTGCCTGCACCGTACCATACACCATAGCTGAGAAAAAGCTGACCGCTGAATTTTCTGAACTTTTTAAGGCACAGATAGAGAAGACCAAAGCCTACCATACACCAAACAAATTCATAGAAGAACGTAGGATGAACATACAAGTCGTTTTCAGTAATATAGCTCTGTACGTCGTACACGCCCTCAAGACCGAATTTATCGGGGTGCATAGCAACGTAAGAGGCAACCTTTTTACTCATCATACCGTAGCTTCCGTTTGTAAATGTACCGAAAGCCTCTTGGTTTGCATAGTTACCCCATCTGCCGATACCCTGACCGATAAGAAGGCTCATACCCACTAAGTCAAGTAAATTCATAAAGTTGAGCTTTTCAACCTTACAGGTAATAAATGCCGCAATCAGACCACCTATAATACCGCCATAAATAGCAAGTCCGCCATTCCATATCTGGAATATTTCCGCAGGGTTAAGCCTGTAATAATCCCATTCAAAAATAACGTAATATGCTCTTGCACCGATAATTCCGCCAAAGGTACCGTAAATAAGAACGTCAACCATTTTTGTAAGGTCCATTCGCCAGGTGTAAGCAATTCTGCCACCGAAAAGTGCCGCAAGAATAAAGCCGAAAGCGATAATAATACCATACCATCTTATCTGGACAAAATTACCGCCTAAAGAAAACTCGCAAAACACAGACGAAACATCGAAAACCTTTTCAATTCCGCCAAATGAAACCCTCGCAAAATCTGCAAACCATTCCATAATAACACTCCTAATATGTAAGGGGTTTCCCCCTTTTTATATGCTTTTTACTTACTTTTGATAACTGAAAGCACAGTTTTATCTTCATTAAATGATTTCTTTAGCAAATCGTTTACAAATTCAAGCTTAAGATTTTTTATAACCTCAAACTCACTGAAAAGCTCTTCATCTTCAAAATGAGAAACAACAAGACCGTTTGCAACAGTATCTATATCAGAAAATGCTCTTACGGTTTTGCCATACTGTTTCTTTCTTACTGTTTCGAATTGCTGTTTGGTAATTCCCTCTTTTTTCAAGCTTTGAATTCTGTCGTTTATACGCTTTGCAACTGCCTTGGGGTCAGTGGATTCACCTGAAAAAATAGGTGTTGCATAATTGAAGCCGTTAAAAAATTCTGTTGAGAAGGTGCCGTTAATAAGACCCTCATCAAGCAATTCCTTGTAGAGTGAAGAAATCTGCCCTGCGGCAATATCAAGTATAAGTGACATACCGATTTCTTCTTCAAGAGTACAGCTATCTTTATCAATATTCTCCTTATAACCAAAAGCAAAAACCGGTGTAGCTACAGGAAGATATTCTTCAATATAGCTTTGTTTTACGTCTTCAGGCTCTTTTTCGAAAGCTCTTTCAACAGTAACCTTTTCATCTTTTTCTAAAAGTCTGTCGGCAATTTCCAAAACCTCGTCAACGTTTGTCTTTCCTGCTACTGCAAGAGCCATATTTGAAAGGTTATAGAAGGTATCGTAGCAAGAGAAAAGCATCTCTGCAGTTATTTCAGAAATAGACTGCTTTGTACCCGCAATATCAATTCTTACAGGGTGCTTATGATACATAGCCGCAAGCATATTGAAAAGACATTCCCATTCGGGAGAGTCCTTGTACATATCTATTTCCTGACCGATAATCCCCTGCTCTTTTTTTACTGTTTCCTCAGTAAAATAAGGGTGTCTTACGAAATCAAGAAGAATTTCAAAATTATCCTTGAAATTCCCCGTACACATAAAGAGGTAGCAAGTTCTGTCAAAGCTTGTATAAGCATTTGCAGAAGCACCTGTTTTCGCATATCTCTGGAAAGCATCAAGCTCTTCACTTTCAAAAAGCTTATGCTCAAGGAAATGAGCTGTACCTGCAGGAATTTCTATAAAATCAGCTCTGTCACTACGCTTGAAACGAGTATCAATTGAGCCGTACTTTGTACCGAAAACCGCATAAGTTGAGGTGTAATCTTCTTTAGGATACACGAAAATTCTCAAGCCTGATTTATGCTCTATACTGTAATACCCTTCGCCTAAAACGGCATTTTCAATATAAGCTATCTTGTTTTCACTCATTCCTCGTCACCGCCTTCCGCAGTACCTTCAAGCATAAACACAGTATCAAGTGTTACGTCTTTTGCCGCATTGATAACATCTTCTCTTGTAACCTTATTGAAGCCGTCAATAAAATCCTCGGGATAAAGATATTTTCCCGAAACTGCCTGCGACATAAACCAACCGTCCAAAGCCTCAGGTGAGTCTGTAACGGTTTTAAAGCCGTCTTCAAGAGACTTTTTACTTGCCTGTAAATCTTCATCGGAAAAGTTTCCGTTTTTAATATCTTCAAGCTGGGCTAAGATTGCCTCTTTCGCCTTTTCTTCATTATAGCTTTCAATACCGCTTTGAACAAACATAACACCTTTATTACGAATCATTCTTGCTGAACAATAATAGCAAAGGCTCATTTTTTCACGAACAACGGTAAAAAGCTTTGAATGGGGGCTACCACCGAAAAGGTCAACCATTATTCTGCGGGCAGAATAATTATCGTCTTCGTTTTTCATACCCATTCTGAAGCCCATAACAAGCTTACCCTGCTTAACATCTTCCTGCTCTTTTTCATACTGAACGTCTTCCGCACTTTCAACGAAAAGAGTTTCGTTTAATTCTGGGTCGCGTGAAATCGTATTCATTTTTTCTGTAAACATTTTTTCAGCCTGTGAAAACCTACCGCCACTTACACACATTGTAATTACTGCGGTTTTGAGAAGCTCTTTATAAGCTTCATACAAGCTTTCAGGTGTAACTGCTTCAATCTGTTCAACAGTGCCTAATCGATTTATACCGTACACCTCATCGGAAAACATAAGCTGTTCACAACGGTTTTTAGCGTACGCTCTTTTATCACTTTTTTCTGCCGCAAGACGTTCACAAAGAAGTCTTTTTTCGCTTTCAACAACACTTTTTGTAAATGCACCGTTTTCAAGATTCGGGTTAAATGCAATTTCAAAAAGCATTTCACAGCATTCGTCAGAAATGCTTTCGCCGTCAATTGCAAAGCGGTCATCAATACAAGAAATTTCTATTTTCAAGCTTTGATGTTCACCTGATTTACTTACGTCCACAGCAATTTCAGCACCGTAAAGAAGTGCAAGCTTCTGTTCAATTGCAGTAAGGTCCGGATATTTCTCTGAGGACCTTGTAAGCACGTTGGGAATCAAAGCAAAAAGAGATGCTTTTTCACTTAAAGGAATAGTAAAATTCAAAGATGCACAAGCAGTTTTAAAACCGTCTGCGGTTATAGTGCAGAAAGAAACTGCATCAGAAACATCCTTTTTATTAAAATTATATTTCATTTCATCACTTCCGGAAAAATGTTTATTAATTTCACAATTACAAAGCATTTTAACATATATGGGAAAATCTTTCCATAGTTTTTTTGTAAATTTCATATTAAAACCTTAATTTACACTCCCTTTTTTCTGTTTTTTATTATTTCTTCCCGACTGTTTATGAAAACATACATAATGAATGTAAAAATAACCATGAAAACCAATAAAAAACTCATTCAACTAACGGTGAAAATATTGACAAAAGAAGTCCGTTATGTTAATATATCGTGGTTGTAATAATATATATAATCTACTTTTATGGAGGTAGTTTAAATGTCAGGACATTCTAAATGGAGCACCATTAAGAGAAAAAAAGAAAAAACAGACGGTGCAAGAGCGAAGGTATTTACAAAAATCGGTCGTGAAATTGCAGTTGCTGTTCGTGAGGGCGGTCCCGACCCCGCAGGTAACTCAAAGCTTAAAGAGGTTATAGCTAAAGCTAAAGCAAATAACGTTCCTAATGATAACATCGAAAGAATCATTAAAAAAGCTGCAGGTGACACATCTTCAGACAACTACGAAGAAATCATCTACGAGGGCTACGGTCCTAACGGTGTTGCTGTTGTTGTAAAGGCTCTTACAGATAACAGAAACCGTACTGCAGGTGACGTTCGTCACTATTTCGATAAATTCGGCGGTAATATGGGTACTTCCGGTTGCGTTATGTTTATGTTCGATTACTACGGTGTAATCATCGTTGAAAGAGAAGGCGTAAACGAAGACCAGCTTATGGAAGATGCTATCGAATGCGGTGCTATTGATTTCATTACAGATGAAGAAGAAATCTTTGAAATCCGTACTGACGCAAACGATTTAGGTGCAGTTACAAGCGACCTTGAGGCAAAAGGCTATAAGTTTGTAAGCAGTGAGACTGCATACATCCCCCAGACATACACTCGTCTTGAGGGTGAAGAAGCTATGAAGAATATGAGCAAAATGCTTGATATGTTCGACGATAACGACGACATTCAAGACGTTTGGCACAACTGGGAAAATGAGGACGAATACGAAGGCTGATTTTTCTCCTTTTGCTATTGATTTTTAACAATATATAATATATAATATATTCAATTACTTACGCTCAATTCGGTCATGCGACGGGTGGGTCCTGTGCGACGGGGCACCGTGAACCATGTCAGGCGGGGAACCGAGCAGCATTAAGCGGGCCGTCCTGTGCGCCACAGTCCGCCTGCTCGTCGTGTGACCGAGTGGAGCGTAAGTTTTTCTATGCTATCGCAAAAACACCAAGGAGTGAGAAGTTTGTACAGAGCATTATACAGAAAATGGCGACCTCAGGTTTTTTCAGACGTATCAGGTCAGAACCATATTACAGAAACGCTCAGAAACGAAATATCTTCAGGACGACTTTCACACGCGTATTTATTTACCGGTTCAAGAGGAACAGGTAAAACTACCTGTGCAAAAATTCTTGCTAAAGCTGTAAACTGCCTTAATCCTCAAGACGGTAGCCCTTGTAACGAATGTGCGATATGCCGCGGTATAGACGACGGCTCAATTCTTGACGTTACAGAGATCGACGCAGCAAGTAACAACAGCGTTGATAACATCCGTGATTTGCGCGACGAGGTAAACTTTACCCCTGCTGCTGCGAAATACAGAGTTTATATCATAGACGAGGTTCATATGCTCTCTTCAGGTGCTTTCAATGCACTTCTTAAAACTCTTGAAGAGCCACCTCAACATGTTTTATTCATTCTCGCAACAACTGAGGTTCAGAAGCTTCCTGCAACTATTCTTTCAAGATGTCAGAGATTTGATTTCAGAAGAATTCCACCGGAAGATATTGCTCAGAGACTTTTAACAGTTGCTGAAAATGAAAATCTTCAATTAGACAACGATGCCGCTCTTCTTATAGCGAGAGTTGCTGACGGTGCTTTACGTGATGCACTTTCAATCCTCGACCAATGTTCAGGCTACAACGAGCCTATTACAGTGAAAACAGTTGGTAATGCGGCAGGTCTTTTAGGTAAGGATTATCTTTTCGAAATTTCCGATGCTATTTTAAACGGTGACAGCTCTGCCGTTTTAAATATAATTGACAGACTCCATTCATCATCTTGTGATATGGAGCGTCTTATGAGTGAGCTTGTAAACCATTTCAGAAACATAATGATGGCGAAGACCACCAAAAACCCTGAAAAGTTTATAGTTTCTACTCCCGATGAGCTCGCTAAATATAAAGAGAATGGTCAGAAAATGACTTACGGCTCTCTTCTTCACATTATGGAAACACTTTGTAAAGAAGCTTCTCAGCTTAAATATAGCTCTCATCAACGAGCACAGACAGAAACAACCTTAATTCGTCTTTGCTCCCCTGCTCTTTCAACTGACAATGAAGCAATTGTAAGAAGAATTGACGAGCTTGAAGCACAGTTAATGCTTATTAAAGCACAGGGTGTAACCGTAGTTTCAGCACCGCAACCGGCTACTGCAGCAGCTGCACCAAAAGCACCTACAGTTATTGAAGCTCCTGCACAAGTTAAGCCTCAACCGATTATCGAGGAAGCACCTAAAGCAGAAGAAGCTTCTTTTGAAGCTCCCGAAGCAGAGGCTGTTCCCGTTGAAGATTCCTTTGACGAGATTCCCTTTGACGAGCCTCCGCTTGAAAAAGAATATGCAACTCCGGTTGAAATGGCAGAAAATGTTGTTAATAACGCCACAGTTCAAGAGGCTGAAGCTCCTCAATCCAAACCCGTTGAGGTTATAAAAGAAGAACAAAAGAAACAACCTGTTGATACAGGCATTGTTCTTGATACTGATAACGCAGTACCCTTTGCTGCTTGGGAAAACACTCTTAATCAGCTTGCAAAAATCAACAGACCTCTTGGTCCTATGCTTATGGGCTCAACTGCTTACAGAGCAGGTAACACTATATTTATTAAGGCTAAAAACACTGCCTTCCCCTTAATGTTTACTCAAAAAGCTCATGCAGATTCTATTGCAGAAGCTCTTATGAGAGCAACGGGTGAAAAGCTCAAGCCTATGATATACAGCGATGGCTCATCACCTACCGCTGATGATAATGCAGAGCCTATTGACTCATTCCTTACAAAATTAGATAAACACAATATTGATTTTATTGTTGAAGAATAAACTTTTATAAAGGACGGTATAATACTATGAAAGCAAGAATTCCTAATCAGGGTGGCGGAAACTCACAAGCCGCTATGATGAAAAAGCTTCAGGATATGCAGGCAGAAATGGCTCGTATTCAGGAAGAGGTTGAAGCAGCAGAATATTCTGCTAGTGCAGGTGGCGGTGCTGTTGAAGTTAAGGTTAACGGCAAGCACGAGGTTCTTGAAGTAAACATCAAGCCCGAGGTTGTTGACCCCGATGACGTTGAAATTCTTTCAGATATGATTATTGCCGCTACTAACGAGGCTATCCGTAAAGCAAGCGACACTATGGAGCAGAGAATGGGCAGCGCTACAAGCGGTCTTGGTCTTCCTGCAGGCTTCGGTTTCTGATATGTCATACGATGTAGCCGCACTTGAAAAACTCATTGAGCAGTTCCAGAAAATGCCATCAATAGGCAGAAAAACTGCTCAAAGAATGGCTTTTCACGTGCTTGATTTAAGTGATGATGAAGCAAAAGAATTTGCAAACGCAATAATTGATGCTCACACTAAAATTCACCGTTGCTCACTTTGTCACAACCTTACAGAAAACGAGCTTTGCCCCGTTTGCGAAAGTGTAAACAGAGATAGAAGTATCGTTTGCGTTGTTGAAGACCCGAGAGACGTTCTTGCGATGGAAAGAACTCGTGAATACAGCGGTGTTTATCACGTTTTACATGGTGTTATTTCACCTATGAACGGTATCGGTCCCGAGCAGCTTACTATCAAAAGCCTTGTGGAAAGAGCCTCTTCGGGTGAGGTAACAGAAATAATTATGGCAACAAACCCCACTATTGAGGGTGATACTACAGCCATGTACATAAGCAAGCTTATAAAGCCTTTCGGTGTAAAGGTAACCCGACTTGCTTACGGTATACCTGTGGGTGCAGATATTGAATATGCCGATGACGTTACTCTTATGAGAGCCTTATCGGGCAGAAGCGAACTTTAATCTTAACTACTAGCTACAATAAATTTACAAGGAGGGATAGTTATGGCTAAACAAGAAAATAAAACTGTTGCACAGAACAAAAAGGCTTACCACGACTATTTCGTTCTTGAAACCTACGAGGCAGGTATTGAGCTTTTCGGTACTGAAGTTAAATCTGTGCGTGCAGGCAAATTAAATCTTAAGGATTCCTGGTGCAACGTTGTTAACGGAGAAATGCTTGCAAACGGTGTTCATATTTCACCTTACGAAATGGGCAACCGTTTTAACCGCGACCCTTTAAGACCTAAAAGACTTTTAATGCATAAGAAAGAAATAATGAAGCTTATGGGTGAGGTTAAGCAACAGGGCTGTTCACTCATTCCCCTTTCGATATATTTCAACGAAAGAGGCAGGGCTAAAATGCTTATCGGTCTTTGTAAAGGCAAAAAGAATTACGATAAACGAGAAACAGAAGCAAAACGTGATGCGCAAAGAAACATCGAACGTAGCATAAAGGAATACGGTAGATGATATGAAGAAAAAGTGCGTACAATGCGGAAAAGCTTTTGAAATATCTGAATCGGAAAAGCAGTTTTTTGAATCAAAAAATCTGACTCTTCCCAAAAGATGCCGAGAATGTAGAGAAAAAAATAAAAACTCCGGCAACTCCCAAAAAAACACAAAAGCCACGAAAAGTACAATTAAATATGATAGTTACTATGTAAAAAAAGAGAGCACAGCAACATTAACTACGGTTATATTAACAAGCATCGTTGCATTGGTTGCTTTTATCCTTAAAGCAGACACAACGTTTACGATTATCACAGCCGGTGTTGCATTAATTTCTTTGATTAAATACATACTGGGATCAGGTAAAAACAAAGTATTTATACAAGAGTTTGATACCTCTATATATAAATACACGTTTTACGATACCAATTCTATGGTTAAGCACTATGTAAAGCATGGTGAACAAACCGATTGCAACAGTATGGAGGATTATTTGTACAAAGCAAATATGGTTATTATCGATAAAAAATCGCTTACAAAAGAGCAAAAGAAAGATGGTGACCGTATTTACTACAATAATCGCACAAAAGAATTTGTAGTAATTGCCAAGGCAGGATATGTAAGAACATATTTTATTGCAAGCGACAAATACTATAACAAACAATAATCGGAAGCGTAGCTTCCCCTTAACTTCTTCACTTTTCACTATTACCTCTTAACTTGAGCGTAGCGAAACATATGGGGATGAAAGGATTTCGACGGGGATTTTGAACCGTTATAAGCGAGCAGAGGTGCGGTACCTCTATAAAAGCCGCAATTTTAAAAATAACTGACAATAATAAAACAGTTTTAGCAGCTGCTTAAGTCAGCTGCCGTCCTTGCTGAGATTACCGCGACTCAGATAAGGGCGTCGTTTAGCGGTGCACGTGAATAAAGGATAGCCTTGTACTTTATCACGGTTTAAAGGGCTACCGAGGGTTTAAGCCTGTCTTTCGGCGTGAATCCAAGGGAATTTTAAAAGATAGACTACGCTCGTAGAAAGTTTCGGGAATAGGTTTTCGGACGCGGGTTCGACTCCCGCCATCTCCACCAGAAAAAAGCATCGCGTAAGCGGTGCTTTTTTCAATGAAATTCGCCTTACGGCGAGTGAAATCACTTCGTAATGAAATACGCTGCCGCGTATGAAATATGCTGACGCATATGAATCAAAAGGTGAATTTTATTTCATATTTTGTCGCAAGGCAAAATATTTCATTCAAAACTTGGTTTTGGATTTCATCGTGCTTGCACGATTTCATTTTTATGAAAACACAATATACTTGCCGTGAATAATATCATATATTGCATTCCCTCTCAATCCATAGTAAAATACTCTCAAAGGAGTGGTTTCATTATGAAAGAAATTATTATGTCAAATATTCCTGCCGGGGTTGCGGCTATCGGGCTTATTCTTTATTTCTTCGGTATGGCTATTGTATTTATTACAAAGCCCTTGAAGAATGCGGAAAGCTTTTCTGTTAAACCCGTTGACAATGCAGGTATTACTGAAATCCGAGTTTACTACGGCGGTATTTCAGGTGCTTTAGGCGGTTTCCTTTTGTTCCTTATGCTTGCACTTAAAACACCCTACTACTCAATGATAGGTGGTCTTTTCTTTGCAACAACCGTTCTCGTTACAAGAACAATTTTCCTTTGCGTTGATAAAGGTTGGAAATGCCCTTATACAAAGCTTGCAATCCCCGCTGAAAGCTTATTTGTAGTAGCTCTCTGGATTTGCTTTATACTTTCAAAAACAATGTATTGATTAAAATTTTTTGCTATTAAAGGTATTTGTATTATCTGTAATACAAATACCTTTTTATTTTAATTTTTCTCTTGAAAAACAAGTAAAAAAGTTGTATTATTGCAAACAGTGTGTTTTAGGGTATTTATATTTACCCCCAAAGGAGATTAGATATGCCTATTGTTAAATTCATAAAAAAGAATACGGTGTTTTGTGTTGCAGTTTTAGCTTCACTTATCACGTGTTTTTTTGTACCGCCTGACAAAGAATATTTATCTTATTTTGACTGGAAGACTCTCGTTTGCTTATTCCTTACTCTCGGTGTAGTTTGCGCTTTGAGAAATATTAAGTTTTTCACAATTCTCGCAAGGCGTATCGTTTTAATTACGGGAAATCTCAGGACTTTATTTATAACCCTTATTTGCATTACTTTTATCGGCTCAATGATAATTGCAAACGATATGGCTCTAATCACTTTCTTGCCACTAGGCTACCTTGCTTTATCCTCTACGGGCAACGAAAAGCATATGGCATATCTTTTCATTCTTCAGAATATCTCGGCTAATTTAGGCGGTATGCTCACACCTTTCGGTAATCCGCAGAATTTATATTTATATTCTTTTTTCAATATACCTACTGCTGAATTCTGCAAAATAATGCTACCCCCATTCTTACTTGCAATCGGAATGCTTTTAATTGCTTGTCTTTTTGTTAAACCGAAAAAGCTTTCTATTGAAGAAGAGTTCCCTGAAAAGCTTAATATTAAGAAAACCGTATTATATTTAATACTTTTTGCATTATCAATTCTTATTGTTTTCAGAGTTATACCTTATCAAGCAGGGCTTGTTATTATCCCAATAATTCTTTTAATTGCTGATAAAGAATCGCTTTTAATGGTTGACTATGGTCTTTTAGGCACGTTTTTCTTCTTCTTTATTTTCTCAGGCAACTTATCAAGAATTGACGTTGTGAACACCTTTATTTCAAATCTTCTTGAAAAGGATACACTTTTAGTTTCCACTCTCTCCTGTCAGTTTATAAGCAACGTACCCTCGGCAATTCTTTTATCACAATTTACAAACGACTACCATTCTCTTTTGTATGGTGTAAATATCGGTGGCACGGGTACACTTATTGCTTCACTTGCAAGTCTTATAACCTTTAGTGAATTCAGAATTCTTTACCCAGGCCACACAAAAAAATACTTCCTTATGTTTACCCTTATAAACTTAATTTTCCTTGTGGTAATGCTTGTGGCAGCTAAACTTTTCTTTATATAACTTTATATAAAAAATAAAACACTATTGAATTTCTATTATGGAAATCAATAGTGTTTTTTATTTATGCTTTAAAAATATTATCGTATTTATTTGCCCATTTATGTACTTTTTCTTTATCGTAAGCCTTTGGCATTGAAAGGCACAATGCTACAACCATTCCGATATCCTCTGCAACACCTAAAAGCTTCTTTAACAAGACCTTATCTTTTACTATAGCAACCGCTCTCTTGGGCATATCCGATGAGAAATGAACAAAGCTTTTAAGGCTTGTGCTATTTGCCGTTATCGTCATTTCGCGCCAGGTTAAAATATCATTTTCAAATATGTAGTTGAGCTCAGCGGGGGTAAGCCTTGTAAGAAGAAGCTTAACTGTAGCTAATTGCGACAACCCCGAGCCTAACTCTTTATAGTAATTATATTGATATTTCCAAAGTGTTTTTGCGGTAAATTTACCTGTTATATCAGCCGCAACAGCATCTGCTAAAATTTTAGCAGCTTTAAAAGAATTAGCAATACCCGAGCCGATAATCGGCACGGTCATAAATGCACTGTCGCCTATTGCCGCATAACCGTCTGCCACCATAACAGATAAAGCGTGTCTTACGGGTATTTGAACAAAATGCCCGCCTCGCACAATTTCTGTACCAAGGCTTTCGTTTCGTTCTCTGAATTTCTCTGCAGTTTTTTCTGCCTCTTCTAAAGTGAACGGCTCAAATCTTCCGATAAGTAAATCGGTATACTCTTCTTCGGTTGCAACCCAGCCTATACCTAAAATGTTATCGGGAAAAAGACAAACCTTATATTTGTCCTCTACCTCTTTTTCCGTCGCTTTATTATAGAAAGCTCTGTAAACGTAGAAGCGCTCAAATGGCCCCATTTCACTTTGTATGCCGAAGCCGTAGTTTAAGCTAGTTCTTACGGGTGAATTACAGCCACAAGCATCAATTATCAAATCACCGTAAAATTCACCCTTATCGGTTTTTATACCTACAACTCTACCGTTTTTAGAAACTGCCTTTTCTATACTGCAAGAAAACTCAAATTTCACACCGCGTTCTTCGGCAAACGAAATAATATGGTTATAGATATCTTTTCTTTCCATTTTTATTTCAAGCTCATCTTCGGGAACTCGTTGACGAATTGAATTCTTTTCATTGGTTGAATAAAAGGTCATATCCGTCTTATATTCATAAAGGCTTTCATCAGGCATAGGAATTCCTGCTACAGAAAGTGATTGCGGTGCAAAAATATCGGTCCAGTCATATCCCATATTTTCACGGGTGTTTTTTTCGTATACAGTTACATTATACCCCTTTTCTGCAAGAAGAGCACCTGCTACAATACCACCGTGACCGCCACCGGCTATGATGATATTCTTATTCATAAAACCACCTGCTTAAGAAATATATAATTATTAATATGAATATATCATACTATATTTTCTTTTTCAATAAAAAAATCACCCCTGTTTTACAGAGGTGATTATTTATTTTGTTGTATTATGATTTAATTATGCACCAATACCGAGAAGTGAGAAGAGCATTTCAAAAAGGCCAAAGAGAATACCAAGAATTGTCTGAGGTCTCTGAATTTCCTGCTTTTCATTTTCAGTTGCGCCTACACTGTATTCGAATGTTTTCTGGTCAGTTTCACCTGTGGGAACCCATGTGCTACCGTCAAACTCTTCCTGAACATAGTCAACAGTAAGAGTATAGTTACCGAAAATTGTGTGTGTAAAGTTTACGTCGTAGCTTTCTGTGAAATCGCCGTTGAAGTCATCGTTTACATACCATGAAATAGGAACGTATCTTAATGCACCTGCAACTGTTTCAGCTTCGTTGTAATCGCTACCGCTACCGTAAGCTGTGAAACGAACTGTTCTGTGGTAGATATATTCTTCTGAAAGACCTACAACTGTGTTGTATTCTGCACCATAAACCTTCATTGAACCAACGTCTGCGATAGTGTCTTTAGTGCCACAACCATTAAGACATTCAGCTGACTTTGTACCGTCCTGTGAATATGTAGCGTCGTTGTTTGATTCATATCTAACGAAAGCGTGGTCGTTAACTGAGAATTTAGCAGGGATATCAAAAGAAACTGCAGTTTTGTTTGCAACAAATGCTAATGTCTCGTTATACATACCGATTGCTAAATTAGCCTTGGGCTGAATCATAACGTTAACTGATGCACCTTCTTTTAATTTTAAAGAACCTGATGCTTTGATTGAATAGTTAACTGATGTGGGAAGAGTGTACTCAATTTCAACGTTACTGTTGTTTGTAATAGTGAGAGTTAATGCTGCAGGAGTTACATAGCCTACACAAACTGAACCAAAATCAGCAGCATTGATGCTTGTTTCAACGCTGTACACGTCTTTTACCCATACGGGATAAAGAACTGTATCTTCGCTGAACTTAACACCGGTCTGATTAAATTTGTACTCTTGTTCGCCGCCTTCACTTAAAGCCCAACCTACCTGAGTATAGCCTTCACGAGTGAAAAGAGCGTCACTGATTTTCATTGCTTTGTTGTATGTTGCTTCAACAACAACGTCAGCACCTACTCCGTAAGCACCTGCTGTGTATGTAATGTCGAAAGTCTTTGCTTTCCAAGCAGGATACATTTTGTAGTTTGATGCTTTTGTTGTTTTGTATTCAGCACCAAAATCGCCATGCTTTGTTGTACCTGTTGAACCTGTTGACCAACCAACGTGGTCATAACCTTCACGGGTGAAAGTTAACTCTTCCTTTGTGGGAAGGATAATTGTATCACCTTTCTTGCTGAAAGTACGTGTTGCAGTCTGTGTCTGGCCCTTGTCAGCGTTTGAAGTTGCCTGGAATGTAATTGTGTATGTAGCAGCAAAAGCTGTTACACTTACAACAGAAACAAGCATCAACATAGCCAATAACACAGCTAAAGATTTCTTGAAGTTTTTCTTCATTTGTGATTCCTCCAAATCATAATACAGTTAAGTATAAACTTATACGGTTGAATTATAACATATTTGTCAAGAAATTTATATTATCATATTAACCAAACATATAGTGAAAAAACTGTTAAAGTTAATGATGATTTACATATTTTTTACATTTTTTGGTATATTTTACACCTTATCTATAGATTTTGTAGCAATCGCATTTAAAGACAAGTTATGAAAATCTTCGGAGTCTTTTTTTGCTACAAACTCATAATAACCCTGCGAAGCTATCATCGCACCGTTGTCACCGCAATACTTCATTTCAGGCATATAAAGGTCTATACCTTTACACCTGCATTTTTCACCCATCACTCTTCTCAAACGGGAATTAGCAGAAACGCCACCCGCAAGAACGATTTTCTTCGCACCAAATTCTTCTGCCGCCTCAACTGTATGAGCAACAAGAATATCTGTTACCGCTTTTATAAAAGAAGCGCCTAAATCTTCGGGCTTGATTTCCTCACCTTTTTGAGAAGCATTATGTACAAGGTTTACCGCAAATGTCTTTAAACCGGAGAAGCTGAAATCGTACTTCGAATCGGTAATTTTGGGAACGGGGAATTTATATTTATTTTCGTCACCGTTTATTGAAATTTTATCCAGATTCACACCACCCGGATAAGGTAAGCCTACCGTTCTTGCGGCTTTATCCATAGCCTCCCCTGCGGCATCGTCACGAGTTCTTCCGATAATTTCAAAATCAGTATAGCTTTTAACGTTTACTATATGGCTATGACCACCTGAAACCACAAGAGCGATAAAAGGTGGTTCGATATTTTCATTTGAAATATAGTTTGCCGCAATATGACCTCTTAAATGGTGAACGGGTATAAGGGGTAAACCCGTTGAATAAGAAAGTCCTTTAGCATAGTTAACACCAACAAGAAGGGCACCGATAAGACCGGGAGCGTATGTAACTGCAAGTGCATCTATATCATCGAGGGTACAGCCTGCGTCCGCTAGCGCCTTGTCAACAACACCGCATATTGCTTCCGCGTGTCTTCTCGACGCAATTTCAGGTACAACACCACCATATATTTTATGCTCCTCAACCTGAGAAGCTATAACGTTTGAAAGCACTTTTCTGCCATCCTCAACAACCGATGCGGCTGTTTCATCGCAAGAGCTTTCAATTCCGAGAATTTTCATAAATTATCTCCGTATCAATTAAAATTTTTTGTCATTAAAACTGCATCTTCGCAAGGCTTTTCGTAAAAGCTTTTTCTTTCACCAACCGCACAAAAACCGCATTTTTCATATAGCTTTATTGCAGAAATATTGCTTTTTCTCACTTCAAGAGTGATAAAATCAGCTTTTTCACTTTCAACTGCTTCCACAAGCTTTTTAATAAGTTTTTCACCAATACCCTTATTTCTGTATTGAGGGAAAACGGCAACGTTTGTTATATAAACCTCACCTAAAACGTTGTGAGAGCCTATATAACCAACAACCTCACCATTTAACAAAGCAATGAAAAATCTTGCAAATTTATTTGACAATTCCTCTGAAAGAGCAGCTTCACTCCAAGGTGTTGAAAAGCTTTGTTTTTCAAGCTCTGCAACCCTTGGAATATGTTGCTCAGTCATTTTTTCAAAAATCAAATCCGTCATTTTGTATCGTACCAGGTCTTTCCGCTTTCAACCTCTACCGTAAGCGGAACAGAAAGCTCGCAAGCATTTTCCATAGTTTCTTTAAGAAGAGAAACTACGTTTTGAGCATCTTTTTCGGGAGCTTCAATGATAAGCTCATCGTGTACCTGCATAATAAGCTTTGCTTCGGGGTATTCAGCCTTCAAGCGTTCGAAAACTCTTATCATTGCAATTTTAATAATATCTGCCGCAGTACCCTGAATAGGCATATTCATTGCAACTCTTTCACCGAAGCCTCTTCTTATTGCATTTTTTTCCTGAAGCTCGGGGAGATATCGTCTTCTGCCGAAATAGGTTTCTGCATACCCTTTTTCCTTTGCAGAGGTTTTTGCATTTTCCATAAATGCGGCTACACCGCTGTAATTCGCAAGATATCCCTTGATATATCTGTCAGCTTCGGTAACTGAAACGCCTATATCATTTGAAAGAGAAAATGCACCAATACCGTAAACTATACCGAAGTTTACAGCCTTTGCTTTTCTCCTGTCATCCGGGGTAACGTCTTCCAAAGCAACACCCATAACCTGAGAAGCGGTAATAGAATGGATATCAGCACCGCTTAAGAAAGCAGAAATCATATTTTTATCGTCGGCAAGAGCCGCTAACACTCTTAATTCAATCTGTGAATAGTCGGCATCTACAAGCACCTTGCCCTCATCGGCAATAAAAAATCTTCTTAACTCTCTGCCCTGCTCTGTTCTTACGGGGATATTCTGAAGATTAGGCTCTGCGGATGAAATTCTACCCGTTCTTGTTTCGGTCTGGTTAAGAGTTGAATGAATTCTGCCATCATTATCAATAACCTTTAAAAGACCCTCACAATAGGTTGATTTAAGCTTCATAAGGCCTCTGTAACAAAGAATTTCGTTGATTATTGGATGCTTATCTCTTAAGCCCTCAAGCACATCCGCATTTGTAGAATAGCCGTTTTTAGTTTTCTTTCCGTGAGGAAGATTTAATTTATCTTCGGAAAACAATACGTCACCAAGCTGTTTGGGTGAATTAAGATTAAACTCGCACCCTGCCATATCGTAAACGTTTTTTAGACTTGTTTCCAACTCTGCGGAAATTTTTTCGTTGTACCTTTCAAGCCCCTCTTTATCTACACAAAAGCCAACCTTTTCCATTGAAGCGAGAACTCTTGCAAGAGGTAACTCAATTTCAGAAAGAAGCTTTTCCTGTTCATTTTCTTTTATCGCAGAGGAAAGCTTAACGCTTAAGGATTCAATATAAGCGGCACTATCGACGTACTCTTTTTCTGCCATGTAAAACTCGTATAAATCTGCTGCTTCTATTTTTATAGGTGATAAGGAATATGCACCTGCTAAAACCTTTACAGAATAATCTGATGAATTGGGGTTAAGAAGATATGCTGCAAGAGATGTATCAAGTACAATACCTTTCACCTCAATGCCGTTCATATCACAAAAGCCGTAAAGCTGTTTTGAGTCATCAGTATATTTGCTTATACTCTCATCACCGAAAAATGCGGTAGCAAAGCTCATAAACATAAAATCGTAATTACCTACAAGAGCAACACCATCGGCAGTTTTAAATAAAATATACTCAATACCGCCATTGTTGAATTTAGTTGTAAAATAAGCTTTGCCTGTTGCTTTTAAGCTGTTTAAAAGCTCTTCTGTATCGGTAACTTCATAAAGCTTAACCGTTTTTGCATCTGACCTTGAAACAATTTCTTCTTCATCAAAATTAAGTCTTCCGAGAAGCTTTGACATTTCTAAAGACATAAGAAGATTCGATGCCTTTACGGTATCAGGCTTCTTTATTGAATAGCTTTCAATATTTCGGTCGATTGGTGCTTCAAGGCAAATTGTGCCAAGCTTTTTGCTCAAAAAAGCATTTTCTCTTGATGCTTCAAGCTTTGCACGAATACCTGCTTTAACGTCTATAGTTTCAAGATTTTCATAGATATAGTCAACCGAGCCGAATTTACCGATAAGCTCCTGAGCGCCCTTTTCACCTATACCCGCAACACCGGGAATATTATCTGAAGTATCACCCTGAATTGCCTTTATATCAATAAGCTGCTCAGGCTCAACACCGTAAACCTCTTTTATTTTATCGCGGTCATAAACGGTAGTTATTGATTTACCCATTTTAGTTGAGGCAAGAACTACGTTTACATTATCTCTTACAAGCTGTAAGCTGTCGCGGTCACCCGTTGCGATATAACAGAAATCATCTTCACCGCAAGCAGCAGAAAGTGTACCTAAAATATCGTCTGCCTCGTAGCCCGGCTTTTCTATTACGGAATAACCTAAATAACCTAAAAGCTCTTTTAACGTAGGGAATTGTTCAATAAGCTCCGAGGGGGCAGGCTTTCTTGTGCCTTTATATTCATCATACATTTCGTGACGGAAGGTTGGTGCTTTTACGTCAAAGGCAACAGCAACACTATCCGGCTTATATTCTTCAAGCAGATGAAGAAAAATGTTCATAAAGCCGAATATTCCGTTTGTATATCTGCCGTCTTTAGTGCTTAAAAGCCTTACACCATAAAAGGCACGGTTAAGAATTGAGTTTCCGTCTATAACAAGAAGCTTCATTGTTCACCTCATAAAGTTATTTTAGTGTTTCAAGAGTAACAAAATGGTAGCCGTTTTGTTTTAAATAATTTTCTTCATTCAATGCTCTGAGGCAACCTAATGCAGAAACATTGGTTTCGTTACCGGGTATTTTCACACGAATTCCCGTAGCCTCTTCAATATATTTATCAATACCGTAAAGCTTGGACATTCCACCACAAAGGAAAATACCGCTATCGGTAATATCCTTTACAAGCTCGGGTGGTGTAACCTCAAGAACGTCGGTTATTGCTTTGCAGATTTCGTCAACGCAATCTCTGATAGCGAAGTTAATTTCCTGGGCAGTAACCTCGAAGAATAAGGGCATACCGTCTGCAGTATCTTTACCCTTTGCAACTGCGGCGATTGTTTCTTCGCGGACCTTTGCACCACCGATAAGCTGTTTTAATTCTTCAGCGGTAAGCCTGCCAACCTCAATACCACGGTTGTTTTTGAGATAGGTTTTAATAACTCTGTCCATATCGTCGCCACCGACTGCGGCACTTTTAGCAACTGCTATACTGCCCATTGTAACAACGGCAACACCTGTTGTTCCTGCACCGATATTTACTATCATTGTTCCGTAAGGCATTTCAGGATTTATACCGATACCCAAAGCGGCCGCTAAAGGCTCTTCAATAAGAACAGCTTTTCCTGCACCTGCTTTTAAAATACAGTCTAAAATATTGCGTTTTTCAAGATTGGTTATACCTGCAGGCATTGTTGCCGCAACAACGGGCTTGAATATCTTATTTTTACAGATACGCTCTAAAAAAGTTCGGATAAGCTTCTCACTATTTTCAAGCTCCGCAATACCGCCTGAAAGAAGAGGTCTTGTAAGCTTAATTGCATCGGGGCATCTACCCGTCATATCAAAGGCATTTTTACCTGCATCAATAACCTCACCCGTTTCTCTTTCAAGAGCTAAAACGGCAGGCTCACAAAGAACGATGCCCTTACCGTCAACAGCGGCTGTTACGTTACCCGTGCCTATATCCATACCAATTTTCAAACCAATCATTTTAACACCACACATTCAAAAAAAGACAGTATTCGCAATCCATAAAATTACATAAAAACACATCTTAATTATACACCTATCCCCTCTTTTTGTAAATATCTCATTGCATTTATTATTTACAAAATAAAGAATTTATAGTAAAATTATTATAATGAATTCATAATGTGATTAAGGAGCTCGGTTTTATGGCAGGCGTTCAGAAATCCAAATTAAAATTACTCTATCTTGTCGATATTTTAAGAAAGAAAACTGATGAGAATAATTATCTTGCCGCTACGGAAATCTGCGACGAGCTTTCCCAGTTAGACATACCCGCTGAAAGAAAATCAATTTATAATGATATCGATATTTTGAGAGAATACGGCTTCGATATAATTCACACAGGCTCAAAAAACCGAGGCGGTTATTTTTTAGGTGCACGAGAGTTTGAGCTTGCAGAATTACGTCTTCTTTCTGATGCAGTACAAGCGGCTAACTTTATTTCACAAAAGAAAACTAATCAGCTTGTTGAAAAAATTGAGAGCTTTGCAAGCGAAAAGCAAGCAAAAATTCTTCATTCTCAAGTATACGTTGACAACAGACCTAAATGTAAAAACGAAGAAATTTACTACACAATAAGCCTTTTAGACGAAGCAATTTCCGCTAACGTAAAGGTTAATTTCACTTACACAAGAAGACGTATCACCGAAGAGTTTAAAACCGCCAAAGAAGAAAAAAGCTTCACGGTAAGTCCATATGCTCTTATCTGGTCAGATGACCATTATTACCTTGTTTGTAACAACGAAAAATATGATAATCTTATGAATTTAAGAATTGATAAAATCAAGCATCTTGAAAAAACAAGCTTACCTGCAAGGCATTTTTCAGAGGTTTCTGATTATAAAAATCATTTTGATTCTGCCGATTATGCTTCAAAGCTTTTTAATATGTACAGCGGTGAGCCCAAGCCCGTTGAATTCATTTGCAACAACAACACTCTTGAGCCTATGCTTGACAGATTCGGTGAAAACGTTAAGATTCAAAAATATGACGACGAGCATTTCATTTTAAGAACTAACGTTGCCGCAAGCGAAGGGCTTGTTTCATGGATTGTTCAATTTGGCGGTCGTGTTAAAGTAAAATCGCCCAACGACCTTGTTTATTCAGTTAAGCAAAAAGCAGCTGAAATTTTACAGCTTTACGAAAACTGATAAAAGTAAAAACTGTGTTTACTCGAAAGTAAACACAGTTTTTTATCGGTTAAATTTTAATTAGTTGAGCTTTTCAAATTTACCGTTTGTTTCGTTGAATTTATAAGCGCCGTCATCGGTTATAGCTAATTTAAAGGTTGTTTTTGTTCCGTCTTGTTCATAAAGGTAAACAATATAAACCTTTTCTCCCTCGAGAGCTGTTGTTGAGTTGCCCGTTGCAACTAAAACGTACTCGCTTAAATCTTTCTCAATGCCTAAAGCTTCTTTTGAATATGAAGAGAACTTCTCCTTTAATTTCTTATCATTTTCTGCATTATATTGCATACCTGACTGTAATTGAGCATAGGTTTGACCTTCAGTTGTAGAAACCTGATTTGTTTCTGCCTGTGAAGTAGAAGCATTTGAGTTATTCTCAGCTCCTGCAGACTCATCAGGTGAAGGTGTGACAACCTGATTATCTGTGACATCAACAGGACCATCAACAGTAAGAAGCATATATTTATTGTTCTTAAAGACATAACAATCCTGACCTGAAATCGCGAAAATGCCCTCGGGAGAATCACTACCCTCAGCATAAGCCTCAACAAGACAAGCGTCATTGCCGAAAACCTTTGTTGCGCCAAGCTTAAGGTCATAGCTTTCAATAACATCGCTTAAACCTAAATGCTCGGGAGAAAATACACCAAGCATAATAGCAACTACGTCTTCATTAAGAGTTATTACACCTGCATTACTTGTAACGTTGATAGTAGAATCTGCTGTCAACAATGCTTTGCCGTCATCCTCTTCACCTCTGCCGCAAGAGCAGAAAGCAACAAGAACAACTGCAACAAGGCATAAGCTTATAATTTTTTTCATATTATTGCACTCCGAAAATTTAATAAATATATATTTCAATATACAATTTCAGAGTAGTTTTGTCAATAAATTTATACTCACTTGGTACAAATTGCCTCTTTGCGATATTTTTCTCTGGTTGCAATTCCACCCCTGATATGACGCTCCTCCTTATTCACGTCAAGCACCTTTCGTACCTCACTGAAAAGAGTGGGGTTAATACGTCTTAACCTTACTGTAATATCTGTATGTACGGTAGATTTTGAAACACCGAATTTTTTTGCGGCAGAACGCACAGTTGCTTTATTTTCCACTATATAATTTGCCAATTCAACTGCACGGATATCGTAATCGTAATTCATAAACACCCTCCTATACGAGTTCAATACAAGTATATGAGGGTGCTTTTATTAATTATTACTACATTTAAAGAAAATAAAAAACAAGCAAATTCTAAAGAAAGCATCTTCAGAATTTGCCTGTTAATCTGTTAGAGGTTAATTAATTCTCGTTTTCACTAACCGACAGTATTTTTCGTCAGTTTGTGCATAATACGGTTTTTATGCCACCCGAAGCGTATTAAGATACGCGAGTTTGGTGGGAGAAAAGCCGTAGGATGTGCAAAATCACAAATCGACAGTATTTTTCGTCAGTTTGTGCATAATACGGTTTTTATGCCACCCGAAGCGTATTAAGATACGCAAGGTTGGTGGGAGAAAAGCCGTAGGATGTGCAAAATCACGAAAAATTATTCGCCTTTCATACCTAACAATTCTACTGTTCCATCGTAAACAGCCTGTGAAACCTTGATTGAATCAAAGATTGCTGCTTTGATATCGTCGTCAGTTGCACCGAGCTCTTTTGAGAAACGGTCAGGAATGAAGAGGTTAAGACCCATAATATCTGCAAGGCCGTCAACGTCAATACCGCTTTCGATACCCTTTGCAGCATATTCTTTCTTAACTCCACCGAGACCCATACGCATCATCCAGGGAGCTACGCTGATAATCTTACGGTCTTCACCCATACCTCTTGCGGCATAAACGATTTTAAGGAATTCTTTCCAGGTTAAGTTATACATACTGATGGGCCATGCTTTTGCGCCTTTTGACTTTTCAGCAGCACCAACGATAACTTCACCAACCTGACGAACAGTAAGCATTGCTGTACCGCCACCGGGATACATTGTGAAGGGAAGCTTATCCATTCTCTTAATCTGCTCGATAAGGATAACCCAAACGGGCTTTCTACCGGGCTGAGTACCGAAAATGTAAGGAAGCTCGAGAACTGACACATCAAAATTATCATCCGCAAATGAGAAAGCAACGTTTTCCTGGTCAATACGGCTTCTGATGTAGGGATGCTTCTCTGTAAGCTTCATATCAGGGCGTTCTTTTGCAAGATATGCAAAGTAAGAGCCGAGAATAACAGCACTCTTAACGCCAACCTCTTTACAAAGAGGAAGAATTCTTTCAAGAGGCTGGATGTTGTATTTGTAGTATGCATCGTAAACGGGTGCAGGGAATTCAACTCTTTCGTCGATACCTGCTGCGAAAACGAAGCAATCGTGACCCTTGAGAAGCTCACGGATTTCATCGTCTGATTTCTCATAGATGTTGCAGAATTCGAGCTTCATTTCCTGAGGAATGGGAGCTCCTTCGGGAAGAGGAGGAAGAGCCACACTTGTAACCTCGTGACCTCTTTCGATAAATATACGTGCAGCTTCGCAGCCTAAAAGACCTGTGCCGCCAATCATAAATATTTTCATTGTGTTACTTTCTCCTTAAAGTTATCAAAGATTTCAGGGCCATAAACGTTATTTTCACCTTCACGGTCCCAAACCTGTGCAAAGAAGGGATTGATTCTTGCTTCTTCGTCATAATTCCAGGGCCAAGGAAGCTCTGCGGGACACCAGTGACCACCCTTAAGAACAAGGTTGGGTGACATTTCGAATTCGTTGCCTCTTGCGCTTACCCATTTAACAGGTGTGTACATATCAACGATTTCAGTTGCAAGACATTTACCGCCTCTGAATTCAGCAGCCTTCTGTAAATCTTCAAGAGTAAGAGAATCGAAGGGCTTTGTTTCATCATAACCGTGGTCAAGAATCTTAACGTCATCAGCAGTTGTTTTCTTTGAGGGAATAATGATTTCAAAATCCTCCCATTTTCTCGGAAGCTTTTCATATTCTTCCATACTGCCGTAGTATGCTTTCATTCTTACGTCAACTTTATTTGCTGCCCACCAGAGAGTACCGTACTCGGGAGTTTCTGCAATCTTTTTCATCCAGAGATTTTTAAGAATAGGTGCAAAGGGTTTTGCAAGGAAAGCTAATTTATAGAAGGATTCAACCTTATCCATCATGCTCTTGAAATACTGTTTAACAGGAATATTTGCACGGAAGTGGCAATATTTTTCAAGCTCGTCACCGTCATAATACCACTGACCGTGGAAGTTACGTGTTGTAAACCAATGAGGGTCAAAGAGCTTCTTGGGTGAGCCGAGACCTAATGTACCAAGAAGGAGGTCTTCAAATTCATAGTTTGTAATTCTGTATTCTTCACCTGAACCGATGTTGTAGAAGCGTCTCCAGAATTCCTCGGGAATATCGTCACCACAAACGTTTGCAAGAAGACGACCTGAGTCTTCAACTGTTGCCCATTCAAGCATACCGTTAATCGGAACGTGATACATAATGGGCTCAAGATTTTTAAGAATTGCAGGATAAAGAATACCTGACTGACGAAGTGATACCCAATGCTTAAGACCTGACTCAGCAAAAACAGCTTCAGCTTTAATCTTACTGATAGCATAGTGGTCGTAAACGCTTACTTTAAGCGGGTCACCTGTTCTACCCCAATGGATAGGAGCATTTCTGTCACCTGTTTCAGCAACTGTACCTATGTAAACAACTTTAACTGCATCAGGATCGGGCTGTGCTTTAATAGCATTAACGATATTCTGAGCAGCTGCAACGTTTGTTTTCTGAGTTTTAACGGGATAGTAGTCTGCCGCGGGAGAAACCATACCGCCAACGTGAAGAACATAGTCTGCACCGTTTACCATATCAAGAACGTCTTCGTATTTTGTAAGGTCACCCCAAACAAATCTGATTGAAGGGTCATTCATATAAGGTGCGAATTTCTCACGGTTCTTCTTACTGTCTCTGTTAAGAAGAACAATATTGTACTGGTCTTTTTTCTTATAGAGTTCTAAAAAGCCCTGGAAACCCATTGTGCCTGAAGAACCTGTAAGAGCAACGGTTTTTTTCTGCATAAAAATAGCCCCCTATTTTTTCATATTTATACATAGTAACAGTATACATTTTTTTGCCGTATTTTGTCAATAGAATAACATAATTATTCAACAATTCGTTTAATAAAAAAATTGCAAAACGGTTGCTATTTTCCGTTTTGCAATTTTAACCTTTTTATTTCAACTTTTTTCTTATTCTTTTGCCGATTTGTTTCAGTAAAAAAGAGTACTTTTTCAACATCAATTCGTAAAGCCAAAATACAACGTTTGCCATAGCGAGAAGAATGGGAATTGTAAATCTCCCGAATTCTGTGTAATCGTCTTTTGAAAGACCGAAAACGTAAACACCCAAAACACCTATTGCAACGGCAGAAAAATTGAACATTATAAGCTTTAAAACGTATTGCAATACTTTAGGAATTTTTGATAAATAATCTCTTATAAGAGGATACCAACCGAAGAAGAAAAGATATGTCAATGCAGTTTCTTTTTCGGTGAGAAGAAGTAGAGAAATTATTGCGGTTGAAAAAAATGTGCCGACTGCCCATTTTTTACTTGTAACCTCTGCTGTTAGCATAATGAGTACGCCTGTTACTATAGGCAAAACATACATCATAACGGGTAAGACAGTTGTCACAAGCATAAGCACAACCGACAATGCACTCACCATTGCGCAAAAGGCGGTGTTTTTAGATTTGTTCATATTTTAAAATTCCACAACACAATCAAATTCTTCTAAAACTGTAACGGGCTTTGTTTCTTCAAACATGACCTTGTTTTCATCTTCGTTTATGTTACAAGTATAGTAAACTACGTTTCCCTCTTCATCACAGCTAAAGGCATCAAAGGGAAGCACAAGATTAACCATAGAGCCATCGTCAAAATTGAATGTAAGAGAACTGCAATAAATAATCTCTCCTGCCTCAAACCAATACTGTATGGTGTGAGCATCTGTGCTTTGGGCATCACCTGCAACGTAAATTCCCTCTTCAAAAACAATAGTATCGTATTTTTCGAGACTCATTATTTTATCAGGCATTGTACAGAACACACCGTCAAGATAAACATAATCATCACCCGAAAGCTTGTCGCACACCTCAATAGCCATTTCCTCATCGCCTGAATACATATAAAGCTTTTCTATATACAAATCGAAAAACCATGTTCCGTCCCAATCTTCAAAGGGTTCAATACACACCTCACCCGCTATAACGTCTACGGAGTATTCACTGCCCCAATCTAAATATTCGACAGATTCATCTTCATAAAAAGTATCGGCAACATTATCGAACCCGAGCTCAGATATACCAACTATAAAAACATTAAGCATTGCTATAATTGCGAATACAGCACTTATAATTTTAACAATCTTTTTTTCGTCTTTTTTAGTTTCATTAGCTTTTCCGGCTACTGTTTCAATAAACTTTCGTAAAGACGAGGGAAGAATTATTTCACCAAAATCTTTCCCGAACTGCTCTCCCGACACATCTTTATTTTGTTGGGGTGTATTGTAAGCAGACGGTATCCTCTGGGCGTGAGGCTCTGCACCTTGCTTATAGGTGTTGTTA
The DNA here is from genome assembly GCA_045638585.1 of Acutalibacteraceae bacterium. GTDB lineage: Bacteria > Bacillota > Clostridia > Oscillospirales > Acutalibacteraceae > DTU089. The sequence goes on along the minus strand of JAZUBO010000007.1, from coordinate 95,396 downwards.
CCGTTACTGTAAATTTCGCCTCTATCCCAGCGGGAAGAATCATAGGATGCACCGTGGTTGCAATCTTTCTGACCTACCGCACCGCAATGAGGACAAAAAATATCCTTACTTTCCGAATAAGGCTTTCCGCAAGCATCACATTTTCTCATAATACCACCCTTTCTGCAAAAATGCATTCACAATTATATTGTAGCATTTTTATATATTTTTGCAACAATAAAATATAGACACCAAAGAAAAATAGTTGTATAATCACATAGAAATCCAATCATAGTGAGGTTTTTGTTTTTATGGAATATTTGTACGAGATGCACGCACACACAAAAGAAATAAGCAATTGTGCCGTTGCAACCGCAAAAGACCTTGTTGAAAGCTATAAAGATACCGACTATAGGGGTATCGTTTTAACTAACCATCTTAACCCTATGACGTTCAAAAGAATCCATATGGAAAACGCAACATGGGATGAAAAGATAGACCATTTTTTAAGTGGCTATAAAATCCTCAAGGATGAAGCCGGTGACAGATTCAACGTTCTTTTAGGCGTTGAGATAAACTTTTATGACACCGCTAACGATTATCTTGTTTACGGCGTTACCGAAGATTTTTTACGTTCAAACGGTGACCTTATGGCTATGGACCTTGAAGAGTTATCAAAAGTTACTCACGAATACGGTTTACTTTTAGTTCAGGCACACCCTTTCAGAAGAGATATGGAGGTTGCCGACTGGAAGCTTCTCGACGGATATGAAATTTTCAACGGAAACCCCCGCCACTATTCCTCTAACGAAATTGCTGAAGAGTGGGCAAAATTCCACAACAAAGAGATTGTTTTAAGCGGCTCCGATTTCCACGAAATTGAAGATGCAGGAATCGGTGGTGTCTATTTCCAAAAAGAAATCAAAACAAATGAAGAGCTTTTAGAAGAGTTAAAAGCAGGAAGATACAGAGTGAGAAAAGTTGATTTCAAGCATACAAGGGAAGAATGATTTTATGAGAGAGTGTAACTTATTACACTCTCTTTTATATGACTTGAAATAACATACGCTTTGTGTTATTATTAAACAACATCAATTCAAGTATTTTTAAAGGAGGTCTTTTAATGCATTTGCAGGAATCAGGCGAAATGTATCTTGAGACCGTTTACAGACTTTCAAAAAAGAATAACAGCGTTCGTTCTATTGACGTTTGTGAGTATATGGGTTATTCAAAGCCCAGTGTCAGCAGAGCAATTGGTCTTCTCAAAAACGGTGGTTATATAAACGTTGATGAAAAGGGTTATATAACTCTCACCGACGAGGGTGAGGCTGTTGCCAAAAAGGTTTTTGAACGCCATACTATGCTTACTGAATTTCTTATTAAGTTAGGCGTAGATAAAGACGTTGCATCAGAAGATGCTTGTAAAATCGAGCATCATATAAGCGAAGAATCTTTTAATGCTATTAAAAATCACGTCAAAGAATATCAGACCGAGGATAAATAATGATATTAGGAAATCTTGAAATAAAAGAAAAGGCTGCATTAGCCCCTCTTGCAGGTGTTGCTGACAGAGCCTTCCGAGAGCTTTGCAGAGGCTACGGTGCTGCATATACCGTATGCGAAATGGCAAGTGCAAAGGGCATAAGCCTTGGTGACAAGAAAAGTGCTGAGCTTCTTTCTATCACTGAAACCGAAAGGCCTGCCGGCTCACAGATTTTCGGTAATTCACCCGAAACTATGGCTATTGCCGCAAAAAAGGCTCTTGAATTTGAGCCCGACTTTATAGATATAAATATGGGTTGCCCCGCACCAAAGGTGGCTTCATCAGGTGGCGGTGCGCTTCTTATGAAAAAACCCGTGCTTGCTGCTGAAATAGTTAAGGCTGTTGTTGAGGTATCAACCGTGCCTGTTACTGTTAAAATGCGTTCAGGCTGGGACGATAACAATATAAACGCAGTTGAGCTTGCAAAAAGATGTGAAGCTGCAGGTGCTTCTGCCATAACCGTTCACGGAAGAACAAAGGTGCAGATGTATGCGCCCCCGGTTAACACCGACATTATTAAACAAGTAAAGCAGGCGGTAAGCATTCCCGTTATAGGTAACGGTGATGTTATCGATGGTCCGTCGGCTGCAAAGCTTATGGAGGATACCGGTTGCGATATGGTAATGATAGGCAGAGGTGCTTTAGGAAGACCCTGGGTTTTCTCACAAATAAACGCATACCTTGAGCATGAAGTTTTGTTACCCGAGCCAACCGTTACAGAGAAAATGCTTGTAATGCTCAAGCACATAGAAAAGCTTTGTGAATACAAGGGCGAAAGAGTTGGCATAAGAGAAGCAAGAAAGCATGCCGCGTGGTACACAAAGGGTCTTCACGGTGCCGCAAATTACAGAGCGAGAATAGGTCTTATAAGCTCTGTTGAAGAGCTTCGTCAGATAGCTTTAGAGCTTATTGAACAGAATTCTTAAAAGCTGTTTTATACCTCTTTCCAAAATTTATACAATGAAATTCAAAGCCTCGTATGGTAAGATTAACACATTCGCAGAACGCGAAAATCTACTATGCGAGGTGATTTTTTTGAAAAGATTTATTAGTGCTTTATTGGTTATGATTGTAATATTGAGTCTTAACGTTTTTCCTTTGACTGCTTCTGCATCAAATAACGTTTACGGTGCAGGCAAGGTAACAACGTCATCAACAGTATTGAACGTGCGTTCCTCACCCTCTTCAACGTCATCAATCAAAGGTAAGCTTAACAGAAACGCATACGTTACGCTTATATCAAAAACCAATAATTATTGGTACGTAAGATACGGTGAAAGCTTATACGGCTACTGTCACGGTGATTATATTACAACCGTTTCAAATGACGTAAGAACAGTAAAAACCACTCAAGGAAGATTAAGAGTAAGAGCTCTCCCCTCTTTAAACTCAACCGTTAAGGATTATCTTTCAAGCGGTGCTATCGTTACCATGCTTTCAACAGACGGTGCTTTCAGTAAAATTCTTTACAACGGTTTAAAAACAGGCTACGTACATTCTGATTATCTTAAAGCTTCGGGAAGCAGCTCTGTTAACTACCCGAAAATTTCTCTGAATGTCCCTGACTTTAAGCAAACAGACTCACGATGGGCAAACGTTACAATCGGTTCATCGGGTCAGACCATAGCCCGAATAGGCTGTGCTACAACTGCTCTTGCTATGACAGAAAGCCACAGAACAGGTACGACCATCTACCCTCATACTATGTCTAAAAAGCTTTCTTATACATCAGGCGGTGCTGTTTACTGGCCTGCAAGCTATAACGTTGTAACAAGCAGTAACGGTTATCTTGAAACAATTTACTCTGTTTTAAAATCGGGGAAGCCTATTATCGTTGGTGCTAAAAAAGCCAATGGTAGTCAGCACTATGTTGTTGTAACGGGAGTAAAAGATACTAACACCCTTTCAACAGCAAGCTTTTATATCAATGACCCCGGCTCAAATACCCGAGTAACTTTAAATCAATTTTTTAATTCTTACCCCTATTTTTACAAAATGCTTTACGCCAAATAACAAAGAGAATTCCGAGGTGAAAACTTCGGAATTCTTTTTTGAAAAAAATTAATGTTTCTTTAAAATAACTCTTTCTTTTTTCTTTTAAAAGTGTTATAATATCAAAAGAAGTATTATGATTTTTACCGCCGACCCGGTACGGCTTTTTTTACCGATTTTTATTCTACTTATAAAGGAGTGCATTTTGTGGAAAAATTCGTTATCCGCGGTGGCAACAAACTCCATGGCAATATAAATATCAGCGGTGCTAAAAATGCCGCTTTACCTATTATCGCAGCATCTGTTTTCGCAGGTGATATCTGCAGAATTGAAAACGTACCCGACATAAGCGATGTGCGTACAATGATAAAAATCCTTGAATTTCTCGGTGCAAAGGTTGAAACGCCTGAAGCGGGTGTTATTGTTGTTGATTCTAAAAACATTACCCCCGTTACTATCCCCGATGAAATGACAAGAAAGCTTCGTGCTTCCTACTATCTTTTAGGTGCATTGTTAAGTAATTTCGGTAAGGCTTGTGTTGCTCTTCCCGGCGGCTGCTATTTCGGTGTTCGTCCTATTGACCAGCACATTAAAGGCTTTGAAGCTCTCGGTGCTAAGGTTGATATCGAAAATGCTCTCGTTAACGTTCAATGCGACGAGCTTTACGGCTCTTCTATTTACCTTGACGTTGTTTCGGTTGGTGCTACAATAAACGTAATGCTTGCCGCTGTTAAAGCAAAAGGTCTTACAGTTATTGAGAATGCCGCAAGAGAGCCTCACATCGTTGACCTTGCAAACTTCCTTAACTCTATGGGTGCTGACGTAAGAGGTGCAGGTACAGAGGTTATCAAAATCCGTGGTGTTTCTCAGATGCACGGTTGCACTTACTCAATTATTCCTGACCAGATTGAAGCAGGTACTTATATGGCTGCGGTTGCCGCAGTCGGCGGTGACGTTACTATTGACAACGTTATCCCCAAGCACCTTGAATCTATAACAAACAAGCTTGAGGATTGCGGTGTTACCGTTATTGAGGGTGACGAAAGTGTTCGTATCATCTCCGAGGGTAACAGAAGAAGAGCTTGCAGAGTTAAAACAAGCCCTCACCCCGGCTTCCCCACAGATATGCAACCTCAGTTTACTACACTTCTTTGCACCTGCAACGGTACAAGTACAGTTGTTGAAGACGTTTGGGACAACCGTTTCAAATATATTGACCAATTAAGAAGAATGGGTGCTAACATAATCGTAAACGGTGACACAGCTTTGATAACAGGCGTTGAAAAGCTCCACGCTGCTCCCGTCGAAGCAGACGATTTAAGAGCAGGTGCTGCAATGGTTATCGCAGGTCTTATGGCTGAGGGCGAAACCGTTATCGGTAATATAAAGCTTATTGACAGAGGCTACGAATTACTTGTAGAAAAGCTTACAGGTGTCGGTGCTGACGTTAAAAGAGTTGACTTTGAAGAGGATTAATTAAATATGATAAGATTTTGTCCGCTGTTTTCATCAAGCAGCGGCAATTCTGTTTACATAGGCGATAGTGACGGTGGCATTCTTGTTGATGTAGGCAGAAGTGCCAAGCAAACTGACTTGATGCTTAAAAATATAGGTGTTGACCCTTGCGAAATCAAGGGGATTTTTCTTACTCACGAGCACGTTGACCACGTTAACGGTCTTTGTGTTTTTGCTAAAAAATATCAGATTCCCGTACACGCTTCAACGGGTACAATTCTTGCATTGAAGCAAAAAGGAACCTTATGCGAAAAGCATATTGATATTTCTATAAATGATGAGCCGATTACTGTTGCGGGACTTGAAATAAAACCCTTCAAGACCTCTCATGACTGTGCAGACGGAAGAGGCTACGTTATAACCGGTTGCGACGGCTCAACAAAGGTTGCCGTAGCAACAGATACAGGCTACGTTTCAAACGATATTTTACAGCATCTTACAGGCTGTAGATTAGTTTATATCGAATCAAATCACGATGTTGCGATGTTACGAAGCGGTCCATACCCTTATCAACTTCAAAAAAGAATTTTGTCAGACGTGGGGCATCTTTCAAACGATGCTTGTGCCGACACTCTTACCGCACTTATAAATAAGGGTACAACACATTTCATTCTTGCTCATTTAAGTCAGGAAAACAACACGCCCGATTTAGCCTACAACACCTCTGTTAACGCATTAAGAGATATGGGTGCTTTACCTAACAGAGATTATATTTTAAAGGTTGCCCAGCCTGAGAATATGGGTGGGATAATAACGATATAAAACAAAAAATATCTGCGATAGCGTTCTAGTCGCTATCGCAGATATTTTCGTTTAACCGTAATTAAGTACTGAATTAAGCCTCTGCTTCTTTTTTCTTGCTGAAGCATGCGCTGCAATATACAGGGCGGTCTTCACGGGGTTTGAAGTAAACTTCTGCTACTCCTCCGCATTCAGCACAAACAGTTGTGAATTTTTCACGTTCACCTCTTGCAGCCTGCTTACGTGCATCACGGCAAGCCTTGCAGCTCTTGGGCTCGTTTACTAAGCCTTTTTCTGCATAAAATTCCTGTTCACCGGCTGTGAAAATAAATTCGTTTCCACATTCTTTGCAGATGAGTGTTTTGTCTTCGTACATTTTTGCTACCTCGCTTGATAAATGATATTGCCCTCTAACGGAATTGCACCGCCACCTTTGGCGAAGGTTTCGGAAAATTCCGCTACCTATAATCAACGCTCTGCTTTTAAGCTAAGAGGACATATTTATATGAACCTAATCGGTACATAACTCTTTTAATTTTTTACGGGCTCTTTGAATCGCATTGTCTATATTTTTTTCGTTTATACCCAAACGGGTTGCGATCTCACCGTAAGATAAGCCTGCGGCTTTTAAGAATACAACTGTTTTCTCAACATCGGTAAGAGAAACCTGACAAGTATTTAAAACATTTGAAAGCTCTTCACTTACAAGAATTTTATCAAGTGGGTCAATTTCTGTATCAGCCATTTGAGAAAGCTCTGTTTCTGGAACTACAGGTAACTCTTTTTTATAAACTACCGCGGCAGTGTTGATACTGTTTTGCATACATTTAAAAGCATAAGCCTCAAAGGGAACGCCTTTTGAAACGTCGTAAGAATTAACGGCACGCAAAAAACCTAACATACCCTCTTGAACGAAATCATCAGAATCAAGATAGGCAACGCTTACACCTGAACCGCGTGTATTAAGAAAACGAGCAGATAAAACCGACATAGCCTGATCATTACCATCCTGGGCATACTGAACAAGCAACTCGTTACTCATAGAGTTAAGCTCATTGAAATTAAACTTTTCCAACAAACCACCCCATAAAAAACTCTGCTTGGAATTAGAATACAACACTTTTGTTAATTTGTCAAATATTTTTTGTATTTTGTTCAAAATTTTTGTGGAAAATACAAAATATTATCTTTTTTGACAAATTAGGCAAAAAAATAAGGTGTGTTACTTTTGAACACACCTTATCAAAATGATATTTCATTGAAAACTGATGAATACACGCGATACCATTTACCGCCTATTTTCATACAAACAAATGAATCGTAAACGCTTGTGTACTCACCCTCACTCCCTTTTACTTCAATTACGAAATCAACTATCGCAATTTCTTTAGGAAGCTTTCTGTAGCCAAAGGATTTCTCTAACACGTCACAATACGCATCAAACTTTTCTTTTTCTACGTAAGTCACTGAATTAATTTCATATTGCACGGTGAAACCCTTACCGCATTTATCGGTATAAAAATCTATTGTTTTATCTAACGGCTCCGTCATAGCAGAAAACGTTTCTTCATCGCCAAAGTACCAGTTTTCTTTATTATACTTTTTAATTTGCTCATCATAAAGAGAATAATAAGCATTTGTATCTTTATTTTTTATAGAAAGAACCATTGTTTTTACGACCTTTTCAGGCTTTGAGCCATTCAAAAGTCCTACAGTTACAGCTGATACACAAAGTAAGAAAGCTATTACAGATAAAGCAATTATTTTACCCTTGAACGATAAACTGAATCGCTTACTCTTTGGTAAATGAAAAACCTCAGGTTTTTTCTTTTTATCAACCTTCAATTCAGCCGAACAATATGGGCAGCTTGTGAAGTTATCGGGGCATTGACGTTGGCAGTTACTACAATACATTTTCACACCTCTTTTCTGCAAAATTTTTTCGTTATTACTGTGCAGTCAAAAAACCGTCCCTCTTTTAAGGGAGGGACGGGAAATTTGATTATTCTTCTGTTACAGCCTCTGCTTCAGCAGCTTCTTCTGCAACTTCTTCAGCTGCTTCTTCAACAGGAAGAAGAGCACGGATTGAAAGACTAACTCTCTTTCTTTCCTCATCGATTTCAGTAATCTTTGCTTCAACCTTTTCACCGATTTTAAGAACGTCTGCAGGTTTTGCAACGTGCTTGTTAGCAATCTGTGAAATATGGATAAGACCGTCAACACCGGGAACGATGTGTGCGAAAGCACCGAAATCTGTAAAGTTTGCAATTTCAACCTCTGCTACAGAATCAACTGCATACTTTGATTTGAAGATTTCCCAAGGATTGTCCTCAAGCTTCTTGTAGCCAAGAGCAATCTGCTTCTTTTCGGGGTTAAGAGCTTTGATTGTAACCTCAACCTCGTCGCCTACGCTAACAACTTCTGAGGGGTCTTTAATTCTGTTCCATGAAAGCTCGGAAACGTGAATCATACCGTCAACGCCACCGATATCAACAAAAGCACCGAATTTCATAAGTGATTTAACTACGCCCTTACGAACTTCGCCTTCCTGAACTTCTGCCCAGAATTTCTCTTCTGCTGCTTTTCTTTCTTCTTTAAGTACTGCACGGATAGAGCCAACAGCTCTTCTTCTCTGCTTGTTAACTTCGATAACTTTGAATTTAACTGTCTTTTTAACAAGATCTTCAAGCTTATCGTTTCTGCTTGCAGTTGCAAGAGATGCAGGGATGAAAAGACGTGCATTGTTTGAAACAACGATAACACCGCCGCGAACAACTTCTGTTACAACACCTTCGAGAATGGTATCTGTTCCCTCAGCTGCAACAACTGCGTCCCAAGCTGCGATAGCATCGTAGCGTTTCTTGGAAAGCATAATTAAGCCTTCCTGGTCGTTTGTTTTCATGATGATAAGGTTAAGTGTATCGCCGACTTTAAGTTCAGCTCTGGGGTCTGCGGACGGGTCGTTGCTGTATTCACTGTAGGGAATATAGCCTGTTTGCTTCCTGCCGATATCAACCTGTATCTCTGTGGGGCTAACACTCAATACTGTACCAGTAACTTTCTGGTCGCTCATATTACTGAGTGATTCCTCTAAAGCTGCTGCAAAATCGAAATCTTCAGCTGCTGCAGAGTCCAGCACTTTTTCCTCCTCAATCATAGTAGGGTCTTTGACAATTTCGGACATGGTTTGAAGTACCTCCTTTATAATACCGGCGGGAGTAGATGCACCCGCAGTGAGACCTATTGTTTTAAACTGCTTAAGATTGATACCATTTAACTCGTCAGCAGTTTCAACAAGGAAAGACGGACAGTTGCTTTGGCAAACGCCTAAAAGCTTCTGAGTGTTAGAGCTATGCCTTCCGCCAACAACAACCATTGCATCGTTGACTTTTGAAAGCTGAGCAGCTTCACTTTGTCTTTCATCGGTCGCACTGCATATTGTACCAAATATTTTTGCATTTGTACATAGTAATTTTACTTTTTTTAAACTTTTTTCCCATTCTTTTACGCTAAAAGTTGTCTGTGAAACGAAAATTATGGGTTTTTGAGGCAATTCAGGATATTCCCGGAATAATTCAGTAAGTTTTTCCTCTGAATTTATTACGAAAGCTTCACCTTTCGCACAGCTTTTTATCCCCTTTACCTCGGGGTGATTTTCGTCACCTGCTATAAGAGTAACCGTATCTTCTGATGAGTTATCAAGAACGATTTTATGAATTTTCTTAACGAATGGACATGCGGCATCTATATAATTGCAACCAATTTTTTCCACTTCCTGCAAAACGTCTTGAGTTACACCGTGGGTGCGTAAAACAAGTATTGTTCCCTCCGGCACCTGCGAAGGCTCATCAACCACAATTACGCCTTTTTTTGCAAGGTCATCTATTACCTGTTGATTATGGATAATAGGTCCGAGAGTCGCAACCTTTTCACCCTTTTCAACAAGCTCTTCAATCATATTGATTGCTCTGTTCACACCGAAGCAAAAACCTGCTTTTTTAGCAAGAGTTATTTCAGCCATTAAAGACGCTCCTTTATTACGTTGAGCATATGCTCAATTGACTGGGGAAGTGTAAGCTCAGTTGTATCAACGAGAATTGCATCCTCTGCCTGTTTTAAAGGTGCAATTTCTCTGTTCATATCCTGATAATCACGTTCTTTTATTTCATTTAAAATAACGTCATACTCTACCTGCTGACCTTTTTCGGTAAGTTCCTTAAAACGTCTGTCTGCTCTAGCCTCTGCTGATGCGGTAAGATAAATCTTAATCTGTGCATCGGGAAGAACAACAGTACCGATATCTCTACCGTCCATAATGCAATTATTATTCTTTGCAATATCTCTTTGAAGGTCAAAAAGGAATTCTCTTACCTTGGGAATTGCTGATACATTTGAAGCTGCCATTGAAACCTCGTTCTGTCTTATAGCAGTTGAAACGTCTTCTTCACCTAAGAAAACTCTCTGCTCACCGTCAACAAATCTTAATGAAACCTCAAGTCCCTCAAGTGTGGGAACAACCTCTTCAGCACTTTTAGTATCTTTACCAAGTCTTAAAGCATTAAGACCAACTGTTCTGTAAAGTGCGCCTGTATCTACGTAAATAAAGCCTAATTCCTTTGAAGCAGTTTTTGCAATTGTGCTTTTACCTGCACCCGCAGGACCGTCTATTGCGATGTTTATTGGCATAGTTTTTTCTCCTTTATATCATATACTGTTTCCAACAAGTCTGCCTGTTGAAAATGCAATCTGAAGATTAAAGCCGCCTGTATAGGCATCAACGTCTATTACCTCACCGGCAAAGTAAAGTCCTTTGAGAATTTTACTTTCCATTGTTTTCGGGTCAATTTCTGAAACGCTTACACCGCCTGATGTTATAACAGCTTCATCAATAGGTCTGAAATCGTTTACTGTAAGGCGTATATCCTTAAGCAAGTCAACAAGTGAAGCTCTCATTTCTTTTGTTACCTGATTCGATTTTATATTACCGTTAAGACCTGAAAGCTTAACTGCAATAGGTATCATTTTTCTCGGTAACATAAGTGAAAGAGTATTGAAAAGATTTTTATTCGAGCATTCAAGTAAATCTCTTTGAATTCTTTTATCAAGCTGCTCATAAGTCAACGCAGGCTTAAAATCTATATGAATCACATATCTTCCCTTTTCCATATTTCTCATATGGGAAGAGGCTGAAAGAATCATAGGACCTGAAACACCATAATGAGTAAATAGCATTTCACCGAAATCTTTATAAATTTCTTTATAAGTTTTTGTATCTTCAACTCTTATTTCTACGTTACGAAGTGAAAGTCCTTGTGCATCTGTACACCAGCCCTCGTGACATTCAAGAGAAACAAGTGAGGGCTTTAAATCAGTAATGGTATGCCCTGCCTGACGGGCTAAAGTATAGCCGTCACCCGTTGAGCCTGTTGCGGGATAAGAAAGACCGCCCGTTGCAATAAGAACGTTATCGGCATAATATTTCTTGCCGTCTTCAGTTATACAGCCTTTAAGCTCTCCCTCTTCAATTATAAGCTCCGTTACCCTTCCCTGCCTACGTTTTACTCCGTTTACAGTTATAAATTTATTAAGTGCATCAACAATATCGAGAGCTTTATCGGAAACAGGGAAAACACGATTTCCTCTTTCAATTTTAAGAGGCACGCCCATTTCCTCAAAGAAGTCAATGGTGTCATCTGTGCCGAATCTTGAAAAAGCACCGTAAAGGAATCTGCCATTAACGGGTACGTTGCTTATCAGTTCGTTTAAAAGAGGGCAAGAGTTTGTTACGTTACATCTGCCTTTGCCCGTTATAGCAACCTTTCTTGCTAACTTATCATTTCTTTCAATAAGAGTTACGTTTAACCCTCTTTGCGCTGCAGTACCTGCAGCCATAAGACCTGCGGCACCGCCACCTATAACAATTAAATCCATATTTTACTCCGTATCACTACAAACTATCATTTTATCTGTCTTTTCTTTTGAACAAACTTCTATTTGAGGAAGAGCAAGAGAAAAGATATCTCTTGCAAGGCACTCAAGCTGAAAAACTCTGTTTGCCTCATCACTTAAAGCTTTAAAATCCGAGCTTTTTGTTACTATGGGAAGAGTTGCTTTTTCCTTTGCTTCTTTAAGAAGCTTTGCACCTTTTTCATTAAAGCCTAAAACTCTTATGTAAGGCACAGATAAGGTAACGTCATCTTTTTTTATACCTAAAAAAGCACAAAGAATGATTCTTCTCAACCTTGAATGAGTATACCGCTTTGTTTTGATTTTTTCAAGTAGCCCATCAAGAGAGGTTGTTGCTTTTACTGCTTGTACAATTCTGTATTCAAGCCCCTCGCTTACATCGGGTAGCTGTCTGAAATCTTCTTCGGTCATTGTTCTCAATTTATAAAGAATCGCTTTTTCGAGATTTTTAAAATCCGCAGGTGCTTTGCCGTTTTTAACGTCAGCTTCTATAATTTCAAAAACATTTTCAGGGATAAACTCACTAAAAGCTTCACCCGAAGCCATCAATTTTCTTATAGCTGAAGCAGAAGAAAAGCCACCATTAAAAGCCTCACTATCGTGAGAAACACCTTTTCTTTTCAACGGTGAAAAAGTCATTTTGCTATCAAGAACTTTTATTGCTTTAACGTATTCAATGCCTAAAATATCATTGGGATAAGATAAGATGTTTGCAAAATCCTCACCATATAAATCTGCTAAGGCTTTCTGCCTTGCATCAGGATAAGAAAGGCCTTCATCTAATCGTTTTTCAAGAGCAGGTAAAAACTCGTTGCTTGTGAGATTTTCGGCACATTTTTTAAGAATTTCGGCATCACCGCATTCTGACCCGAAGACAAGAGAATCAATACAACCTAAACCACTTAAAACTGATATTCCGCCCAAAGCAAATTTCTCTGCACTTGCAGTGGCATATGGCACAGGTAAGGATAACACAAGGTCTGCACCATTAAGCAACGCCATTTTTACCCTTGAAGAAATATCTACACAAGCACATTCACCGCGTTGAACAAAGCTTTCGCTCATTACAACAGTAACCGTGTTATTCTCGTCTTTAACTGAATCAATTAAATATTTATGACCGTTGTGAAACGGGTTAAATTCAGCAACTATACCGTAATTCAAAAAATCACCTCTTTTTTGAAAAAACTCATCAATGCTCTATCATATTAGATAATACCATTATTTACTTTTTTCTTTTTTCTCTTGAAATTAACGAAAAGAATGGTATAATTAGTATTTGGTAAGTATTTTACACAATTTTATTGTGTTTTATTTTCTTTTTTAGAAAATAGGCATTTTTAATGGAGGTTTATTGATGAAAATTCTCGTAATTAACTGCGGAAGCTCTTCTCTTAAGTATCAGCTTTTTGATATGGAAGGCGAAAAAGTTCTCGCAAAAGGTATCTGCGAATCTATTGCAACTGATATGAGCCACACAAAGGGTTCAACCTTTGACGACAGAAGCTTTGATAAATACGTAGATATCCCCGACCACAAGGTTGCATTTAACATTGTTAAAGACGCTCTTACAACAGGTGACTGCAAGGTTATTGATGACCTTTCAGAAATCAGCGCAATTGGTCACAGAGTTGTTCAGGGTGGCGATATTTTTACAGAAAGCGTTCTCATTGATGACGGTGTACTTAAAGCAATTGATAAGCTCAGTGCTCTTGCACCTCTTCACAACCCTGCACACGTTGTTGGTATTGAATGCTGTAACGAGGTTTTCGGTGCTTCTGTTCCTCAGGTTGCAGTTTTTGATAACGCATTCCACAGCACAATGCCCGAAACATCTTATATGTTCGCTCTTCCCTACAAATACTATGAAGAAGACCATATCCGCCGTTACGGTGCTCATGGTACATCTCATCGTTTTGTTGCATACAGAACAGCTGAAATCGTTGGCAAAGACCTTAAAGACATCAAGCTTATCACTTGTCACTTAGGTAACGGTTGCTCTATCACAGCTATTAAAGACGGTAAGGTTCTTGATACAAGCATGGGTCTTACTCCCCTTGACGGTTTTATGATGGGTACTCGTTGCGGTGCTGTTGACCCCTCAGCAATTACATACATTATGCAGAAGCACAATATCTCTGCTGAAGAGATGGATAAGATTATGAACAAGCAGAGCGGTGTTCTCGGTATTTCAGGCGTTCACTCTGATGACAGAGCTGTTAAATCAGCTGCAGCAGAAGGCAACAAGAGAGCTAAGCTTGCTCGTGATATGCAGTGGTATCAGATTCGTAAGTGCATCGGCTCATACATTGCAGCTATGGATGGTGTTGACGTTATCGCATTTACAGGCGGTATCGGCGAAAACTGTACAGATTTAAGAGAAGATGTTCTTAACAACCTCTCTTACCTCGGCATTAAGCTTGACGAAAAAGCAAATGCAGTTCGCGGTGAAGAAATCGAGCTTACAGTTCCCGGTTGCCCCGTAAGAGCATTCTGCGTTCCCACAAACGAAGAGCTTGCTATCGCAAGAGATACAAAAGCAATTTGCGAAAAGCTTTAATTCTTAACATACAAAAACCTCTGTGAGAAATCTCACAGAGGTTTTTTATTTAGAAGGAAATAGCCCCTCTATTATATCTACAGCTTCTATACGGTGTGCCCATTCTGATTCTGTCACCGTTTCTCGAAAGTAAATCGTCTACCCTTACAAACTCATAGCCTTGGTCAAGAAGCTCGGGAACAGCTCTTAAAACCGCCTCCACAGTTGTTTGCTTTGTATCGTGCAAAAGAATTATTGCACCATCTTTTGCTTCGCTCATTATACGATTGTAAACAAAATCGGCATCTTCTTTATACCAGTCGTAAGTTGAAGCTGACCAATGAATAAAAAACGAGTCAAGCTCTTTCAACTGAAAGATACCAACGTGACCGTAGGGCGCTCTTAAAAAGAGTGGCTTTTTGCCTGTTATCTCTTCAATTACGGTTTCACCCTTTAAAATACTTTCCTTTATTTCATCAATATCTGACTTATAAAAATCTAAATGATTATAAGTGTGATTACCGATTAAATGACCTTCGTCATAAGCACGCTTAACTATTTCAGGTCTTTTTTCTGCTTTGTTACCTATAACAAAAAAGGTAACGGTTACCTCGTATTCCAGAAGACCGTCAAGCAATTCTTCAGTATAATCACTTGGACCATCATCAAAGGTTAAAGCGATTGCTTTTTCACCTATTCCGCTTTTACCGATATTTAGTCTGACAGTACCGTCGGGAATACATCTTGAAAGAAAAGCTATAATCAATAACAACGGAACAACCGTAAACAGAAAATCTAAAACCTTTGCTTTTCTTCTGTTTTTTCTTTTATTCTTGCTCATAGGAATCAATAATTGCTTCGGCTATTGCCTTTGCATACTCCTCAATATTTTCATCAAAAGCAAGATTATCCTCGTAGTTTGAAATAAAGCCGATTTCCAACAAACAGCTTGGCATATTCGTCTTTGAATTTATGTAATAGTCTCCGCTACCGCTTCTGAAGCCTTTCTTAACCCCTCTTTCAACAGAAAGACCTTTATCTGAAAGGCTATCGAGAATTATTTGCGCGGTATCAATTTCTTCTTCGGTTGCGGTGTTGCTTACCCAGATTTCTATACCGTTAGCATCCGCATTTTCAGAGCTGTTACGGTGGATACACAGAAAGTAATCTGCCCTACCGAAATTTGCTATCCTGCATCTGTTTTCCAAAGATACATCTTTGTCGCTTTCGCGGGTCATTATTACGTTGACACCTTGTTTTTTCAGCTCATCAGCAACGAGAAGTGAAAGCTTAAGGTTATCGTCCTTTTCTAACCTTTCATCATTACCGTAAACAGCACCGATGCTACTGCCACCGTGACCTGCATCAATACACACTGTAAACTCATCTTTGTTAAAATCAGAATATAGAGAAAGTGCAACACACGCAAGAAGCACTATTACAAAACCACGTGGAAGCCACTTGTTTTTGTTTTCTTTAACTCTTGTAAAAAAATCACCAATACTCATTCAAACACCTTCCAAAAGAGAATATATCATACATTTTTTGGAAAAGGTTGAATTTAATAAAAATGTAATAATCTTTTTACTGAATATTTAAAAAACCGACCGAAAAACTTCGGTCGGTTAATCTGTTTCAAAAATTATTTCTTGAAAAGACCGAGAATATCAACGATATCACCGTCTTCGTCATCATTTGCAGATGATGAGTCTACAGCAGCTGCTGCACCGGATTTGTTTGCAAGACCGTTAATATCTGTGCCGAAACCTGTTGCGATAACAGTAACAACCATTTCGTCTTCAAGTTTTTCATCAAATGCAACACCGAAGATGATGTTTGCATCTGCATCTGCTGCATCAGCGATGATGCTTGCTGCAACGTCAACGTCATCAAGAGTAATATCTGCAGAAGATGTGATGCTGATGATAACACCCTTTGCACCCTGAATTGTTGTTTCAAGAAGAGGACTGGAAACTGCTGCATTAGCTGCTGCTTCTGCCTTTTCTTTACCTGTTGCACGACCAACACCCATATGAGCGTGACCAGCGTCTTTCATAACTGCAGTAACGTCTGCAAAGTCAAGGTTGATAAGACCGGGAACCTTGATAAGGTCTGAAATACTCTTAACACCCTGACGAAGAACGTCATCAGCAACGTCGAAAGCGTTAGCAAATGTAATCTTCTGGTCTGAAACAAGTTTAAGTCTTTCGTTGGGGATAACGATAAGGCTATCTACATGCTGAGCAAGCTCTGCAATACCTGCTTCTGCCTGCTGCATTCTTCTTTTACCTTCAAATGCGAAGGGCTTTGTAACGATACCAACTGTAAGGATACCGTTGCTCTTTGCAATCTCTGCGATAGCGGGAGCAGCACCTGTACCGGTACCACCGCCCATACCGGCAGTAATAAATACCATGTTAGCACCGTTGAGAGCATCAACGATAGCGTCTCTGCTTTCTTCAGCAGCTTTAAGACCCATTTCGGGACGAGCACCTGCACCACGGCCACCAGTTACTTTTTCACCAATCTGGATTTTGTGAGTAGCCTTTGAGAATGTAAGCACCTGTTTATCAGTATTGATAGCGATAAACTCAACGCCCTGAACGCCTGAGCTTACCATACGGTTGATTGCGTTACCGCCGCCACCGCCGACACCGATAACCTTTATCTGAGTAACGTCTTCAAAATCGTTTGAAATTTCAAAGTTCATTTTTCTTCCTCCTAAAAATTATACATACATATAACTATTATACATCTTTTAAATGTTAACACATAAATTGTGCAATAGCAAGTTATTTTTAAAATTTTTTTGATATTTTTAACTTTTTAGTCAGTTTTTGCGGTAGTTTCTTCCGCTTTATTGTTGTTTTTATCGTTTTTAGGTTTCTCTGTTTTAGCAGGAACAGTTGTTTCCTCTATACCCGCCTTAAAGAAAGCATAGGGATCAGTTTTCAAATCGAGAGTACCTTCAGCAAAAGCATTTATCTCATTTTCATTTTCAATAGCCTTTTTCCCTCTTGCTAACTTCTTTTCGATATTGGTAAGATTACCGATTTTTAATATAATTCTGTTATCGTATTTGATTTTAATATCATTTACGTTTTTTAAATCAATTTCTGTAAGACTGTCTAACTCTGCTTTTTCTATCGCAGAAAGTAATTGAGGCAGAGTATCATTTCTTTTTTTATTATCAAGCTCGATGATACTGCCCTCTTCTACAGTTTTTGTTGTAACGTTTTTGATTACGGGAAGCTTTTCTTTTAACTGAGTTGCCGCCTTTTCCAAAACCTTTCCGTTACTGTCAATAACGACATAGGTTTTGTTGTTTTTTATACAAGCTACAGCCTTTGTTTCTTCTACCTCAATAACGATAGTGTCGGGCAATTCTCTTTTAATTGTTGCACTTTTTATGTAGGGTAACTGTTTTGAAATCTGTTGAGAAATCTCTTCCTCATCAACCTTAAACAAGTTGTCACCTATTGTTATACCGCTTTTTTCAACTATTTTTTTAGTTGTATATGCAGTATCACCTGCAACGGTAACTGTATTTATTTTAAAGAAAAGTGAAAAAACAAGAACAATGCCGACACAAAGAACGGCAACTGCCAGAACAAGAGATAAAATCGCTCTTTTTATCTTTCTTCTGCGACGCATTTTCTTTTTGTTTATTGAACGCACCTCATCCCTTGACAAGCCTTGTTGACTTTTCTTAGGCTTCGGCGGTTTTACAACTGTTTTAGACTTTTTATTAGTTGTACGTCTTTTTTCTTCCATTTATATTATCCTTTTCTTTTGATATCTGCATTAAGTAAACAAAGGTTATTTTCTATTTCTTCGTAACCTCTGTCAATAAATTTTATATTTTTTACTATCGTAGTACCCGAGGCACTAAGACCTGCCAGAACAAGAGCCGCACCGCCTCTTAAATCGGGTGAAACAACCTCTGCACCGTAAAGCCTTTCGACGCCCTCAACGACGGCTACCCTGCCCTCTGTTTTTATAGATGCGCCCATTCTTATTAGCTCAGGAATATGCTTAAAGCGGCTTTCAAAAATGTTTTCAACTATTACACCCGTGCCTTTAGCAACACAAGCTAAAGCAGTAAACGGTGCCTGAGCATCAGTGGGAAAGCCGGGGTAAGGCTGAGTAATTATTTTGTCTATTCTGTTAACCCTTAACGGTGCTTTAAGCCGGATAGTTTTACATCTTACGCTGACGTTACACCCTGCTTCTTCTAAAAGTGGTAAAACCGCTTGTAAATGCACCGGGTTAGTATTCTCAAGAGAAACATCTCCGCCTGTTATTGCACCTGCTATAAGGTAGGTTGCGGTTACTATTCTGTCGCAAATAACAGAATGCTCGCAAGGCTTTAATTCGTTTACACCCTCAACGGTAATAACCGTTTCACCTGCGCCGCTTATCTTAGCACCGCATTTATTGAGATAATCACACAAATCAATAATTTCAGGCTCTCTTGCGGCATTAACTATAACCGTTGTGCCCTTTGCCGTAGCCGAGGCAAGAATTGCATTTTCGGTTGCACCGACGCTTGGAAAAGAAAAGGTTATTCTGTTACCCTCAAGCTTCTCGGGCACATCACAAACCAATTTCCCGTAGTCCTCACTAACTCTTACACCTAACTGTTTCATTGAATAAAGATGCAAGTCAATTGGTCTTAACCCTATTTCGCAACCACCCGGTGAAGAAATCACAGCCCTTTTCATTCTGCCTATTATAGCACCGAGAAAAACAACCGATGACCTCATTTCCCGCATTAAATCATCGGGAATTTCATAACCTTGTGCAGTTGAGCTGTCAACAATAACCGTGCTACCCTCACGAATAACCGTACAACCGAGATTCCTTAGAATCTTTATTGTGCTGCTTGTATCCGACAAGACGGGGCAATTATGTATTACTGACTTACCGCAAATAAGAAACGTTGCGGCAAGAATAGGCAGAACACTGTTTTTAGACCCCTGAACACGTAAGCTACCGCTTATACGACGACCACCGTTAATAACAAAAGCAGACATACCTTTGCTCCTCTCAAAAGGAATAATATTCGTACGCTGTATAATATGCTGCTTTTCTCAAAGTGTTAATCGTAGTTTATCTGTTTATTTTATTAAGCCCTCAATGATATCGCAAATTCTTGCTGATGAATCTGTTACTGCCATCTTACGAGCATTTTCACCGATTTCTTTAAGTCGGTTTTTATCAGAAAGAAGGTCATCAAGTGCTTCACCCAGCTTTTTACCGTCCAAATCTTTTTCTTCAATAATAACTGCGGCATTGTTGTTAACGAGTGCCATAGCATTATGGAACTGATGATTTTCAGTAACGTTAGGTGATGGAATAAGAATTGAGGGTTTACCTAAAGCCTCAAACTCTGAAAGTGAGGATGCACCTGCTCTGCAGACTACAACGTCTGCGGCAGAAAGACATCTTGCCATATCGCTGATATATGTTCTGATTTCTATATTCTTATAATTATCAGGCTCAACACCCTTTTCACGCATCTTGTCCGGTACCCATAAGCCGTACTGACCTGTTGCGATAAGATAATTATATTTTTCACGTCTTTTATCGTAAGCTATAGCATCAATTATAGCTTCATTTATAGCTCTCGCACCTAAAGAGCCACCCATACAAAGCACGATAGGTCTTTCATCAAAGCCTAACTCGGCTCTTGAAATCTCACCATCTGCTTCTAAAAGCTCACCTCTTACGGGAAGGCCTGTAATAATAGGCTCGTTTTTACATTTAAGATGCTTTTTTGCATCCTCAACTGTAAGCATTACTGCATCAACTTTTTCCGCAAGTGCTTTATTTGTAACACCGGGGTAAGCATTCTGCTCGTGAATAGCGGTGGGAATACCCATCTTTGCTGCCATTCTGATTACAGGACCGCTTACGTAACCACCAAAACCGACTGCAACGTCAGGTTTGAAATCATTTATAATCTTTTTAACTGCACCTGAGCTTTTAAGAAGCCTTGTAACAGTTTTTACGTTAGCTTTAATTTCTGCAGGTGAAAAGCCTCTTTTAAAGCCTGACATTTCAATAGTTTTTAAAGGATATCCTGCTTCAGGAACAATTTTAGATTCAATTCTGTCGGGTGTACCTACAAAGCAGATTTCCCAGTCGGGATGTCTTTTTCTAATTTCTCCCGCTACTGCAAGTGCGGGGTTAACGTGACCGCCTGTTCCGCCTGCTGCTATCAATACTTTCATAACACACATCCCTTTCTGAATTATCTGTTATTTTTCTGTGGCTTTTTGGTTGAAAAGGAATAAACCTTAGGTAAATCTGCCTGACGAGAAACACCTAAAACGATACCCATTTCACCCAGGGTTACGAGAGTTGATGAACCACCGTAGCTAAAGAACGGTAAGCTGATACCCGTATTAGGAAGAGTATCAGTTACAACGGCAACATTCAAAACAACCTGTAAGCCTATCTGCATCATAATACCGAACACAAGAAGAGTACCAAAACGGTCTTTTGCGTGCATACCGATGTATATACCTCTTAAAATCAAAGCACCGAAAAGAACTAAAACAAGACAACAACCTACAAAGCCTAATTCTTCACCGATGATTGAGAAGATAAAGTCTGTATGCGCTTCTGATACGTAGAAATATTTCTGTTTAGAGTTACCTAAGCCTGCACCGAAGAAGCCACCTGAACCTAAAGCAAAGAGAGAGTGGTTTGTCTGCCATCTTTTATCTGTATCAGTTAAGTCTTTTACAAGCCATGATGCAACACGCTCTTTCATATAATCTTTTATGGGTAAATCCTCATAAAAGTTAATTGCTATAAAGAGAACAACCGCAACGGCAACAACACCTATTGCAAACCATCTTGCTCTACCCTCACCTATCCAGAGCATAGCAACACCGAAAAGCATTATAAGAATTGCACCTGAAAGATGGCTACCAAGGAAAACAAGACCTGCGGTGAAGACAACCCAGAAGAAATAGAAGAACAAGGTTGTTGTACCTTCGGTTATAACTATTTTATTACTTGTGAAATCTGCAATTTTCTGTGCAATAATGTTTTTAGAGGGCTTTGAGCTAATCATTTTTTTATGATTTTTATCAAGACCTGCCGCACAGAAAACAACAATTGCAAACTTTGCTATTTCAGATGGCTGAATGTCAAAAAATCCGAGGCTTAACCAACGGTTAATTTCTCCACCTTTTATTTTACCTATTACAATGGTAACACCAACAAGGCAACAAGCAACAACCAAGGCTAAATTTGCAAGATGAATATATTTCTTATAGTTCACGTGTGAAACCGCACCCAGCACAGCTGAACCGAAGCTCATAAAGAATAACTGTCTGAAGAAAAAGTGAAGACTTGAATCACCGTCAGTTTCGTAATATGAGTAAGCGTAGCTTGAAGACAAAAGCATAATTAAGCCGAATGCCATAAGCACCAGCATAATACAAAGGAATGGAACGTCCAATCCGTCTTTTATCCATAAACCGGAAGTAAATTTGTTTTTCTTCTTTTCCATTACTTACTCACCTAACTGAATTTATTTTAAATTACCGAAATAAACAAGAAGAACTGCGATTATTCCGCCAATAAGATTAACGAGAGAGAATATTTTTACTATTTTAACTTCTTTCCAACCGCACATTTCAAAATGATGATGAATGGGAGCCATTTTGAAAATACGTTTTCCGTGAGTTAATTTGAAATAGCCAATCTGAAGTACGTCTGAACCGAATTCAGCAACGTAAATTATACCTGTAAGTAAAATTATGAGAGGGCAATCAACTGCATAAGAGAATGCAACTATCATACCACCGAGGAACATTGAGCCTAAGTCACCCATCATAACCTTTGCAGGATGCCAGTTCCAGACAAGGTAACCTACAAGACCGCCTGCAAGAGCCGCTGCTAAAAGGCTTATACCGAAGCAGTTACGAAGAGCTGCTATTGCGATAAAGCTTAATGCGGCAGTAAAGGTAACAGAACCGCAAAGACCGTCAATACCGTCAGTAAAGTTTACTGCGTTTGTTGTACAGTAAATAACACCGACACCTATAACCCAGAAGAAAATCTTTGTTTCCACCATACCAACGAAGGGAATAAACATACTGCCTGTGGGGTCATTCATATAGAGTGTAACAAGATAGCCTACCATCAAAACTATCTGTAAAGCAGTTTTCTGAATAATACTTAAGCCCTTGTTTCTTTTCTTAACAACCTTTATATAGTCATCAAGGAAGCCGATGAAAGCAAAACCGAGAGCCATTATAAGACCGCCGTAGATTTTAACCCTCATTGAATCTGCAACAATATCGTTCACTTCAATTATATTGCCGCCTGAAAGCTTATCTATTACAAGAACGACACAAAAAGCAATAACCGTACCCGCAATAAAAAGTATACCGCCCATTGTGGGTGTGCCCTGTTTGTTTTTGTGCCATTTAGGTCCGATATCAAGAATTGTCTGACCGAATTTAATTTTATGTAAAAACGGAATAACTACATAACCAAGACCAAAAGAAATACCAAATGCGATAACCGCTGCAACTATACAAGCTACTATAATATTCATACTTCCCACTCCTTATAAAGTGTAATAAAGATTTCTTCCATTTTCATACCGCGACTGCCTTTGAAAAGCACCGTATCACCCTCACAAAGAATTGATTTAAGATAATCGGTTAACTTTTCTTTGTCGGTAAACGATATTGCCTTAACTCCGCCTTTTTCGGCATTTTCGGCAATATATTTACTTTCATTACCAAAGGTAAGCACGTAGTCACAGCCTACCTGGGCAGATTTTTCACCAACGAGAGAATGTGCATTCTCGCTATAATCACCTAATTCAAGCATATCACCTAAAACAGCGATTATCCTTGTTTTCTTCAAGGTTTTCAATGTTTCTAACGCGGCACACATACTATCGGGGTTTGCATTGTAGCAATCCTCAATAAAGGTCATACCCTTTATTTGTGTAACCCTTTGCCTCATACCCTCCGGCTCAAAGGAAGCAACACCTTTTGCAGCTTCTTCGAGAGTGTAGCCTAACTGAAGACCCACACATATTGCACAAAGCGCATTGTAAACATTGTGAATACCAACAGCGGGAACAAAGCACCTTGCTTTTTCGTTGCCGTAGACAGCTTCAAAAAAGCTACCGTCTTGTTGAGGTATTATATTTTCTGCATAAATATCGTTATCTTTTTCAAGACCGAATTTTATAATCTTGTAATCGTCTGTTTCAACGGTTTTAAGCATATCGTTGTCACCGTTAATAATAAGCGGTGAGCCTTTTTTCATACCATGAAGAATCTCGCATTTTGCTTTAAGAATACCCTCTCTTGAGCCGAGATTTTCAATATGAGCAGTGCCGACATTTGTTATAACACCGATATCGGGAAGAACTGTTTTTGATAATCTTGAAATTTCATCAAAGTGGTTCATACCCATTTCAATAACAGCTACCTGATGCCCTTCTTCAAGGCAGAAAAGCGTTTTCGGTACGCCTATTTCATTATTAAGATTACCTGCAGTACGTAAGGCATTGAATTTCTGACTTACTACCGAATATATCATACCCTTACTTGTAGTTTTACCTACGCTACCCGTTAAGGCTATAAAAGGAATATTGAATTTTTTTCGATAGCCGTTGGCGATTTTAAGAAGTGCTTCTCCCGTATTCTTTACAAGAATAACACGTTCATTGTCACCGTTATAACGACTGCAAACAACAGCCTTCGCACCTTTTGAAAGAACGTCTTCAACAAAATCGTTACCATCAAAACGTTCACCTATAAGAGCAACGAAAAGTGTGTTTTCATCTATATCGCGACTATCGGTTGATATTTTGTAAATATCGCCACTGAGTTTTGCTTCAACACCGCAAAAATCAGCAATTTCTTTTATTGAAAGTTTCATAATTTAACCACTCTAAACACTACTTCGCGTTCATCGTAATGAACTCGTTCTTTACCAATTACCTGATAAGTTTCGTGACCCTTACCTGCAAGAAGTATTGTATCACCTTTTTGTGCGATGCTTATTGCCTTTGCAATAGCTTCGCTACGGTCAACTACCGTTATAATTTCTGCATTACTTTCTTTTGTACCCTCAAGAATATCATCGATAATCATTTCGGGGACCTCTGTTCTGGGATTATCTGTTGTAACAACTACGATATCTGAAAGGTCCGCGGCTATTTTACCCATCTTGGGACGTTTTGTTTTATCACGGTCACCACCGCAACCAAAAAGAGTAATAACCTTACCCTCTGTAAAGCCTCTTACGGCAGTTATTGCCTTTTCAAGTCCGTCGGGGCTGTGGGCATAGTCAATAATAACACTAAAATCTGTATTAGTCTTTAAAACCTCAAGTCTGCCGCTTACGCTACCCGCATTAAAGATAGCATTTACAACATCTTTTAATGAGAAGCCTAACTGCACAACTGCACTAATTGCGGCTAAAGAGTTATAGACGGAAAAATCACCGGGAATATGAAAAACAACCTTTTCACCGTTCAAAATATATTCTACTCTGTCAAAGAAAAGCCCTACGTTTTCCGCTTTAAAATCAGAAGAATTATTTACTGAATAAAACTGTTTTGTACAAGGCACGTTATCCGCCATATAAAAGGATGCTTCATCATCCGCATTGAAAACACCTTTATCGCAATTCATAAAGAGTGTTTTTTTACATTTTTTATATTCGTCAATTGTACCGTGGTAATCAAGATGGTCTTGTGTAAGATTTGAGAAAACGCCTGTATCAAAATGAATACCTGCAAGACGCATCTGATGAAATGCTTGTGAAGAGGTTTCCATAACACAGTATTTTATACCATCGTCAACCATCATTTTAAAAAGGCTGTGCATATCGTAAGGGTCGGGTGTTGTAAGCTCGGTATGGAAGGATTTTTCACCAACCATATTTTTAACTGTACCAATAAGACCACTTTCGATACCCAACGCTTTAAGAATATCTTTAATTACAAAAGCTGTGGTGGTTTTACCATTTGTGCCTGTGATACCTATCATTGTAAGACTGTCAACAGCTCTGCCAAAAAGATTTTTACACATAATAGCGTATGCTTCACGGGTGTTTTCAACAAGTATTTGCTCCTTAAGACCTAAATCCTTTGAAACGATTACAGCAGCTGCACCTTGAGAAAGCATTTCAGAGGCAACAGAATGACCGTCAAAACGCGCACCCACAACACAAACGAAAGCACAACCCTCTTTCACGTTACCGCTTTTATCGGTAACGTCAGTAATCTCTCTGTCTTCGTAAGAGTTGAGAACCTTTATATCTTTTAAAAGCTGTGATAATAACATATTAAACCACCCGTTTTTTAGTGAATAGTGAGGGCGCTGTGCGCCACGATATAAATCTAGACAGATTTGCGATATAGCTAATGCTGCGATATACCTTCGGTGCGATATATGCCTACGGCACAAGAAAAGTAAAAATTTATATCATATCGCATTTTGTGTAGCAAAACCTCAAATCCGAAACCTTAACCTACCAAGCCCTTTTTGATTAGGGATTTTTGATGAAGTTGCGAATTTTAGACACCGAAGCTGTATAACGATACTGCGAGGTGGTTAAAATATCGCAAATTCGCAAAAAGACCAATCAAAAAGTTAGCCATCAGTGACTCCGCTGGTTGTCTTAAAGTAAACCGTAATTGTAGTACCGAGCTCTGCCTTTGTGCCTACTTCAACACTTTGTCTGTAAGAAACAACCTCACTATCGAGAGTTGCACCTGAAATTTTAATATTATAACCGGAGTTAACTGCCCTTTGGTTTGCTTCGCTTATACTCAAACCGGTAAGGTCGGGAACTGTTGAAACTGTATTCGTATTTTCAGCACTTGTGTAAAGAATTACAACACCGCCTAAAGGAATGCTTGAGCCTTTAACGGGATACTGTGAAATAACTCTATCACCGTCACCTACAACCCTTGCATTGAAATTCTGATTTGCAAGTGCGGTTTTTGCGGCAGAAACTGTCATACCGCTGACGTCGGGAGCAGAAGCATTAAGCTTTGCAAGCTCTTCGTCGGTGTAAACAGGCTCAACGTTCATATATTTGAGAGTCTGCTCTATAACTGAGCCTGCAACGGGTGCTGCTATCGCACCACCACCGTGGTTATAAACCTGAGGCTCATCGATAACTATAAGAACTGCTATCTGAGGGTCATCGGCAGGTGCACAACCTACGAATGAAGCAATATATTCACCGTCTACGGTAAGCTTTTCAGACGTACCCGTTTTACCTGCAACACGGTAACCGGGAATATAAGCGTTTTTACCTGTACCTTTTTCAACAACCGATTCCATCATTGAAACAACCTTTTTAGCTGTACTTTCTGATATAACCTGTCTTTTTGTTGTAGGATTTTTTTCGTAAACGGTATTGCCCTCCTGGTCAATTTGCTTTGCAACAACGTAAGGCTCCATCAATTTACCACCGTTTGCAATAGCAGAAACTGCGGTAATCATCTGAATTGCACTTACCTGGAAGGTCTGACCGAAAGCACTTGATGAAAGCTGTGAAATACCCATACCGTCTTTGGTATGATATGTAATTCCGCCTACGGGAGAAGCTTCAGCAGGAAGGTCAATGCCTGTATCCTCTGTAAAGCCGAATGCTTCAAAGTATTTATAGAATTTATCTGTACCTAATTTTTGACCAACAGTAATATAGAACGGGTTGCAGGAATTCATAAGACCTTGCTCAAGAGTCTGAACACCATGCCCCTCATGCTTATGACAGTTAATTCTTTTATCAGCAACCTGAATTGAACCCACACAGTTATAGGTGCTATCAAGGGTTACAACCCCCTCCTCAAGACCTGCAGCTGCTGTGAAAACCTTGAAAACAGAGCCAGGCTCGTAAGTATCACTTATGGCTTTATTTCGCCACATCATATAAACTTCTTCGTTATAAACCTTTGAATACTCTTCTTTGTCTTTAATTTCAGCAAGCTTTTCGAGAGTTTTAACGCTTGTAATTTCCCAAGGCTTATTCAAATTGTAGTCAGGCATTGTTGCCATAGCAAGAATAGCACCTGTATCAACTTCCATAACTATTCCGTAAGCTGACGTTGCTTCGGCATCAATAACAACCTGAGAAAGACCCTTTTCAAGATAGTGCTGAATTGTTTTGTCTATTGTAAGTACAAGGCTTGTGCCCTGCTTTGCATCAAATTTAGTTTCGTAATTTGTGGACATCAAGTCACTGTGACCGTCACGGGCAGTGATTATTCTACCGGGGACACCTGTAAGAATGTCGTTGTACTTTAACTCTAAGCCTACCCTGCCATCGCTATCAATGTTAGTCATACCGATAATCGTTGATGCAAAGTTATCGTAGGGGTAATATCTCTTTGTATCCGGGTCGATACAAACTATTGCATATAAATCGTTTTCGTTTATAAAATTCTGAACTGCGGTTTTTGTTTCGTATTCAATTTTGCCTTTGATGCGAACATAACCGTATTTTTTATTGCCTATTTTGTTGTAGATAGTCTTTTCATCAAGCTCCTCATCCTTAAGAAGCTTTGAAAGACCTTTTGAAATAACCTTTCTTTGTTTGTCATCCTTAATTTTTGAGGGGTTAACATATACAAGCCAAGCAGATGCACTTTCTGCAAGAACTTCCATATTTGAATCGTAAATAACACCTCTGTCAGCAGGAATAGGGGTATCGCTAAGCTGACCGGATTCCGCAAGAACCCTGTATTCATCTGCCTTTAAAACCTGAAAATATAACAAACGGCATATATCCATTCCGAAGCCGAGAACAAGCAAAATTGCCACTGCACTCAAGCATCTTTTCTTAATATTTTGATTTGCTCGTGCCATAACGCCTCCAAAAAACACTACCGATAAAATTACAAAATGAGAGTCGAGGATACTCAACTCCCATATAAAACTATATTTTTATTTAGAAAATATATGCAAACAACTCTTTGATTTTATTCGAAAATTCACCGTTTTCGTCTAAAGTTCTGTCACCGGACACAACTATCTTATCGCCCTCGGATAAATCAATATAGCTTATCTGATAGCTTTCAGCTTTAACCATACCGAGAACGTTCTCTGCATAACTCTCTATTTTTTCAGTTGACATCATACTGTTAAGCTCAGCATTAAGTCTTACCGACTCACCTTGCGCTATGCTCAACTCGCTTTGTACGCTTGATATCTGTTTATCAAGCGCATTACATTTTGATTCCATAATCAAAAGTGAAACAACACAAAGACAAAAAGCAATACCCAATGCGATAGCTTTGAAAAGAGACGGGCTCAAGGTAACTTGATTACTGTTTCTGTTCTGCTGAGTATTTGTTTTTGCCGAGGTTTTATTCTGGATTTTCTTTTGAGGCTTGGTAACAGGCGCCGTATTATTTTTAGTTTTTGGTTTTTCGATTACCTGAGGTTCGAATAATGAAAGGTCATATGCTGCTGAGCTATTATAACCTGCCATATTACCACTCCTTTCAAAAATTTATCATTTATGTAGGTTAATGTAATTTAATTGCCGTTCGTAGCTTTGCACTACGGCTTCTGTTGTTGTCGTCAAGCTCTTTGCCTGATGCGGTAACACCTGAAGATTTTACCGTTG
The DNA here is from genome assembly GCA_045638585.1 of Acutalibacteraceae bacterium. Lineage (GTDB taxonomy): Bacteria > Bacillota > Clostridia > Oscillospirales > Acutalibacteraceae > DTU089. The sequence goes on along the minus strand of JAZUBO010000007.1, from coordinate 66,483 downwards.
CTTTCGGTTTCTTTCCACAAATACAAACGGGAAAATCCTTTGGGCACGTACAACCCTCTTTGAGAGTTTTGAAATAATCTTTTACAATACGGTCTTCAAGAGAATGGAAAGTGATTATTGCCATTACACCGCCTACGTTTAACATCTCAAACATATCAGGAAGTGTATTTTCAAGAACTGTAAGCTCTGCATTTACTTCTATTCTTATTGCCTGAAATGTTTTTCTTGCAGGATGACCGTTTCGTCTGAACTTTGCAGGAATTGCGGAGCTGACTATATCTGAAAGTTGTATAGTTGTTGTGATTCGTTCTTTTTCCCTTGCTCTTACTATTGCATTAGCAACAGAGCTTGCAAACTTTTCTTCACCGTATTTGGAAATCACGGTAAACAATTCTTTTTGAGAATAAGAATTTACGATATCCTCAGCGCTTGTCCCTTGCTGACTCATTCGCATATCAAGGGGAGCATCTTTATGGAAAGAGAAGCCTCTTTCTGCAGTATCAAGCTGGTGACTGCTTACTCCCAAATCGGCAATAATGCCATCAACGCCGCTGATATCAAAATCAGTTAATACTTTTTTTATTTCAGAAAAGTTACTGTGAACAACGGTAACTCTTTTATCGTCTTTAAACCTTTCGGTTACGGTCTTTATTGCATCAGGATCACGATCGAAAAGAATCATTCGTCCGTTTTCATTTAGCTTTTCGAGAACTGCCGCTGAATGACCACCGCCACCCGCAGTACAGTCAACGTAAATACCATCAGGCTTTATATTTAAAGCTTGTACTGATTCTTCAAGAAGAACAGATATATGTTTAAAATCCATAGCCATTAGAAATCAATGTTAAGAGAATCGGTGGAAGTAACATCCATAACAGCATTCTCTTTCTCCCACTCTTCGGGTGACCAGAGCTCGATATGATGTATGTTACCTACAACGCAAATATCGTTTTCGATACCTGCAAACTCTTTGAGTGCAGAGTTAAGGGTAAGTCTTCCGCCTTTGTCAATTTCACCGTAAACAACACCGGAAAGAATTTTTCTTGAAACTCTTCGTGTTGTTTCGTCGTGACGGTCACCCTTTGTAAACTGCTCGTAAAGTGCGTTCCAACCTTCTTCAGAATACATATATATACATTTAGCACCCGGGTCGGGTGATTTAATAAGATATGTTTCAACACCCATTTTTGAACGAAGAGAAGCAGGCACTTTAAAACGGTTCTTTTCGTCAAGGGTATGCACAAACTGACCGCAAAACATTACCTACACTCCTTTCGCCAATTTGAGCCAAAAACGTTCTAAAAACGAGACACTTCGACCCTATTTAGAACACTTCGCTCCTCCATTATAATTTTTCGATCCCTTAATGTCAATAGTTTTTATAAAAAAAATAGCAGTTCCAACGAGAAAATATCGTTGAAACTGCTATGATTTTCCAATTGTTCAGCAATTCAATTTTTCTATTGATTTTATCAAATCATCAAGTATTTTTTCTGCCGTATCCCTTGAAACCATTTTTTCGCGGTATTTAAGAACGAGGTTTGCACCGTTTTCATCAAAATCAAGCTGCAAAAACGTTAATGTGCGAGGCTTTAACGGCTCTGATGATATAACATCTTTAAAGCACTTTAAGTCTTGCCAATAGCCTTGGGAATAATTCACAAATGCAAACTCACCTGCTTCACCCACACCGCATAAATGATTTTGAGAGAGCTTAGTGGAAATTTTGCTTTTAAGAACACCCGCCCTGCTCATATATGCAGAATCGCAAAACGAGGGTGAAAGCTTCATAGAAAAGAAATCCTTTTCAAAATTACTGCTAACACTACAAAAAGCCTTGTAGCTTTTTTGGTGAAACGATTTCAATCTTTCGTTAAAGGGCTTTGTTTTCTTCTTAGTATCTGCAAAAACCTCTAACAAGCCGTTATGAGCACCCTGTATATAATCGGACGGGTCAGCCAAAAGAGCACGTCTGTTTGTTTGAAAATAAATTTTCTTATGTTTTTTCTTACCGATATTATTCTTACAAAGGCTATCGTAGTAACAAAAGGCAACCACAGTTGATATATCCGCTTTATTGTTTTCTGAAAATGCTTTGATTTTATTTAAAGCTTCACCATCAATAGTAAACCTTATAAAAGCTTCGCTACCCTCATCGTTATAATACTTTGCTCGGGCTTTTTTATAATCATCAACGCTAAAGCTTTCAGGCTTTCTCAACCATTTCAACTGAAGCTCCGATGCAAGCTTATCGGTTACAGCTGAAAAAGCCGTTATAGGCATTGATGACATTTCAGAAAAAAGGCAAACGGGATATTCTTCTACAGACACCGTTTCCTTGGTATAAAAGCGCATAAGCTCCGCTGCTAAAATCATTAAAAAATAATTGTCAGCAACGGTAGTATGAGCAAAAACACAAAGCGTATTTCCGTTCAAAACGTAAAACTCGAAATTTTTATCAGCAAAATCAATACCGTTATTGATTTTACTCGAAACAAAATCGTCGCAGGAGGCTTCAACAAAATCAATATCCGGATTTACAGAACCAAGAACGACGTACGCTTCACTATCCTCTTTTGATAATTCTGTTTTACTGCTAATTATCGGGTATTTCAAAAAAAGCATTTTCAAAGCTTTTTTTAATTCATTTTCATCAAAATCATCTTCAACCCTACCCACAAACGAAACACAATTAGAAAACTCAAATAATCTGTTTCGCGTAAGACCAAGTTTGATTTTTCTGTACATTACTGTACCTCTTCTCCGGTTTTTATAACCTTTTCAATCAAGGCTTGTTTTAATCCCCATAACTTACCCGAGAAATCAACGTAATATTTATGGGGGTTTTCAAATCTTGTAACCTCTTCCCAAAGGGTTGTTACCTGCTCGTTACAATACTCGCGTATTGCATCAAGTGACGGACTGTTGTAAACACATTCACCGTTGCTGAAAATCTTAACAAGCATTTCTCTTGCAACAAAATTGTCAACCGTTTTTCTTTTCCAAGTAAAATCGGGGTCGAAAAGAGAATACGTTTTTTCGTTGCTTAAATCTTCATCATCAAGAGTAAGCACGTCGGCAACTGCCTTACCGCTTTCCATATCAAAAAGACGCCAAACACGTTTTGAGCAAGGTGTTGTTATTTTATGAACGTTATCACTTACCATTATTGCAGGACTTTTAACACCATCTTTTTCGGTTTGTGCTAACTTGTAAACACCATCAAAAACAGGTGATGAGGAAGACGTTACAAGCTTTTCACCAATAATAAAGCCGTCAATTTTAGCGCCCTGATTAAGCATATCCTTAATAAGGGTTTCATCAAGTGAATTCGAGGCGTAAATATCGCAATCAGGAAAGCCAGCTTCATCAAGAAAACGCCTTGCCCTTTTTGAAAGATAAGTCATATCACCGCTATCAATGATTATACCTGCAGGACGAAGACCTTTGGGCACAAGCACAGAGTTAAAGGCTTCAACAGCATTTTTAACACCACTGTCAAGTGTATCATAAGTATCTACAACAAGAGCGCCCTCGTCACCATGCTCTAAAAGATACGCTTTAAAAGCCTCAAGCTCGCTATCGAAAAACTGCACCCAACCGTGACTCATCATTTCGCAAACAGGTACAGAATATTTTTTATTTGCAGAATAAAGAGTAGTTGCATTTATGCCACCGATATAAGCGGCTCTTGCACCGTCAATTGCCGCATCCTTACCGTGAGCACGACGGGCACCCATCTCAACAACCTTTCTGCCCGAAGCAGCTCTTGCTACTCGGTTAGCTTTTGTTGCAATAAGTGTCTGATGATTTATAGTATTAAGAATAAGTGTTTCAATCAGCTGGGCTTGTATTGCAGGACCTTTAACCTTTACAATAGGCTCATTGGGAAATACGGGTGTGCCTTCCGGCATCGCATGCACGTCGCAAGAAAACTTAAAGTTACGCAAATACTCTATAAGCTTTTCTGAAAAACCGTCTTGAATTAACAATTCAAGATACTCTTCTGAAAAAGATATATTTGAAAGTTGAGAAATAAGCTGATCTAAGCCTGCCATAATCGCAAAACCGCCATTGTCAGGTATTTCTCTGAAAAACATATCATAAGTTACCGTTACATCTGCCATACCTGAAGAAAGTAACCCTTCAGCAGTAGTAAAGCAATTATAATCAGCAAAAAAGCCATTAACAGAATCCATTGTGAGCCTCCAAACAAACTAATATATTGTTATTCTACCACAACAAAACGACTATGGCAAATAATTTATAGATAAAATAAGTAACAAATTTACTGTTTTTGTTGCAAATCACACATTTTAAGAAAAAAAAGTATTGAAACTTAATTTCGTTTATGATATATTTGTTTTATCATTTGAAAAGGAGGTCTTCTTTTATGCGAATCAGAAAACAACCGATGGGCGACAGAAATATCTGTGGAGCAAAAGTTGAAGAAAGAAGAAAAGAAATCGGCATGAAGCAAAAAGACCTGCTCACACAGCTTCAAATCAGAGGGGTTGACCTTAACTCTTCAGGCCTTTCAAAGCTTGAAGGTCAAATCCGTTCGGTATGTGACACAGAGCTTGTTGCTTTATCAGAGGTTTTGGGCGTTTCAGTCAACTGGTTATTAGGTTTAGAATGAGCTAACTGTCTGTAAGTTTTACAGACAGTTTTTTCTTTTTATTCTTCGTTTTCTTGTTATAATAATTCAGGATATTACGTCATAAGTTTCCCGAAAAGCTTTCCCTTGTCGAAACTTGTTGCTTTTTGCCGAAATGTATGGTAGTATTAAACAAAAGTATTGTAAAAACGAGGTGAAGCTATGCTTAGCAACAGAATAAAGCAATTCCGCGAATACAATAAACTTTCTTGCGAAATTCTTGCAAAGCTTCTCAATATAACTGAAAACGATTATATCAATTTTGAAAACGGTACTACTTCACCAAGCTATCCTCAGATAGAGCGTCTTGCATTTTTCTATAACGTAACCGTTAAGGAATTTTACGGCAATACTCCCCGACTTACTCTTAACTCACAACAAGAAAGACCTATAATCGACGACGATGATGAAGTTGACCAAACAATTTTAAAGCTTTCGGATTTGTCCTGGGATGAAATTCAAGTTTTGTTATACTACCGAAGCTCTGAGAACAAAGAAGATATTCTAAAACAAGTTCTTAAAGAAACGAACAACAACAAAAACAACACAGAAGACTAAGACAAAAGACAAATAATAAAAAAGAAAAATCTTCGAAGCACTCAAAAGTGTTTCGAAGATTTTGTTTTAAGTATTATTCACCAATTAGTTTTTGATGATTTCACCCATCATACCGGGTGCTGCAAAAGCTGCATTGCTTTCGTCAGTATCAATATGCATTGCAGGTGCAAAGTTGGGATTCACACGGCAAACAACGTCACCAAAAATAAGTGAACGACCGTCAGACTCAACTTTTACGTTAACGATTTCTTTATCTTCAACGCCGAACTCTGCTGCAGCATCGGGTGTAAGGTGGATATGTCTTTTAGCAACGATAACGCCTTCTTTAAGCTCAACCTCACCTTTAGGACCAACAAGCTTACAAGCACCGCTACCTGCGATGTCACCGCTCTCTCTAACGGGTGCTGCAACACCGATTGAACGAGCATCAGAAGCTGAAAGCTCAACCTGTGAAGAAGGTCTTGTAGGACCAAGAATTGAAACTGCTGCAAACTGATTTTTAGGACCTACAACAGCAACTCTCTCTTCGCAAGCAAACTGACCGGGCTGAGAAAGGTCTTTTTTATTTGTAAGCTCGTAGCCTTCACCGAAAAGAATATCAAGGTCTTCTCTTGAAACGTGAACGTGACGAGCAGATGTTTCAACAAGTACTTTTGACATAATGATTTCCCTCTTTCAAAAAACCACAAGCCTGTCCGTCGGACAGGCTCATTTTTAGTTTAATTATTTGTTCATTGCTTCTTCAATAGCAACTGCACAAGCAACTGTCATACCAACCATGGGGTTGTTACCTGCACCGATAAGACCCATCATTTCAACGTGAGCGGGAACTGATGAAGAACCTGCAAACTGAGCGTCTGAGTGCATACGACCCATAGTATCAGTCATACCGTAAGAAGCGGGACCTGCTGCCATATTGTCGGGGTGAAGAGTACGACCTGTACCGCCACCTGAAGCAACTGAGAAGTATTTTTTACCTCTTTCAACACATTCTTTTTTGTATGTGCCTGCAACGGGGTGCTGGAAACGAGTGGGGTTAGTTGAGTTACCAGTGATAGAAACGTCAACGCCTTCTTTCCACATGATAGCAACGCCTTCTGTAACGTCGTTTGCACCGTAGCAGTTAACCTTTGAACGAAGACCGTCAGAATATGCTTTACGGAATACTTCTTTAACTTCACCTGTGTAGTAATCCATTTCTGTTTCAACATATGTGAAGCCGTTGATTCTTGCGATAATCTGAGCAGCATCTTTACCAAGACCGTTAAGAATAACTCTTAAGGGGTTCTTTCTAACCTTGTTTGCCTTTTCAGCAATACCGATAGCGCCTTCAGCAGCTGCGAAAGATTCGTGACCTGCAAGGAAAGCGAAGCATTCTGTTTCTTCTTCAAGAAGCATTTTACCAAGGTTACCGTGGCCAAGACCAACTTTTCTCTGCTCAGCAACAGAACCGGGAATGCAGAAAGACTGAAGACCTTCACCGATTGCAGCAGCAGCGTCAGCAGCTCTTGTGCAACCTTTTTTGATTGCGATAGCGCAACCTACTGTGTAAGCCCATTTTGCGTTTTCGAAGCAGATAGGCTGAATACCCTCAACGATTTTGTAGGGGTCGAAGCCTTTTGCTTTACAGATTTCAGCACATTCCTCAATTGAGTTAATGCCGTATTTATTGATAACTTCGAGAATCTGTTTTTCTCTTCTGTTATAAGATTCAAATAAAGCCATTTTGAAGTCCTCCTTATTCTTTTCTGGGGTCTACGATTTTAACTGCATCTGCAACTCTGCCGTACTGGCCTTTTGCTTTTTCGAATGCAGTGTTAGCATCGTCGCCTGCTTTGATGAAGTCCATCATTTTACCGAAGTTTACAAACTGGTAACCGATGATTTCGTTGTCTTCATTAAGAGCAAGACCTGTAACGTAACCGTCTGTCATTTCAAGGTAACGAGGACCTTTTGCAAGTGTACCGTACATTGTACCAACCTGTGAACGAAGGCCTTTACCGAGGTCTTCAAGACCTGCACCAACAACAAGACCGTCTTCAGAGAAAGCACTCTGTGTACGACCGTAAACGATCTGAAGGAAAAGCTCTCTCATAGCTGTGTTGATAGCGTCACAAACAAGGTCTGTGTTGAGAGCTTCAAGGATTGTTCTGCCGGGAAGAATTTCAGATGCCATAGCAGCTGAATGAGTCATACCTGAACAACCGATTGTTTCAACGAGAGCTTCCTGAATAACGCCCTCTTTAACATTAAGAGTAAGTTTGCAAGTACCCTGCTGGGGAGCACACCAACCGATACCGTGAGTAAAGCCTGAAATATCTTTAATTTCTTTTGCCTTAACCCACTTTGCCTCCTCAGGAATAGGAGCAGCACCGTGAGCAGCACCCTGTGCGATAGGGCACATTGTTTCAACTTCATGTGAATACTTCATTAATTTTGACTCCTTTCGGAATGTTATTTTTACCACATATCATTTTATTACAACTTGTCCTTTAAGTCAAGAAAAACATTGACATCAAATTAACAAAATAAAACTGCAAATATTGACAATTTTATCAATTTTATATAAAGCTCTTGCATTTTTCGACTTTGATTATATAATAATATATTGGTTAATTTTTGTTTATTTTATTGTAGCTTGAATATATTTTAATAAAACTACTTTCAGCGAGGGTTAAAATGGTCTTTTCCAATCTTTTGTTCGTATATGCTTTTTTGCCTATATGTATGCTTCTTTACATATTGCCTAAAAGCACAACCGCTAAAAATATAATACTTCTCGTTTTCTCTTTGATTTTCTACACCTGGGGTGAGCCCGTTTACGTTTTACTTCTTATGCTGATGACCTTTTTCGATTGGGTTTTCGGTATTTTAATCGAGAAAACAGAGTCTAAAAACATCAAAAAACTATTCTTGGTTTTAGCTTGTTTTGTAAACCTTGGTCTTATCGGTTACTTTAAGTACACCGGCTTTATTCTTACAAACGTTCAGTCCGTTTTCGGAATCCCCGAGGTTATCCCGAAAATAGCACTCCCCATAGGTATTTCGTTTTACACATTCCAATTACTTTCATACGTTGTTGACGTTTACAGAAACGAGGTTAAAGCTCAAAAGAATTTCTTCTGGTTATTGCTTTACTCAAGCCTTTTCTATCAGTGCATAGCAGGTCCTATTGTAAGATACAGCGATGTTCAGCGAGAAATCACAGAAAGAAAAGCAAGCTTCAGTGACGTAAGTGAAGGTATTACACGCTTTACCGTAGGTCTTGCAAAGAAGGCTTTACTTGCAAACACCTGTGGCTCTCTTTCAGACAGTCTTCTTGTTGCAGACTCACTTATTGCCTCATCACCCGAAGCAGCATTAGCAGAGCTTTCATCACGCTCGGTTGCAGGTATTTTCTTTGGCGTGCTTTTCTATATGCTTCAGATATACCTTGATTTCTCTGCTTACTCTGATATGGCTATCGGTATGGGTCAGATGGTTGGCTTCCATTTCAAAGAAAACTTCATTTACCCTTACACAGCAAAATCAGTTACTGATTTCTGGCGCAGATGGCACATTTCATTAAGCACCTTCTTCAGAGATTACGTTTACATTCCCTTAGGTGGTAACAGAAAAGGTAAATTCAACACTTACAGAAATCTTCTTATCGTATGGTTTCTCACGGGTCTTTGGCACGGTGCATCATGGAACTTTATTTTATGGGGATTATTCTTCTTTATCTTCCTCGTAATTGAAAAGCTAGGCTTCTCTAAGCTTCTTGAAAAAATCCCCGCATTTTTCAGCCATGCTTATCTTCTTATAGTTGTTTATTTCGGTTGGATTCTTTTCCGTTTTTCAGATTTCAGATTTATCCCCGTTGTTATAAAAGGTCTTTTCGGTCTTAACGGAAATTCTTTTATTGATTTCGAAACAAAAACGCTTTTAATTTCAAACGTTATCTTTATTATCGTTGCTCTTTTCTCTGTTACTCCCCTTGTTAAGAGAATTGCAACAAAAGCAAAAAACAGTGGAAGTATGTCTTTCGGCAGATTCGTTTATGCCGTAGCAGGTATACTTGCGCCCATCATCTTGTTATTACTTTCAACTCTCACGCTTATTGGTGACAGCTATAATCCATTCCTTTATTTCCAATTCTGACGGAGGCTTTTCTTTAAATGATTTATAACAAACCACGCGATATTAACATCGCGCTTTTACCTTTCTCACGAAAGAAAAAAGAAAAAAGAATTAAAGAAAAAGTTAATAAAACAGTGCTTGTAAAAACCATATCGTTTTTTATGTTTCTTTACCTTGGTGCAACGGTTGCTTTTATAATCCCCTTAAGACCATCGTATTCTGAAAGTGAAAAACGAGATTTACATAATTTCCCCAAATTTACTATAAAAGCTTTTGCAGACGGTAGTTATTTTTCAGACATCAGCTTATGGTTTTCAGACACCTTTCCCTTCAGAGAAAACCTTACCTTGATGAACTCGTATCTCAAAAAGCTTTCGGGCTTTGATTCTATCGTTATTCACGGTGACGTTGAAAGCGGTGACGATATCCCCGATTTACCCTTACAAGCTCCCGTAACAGAAGAAACAACTATCCCCGTTACAGACGACGTTACCGAAACAGTACCTGAATCAACAGAGTCGGTTACAGATACTACTGACACCTCATCCAAGGATGCTCCCTCTACTCAATCCTTAGGTGCTATTCTTGTTGCAGGTAACAGCGCTTACGAATACTATCATTTCTCAAGCAAGCTTGCTCCCGAATTTATAAACACAGTAAGCTCTATCAAGCCGGTTGCGGGAAACAACGTTAACGTTTACTCACTTCTCGTACCCACAAGCATTGATATAACACTTGATGACAATTTAAGAAAAGACGTTTCCTCTGCCGACCAAAAGAAAGCTCTTGATTATTTCAACTCATCAATTCAAAACGTTACTGCCATAAACGGAATATACGATGCTCAAAGGCTTCACAGAAAAGAATACACCTATTTCCGTACAGACCACCATTGGACTGCTTTAGGCGCTTACTATGCTTATGAGCAATTCGCATACGCAAAGGGTATTAGTCCCGTAGGCATCGGAGAATATCAGGCTGTTTCATTTGATGGCTTTTTAGGAAGCTTTTATGCAAGCTCAAACAAGAGTGAGGCTTTAGGCAAAACACCTGATACGGTTGTTGCGTATCTTCCTAAAAATAATATTAACTGCACAGTTCTTGAAAAAGACGGCACGATTCACAAAAGACCCGTTATCGCTGACGTTTCCTCATACTCACAGAACTTAAAATATCTTACCTTTATAAGCGGTGACCAGCCTCTTGTTACTATAGAAAACTATGATATTGCAGAGGGTCAGAGCTGTCTTGTAATAAAAGAAAGCTACGGTAACGCTTTCGTTCCGTTCCTTATCCCCCATTACAAAAACATTTACGTAATCGACCCACGTCATTACAACGGTACTTTAAGTGAGTTCGTTGCAACCCATCAGATAGACGATATCGTTTTCGTTGCAAACATCTCTACAACGAGAAACTCAATTTACATTGATAAATTAAAGAATTTTATAAGATAAGAAGTTTAAAATGAACACTATAAACAGCTTTAAAAAAGGGCTCAAAGACGGTTTACCTATTTGCATCGGGTATTTTCCCGTATCCTTTGCCTTTGGTATTTTCGCAGTTGAAAACGGGCTTACCGTTTTACAAGCCTTTTTGATTTCACTTACAAATTTAACGTCTGCCGGTCAGCTTGCCGCTGTTCCCATAATAGCGGGTGGCGGTACACTTATCGAGCTTGCAGTTTCACAGCTTGTTATAAACTCAAGATACTCTCTTATGTCGGTATCCTTAGGTCAGAAACTTTCCTCAAAGGTTAAGCTTTTTGAAAGATTTGCAATAGCCTTCGGTAACACAGACGAAATCTTTGCAGTTTCAGTTTCAAACGATGGTGAAGTTGGCAGTAAATATATGTACGGTGTTATTGCACTACCCATTCTTGGGTGGACAAGCGGTACGCTTTTAGGTGCAATAGCAGGTAACGTTTTACCGCCCATTATCTCTGCTGCACTTGGTGTTGCAATTTACGGTATGTTTGTTGCTATCGTTGTACCCGTTGCGAAAAAAGAGAAAATTACTGCGCTTTGCGTGCTTCTTGCAATAGCCTTAAGCTGTGCATTCAAGTACGTACCGTTTTTACAAAACGTGCCTTCAGGCTTTGTTGTTATAATCTGTGCGGTGGCTTCAAGCGTGATTTTTGCAATTATTGCCCCTGTAAAAGCTGATGACGAAAAAGCTCCCGAAAAGGAGGTAAAAAGCAATGGATAATTCAAGGTTTTTTATTTACCTCGGGGTTATGGCAGGTGTTACTTACCTTGTAAGAATGATACCTTTAGTTGCAATAAAAGAAAAAATAACTAACAGATTTATTTTATCTTTTCTCCACTATATCCCCTACACCGTTTTAAGCGCTATGACAGTTCCCGGTGTGCTTTACGCTACGGGAAATATGGCTTCGGCTTGTGTGGGCTTCGTAGTTGCGGTTATTGCCGCGTTGTTTAACCGTAGTCTTGTTCAGGTGGCAGCACTTTCCTGCCTTGGAGTTTTGGCTACGGAATTAGTAATAAATTTTGTTATTTGAGGTCAGAGATATGAATTTTAAAAAGACGAAATACACCTGCTATTATACCTATCTTGCAATGGCATCTATATTCAGCTTACCCCCTATTTTGTTTGTAACCTTCCATAATACTTACGGAATTTCTTACACACTTTTAGGAACGCTTGTGCTTACAAATTTCTGCACACAGCTGATAATTGATTTGATTTTCACTTTTTTCTCAGAGCATTTTAACATACATAAGACATTAAAGGTTATGCCTTTACTTACCTCTTTAGGTATGCTCATATATGCACTTGTGCCGACCTTCTTCCCCGAAAAAGCATTTATCGGTTTATTTGCAGGCACTGTAATATTCTCTGTTTCTGCAGGACTTTGCGAGGTGCTTTTAAGTCCTACGGTTGCGGCTTTACCCTCTGACAATCCCGAAAGAGATATGAGTAAATTACACTCCCTTTATGCATATGGCGTTGTTGGTGTTGTTTTATTAAGCACTTTATTCTTAAAGCTTTTCGGCACTGAAAACTGGATGTATTTAACTCTTTTCTTTGCATTTTTACCCATTATCGCTTGTGTGCTTTACTGTACCTCACCTTTACCCGATTTAAACCTTTCTCACGGTTCTTCAAAGGGTGGCGTAAGCAAGAAAAACAAAGGTCTTCTTTTATGCGTTGCTTGTATCTTTTTAGGCAGTGCCGCAGAAAACACAATGACAAACTGGATTTCAAGCTATATGGAAAACGCTTTAGGTATTTCTAAAGCAACGGGTGATATTTTAGGTCTTGCCCTTTTTGCAATACTTTTAGGTTTAGGCAGAAGCTTATATTCAAAATACGGAAAAAATATTTCAAAGGTGCTTCTTTTTGGTATGGCGGGGGCTGCCGCCTGCTATATTATTGCAGGCACGGTTTCCAACCCCGTTATATGTATGATAGCTTGTATTTTCACAGGTATTTGCACCTCAATGCTCTGGCCCGGAACATTGATTCTTATGGAAGAAAAGTTCCCCAATCCCGGTGTTACCGCATACGCTTTGATGGCGGCGGGTGGTGATTTCGGCGGCTCGGTATCACCCCAGATTTTAGGTGTGGTGGTTGACAAGGTATCAGAAAGCGCTTTTGCTTTGGAATTAAGCAGTACAATAAACCTTACCCCTGAGCAGATAGGCTTGAAAACGGGTATGCTTATCGCATCAATATTCCCCATAATTGGTATCGTGGTTTTACTTTATATCAATAAATATTTCAAAAAGCAAAAAGCTCAATAAAAAGCAGACTGAAAACGATTTCAAAAAATCGCTTTCAGTCTGTTCTTTATTATTTTGAATTTTACCATTTATAATTATGTAACTGACCCTGATTTGAAAGCTCGGGGTAGTTTAACTGACGTAAGGCCTCATAAACACCGATTGCAACGGAATTTGAAAGATTAAGGCTTCTTGCATCGTCTATCATAGGTATTCTTACACATTCATCGGGATGCTGTAAAAGAAGCTCCTCAGGAAGACCTTTTGTTTCTTTACCGAATATAAGGTAAGACTTATCGGGATACTTTACATCCGAATGAGCTTGTCGTGCTTTAGTTGTGAAAAAGAAAAAGCTACCATCTTTATTTTTCTCAAAAAAGTCATCAAGATTTTCATAATAAGTCAAATCAAGCAAATACCAATAATCAAGACCTGCTCTTTTTAATTTTTTATCATCAATTGTAAAGCCCATAGGCTTAACAATATGAAGCCTTGCTCCGGTTGCTGCACAGGTTCTTGCAATATTACCTGTGTTCTGTGGTATTTCGGGCTCAACAAGAACAATATTTATTTCACTCATATTTTACCTAATTCCTTTATATAGTAAGGTATTCCTCTTTCAAAATCCACACCGTAGTTAATGGGGGTGTCCATTGACTGTGTTCTCTTGATACAGTCGCAAACATAACGGACAGCTATACCCATTGACTCGTAAAACGAGAAGCCGTTAAGAACGGCGCCGCAGAATGATGAAGCGAAAACATCACCCGTACCGTGATATGCACCGGGAAGACGGGGTTGGAAATAATATTCAGCTTTTCTATCCTGACCCATGAAAGCTGCGCCTAATTTATCTTCCTCAAAGCTTACACCCGTCAAGATAACGTTTTTAGCGCCCATATCAAGAAGCTTGTTAAGAAGGGTGTTTATATATTCTTCTGTCTGAACACCGTCTGTAAACTCAACGCCTGTCATAAAGCAAGCCTCGGTGATATTAGGTAAAATGATATCAGCTTTTGAGCAAAGCTCTGCCATAGCCTTTGCAAAATCCATATTGAATATCGCATACATTTTTCCGTGGTCAGCCATACAAGGATCTGCAATAAATAAATTGTGGTCAGTTTTAAAATCATCAGCAAACCTTTTAACCATATCAATCTGATCAAAAGAGCCTAAAAAGCCTGAATAGATAGCATCGGGGTTAAGATTTATTGATTTCCAATGTGCCGCAACATCGGGAATATCGCAAGTTAAGTCTCTATAAGTGTAGCCTGTAAAACCGCCTGTATGAGTTGAAAGAATTGCTGTAGGAAGACAAACAGTTTCAACACCTGCAGCGGAAATTATAGGAAGCGCTACCGTAAGAGAGCATTTACCAAAGCCGGAAAGGTCATTGATTGCTACAAGTCTTTTTTGATTTTCCATAAAAATCACCTTTAATTGTGTAATCTTAATATGATATAATTATTTCATAATATATCACACATTTGTCAAAGATTAAAGCATATTAAAGAAATTTTTTCAAGTTTTCTGGCATTTTTTAATACTTTATTTTTTGTTTACAAAAACGCTTTCGGGAGAAAATATTAAAAATATTTCGGAGGTGTAAAAAATGAATTCAAAAACTGAAAATGCTATGAAAATCGGTGGTGCTATGATGGCTGCAGGTGTTGCTGCTGCAATTGCTGCAGGTGTAACAAAAGCTACTGTAAGCCCTAAAGCCAAAATGAAAAAAATAGCAAAAAAATCTGCAAAGGTTATGGATGGCATGCTTGATGGTATTCAGGGTATGATGAAATAACAAAAAGAAACCAACAGAAATTGAACAGACTGCAAAAAGGCAACCACTTTTTTTACAGTCTGTTCAGAGTAAATAAGAAGGGACTATTATGAAAAAAGGAATTTCAATTTTACTTATATTATCTTTAATAATTTGCATTACCGCCTGCGGTAAAGACAATAACGAAACAACAATTTCAACAGAAACTAAAACCACCTCACCTTTAACAACAGAAGAAACTCAATCCACCTCTTCCGGTGAAGGCTCTTCGGGAGAAAGTGAAAGCAACAAGGAAAGTGAAGGCAACAAGGAAAGTGAAGGCGCATCACAGCC
Organism: Acutalibacteraceae bacterium; assembly: GCA_045638585.1. GTDB lineage: Bacteria > Bacillota > Clostridia > Oscillospirales > Acutalibacteraceae > DTU089. The sequence continues at coordinate 51,290 of JAZUBO010000007.1, read as the reverse complement.
CCCATCCTCAAGTAACCCTTCCGAAGCAGAAACAACACCCGTTCCCGTGCCGATGGATAAAATTCAATCCACCGGTAAAGCGGAATACGGAAAACGCACAGGCACAACCGCAACGTATACAGGGCTTGAGCCGTTACCCGAAAAAGCCTTACCGATTATTGACCCTGATAACCTACGAGGACTTTCAACTGACACTCATAACCACAGCTACGGTGTTTCAAAGGGCGGAGTGCCTCACGAAATATCTGTAAACAACCAAAAGCTTTATGAGCAATACGGCGGAATGTGCCTTGACACAAGCGGTGAAAAGGTTATTTATCTCACCTTTGACTGCGGTTATGAAAACGGCTGTACAGGGAAAATTTTAGATACCTTGAAAGAGAAAAAAATCCCTGCCGCATTCTTTGTAACGCTTCCTAACGTAAAATCAAACCCCGAATTAATTGCCCGAATGATTAACGAGGGTCATACGGTAGGCAACCATTCAGATACTCACCCTAATTTTTCAACCATTTCAAGAACAAGAATGGTGGAGGAAATTCAAAATCTTGATAATTACCTGAGAACAAAATTCGGCTACTCTTCACCATTTTTCAGATTTCCCGAGGGGGCATGCTCAATAAATGCACTTGAGCTTGTGCAAAGTGTAGGCTTTAAATCTGTTTTCTGGTCAAGCGCTTACGCTGACTGGGATATCAATAATCAAAAAGGCAAACAGTATGCTTACGATACGGTTACCTCAAGACTTCACCCGGGTTGCGTGCTTCTCTTACACGCAGTATCATACGATAACGCAGAGGCTTTGGGTGACATTATAGATTACGCATTATCGCAAGGGTATATGTTTAAGGCGCTTTAAAGCTCACTTCGTTCGCTAAAGAATAAAGAAGAAATAATAATAAAATAGGTCTGCGACGGCAATCATAAGTGCGGAATGCGAAATGCGAAGTGCGAAATGAGGCTGTGGCGGACCTGTTGATTTTATTGAAACATTAAATTGTAATGATGCGATAGCTTTACCTCCCTGTGCGAAGCATAGGGAGGGTGAGCGTTTGTGAGCGCTGCCGGTGGCAGATGAAGCGAACAATAAGCTCTGGGCGCAATAAGGAGTATTGCGAAGTGAAAAACGAGCAAGACGACTATATTGCAACCGGTTGACCGCTCTTCGATAAATTTAAAAGTTAAAAGGTAGTTCACTTGCGTCTAAGGTTTATTTAAATGATGATGTTATATACGAAAAATGATAATATAATCTTTTTACCTACATAAACCTAAAACGCAAGAGAACTACCCACCACCGTTCCGATTTAACAAACAAATAAAGGATAGTATATTCACACGAAATATACTATCCTTTAACTTTTAAATTTATCGAAGAACAGTCCCATCACTTTTTAATATGTAAAAAAGAGGGATAAGTATTTGTTCTATCTTAGTGCATTAATTTGTTGCGAAGCTTATAATGCCGACCGCAGGTCCCGACATTTGCCACTTGCCACTTGCAATTTCCCATTTTATTCTACATCTTTAAACTCAACTTCTCGGTAGCCGTTTTCGTCTGTACCGTCTGAAATCAAAGCTGTTTTCTTATTCATTATTTCAGAAATTACTTTTGCTATACCCACAACCGCAATTACAAAACCTACCACAGAGGTTATTTTAGTTACGCCTTCAAACGGGTTTATGATAAGAGAAGCACCCATCACAACGGTTATTATTGCAAAAATTTTACCGAAAAGACCCGGTTTTCCAAAAAATGAAACCACACCATAGCAAACTACTGCAAGTCCCATAAAAAACGGGAATATTGAAAGTAAAAACTGAGGGTGTAACAAAAGAACAAAAGCGAGAATTAAAAAGAGAATTCCCGAAAAGAGTGTTTTGAAGCTTTCTTTGTTATCTCTTTTATCATTAAAATATTTAACGAACCTTATTACAGACAAAACGAGAGCACCCGCACCCGTTACGGCACAAGCGGTTGTTAAGGATTCACCGGGGAAAACGAGAAGAGCAATTCCCATTACCGCAAGTAAAACGCCTACTGCTAAACCGATTCCTCTATCTGTTAACTTTGATTTTAATGCTTTTATAAAGGCCTTCATTATCATCACCATTTATAATGTAACCGAAATTTAATAACATATATTAACAAATTTGTTAATGATTATTAAACATTCTCTTCCTGTTTACGAGATATCTGTGCTGTTATTTCTTCCATAAACTTACCGTGAAGCTTGAATTTTGTCGTGTAAACGATAAGAGAAAGAATTATTAGTATTGCAGGAGCTACGAGCATCATAAAGCTTATAGCATTTTTAACCTCTTCTGTATTCTGGGCGTGAAGATTTTCGTTATAATGAGAAATTTCGAGACCTGAGAAAAGTATAATAGTCTGAATTGTGTATGCCATTTTCTGCAAAAAACCCTTCATTGAGAAGGTTATTGACTCTGAACGGAAGCCCTGCTTAACCTCACCGTAGTCAACAATATCCGCAAGGAAAACTGTTTGCTGAACGAACATTGAGGCAACACCGATTGATGCCACAAGATAGCATAAATTCATTAAAAGGAACGAGCCTGTTGATTTTATTGCAACCGACATTCCTATAAAGCCGAAAATTGCAAGAAGCAATGAAATCTGATAAGTTCTTCGTCTTGTTGTGAATTTTGTTAATACGGGAACAACCGCAAGTCCTAAAACAGAGCCCACCGCACCTAAAAGGTTAAATGAACTTTGCTTTCCGGGGTCACCTATAACAACGTCGAAATAGTAAACGCCTACACCCGAAACCATATACCAGCCTGCATTTGAAAGCATCGCAAAAAGCATAAAAACTAAAAGCTGGTCGTTGTTTTTAGCTATTAAGAACATCTTTTTAAAGGTGAATTTCTCTTTAGATTTTGTAATATGTCTTTCCTTTGTATTTGCAACTGAAAGTGCAGAAAAGCCTACAAGGCAAACTGCGCAGATTATCGCCCAAAGGCTATAGCTTCTCGCATCGGCAATTTTCTCACCATTCATAACTGTTTCACTTAAAAGCGGTAAAACCATAGGTGTAAAAATCGAAATAATACCTTGACCGATACCCGAAAAGGCACGGGCAATAGTTGCAATTATACTTCTTTCGGCAGGGTCGCTTGTGAATGAGGGCACCATTGACCAATAAGGTATATCCGCCATTGTATTTGTCATACCCCAACCAACATAAAGAAACGCAACGTATATGTAAAGCGGAAGGCCACCCAACTCAAAACCGGGGTTTGTAAAAAGAAGTGACAACACAATAGCGTTACAGGTTGAGCCTATAAGCACCCAAGGACGATATTTGCCCATTTTTGTATTAGTATTATCAACGATAGTGCCCATCAACGGGTCGTTGATACCATCCCATATTCTTGCAACGGGGGTTAAAAACAGAAGAAACTTTTTGTTAAGGTGAAGTATATCGGTAAGGTATTTTGCAAGGAATGAATAAAAAAGACCATAGCTTAAATCAAGACCTACCGCACCTACACCGTATGCTAATTTATCCTTTAATTTTTTCATAACAGCACCTGCTTTCAAAAGAATTATATCAAGGAAAATCGGACAATGCAACCATAAAACAACGTAGCTTTTCAAAAATTTACTGTTGTAAAACAACGTATTTTATATTATTATGTATTTAATTAAAGCTTGAGGTGTTTATTTATGGCTAAAAACGTTCAGTTTCCCGACGGTATTTTTCCGGGTGCAAGAAGCAAGATGCTTAAAATCCCCGTTTTTCTTATAGTTCCCATCGTTTACGTTGCTTTCGGCATGCTTACTCATATCTGGCACCCAACCTGGCTTATATTTTTCTTTATCCCTATTTATTACGAGCTTTGCGGTGCTGTTGGTGCTAAAACAAAGCGTGGCTTTCTTATGGCTTTACCTATTCCTCTTGTGATAGTTACCGCTTTTCTTACTATCGGTCTTACAATAGGTCTTTGGAAATATACCTGGATTATGTTTTTATTTATCCCCCTCTACTATTGGTGGGCGGGAGTTATGAATAAATAAGTAGTAATGGTGCTGTCGCACCGCGATATAAATCCTGACGGATTTGCGATATATACTTTGTACGCGATATACCTTCGGTGAGATATGTGCCTACGGCACGAGAAAAGCAAGTATTTATATCATATCGCATTGAGCATAACGAAATATATCGCATTTTGTGTAAGAAAATATATCGCACAAGCTTGCTTGTATATCGCGATTTTAAAGATGACGAATGCCAGCTCCCAGATGCCAGAATTATTCCGAGATAGGATACAGAAGATAATATTGAATAGGTAATAGAAGAAAAAGATTGCAAGCACGAAGCTTGCAATCTTTTTGTTTTAAAGTGTATCAAGTGTTTGTTCGTATGCGGGGATGAATTCCGCCATAAAAACGTTTGCTTCGGGGATATTGCTTTCCTCGATTCGTTTTCTTGTGGCGGCTTCCGCTTCTTTGAATTCCGTATTACCTGCTTTTCTCTCTTCAATGCATTTAATCAACGCGCTGATTTTGTCCGCAACCTTTATCAAAGGTGCTAACTCATCATCCTCACAAGCGAGAAGATTTTTAAATTCATCTCTCAAATCCTCGGGAAGCTTATTTAAAAGCCTTTCGTTTGCATCGTCTTCAACGGCTTTAAATGCAACGAGAATATCCTCATTCTGATATTTTACGGGTGTTGGCATATCACCCGTTATAATTTCGTGGGTATCGTGATAAAGACCTAATACTGCCGCTTTTTCGGGGTTATAATTTTTACCGAAACGCTTGTTGCCTATAACGGCAAGGGCATGGGCTATGACAGCCACTTCTTTCGAGTGACTGTCAAGACTTTCTTTTTCCGTATTTCTCATAAGTGCCCAGCGGTCGATATATTTCATTCGCGACACCATAGCAAAAAAACTGTAACTCATAATTCACCTATTAAAACTTTACTTTAAAGGTCTTGATTTCAAAGGGCTTGAAGGTTGCAGAAACAGTATTTTCTGTGTATTCTACGCTTTCATCCTCTTCTTCAAGAAGGTTACATTCTGTAGCCTCAGCTATTTTACCTGCAAAAGTAAGGGTTGCAGGAGTTTTGCAGTTCCATGTTTCATAAGCACGAACAATTATGCAATCACTGTCTTCAGCAATCTTAACTGTTTCGATAACAACGTTATCCTTATCACAGCTTACAAGTGAATAATCTGAAGAAAGTGAGCCGTTATTTGCTTCTGAAACTACTGCGTAAAGAGGATAGTTTACGTTGTAAGCCTCTTTAACAACGTTACTGTCGTTAACCTTACTTGCGTGAGGATAAATTGAGAATGTAAATGAATGGAACTCTCTGTCCTGAATTGTGTTAGGACGAGTTGCACATCTGAAAAGAGTAGGTCTTATATGACCGTCTTTTACGTCACAACCGTATTTGCAGTCATTGATAATAGAAAGACCGAAGCTGTTATCAGAAAGGTCTGCCCATTTATGCATAGACTCTTCAAACTGTGCAAATTCCCATGTTGTATTTGTAGTTGTTGAACGCTCAATATTACCGAACTGAATATCGAAGGTTGCTTTAACCGCATTAACGTCTACGGGGTAATCTGCTTTAAGAACAACGTGATTCTCTTTCCAGTCAGATTCGTAATCAACGTCAATTCTGGGAAGGTCATTATAGATACAATAGAATTCTGTAAAGGTTGATTTACGGAATGCTCTTTCAACCTTATAAACTGCTCTTACTGCACCCTTTTCAATGATTTCTGCATTCTTGAAATCAAGCTCCCATGATTTTTCATCAAAGTAGCATTTGATATCCCATGCTTCGTGGTTATGGGGTCTGTCCTGGAAAGCTACAACCTTACCAACGGTTTCACCATCGGGAGAAACGCTTCTGCCTGTTTCCTTGTGAACAAGCCTTGCTATATTACCCTCGTCATTAAATTCAACTGAGAAGAAAGGTGTTTCTGCATTTTTAAGAGTTGCATTTACGCTTTCCGCAGTTTTCGGTGCAACGTTTCTTACTGCAAATGAAGCATAACCCTTTGCACCAACGTCAGCAATAAATACAATTTTACCGTCGTAGGTTTTCTGATATGCTACCTCGTTACCGTTTTTGTCAAAGAGAGTAAACTCTTCTTCGCAAGGAATATCGCAGATAACTGCATCGTGACGATTGAAGCCTGTTGTATTGAAAACAACTATGCTCTTTTCCTTAAGATTCATTTTTGAAACAAGAGCACCCTGTGCATCCCCTGCCATTTCGCAGCCTGCATTGAGAACATTTTCGTAATCTTCTTTACTATCTTCGTAAACCTCTTTAATTGAAGAGCCGGGAAGAATATCGTGGAACTGATTAAGAAGAATAAGCTTCCAGTTTTCTAAAAGCTTTTCTCTGGGGTAGCTTAAGCCAACCTCTTTGTTAGCAATAGCTGAAAGAGTTTCAACGTCGTGGTATAAGCACTCGCTCTTTCTGTTATACTTTTTATTTCTTGCCTGACTTGTAAGGGTACCTCTGTGGAATTCAAGGTAAAGCTCACCGCACCAAACAGGAAGACGTTTATTATTTGAAACCTTTTTGTCAAGGTCCTCAAAGAATTCTAAAGAATGAGCCTGTTTTACAACGGGACAGCCCTCGATACCTTTAGCCATTCTTCTGCCGTACTGAAGCATTTCAACTGTAGGTCCGCCGCCACCGTCACCGAAGCCGTAAGAGCAAAGAAAGTCTTTGCCTAAATCCTTTTGTGAATATCTCTTGTAACCGCCAAGGATATAAAGAGGACGAAGCTTTGCATTGTAAGTGCTCTGCCAGTTCTGACGTTCATCAACTGTAACGTGGCAAGAGGGCGGGAAATGAGAAAGAACCTCAGTTCCGTCGATACCTCTCCATTTGAATGTATCATAAGGGAATTTGTTGTACTCATTCCAACTGATTTTTGTTGTCATAAAGTATTTCATTCCGCACTTTTTGATTAACTGCGGAATTGCGGCAGAATAACCGAATACGTCGGGCAACCACATAACCTTGTTGTCAACACCGAATTCATCACGGAAGAAGCGTTTACCAACCATAAATTGTCTTACGAGAGCTTCACCTGATGCTACGTTTGTATCAGCCTCAACCCACATACTTCCCTCGGGCTCCCACTGACCGTCTTTAATTTTCTGCTTGATTCTTTCGTAAACCTCGGGATAATCCTGCTTCACATAGTCATAAAGCTGAGCCTGAGAAGACATAAACTTATACTCGGGGAATTCTTCCATATATTTAAGTACGGTTGAGAAAGAACGGCAAGCCTTATCTCTTGTCTGACGAAGGCGCCACAACCAAGCAACGTCGATATGAGTGTGACCTACACACCAGGCAGTTGCTTCTTCAAACTTACCGTAAAGGTTTTCATCAAGATATTTTGATGCTTCAATACAAGATTCATGGAAAACTTCTCTGTCATCGGTATCAATATCGAGGATATTACAAGCATCGTTAAGAGCCTTGAGAATGTTAACTCTTGCATCGCTGTCTTCGCCCTTATATTTTGCAACCTTTAAGGGAGTTATAATATCGAAATATGTATCGTAAGCAATATCGTCAAACACCTGAAGCTGTGCACCGAGCTGAATCTCGCCTTTCCATTCCCAATCGTCTGAATAAGCGCTTATACAGATTTCAAGCTCCTCACCACCATCTGCGCAAGGTGTAAGGGTAACGTATCTGTGGTTGCTGTCTGCGCCCTGAATAACCTTACCGTTAACGTAAATAATAAACTGTGGGTTTACCTCGTTATTCCAACCGCGACCGCTATAAGGGGTAATGTTATAAATTACGTGCTGACCCTTAAAGCTTTCGGGAATTTTAATATTTTGCTTAAACCAGCAATAACACTCTTTGTAACCCCAATAATCTTTATTTGCTCTGAAGAGTGACCACTCGCCTGCATCCTTATCCTCAATAGAATACTGACCGTCGCGGAATAAAAAATCGCCCGTATCAACACTGTCTGCAATAAGGAATTTTGCTTCCATATCCCTTAAAATCTGGTTGATACGACCGCTAATCATAAATCTTTCACTGTTTTTGTCGTGAAAATCAATTTCAAAATGTGCCATAAATACCACCCATTCGGTTAAAAGTACAAAAATAATATCATAGAATATGTTATTTTACAATAATTTAATCGAAAAAAGTAGGCCGATTATCGTTATTATTTATAGTTGACAATTTAGAAAAATAGCAGTACAATTTAATGTAATAATTTTGTTACAAGGAGCGATACGAATGGCACATTATTGCACAGAACCCTCAAGAACATTCAGCGAATACTTGCTTATTCCCGGTTACACCGGTCCTGACTGTATTCCTAACAACGTTGATTTAAGAACTCCCCTTTGCAAATATAAAAAAGGCGAGGAAGCACCCATCACTCTTAACATTCCTCTTGTTTCTGCTATTATGCAGTCTGTATCAAACGATACTCTTGCTATTGCATTGGCAAAGGAAGGCGGTATGTCTTTCATTTACGGCTCACAGTCTATTGAAGACGAGGCTGCAATGGTAGCAAAGGTTAAAAGCTACAAGGCAGGCTTTGTTGTAAGTGATGCAAACCTTCGTCCTGATGACACATTAAACGACGTTGTTGCTCTTTATGATAAATTAGGTCACTCAACTATGGCAGTTACTGAAGACGGTACTGCAACAGGTAAGCTTCTCGGCGTTGTTACATCCCGTGACTACAGAATCAGCCGTATGCCTATGGACTTAAAAGTTAGCGAGTTTATGACTCCCCTTGAAAAGCTTGTTACTGCTCCCGCAGCAACAACTCTTAAAGAAGCTAACGACATCATTTGGGAAAACAAGCTTAACTCTCTTCCCATTATTGATGATAACGGAAAGCTTATGTATTTCGTTTTCCGTAAAGACTATTCACAGCACAAAGAAAATCCTCAGGAAATTCTTGACAGCCAGAAGAGATATATGGTTGGTGCAGGTATCAACACAAGAGACTATGCTGAAAGAGTTCCCGCACTCGTTGAAGCAGGTGCAGACGTTCTTTGTATCGACTCTTCAGAGGGTTACACAGAATGGCAGAAGCGCACAATCGCTTTCATCAGAGAAAAATACGGTGACACAGTAAAGGTTGGTGCAGGTAACGTTGTTGACCGTGACGGTTTCCGTTTCCTTGCAGATGCAGGTGCAGACTTTATTAAAGTTGGTATCGGTGGCGGTTCAATTTGTATCACTCGTGAAACAAAGGGTATCGGTCGCGGACAGGCTACTGCTCTTATTGAGGTTGCAGCAGCTCGTGACGAATACTTTGAGGAAACAGGTGTTTACGTTCCGATTTGCTCTGACGGTGGTATCGTTCATGACTATCATATGACTCTCGCTCTTGCAATGGGTGCTGACTTCCTTATGCTCGGCAGATACTTCGCAAGATTTGACGAAAGCCCCACACCCAAGCTCAACATCAACGGCACATACGTTAAAGAGTATTGGGGCGAAGGCTCAAACAGAGCTCGTAACTGGCAGAGATATGATCTTGGCGGTCAAAGCAAGCTTTCATTCGAAGAAGGCGTTGACTCTTACGTAACTTATGCAGGCTCACTTCACGATAACGTTACAAAGAGCCTTTACAAGGTTAAATCAACAATGTGCAACTGCGGTGTTGTTACTATCCCCGACCTTCAGAGAGATGCAAAGCTTACACTCGTTAGTGCAACAAGTATTGTTGAGGGTGGCGCTCACGACGTTACACTTAAAACAAATACAGGTAATATCAGATAATAAAAAACGAAAAGAACGGTCTTGACGACCGTTCTTTTTTTTACACAGTAACCTCTTCTTCTGCGAAGAGCTTTGCTAAAAAGTCTACCGATTTCTGTAAACATTCTTTTGCATATTTATTTATTGACGGGGTAAGGTGGAAGCAATGGTTATTTGTAATTCCGCTTACATGGTAATCATCGTAATACGGCACAACTGCTTTTAATTTTTCTGCCATAGGCTCACCCTGACCTTGACACACTAAATCATCATCCGCCCAACAAATAAAGCTTGAGCACCACTTTTCATTAACAAAAGCAGAGGGTGAAAGACAATCAAAATATTCGTAATCTTTGAAATTAGACATATCTTTTTTCAAGGGGAAATCGAAAAGAGTCTGTGCTGTTGTAGGAATAACACCGAAGAGCTTACCGCCCTGTAAAAGCACGTCAAGGTCATAAATACCGCACATAAGCATAAGACCTTTAAAATCAACGTTTATTGGGTCGCAACCAACTCTTTCTGTTAAAGAATCGTCATATTTAAGAGCGGCGGCATAAGCACACATATAGCCACCTGCGGAATCGCCCGTAAGAACAATATTATCTAAATCTATATTATATTTCTTTGCAAGCTCAGGTAAAAAGTTAATTGCATCAACGCAGTCATAAATCATTTCAGGATATTTTCTTTCAGGGGGTAAACGGTAATTGATACAAAAAACGAAATAACCCTCTTTGGCATAGTATTCGCTGATGCTTACACGGCATTTTTTATCACCCATAAGGAAGCCGCCACCGTGGAAATAAACTATAACGGGGTGCTTTTTACCATCGTTTAAAATTTCGGGTGTGTAATACAAATCACCTTTTGTTAATTCGTGGTCACCGTAAGCTATATCAACTACGCGGTGAACATTTTCGTAATGATAGTTGTTCTGAGTAGGATAACCCACACCGTCAACAATTTTAAAAACCAACTGGGCTTTATTTAACTTCTTCATAATGTTTCCTCCCATAGAAAAATTTAGAAGAATTGCTATTTTTTCCCATTTTAATACAAAAAAAGAAAAAAGACAAGTATAAAAATTCATTTATACTTGTCTTTTTTTGTTATCTTTCAACCGTCTGTTTTTCTATATCCCTTTTCAATTTTACTATAATTCTTTTTTCAAGTCGGGAAATATAGCTTTGAGATATTCCTAAAATATCGGCTACCTCTTTTTGTGTATGCTCTTTCTGACCGTCCATACCGAAGCGCATATTCATAATGAGCCTTTCTCTTCCCGACAAATCGTTCATACACATATGAAGTATTCTTTTCTCATCCTCTTGCTCAATGTTATCGTTTATTTCAAGGCCGTCACTACCTAATACGTCAGACAACAAAAGCTCGTTACCGTCCCAATCTACGTTTAACGGCTCATCAAGAGAGATATCTCCCCTTTGCTGATTAACCTTTCTCAAATACATTAAAATTTCATTTTCGATACATCTTGAAGCATAGGTTGCAAGCTTTATATTTTTATCGGGTCTGAAGGTGTTTACCGCTTTTATAAGACCTATTGTTCCTATTGAAATCAAATCTTCAATATTAACCCCAGAGTTTTCAAACTTTTTTGCGATATAAACAACAAGCCTTAAATTATGTTCAACGAGAATATCCCTCGCCTTTTTATCCCCATCGCAAAGCTTTTCGGTCAACTCTTGTTCTTTTTCCTTTGAAAGCGGTGGCGGTAAGGTTTGAGGGCTGTTTATGTAATATATTTTTTCGAGACCTAATCTTATAAAAAACTTTAACTTTACTTTATTTATAAATTCAAAAAACATAGCTTTCAATATGCTTCTCCTCTCTGCTGTTCTGTAATATTTTTTCATTTATCAACGCTCTGTATTCACCGTCTGAAAGCTGCTTATTTACAACGCCAATAACGCAATAATCGTTTACGTAACATCTTGTTTTGGTCTTAACCTCTACTTTTTCGGGGATAAACCCTAACAAAACATCATCACCCGTTATCGCACCACAAGGCACAACTCTTATATATTTTTTTAGAGTTTCGGGTACATTTACGTAATCACCCTTTTTAAGAAATTCAATTTCATTATAATAAAAAAGCGGTGCTACCGCCGAAAGCTCAACAACCGCTACGGGTCGCCCCGTTAAGCCGTCAGTCAAATTGTTACCCGTATCAATAATTGCCGGAACGCTGACCTCTGTTTTTCTGAAAATAATTTTTATTTCACATCTGCTTTCGACACTTACTTTTTTATCTAAAACATACTGCACCAAAAGAAACACACCGTAAATTACAAGCACACTACCCACAAGATAAGTAAGGCTCATATCAAAATAAACAGTGCCGTTGTAATATATAATTTTTTCGGGGTTTACGCTTATTTCTAAAAAATACATAACACCGCCAAAAATAATACTGACTGTAAAAAAGCCAAGATAAAGCCTTAAAAAACCTTTTATGCTACGCGGCAGGAAAGATACCGCAACGATAACTGCCGCGGTTAATAGCTTTATAAGAAAAGTCAATGCCTGAAATTTAAAATCCACAAAAATTATAAGCGAGCTGAAGCCGCCCACAAAGCTTCCTATTGCTACAAAAATTTTATTGGTAGCCGTTTTACAAACCACACGTGTACACACTAAAAAAATATATGTAATTAAAATATTTATGCTTACAAGCACATCGGCATACACCGTCACCGCTCCACCCCCTGACAAATACATTTTAAATTATGAGGGGTAAAACATTTGTCAATTTAAGTCGGTAAAAAAACTTTTCATTGACAATATAGAGGAATATATTTAAAATTATAGGGTAAATGTCTAAGAGGTGTTTTTATGAATATTTATATTAATGCGAAAGTTATTTTTCCCGATAAAATAAGAGAATGCAACGTTATTGCCGATAATGGCAAAATTATAGATATCTGCGACAGATTTGAGCTTCACAGCGGTGATACCGTTATAGACTGCTGCGGTAATTATCTTTCACCCGGTTTTATTGATGGTCACGTTCACGGTGGCGGTAATAAAAGCGCTATGAGTGAAGACTATCGCGATATTATCACAATGGCAGAGGCTCATTTAAAATACGGTACTACTTCAATTGTTCCCACAACACTTGCCGCACCCTTAAGCCAGCTTAAAAAGGCAGTTTTATCAATTAAAGAAGCAAGTGAAAAAAGTGAAAAGGCTAATATTTTAGGTGTTCATCTTGAAGGACCTTATCTCAATTTAAAATACAAAGGTGCACAAAGCCCCGAGAACATTTTAAAGCCCGACGAAAATCCTCCCGAGGAATTACTCGAAGTATGGGATAAAATTCTTATTATGGGTGCTGCACCCGAGGTTGAGGGTTGCCTTAAATTAGGTGACAAGCTAAAAGAAAGAGGTATTGTTCCCTCAATCGCTCATTCTGCCGCAAGCTTTGAGGAAGTTACTGAAGCTGTTAAACATGGCTTTTGCGATATCACTCACATTTACAATGCTTGTACCTCATGCTTTAAAACAGGCGTTTTCCGAACTGCAGGTGTTGTTGAAGCAGGTCTTGTAATCGATGATATCTCAACACAGACTATTGCAGATTTAAGGCATTTACCAAAGGGCGTTTTACAGCTCATCTATAAATGCAAGGGTGACAGTAAAATGTATCTTATTACTGACGGTCTTGAATTCTCAGCAAGTGACATAAAAGAAAATACCGTTTACACCCAGGAAAACGGTATGGGTGTTATTTATGAAGACAAGGTTATGAAATTAAGTGACCGCTCCGCCTTAGCAGGCAGTGCGGCAGTTCTTTCCGACTGTGTAAGAAATATGTATAAGGAAGTGGGTGTACCCCTTTACAGTGCAGTTAAAATGGCGTCACTCACCCCTGCCGAGGTTTTAGGCTTTGGAAAATCAAAGGGTAAAATCGAAAAAGGATACGATGAGGACCTTTTGATTTTTGATGATAATATAAACATAAAATCAGTTTTTACAAACGGTGTAAAAAGAGTATAAGGAAAAATACAACGAAAAAAAGCTTGCCGGACATTTCTTGTTCGACAAGCTTTAATTTTATTCACTTACGCCTTTTTGCCAGAGCAGATTATAGTCATAATCGAAAGCGGTATAAACAATTTCACGATCTTGTACGCCACCGTCTTCGTTATAGTTTTTTGCGTTCCACATACAGAAAATTATGCAATCGTCAGCTTCAATAATTCTATGTATAGTGTAACCTGTAAGTTCAATTTCACCTAAACACTCAAAATCACTTGAATAGCGAACAAATCTGCTTTTTTCATCTTCGTCTTTTCCGTTTTTTCTTTCATTGAATTCAAAAATGTAATCACCATTACTTAGAATATATTCACAGCTTACATATTCATCAAGTGAATAACTTTTCCATTCGTGCTTAGTTAAAACCCTTTTATCAAAACCAATTCTTGAAATACACGTGCTTCGATACTTGCCTGAAGAATCATCATTGATTTTTGTTACAAGAGGATAGCCATCTTCACTAAAATCTTCACAAATATTATAAATACTGTTACTTTCTTTTTCTTGCTTCCAAAGCAAATTAAACTCGTGGTCAAAAGCACATAAATAATCTGTAAACTCTTCTTGCTTATATTCTGTTACTTCCGCAAAAAAGCCATCCTTTGTTAAGCCTTCAATTTTCACATTAAAAACGTCTTTTTCAAGGCTTATTTCATTCTTTATTTCCCCATCTGCTGAAAGCAATATCAAATAGCATTTGTAATTAGCGTTTGACGTACCAGAAAACAATTTTGCAGGTTTAGCAACGTTAACTATAATCTCTCCGTCTTCTTTTTCTGTAACGTCATATATCATCCTATTGAAACCGAAATCTTTTTTCCACAAAAGATCACCGTCGGGGCTAATTTTAACTAATTTATTTCCTGTTATAGCATTAAATCCTATAAAACCTATATATCTATACAATCGTGACCAGCTATAAATGTTGCCGCTGCTTTCGCTACATCTTACAAAATCGTGAAAAAGTTTAAACGAAAAAAGACGTGATTTTTGAGTTCCTGCCCCACGTTGCTTATAGCTTGTTTCCCAAAACTTTCCACCATCTAAACCGTATTTTTTTACAGTTATTTTACCGTCTTTATCTTTGGTTGAAATCCAAAAATCTTCGGTTATCATATTATCGTTGAGAGCAATATTTCCCTCCACTAAGCCTTTATATTCTTTAGGAACAACTCCTATTGTTTCGGCTGAATAATCAGATGCTTTTTCAGCGTGTGTTTCATCTTTTTTACCTGCTGCAAATACACTTTGCATTAAGCACAATGATATAAGAAAAAGTGAAACAATCCTTAATAAAAAATTATGTTTTTCCACAAAAAACACCTCAATACCAACTGCAATATTCTATAATTCCGTTATAAATCCCTCTTGCAATGCTATTCTGACCGTTTTGCGAATTTTGAATTGTAAAATCTGACCGATTTGATATAAACCCACATTCCACAAGAATAGCGGGACAATTTTCAACTCTCGTAACTCTGAAAGGATAAAAATGAGCACCTTTATTCGTCATATTATAATTCAAATCGGTTTTTAAGGCTGTCGGTAAATTCTTTGAAACCGCAAATGCAAGTGGACCTGAATAGTTTTTATAGTAATAAACAGATGAACCACTTACAGAACTATTTCCCGAAGAATCCAGATGAATTGAAATAAACATATCCGGATTTCTTCTTATTGTGTTCAGCCTTCTTTCTTCAATTTCGGGAACAGATGATGAATTATCTCTTGAAAAAACAACTGTCGCTCCCGCAGATTCGAGATAAGCTTTTAAACACATAGCAATATTATATGTAATATCTCTTTCGTAAACACCTGTGCCTGAGCCTGCTCCCGGCTCTTTTCCTCCGTGACCGGGGTCAAGCTCTATAACCTTGCCCGAAAGAGTATTCATTTTTTCTTTGACTGAAATAACAAGATAATTGTTACTATCGTAATAGGCGGTATATCCAAAAAAACAACCTGTGTTTTTTAAATACACTCTCAAGGTTGCGTTGTTACCGCTCATAATCCATTGAGTATGACTTATAACATTGCTCTCAGGAAAGCTCAACTCACCTTCGGTATAGCTTGTATAGCTAAATGTTATATCTATGTAATTACCTGTAAAAACACCGTCTTTAATGTTAAACGGACGACTGTTATACCCGTTAACGTATTCTTGAGGATTAACTGTAACGTTAAACGGCACACGCCAATCAAGAGCAATATAAAACTGTGTGCTTCCTGAATTTCGGGTAACTGTTCTTTTTAAAACTGCCTTGTTTTCAGGCATGTAATAGCCTTTGAAAATCTGTATTTCATTAGCATAAATACGTCTGCCTGATGCTAAGGAATAAAAATACTTGTTGCTTTCGGCATCGTGAATAAGACCTGAGGTTACGATATCAAACGTACCATTAGGTATTGACGAATACAGTGGGGTTGATTTATCGTCTATAGGCGTTGCAGGAAAGGTTTCACCGCAATAATCTGTAACCACCCCAAAATCTGCAACACCATATCCATGGTCGGTGTAGGGTGTTATCTGATTGTGATAATCGTTTATATCTGTTAAATCTACACTTTGCTTCAAAATCTCTCTTGCGTCTTTTATAGTAACCCTTGCATCCAGATCAACATCTGCAAGAAAACGGGTTTGCAGGTCCCCTTTTGCTTGTCCTGAGGCAATTTTCAAAGCCTCGATGGCATCGGCAACCTCCAACACCCCGTTTCCGTTTAAATCTCCCTTTAAAAGCGCAAAACCCTGAACAGTAAAAACAGAAACAGTTATTACCAAAGCAAGTATAATTGATATTATTCTGTTTTTCATTTTTTAGTTTCCACCACTTTTATTTTCCGTATGCGGTTTTTAATGCGGTTCTTGTTCCGCTACCAACAAGACCGTCAACATCAAGACCTTTATCGGTCTGGAAGCGTATTACCGCATTGTTTGTCGTAGGACCAAAATCACCGTCTATATCGTTAGCGGTAAGATAGCCTAATTTATAAAGGTACCATTGAAGCCATTTAATTGATTCTTGTGAATTACCTCTGCCCTGACCTAAAAGCTCGGTAGGCTCTGCATACGGGCAAGTCTCAAGAGCAGGTGTTTCAGGTGTGGGTGGTGTTACAGGTGTTTCGTCTGTTACGATGTAATCAGAGTGTGCATAACCTATAATTGTTTCACCATCAGCCACAAATTGAACCTTATACCAAACACCTGAAGCTTCAAGTATTACTACCTCTTGGTTATTATATGCATAAGCGACTATAGAAGCAGATGAGTCAGGCGACTGTCTTATATTAAGGTAATCATTAACCTTAATAACACCCGTAATCGGTGCATTACCTGAAGTTGTTACTGAAACTAAATTAGATGTTTCTGAATAAAATCTTCCGCTTTGAGTTTGTCTGAAGGCTTTTATAATGTAGCTATAATATGTACCACCGAAAACTGAACTATCTGTATAATAGTTTTCGGTTACGGTTGTAAGAAGTGTTGTTGCATCTGTGTAACCGTCGTAACGGTATATTTCATAACCGTCTGCACCTGCACCATTCCAAGAAAGATTTACATAGTTAGAATCGTAACCGGTAATCGACAAGCCTGTAGGTGTACTCGGAGCTTTAGCAATAGCAATATCGTCGCTGAAAAGAGTGTATTCAACTGTCGAATCTGCCGTTTCTTTAAAGCCTCTTATTTTTATATATAACCAATCTGTGTCTGTCTGCGCAATATAAGAGTTTATGTTTATAGTATCTAAAAGATAATATTCCTCAGTAGTACCGTTGAATTTATAAACCTCATAGCCATTAGCACCGTCAATAGCATCCCATTTTAAGGTTACACTATTGCTATTGTTTGAAAGAATTGAAACCTCGGGTGTTGTATTTTGGAATTCTTCTTCACCGCTGTAATCTGCATTAGGCATATTTAAAAATACCGGAATTGAGAAAACCTTTCTACCTTCAAGAGTGCCGTTTGATTTATAAGCATAATAGGTTGAATATGATTCTGATGCAGCTGCTCTTACATTTGCCATATACTCGTACTCGTAAAGAGTATTGCTTTCGGGATTAACGTTAAATTTCTGAAGATAACCTGTATACTGAGTATCAACGAAATTCTTGTAAATCCATTGTGCTCCGTAATAAATTGACTGATAAGGGTTGTTCCACGGTCTGCCATATTCAGTTGAAACGCTCATATTATCTTTTGCAACGAAGCCTGCGTACATAGTACCGTTTACTAATGCCCTTACACCGTAAAAATCGCCTGAATCAAAAGCAAAATAAACTGTAGTTGAAGAAGGAATTGTAACAACCTGTGAAGAGTAAATATTGGGCTCTGAATACATTACTGTGCTTCTCACGGTTTTCATATAACCGTTTGCCCAGTTAAGACCATCAACAGCACCTGTATATGCACCAATATTATAGTAATTGTAAATGCCGTTATAAGGGTAGCTTGTACCACTTGCAGTAGTTACGTTAGCAGAATTACTTGAGCCAACCTCTTGAACGATTTTAGCCGCAAGATAGTATGCACTAACGTTACTGTCACGGGCTGCTCTTAAAATTGCTTCCGAATATTTTAGCGGTTGACCGTTTTCAGTGTAAGTTACAAGATTTCCGAAAGCATCGTAGTAAGTAATATCTGCATTACGCATCCAGGTCCAACCTAAAATTGACTCAACACCCTCTACGGTTTGTGCTTCGTCAAATCTTATGTTTTCAAACTGGAATATGTATTCCTCAGTTAAGAAATTTCGGGGGTCCATATAATATTTTACTGCATCTTCAGATGCACTTGCCCAACCGCCGCCTTCATAAGTTTTACCGTAGCATTGACTACAAGAGCATTTCATCCACGAATCAACACTCTTTTCAATAAGCTGCTGTGAATGAGGTGTTCTTTCACCGTTTATTGATGCCTGCCAATCAAGACCCGTTATCATAGGAATAAATACCCAGTTAGGATATTTGTCGTGAAGCTCTGACAAGGGCTTGATATAAGATTTCGGGAAGCCTGCACTTATAAGGCTATCTTCAAAGCCATCAATACCGCAGGCATAACACAGAACCCTTCTTGCATCATTTAATGTAAGCTTGCCGTCATAGTCAACGTCGCAAACATATAAATCACCCTCATCAAAGGGCTCAATACCCGCTGCCGCTCTTAACACAAAAAGCGCATCTTCAATCATAACAACTCCGTCACCGTTTACGTCACCGGGTAAACTGCTACGACTGTCAATTGCATACGCAAAGGGTATCATCTGTATAAATATAAAGCAAGTAAGTGTTATCGATATAATTTTAGAAATTGGTTTCATACACTACACCTTTTTTAAATATATGTTAGTTAAATTTAGACATAAGTCCCTATTCTTTTACATTTTACCATAATAAAACAAGCTTTTATTTCTATAAAAGAAATAAAAGCTTGTTTCCATTTTTTTAACATTTATGAATTTTCGCGACCGAGAATAAAATCATCCTCAACAGAATCTATACCGTAGCCCTCTTCTTTAAAAATATCAACAGTTGTTTTTCGCAACGCTAATAAATTCCTTCTTTCTTCCTCTTCTTTTAAAGAAAGTGAATTGTAGTATTTTGAGATTATAATGAACGAAGCAATAAAAATAACACAACAATTTACGCAAAGAATGCTAGTAATCATTGAATTTGCAAATATAGCCGTAAGTGCTTCACCATAAATTTTCAAGCCGTAGCTTTCAACGGTGTAATTAAAAATTTTAAACACGTTATATATTACACCAAACTCAATTGCAAACGCTTCAAGATTGAATATTTTTGATATCCCTTTATCACGTTTTAAATACCATACCAAAACAACTACTACAACGAAGCTGAAGGAGGTAACAGAAAAAAGAAAGCTTGACGAAAACTGTAAAAACAGCTTAACGACGCTATTACCCGAGAAAGTAAAAACTTTTCTTTCTATATAGTTTTTTGCAAAGTTGACAACTACAGAAAAAAATAAATATCTTTTTAAAACAACAACAGATTTGAGCTTTTCTATCATATTGTTTTTTCGGTAGGCTATCCCCTCACCGTTTAAAGCAATATACGTTAAAGCAATAACCAGATAAAAGGAAAATTTTGTTATTTTCCCTGCAAGCTCAATTATTGAGTCAGAGTTACCTAATAGTGAGAATAAATTTGGTAACAAAATCAGTGCTGAAACGATTGCTAAATATTTTGCTGCACTTGATAAATAGTTTGATTTCGTCATTTTTTCACCCGAATATTATGATGAGGAAATTATATCATACACACATTATTTTTTCAACTTGCAATATCCAACTTGCAAAAACAGAAAAATAAAGACTGCACCTTATAACAAGATGCAGTCTGATTTTAATTATAAATCTCTATTTTGTTCTGCAACGCTTAACTGCTCTTTAGCAAGCTTTTCAATAGCTTCCTTGTCACCTGACATTGCAAGCTTTGAAGCTTCCTCACGACGAGCAAGAAGCTCAGCGTACATACGCTCTCTCTTTTCACCGCTAAGGTCATAGAAGAGAATCGGAATAATACCTAAAAGACCTGTAACTGTAGGAATGATTGTTGCCATTGCGAAAAGACCGAATTTAGTTGAGTCAGTCTGTGCAGTACCACGAGTATAAGAAGAAATATCGTAACCGATAAGTTTCTTAAGCTGTAAAGAAAGTGCGGAGTTAAGAATACTTGCAAGCTTCTTTGTAAGGTCACGGGCAACTGAAGTCATAGCCTCTGTACGATAACCGTTCTTCCATTCACAATAGTCCATAGACTCGTTGTACATTTCACTGGGAATAACTCGACGAACACCCCAGAAGACCATATATATAGCCTCTTTAATAGCCATAACGAAGAACATCGGTAATACTCGTTTATAAATACCGTTGTGCTTACCGCCTATCATACCGATAAGGAATACGGGAATATCAAGAAGCGGCTGGCTCTTTGTACCGAGAAGATAAAGAACCTTTGTTGAGAACTTTCTTCTGAACCACGGTACAAGTGAGAATGAGAAGGGGTTGATAATAGCACCGGGGATACCGGCAACCATTGTCATTGAAGCAAAGTTAAGAACGTCAATGTAATAGTCGTTAATACTACCGCCAACACTGAAGTTTGAAAGTGTTTCTGAAAGTGTAAGCAACAAGATGGGCTTGTTGTTAACAACAGATTTCAAGCTCTGCACAATGCTTGGTGTTTCAACAGACTGAAGAACACGCTCACGGGTCATAACGCAGAAGATAAGAGATGCAACACCACTTACGATTGCGGTAAAGTTACCCATAAACATAAAGGTTGACGTATATGAAAGGTTGATAACCTTGTTACCGATAAGGTCAAGAAGAACCGTAAGAATCTGCTGGGGAAGCTTTTCACCCAAAAGACCCGAGAAGAACTCGGCAACGGTAATCAGTCGGGTACGGTCCACAGGGTGTGGCGTTATGGTTGCCAGCATACCTGTTTTTGCAATAGCACGGAAAGTACCTGCACCCTCACGGACAACAGCGAGAATGAAATATGTAAGGAACTTTGTCATATCTCTTGAGCCTTTGCCCTTGAAAATCATGGGAAGAAGCCAATAGAAGCAAGTACCTAAAGTACCGGGGATACCCAACGCAACGAGATAAGGCTTAAACTTACCCCAACGTGTACGGGTTTTTTCAACGATTGCCGCTGTGAAAATATCATTGATAACATCCCAGAAGCCGTTGAAAACGCTAACGAATGTCTGGTAGTCAAGGTCGATTTGAAGAATACTTGTGATGAAACGGTCGTTAAAAGAGTCGATATTAAAGCTCTGGCACATATCGTAAACAACGTACCAGATTGTTTCTTTCATACCAACATATCTTCTGTTTTCATAGACATACTCACGGGAAGCATCGTCTATTTCCGGCGTTTCAACAACAGTAGTTTTTTCGTCTGCCAAAAGATACACCTCCGTAGGATTCGTGATGAAGCATAGTTCAACACGCTACTTATACAGCAAAGTATACCACAAACAAAATCTTTTTTCAACCAAAAACCAAAAAAAGCAAGTTGTGTAAAACGTTAAATTTTACCACGCTTCATTGTGCATATTGTCTACAAAAAAATAAAACCCCGTTTCATTCTGAAAAAACGGGATTTTTGTTTATTAAACTAATATTTTGCCCAAGAAGGATTTTAATCTTTCGCATTTAGGATTATCGAAAATTTCTTCGGGTGTACCATCCTCCTGAATAACACCCTCGTCCATAAATATAACCCTTGTTGCAACCTCTTTTGCAAAGCCCATTTCGTGAGTCACAACAACCATTGTCATACCATCAGATGCGAGCTCCTTCATAACGTCAAGAACCTCACCAACCATTTCGGGGTCAAGTGCAGAGGTAGGCTCGTCAAAGAGCATAACCTCCGGCTCCATACAAAGAGCGCGAACAATAGCAACTCTCTGCTTCTGACCGCCTGAAAGCTGACTGGGATAAGCGTTGGCTCTGTCTTTAAGCCCTACCCTATCCAACAATTCCAAAGCTTTTTTCTCTGCTTCTTCTTTAGATTTTCCTAAAATTGAAACAGGTGCACAAGTCATATTTTTAAGAACCGTCATATTCGGGAAAAGATTAAAATGCTGAAAAACCATACCCATTTTCTGACGATGCTTATTGATATTTGTTTTGGGTGCAGTAATATCTGTTCCGTTGAAAATAATCGTTCCGTTTGTAGGAATTTCAAGAAGATTCAAGGAACGCAAGAATGTAGATTTACCGCTACCTGACGGACCGATTACAACAACGACCTCGCCCTTATCTATCTCGCAGTTAACACCATCGAGAGCTTTAACGTCGCCACCGTTGTAATGCTTTTTCAAATCTGTAACTTTAATCAATGCTTTATCGCTCACTCTTACGCAACCTCCTCTCGAGTCTGCTTACAAAGAAGGAAAGAATAATAACAAGAACAAGATAAATTACGGCAACGCTGATAAGAGGGATAAAGTAAGAGAACGTTCTGCCACCAATTGTGTTACCTGCTTTTGTAAGGTCAATAACACCAACGTAACCTGCAACAGATGTTTCTTTTAAAAGGGCAATAAACTCATTACAAAGAGTAGGAAGAACCGCCTTAAACATCTGAGGAATGATAATATATCTCATTGTCTGGAAATAGTTAAAGCCAAGGCTTCTGCCTGCTTCAAACTGACCGTTATCAACAGACATTATACCTGCACGGAAAATCTCGGCAACGTAAGCACCGGAGTTAATACCGAAGGCAAAAATTGCAACCGGGATACCGTCGTCAGCAGCCGCGAAGATAATAAAATAACATATCATAAGCTGAACAACAACAGGGGTACCACGAGTTACAGTAAGATAAAATTTAGAAATAGCATTCAAAACTAAAAGTATGTAATAACCGATACCGCGACGAAGCTTCATAGACTCTTTGTTTTTATCAAAAGAAGTTCTTATAGCCGCTACAACAATACCGATTGCAACACCGATAGCCAATGCACCAAAAGTAATAATAAACGTATTTTTAAGACCGTCAATAATAAGCATATAACGGTCTCCGTCTATCATTATTCTTTTAAATTCTGCAACAAATGCAAGAATATAAGCGATAATATAAGTCATCGAGTGTACTCTCCTCTGAACTCAAAAACAGGGCGGAAATAAATCCGCCCTGAAAAGCTGTGCGAAAAATTATTCTTTGGGAAGGTAGTAGGGGTCAAGGTCTTCGATAGCCTGAATAGGACCATCTTCCTTAACGATAACTGCCTGAATACCTGTTGCGTATGATGTTGAGAAGTCAACGCTTAAAAGTCTTTCATCGTTAACAGTTAAGCCTGCCATACCCATATCATATTTGCCGCTCTGAACACCGGGAATGATAGAATCGAATGCAACGTTTTTGATAACAAGGTCATAACCGAGCTTGTCAGCAATAATTTTTGCAACCTCAACGTCGATACCGTAATACATATCACCGTCAATGTATTCATAGGGGGGGAATTCTGCGTTTGTAGCCATAACGAGGTCAGGTTTGTCTGTGTCAACTGCTTCAACAGGAACACCTACAAGCTCTTCACCTGTTCCGTTGATATATTTGTCAACAATAGCTTTAACTGAACCGTCATCGATAAGAGCTTTAAGAGCATCGTCAACTGCTTTCTTAAGGTCTTCATCCCCCTTCTGGAAGCAGATAGCATAATCTTCTACTGCATATTCTGTTTCAAGAACTTTAAGACCTGTGTTTGCTGCAACGTATGATTTTGCGGGCTCGTTGTCGATAATAACGATATCAACCTTACCACCCTTAAGAGCTTCAACTGCAAGAGCGCCGTTGTCATAACGAACAACTGCATCTTCACCGAAGTCGCTTGATGAATAAATATCACCTGTTGTATTTGTCTGAACACCGATTTTGATGCTTTCGGAAGCTTTGTTTTCGTTTGCATCACCATCGTTATTTGTTTTATCTCCGCCACAAGCTGCGAAGCAAGCAATCATAGCGATTACGAGAACAATAGCTGTTGCTTTTAAAAACTTTTTCATTACTAAAACCTCACTAATTTTATTTGCGATATTCATCGCTTGTGAGGGAATTATACAACCATTCATTTAAAAATGCAACTGTTTTTGCAAAAAAATTCATTTTATACATAATTTTATGCACAAAAAAGTGAATATACATGTTTTTATGCAATTTTATATGTACAAACAGCTTTTTTTGTAGTATAATTCTTTGTAGTTCGGATTAATTTTTTCGTGAGGTTATCAAATGAAGAAACTTTTATCAATAATTTTTGCGATTATTCTTATATTATCAACTATCCCCGTTGCTGCCGCTCTTCAATATGACTTTGAAGACGCTAACGGAAACAAGGGTAGATTTTATTATGAGGATAACGGTGACGGAACCTGTAAATTAACTCAATATTACGGTTTTTCTCAATCTGAGGTTTACATTCCATCTCAAATAAACGGCTTAACCGTTACTTCTATAGAAGAGCGTGCATTTGCCGATAAAACAACTTTAACAACCGTTAGCATCCCCGCTACCGTTTTATCCATTGGTCCGGCTGCATTTTCGAAATGCATACGTTTAAATTCTGTAATAATAGGCTCCGGTGTACGTGTAATTTTCAACCAAGCTTTTGAAGGCTGCACTTCTTTAACAGGTGTAAACGTAAACAACGTTGAAGCAATCGGTAAGCTATGTTTCGCTAATTGCACTTCTATGACAAACTTCCGTTCATCAAACAAATTAACCTTTATTGGTGAAAACGCTTTTGAAAACTGTTCAAGCATAAATTTTATACGCTTTTCAAACACTCTTGAAACTATAAGCAGCTACGCTTTCAAAAATTGCTCCGCACTTACTACAATCACCTTCCCCGACAGTCTTACAAAAATTGGCATAAGAGCATTCCAGAATTGCACAGGTCTTGAAACAATAAAATTTGGTGCAGGTGCTCTTGTTATTGACGAATACGCTTTTGAAAATTGCACCACTCTTACAGAGGTTACAATTCCTCAAACTGTTGTTTCAATCGGCTATGGTGCTTTTCGTTTCAGAGAAGAGGATGCGGTAAGTTCAACCTCTACCCACCCCGTTAAAATTATATGTAATTTAGGCTCTGCCGGTGTTGCCTACGGTGTAGCTACAGGTGCTCCTACTTATATTATAGAATTAGAAAAAGAGGTTGTCTTCGGTGACATCGACGGCAACGGGCAGATAACACTCGACGACGCAATTAAAGCCTTGCGAATAGTTTCAGGTGCTGAGCCACCCCTTGCCGAAGCTGATGTTTTTTATTGCGATATTAACAGCAACGGTATTCTCGACCTTAACGATGCACGAGCTATTTTAAAACGCAACTCAAATATTGCATGATTTTCAGATGACAATAAAACCGTCAAATCCTGCATTTTTTAATTGAACAAGATAGTTTTCTGCATTTTCTCTTATTGAAAATGCACCAACCTGAACCTTATACAGCGTTCCGTCGGGAGCGCTGTTTTTGTTTTTCGGCACAATACCGTAATAATCACAAATGCCGTAAGCAATTGCTTCACCGATTCTATCAGTGTTATTTATAATAAAATCAGAGCCTAACTGAGTATCGTGAAATTCACATTCGCAATAAAGAGCCATACCCTTTGTAGCTCTTATTTCATAAAAATCAGACTTCTCAACAAGTCTTTCCGCACTTTTACCCGGTGTAATAGGTGCAAGTCTTGATAAAACTGCATTTCCTGCTTTTTCTCTTTCATCATCAAGACTATAAAGAAGCACCTGCGAGCCTCCGGTTACGTTATGCCTTGCTGTTGCATTGGTATGAATTGCGATATGAATATCTGCACCAAAAGAATTGCTTTCTTCAACTCTTTTATACATATCGTCGTTATAAGTACACATAACCTCAAATCCGTTTTCCTGAAGAGCGTCAACACAAGCTCTTGCTATTTTGTGACATTGCTCTCTTTCGTTTGTGTTTCCTGTAGCATACGTATTCCCCACCTGATTACTGGGTGAAATATATATTTTTTTACTCATCAAACCACGCCTTTCAATCTATCAATCTCTCATCATAATCTGTAAAATATGTCATTGCTCTGTCACTATCATTTATTCCGTCTGTTGTAGGGTCTACAACAACACCCACACAAGCAAGAATATTGATAACAATACTAAAAGCATTAACAACCTCATTTTCACTTATTTCAGGCATAACACCGAAAAGTGATAAAATCTGATAAACAAACGCAATAGCCAAAGCTGAAAAGCTTAATAAAAATGTTTTATTCTTAATTCTTGCTTTAATATTTATTTTCACATTCAAAACTCCTTTGGTAATTGTAGTAACAATTCTTCATATTTGTGCTTGACCTCACCGTTACCCCCTGCTTTTAAATACTTTTCACCGGCAGCAATTCTTTCTGAAAGCGGCATTTCGTGGGACATTATAGTCAATCTTTTTACAGAGAGGTAATTATCAAGGGAATGCTCACTCATTTCTTCTACCCACATTTCCCACTTTCTTATAAATTTATATATTTTGATAGATGTTGCGGTAATTATTGTCAAGCCTGAAACAACACCTGCAATTAAAGCGATATCCTCAACCATCATCTTTTATCCCCTTACATTCCAACAGCTTTTTGAAGCTCTGCAAAAGCCTTATTAATATCTCTGTTATACACAGCTTCAATCAATATTCCGTTTTGTTCAGGGATAATTGTGGTCGTGGGATAAACTGCTTGAGCATTATTTATTTTACACTCTTCATTTATTTTCAGAATTTCCATTGCTTCAAATGCATCAAAATCAGTTGCAACAGAGCCTGATTCGATTTGAAAATCCGTGAAAGAAGCTGAATCGTTTACAGAAGACTCATAGTCACCTGCCGCATAAAAGCATATGCAGTTGAACGGTTTCTCAATGCTTTGATTTTCAACAACAGCTCTGCTTTCATCATCTCTGCTAAAATAACAGCGGCAAACCTCCTGCTGTGTTCCGTCTTCATCCTCATTAATAAGAAGCATCAAGCATTTATCAGTATCGGTGTCGTTACTTTCCACCTTACTGCTGAATGAATAGCACCCTGCAGGCAAGGTTGTATTGAGCTTTACAGCATTATATGACACAGCTTTATCTGAAGAGGGCGTACACTCAATATCATTTACGTTACACAAGTTTTTACCTGCCACGATAACACTTGCTCCCACCAAATCAGCATAAGGCATATATTCGGTTGCAAGCTCACCCTTCTCTAACTGAATATCCTTTACAATCGCAGTATCACCTATAGAGCCGGCATTACTGACCGAGGAATAAAAGCTTATCCCGTTAAATTCTGTTGGTATGAAAACATTCTGCAAAGCAACTCTTTTGCCATCAACGCTTCTCTCTATAGTAACAGCCTTTTTAGAAGCACCGTTTAACGTAAACGAAAACAAACACATATTGGAATCAGTGTCACTGCTTTCCACAACAGCACTAAAAGAATAAACGCCGCTAGGAAAAGTATTATTAAAGGTGATTTGCTTTCTTTGGGTGAACTCACCCGTAGTGCTGACAGATGAGATATTTTTCGCTTTAAAACCGCATTCAATATTGTGAGCAACGGGTGAAACATCATCAATAACAAGTATATTTCCCGCTTTTTCACCTTTAAGAGCATTGGAAACAGCACCCATAAAAGCTGTTTGCTTTTGAGTTAATTCATTTACATTTTCATTTAATATCTGATTAATCTCTTTCTCACTGTCAAAAACCGCTTTAGCTGTAGGAACTTGCGAATGTGTGCATTGAGAAGAGATTTCTTGTGTAAGAGAGGACTTGCTCACATAGTCAATTTGAGAAATAAGATTTTCACAAAGCTGTGAAAGCATTGTGCAATACTCTTCATACCTTGAAATTTCAGGTGTTTCTTCCACACCCGAAGCACCAGTATACGAGCCCTCGTCAACATAAAACGCAGTAGGCTTGGGTGAATATACAAGCTCTAATTCCTCACCGTTTTTTCTGTACGCGTAAACACCTAATACCGCCCCGCCTTTTTTAAGAGAAGGTATAAAGCATCTGTTGTTCAAAAGCGGTACGGGTATGTCATTAAAAACTGCTGTTACTGTAAGCCCGTCAAAACAATCCGACAACTGAAACTCACATTCATTGACACAATATTCACCCTCAGTTACAACGTGACATTCAGTAATAGCAACCCGTTCTTTAGTAACGTCTACCTTCACTTTCACCCCTCCTTACTCTTTATATTTAAGATACATTTCTTTTAAATAGTTGCTGTAGTTTCTGTATTTTTTCACTGAATTGCTTCTCATCAAAAACTCTTCTTCAGTAAGAATACCCGTATAGCCCGTCATTGTACAAAACTGACCGTAAGTCTTCGGATATGTCTCGGGCTCACTCTTATCATCGTCATTATCGTCATCACCACTACTGCCTCTACCACCTGACGAGCTTGACGAATTAAGCTTTTGAAGCTGTAAAGCATACTCTCTGTCAGCATTTCCCTGTTCTCTCTGAGCTTCCTGCTGTTTAAATGCAAGCTCCTGCTGAAACTCTAATCTATCAAGAGAATCCATATATTCCTCAAAGCTGAATTCTCTGTCACTTTCCCATGCATCAACTGTTGCCAGGAAAGCTTCAAACTCTGATTCGCTCATATTCGCAAGGCTTTCTATAAGATAATCTCCGTCTTTGTAGTATCGGTTCAGCTCATCAAGATACTTTTTATAATCATCACCGTCAAGAGACCTTAATAACGAGATATCATCGAAAAGCTTTTGACCGTCGTCCTTATACGCTTCATATGCTCTGTCTCTTAAATCAAGAGCAACCGAATTAAGATTATTAAGATATTCATGGTAAGCCTGTGACCCTGCATTTACAGCATATGTATTAGAATAACCGCCTGTTAAAGCAGCGGCATCTGCAACGGTATCCATCATTGCTTTTTTACCATTCTCGGTATACATCTCGCGATACTGATGATAAAGCGGGTCTGCATTAAGGTTATACTGAAACCTTTCTCTGTTTAAAATATCATTTAATATGCCCTCTATTTGTTCAGAATATTTACTCTCGTAATCTGACGGAGCATTGTTTTCCCATTCAGCAAGCTTATTTTCAGCATCTATAACTGCCTGACTTTTTTCGTATTCAGGTCGTGGCGAAGGCTGAGCTACCTGAGAAAAGGCTTGCTGTGTATTATCAGTAGTCTGTTGTGAAGCGTTGGTGCTTTGAGTGGCTGCGTTAAGCTTACCCCACGTTTTCTGACCAACGATACCATCAACAGAAAGACCGTTATTTTTCTGATAATCTCTTACGGCACTTTGAGTTTTAACGCCAAAAATACCGTCGGTATCAAGACCGTAACCATATTTATTCAGTTCTTCCTGAAGCTTTTTAACGTCATCACCGGTTGAACCGTATTGAATTGTTGAATACGCCATTTTACTCCTCCTGTTTTATAGTATAAAAACCGTTTATATAAATACCTGTACCCATAGGGATATAATCATCAGATCGAAAAACTATTGCTTTCGTTTGCGAATCAATACAAACTCTGCAGCCTTTATATTGCTCTGCTACAACACACAACGGAGAATAGTCAACAGGGTCGATTTCTACATATCCTAAAACAAAATCTGTATCGGCAGGTATATCAACCAAAGCAGCTATCGATAAATTTATAAAGCAAGTATCTAAACTAGGGTAACACCTGACACTTGAAGTACCATTTATCAAGCTAACTTTATCGGTTGCTATAAATTGGATATTATTACTTTTAATTTTACCTTTAATGTTTAAATCCCAGCCTACTGTAAGCTCGTCATCATTTTCAGCATAGCAGCCAAAAGCCGCACCTTTACCCCCTTTTCTAATATTAAAAGGTATATCAATACTGGGAACACTTCTGTCAATCGTCACACCCTGCCGGGTTATCCAATCGTACACACGAAGCTGCAACACATATGAGCTTGCAGGAATAATGCTCCCCTCTCCCACAATTGCGGGAGAGCCTTGCAATAAGCTTTCTTCTCCCCAATCACCTGAAGAATGACGGCATTTACAGGTAATACCAACCTCATTCTTCCCGTCAACGTTGCAGAAATTCACTTTGTAATCGAGAAGAAGATACGCTCCTGTTTCAGTTAATTCACCTTGTGCATTACATCGTTTAATACTGTTAACCGTAAGTGAGGGTGCAAAGTAATCCGTTACAAAAATCGTAGTCGAAGCGGTATAAGTAAAGCCTCTTGAATCTCTTATACAAACGCTGATTTCAACGTTTCCTGAATCTAAAAGGTAAAACCATGACGGTACTGCATTGGCGGTTAAATTACCAACCTTAGTTTCGCAGGATATTGCAACCGCACCGTATTTAAGGTCAAGATTAGCCACATCCACCTTAACACCGCTTACCCCTTTCAGGTATACATTCCAGTCCTTTGGTTCACCGTTATCAACCTGCTCCACCACCAAATCAAAGGTAGGTTTAAAATCAATAGTATCAGGTATTGTAAGCTTTATCGAGTATGTATTTGAGCCCACATACTGACCGTAATAATAAGTTGTAAGCACGACGGAAATGCTTGCACTTGTAGCCCAAGGCAACTGACCTGCCCACTCCACAGGCACAGTAAAGCACCCTGACAAAACTCCCTCCGACAGCCAGATGCTACCCTCTTCCTTTTCTAAATAGAAATTAACACTATGCGAAAATTCTGAAGAAGCTGACGAAACGTTGCAGATAATGTTACCACCGGGGCAAGCCTCACTTACGTCGAAGCTCATATAAGATGCTCTCGGTATAACAGAGCAGCTGAAGCCTGCCGAGACAGAACCCCCTGTAAGACTACTGTTACCCATAACAAAATTACCGTAAACGTTTAAGTAAAGGCTACCGTCAGCATTATGAAAAACATCTCCTGTCCACTCTACAAGAGTAACGGTTGCGTTTCCTCTTGTATCAATATCAAGATTTCTTACTATTTTAGTATCGCCGTTAACCGTAATGGCCGCAGCATTTTCCCAGTCGTTAAGGTTATACGCTGAATCAGAAACACCGTCATTTCTTTTTAAGTAAAGAGCTACGCTTATATTTGATGAATTGGTTTCAATACCTTGATAATTCTGAATAACGCTCATCCAGACGTTATATCTTTCACCTGCATTACCCGTACAAGCACCGTAATATTCAGCCATTACTCCACCTCACCTCCAAACCATTTTCTGTTGTATCAAAAATAAAAAAGCCTTCTGATAAATTACCGATTTTAAGGTAATCAAGCACCTCTGCCCTTGTTATATAAAGGTTATTTTGTGATATATATGCGACCTCTGACGAGCCTTGATAAAATGACAGTCGGTCGTTTGTAAACCTTGCTTTTATAAGGCTGTCACTTCTGCCTATTTCCACACCGTAAACGTCAGGCTCAAGCTCACCTCGTCTTATATAAACGTTAAGCTCCGACACAATTTCTTTTACATTTCCCCCTACCGTGCTTATATCGTCGGCAAGATAGGAAAGAGATTTATTGAAATTATCGGTAATGTTTGAAGACGTCTGCACAATTTTTGAATCAACTCTGTTTTCTAACCCCTGCATTTCATTTTTCGTAGCATAGCTTTCGCTTATCTGTGATACTATCGACTCTGCCTGCTGGGTTATTTTTGAATTGGTTGTTATCTTGAATTCTTCAACCTCATCAGCTAGCTCTTCTGTTTTTGTTACAGAAGAGTTAATTTCATCTGCTAATTGGTTATATGACGAATTCACGTGGTTTTTATATTCACCGAATTGAGAATTTGCAACAAATTTCCCCTCTGCTTCAAGAGTAATTTCCTCTTTCGTTTTCTCAATCTTAGTTAAATATTCCTTTTCAATTTCGTCAGCAGTTCTTAAAATATCCTGCTTTAAATCTTCAAACCTTTTTATACTTTGATTTTTAAGTGCGATTATCTTTTCTGAATTCGCCTTATCCTTTTCTTTAACCGATTTTGTGAGAGCTTCAATTTCAGAAGCAGTTTTATCGTCTAAAGCCAATGAAAGCGTTTCGTTTAACTCATAAAGATAATTCTTCAGCAACAAAAATTTATTTTCAGGTGAATATTTCTCCGAGGTAAGATTAGGGACGGTTAAATTCAAATCATACATTTAAC
Organism: Acutalibacteraceae bacterium; assembly: GCA_045638585.1. Taxonomy (GTDB): domain Bacteria; phylum Bacillota; class Clostridia; order Oscillospirales; family Acutalibacteraceae; genus DTU089. The sequence goes on along the minus strand of JAZUBO010000007.1, from coordinate 18,780 downwards.
TCACTCCCTGCCTGAAGTTCTCGGGAAATGCTGTAAATATTAAATTCACCCTTACCGCTTATGCGTATTTTCAAGGTATCGCATCTCGGTGAAATAAAGGGTAAAACAAAAGAGCCTGTTTCATCCAGCTTTATTTCCTTTTGTGTTTCCCATTTACCGCTTAAATCGGTCTGAAAATCGATTTTCACAAAAGAGCCTTTTTTACCGTAAGCTCTAAAAACAATTTTTGAATAATACTTGTTTTCAGGAACAGATAAGCCCCACAAGCCCGTTTCGGCACACCAAGTAAAATCATCTTCCTCAATGTATCCTGAAAGCTCATTTGTAAAGTTACCGTATCGGTTAACACCGTCTGCAAGGCAAAGCCTTTTTTCACCGTTTATATTGGCGATAAAATAAAGATTGCAGTTGTGATTTGCAAACTCAGTAATATCGATTTCGTCTTCTCTGTGCCAGATTCTTTTATCCTCATCAAAAACAAAAAGGTGACGTTTTTTATGCTTGTCTGACATACAAATGTAATACTTATCCCCAAGAGCGCCTGCTACCGCATCTGTGTAATATTCGTCACCCAAAGCTTGTGAAACGCACAAGGGTACACCGCCCTCAAAAGCACATATACCTTTTGGTGACTTGTAATAAAGCGTTTCATTTACAATTGCTAAAGATGAGCTACTACCCTTTTGCACACCGCGAATGTAAGAGGTATTCACCGTATATGGCGGATTCATTCCGTAAATTTTATGAACACACATTTCTTTAAAGAATAAAACGTAGCCTCTGTAGCTTACAGCACCGGTAAACTCACCGTCTGTGCCGACACTTACGGCATAGCTGTCGGAGGAAATACCCATAAAGCTATTGAAGTTTGTTGGGTCACCCAGCTTTGAAGCATAAATCTCATTATTTTGAGAATTGCAGCCCCATAATCTGTTACCGTTTTCGCAAACGAAATCCATATCGGGAATTTTTCTCTCAACTGTAACAGGTGCAGTCTGGTTTATTGTATTTTTAATTATCCCCGTAATTGTTATGTAATCATCAGAAACGTCACGTAATACGTGACTACCGTTTAAGGCTTCGTCAGTCATACCTGATATAACCACACCGTCGTATTGCTTGAAGCCTTTACCTATACCGGGGCAAGTAATTCTTACATAGGTTTCTGCTAAAGAAAACCACCCGCTTATTGTTTCAGAATACTGCTTCAATTCATTAGGTGTTACAGATGTATCAAGCCACAGAGTACCGTTCACGGCATTTTCCGGTGCTGCTGATGAGATTACATACCCCTCGTACAAATCACCGTCTGCTTTACAAAGTGAAGCGGTTACGCTTGTGCCCTCAACCGAATTAAACTCTGCTTCAAGAAAGCCGTAATCGGTAAAATCTGCAGTATTAAAATAAAGCTTGTCGGGGAAAACGATAACCCTTGCACCCATAGATACAAGCTGTCTTTTCGCCTGAATATCGGGGAAATAAATCCCCGATACCCTTTCACCGCCATAATAAAGAGAGTTATCTTTTATGTAACAAATTTTATTTTTTGAAAACAAGCCGTGCAGTCCTTCACCTGAAACGTTAAAAAACGCCCTTTTGTTTCTCGGTGAAAAAACAGGAAAGCTGTCAGAGCTCATATTGCTTTCAAATTGAAAGTAATTTTCGTCTATAACCTTTCTGTTACAAAGACCACCGAAAGCAGTTATCATATCCTTCTGGGCTTGAAGATTATCTAATTTCGGTTTATACATAAAGCTTCCCTGCCTTTATTTTCGTATTGACCTTAACCCTTTCTTTGCGGTTTATAAAGTCGTGCATTTCTTTATACATTCTGTTAAAAAGCATTGCAGAGTTATTAAACCTGCCGATTTCACCGTTCATATAATCAAGCTTCATATTAAGGTAACAAATATAAATTTCCCCGTATTCCTCGGGTGCTTTAACAGCCGTGCCCAGAGGTGATGTGCTATCATACCCGTGAAAAGCTTCACCTTGTCTGTCGGAAAGAATTTCAGACGAAATCTTCATATCAAGCTGTGATATCCATCGAAGCTTTATATCAATTGAAAGCTCGTTTTTTCTTTCCTTATCAAATCGTTCAATAATATCTGAAAGAGTCATATAACCCCTCCTTATGCCTTAAAGAGAGATGTTTGCATCAATATATGCTGCAGATACTGCCGCCATCTCTTCACTGTTTTTGATAACCTCTGCAAAGCGCTGAGGAATTTCTACGGTTTTACCCGTCTGAACAAGAATTCTTTCACCGTTAACGGCAACGAATCTTTCTGTGTCATTTCTTGACTGCTTGGGAATAAACACGCTTACAAGCTTTTCGCCCGAAATATTTTCAATCTTTTTATTTGCCATAATAATCTCCTTTATTCTTTATACGGTCCGTTCCATACGCCTGAAACGGACCTTTTTTATTAAATGAATTATCAGTTAGCCTTTGCAGTTGCGCTGAATGCAGAACCGCTTTCAATTCTGATAAGGTACTCTTCTACAAGTCTTTTCGCAGTTTTAAGACCCTTCCAACCGATAGAAGAACGCTGATTAAGAGGGTCGTTGCCGTAGCCCTTCTGTTTAACAATATGCTCAATACCGCCACCCGTTACGCTTGTAACACCGTAAGCATCAGCACCGATAATAAGTGTTGCGAAAACCGCTGCACCGTTTGCACCCTCGTTCCAGATTTTAGCTTCTGTGCTTTCAACGAAACGAACACCGCCAAGGCAACCGATTTCACCCTTAAGCATATTTTCGGGAGTTGCATATTTCTGCACCTCCATCCACTGATTACCTGCTTCCTGCATAAGGTCGTAAGCAACGTAGGGATGAATAATACCAACGTAGTAGCCATCGATTTTAGGCGCATTCATAGCCTTAAGCTCTGCAGCTGCCTTGAACACGTCCTTAACGCGAAGAAGACAAGTAGAATCGATGCTGCTTCTTGAGGTTACTGGTGTTTCAGTTTCACCGTTCACCTTAGGGCAATAAAGCACGTTAGTACCACCTACAATCTCGTTACGAACAATAGTATCCATTGTAAGACCTGCCTGAGAAGCAAGCTGCTTTGTAGCCTCAACGATAGTGTTGTCTACCGCTGTAAGCTCAAGAAGGTCGGTCTGCTCAATGTAGTCACCGTACTGCTCAACAGTTGCAGAGATGCTTGAAACGTTAAGCTTGTTACCTGTAGGGGTTACACCCTCTGTAAGAGGATTAAGAGCTTTGGGAAGAGAAGAGAATTTGCGGAATTCGATAATCTTACCGCCGTTTTTAGGGATATCTCTCTTCTGACCGAACTGGTCGTGAACAAGATAAGGTGATGCGAGAGTAATAAGTGTTTTGTCGTAAAATGTTTTCATTTCTGCAGAAAGGTTTTCTGAAGCTGTTGAGTTTACAACGTCACCTGCTGCAAAAAGCTGAATGTTAATAAAATAATCTTTCATAATTTTTCCTTTCCGACGGTGTCAGAAGCTTATGCTGGCACCGTTCTCAACCTGTTTTAATATTTTTAAAATATCCTTCGAGGTGAGGGAATTAACGTCAACCGTTGTAACAACTCCGCTTTGAGAAGAAACACCGTTTTCAAGAGGACGTCTGCCCTTTGCTTCAATATCACTTACCACCTGCTCACGAACTCTTTTTGCGGTATAAGCCATAGCACCGCTTAAAATTTCGTCTTTATGAGAGGCTTCGTAAGCATCCTTAACTGAAACACCGTTAAGCACAAGCCTTGAAAAAAGCTTGTTGGCTTTAAGCTCGTTTCTTAAATCAAAATCGGGATAAGTTTGCTTCAAGGCCTCGCCTTGACCAACCCAATTTTTCACGCTTACGGCAAGTGTATTTATTGCAGATTTTTTATTATCCGTAATCGGTGCAGTGTTTTCATTCTCATTTTTGGAATTCATCAATTCTAAAAGCCTTGATTCTTCACCCTCCTGAAGACCGTATTTTTCCATAAGACCTGTAACAACGGGTGAAACGTTGTTTTTATATGCCTCAAGGTTTTTAGTTTCTTTAAAGCGCTTGTCGATAATTGCCTGTGTTTTCTTGGTGAACTGCTCTTTGAATTTTCCGCTTATAAGCTCTGAAAACTCATCGTCACCGTTCACCTCTCTGTTTTCCTTCTGTTCGGCGTCAACAGTATTTTCTACGCCCGTCACGTTACCTTGACCGTCGCTTCCCTCACCGGCAAACAACTGCAAATTAACTGTGTAAATAAATTTTTTCATAAATCTTTCCTTTTCTCATCGTCTTTCCGAAGTGTCATATATATTAAAAACCGTTCGGCCGTAACGGCTTTATACAAAAATAAACTACTCAAATTTAACGTGCTGCGGGTATTCATCAGAGAGCATATAAAGCCCTTTAATAAAGCTTTCTATGATACCCTCAACACGCTGTTTAGCAAAATCAAATATTTCTATTTCAAAATGAACGTATCCATCCCGGATAATGCTCTTACGTAATTTAATACGCCCGTCTGCTTCTTCATCTTTTATGCAATTTATAAAATTGCAAACCAAGGTTGAAACACCTGCGCAAACTATATCGTTACCCTTCGTACCGTAATCGCTATGGCCATCAAGGGTAATGAGAATATTATCGTAATATTCCCTCTGATAAACCTTTGTCACAAGCTGCCCCCTCCACCGCTTATACGAGAGATAACGTTTTCTTTCCCCTCAAAATCCATCATACCGATAGCAATTAAAGCCTGACTTCTCATATCGGGGTTAAAAAAGCCTGAGTTATAAAGCTGTAACGCAAGCTCATTCTGACTGATTTTTGAAAACGGACTTGCTTTTTCGGCACACACCTTAATATCAAAAATCGGTTTTCTGTTGCCTATCTCAACACCGAATTCAACACCTTGATTTCTCACACGGATTTCAGAATTATCGTATGCTATAAACTCCTCGTTACCATTAGGACCAAGTATTCTGAAAAAGCGAGGCTCATCATAAAATTGTCTTACAAGCTCAACGGCTAGCTTGTTTAAATCAGCAAAGGCTCTGTAACCGCCCTTAACCATATCGCGTGTAAGCTTACCGCCCGCTTCCTGAAGTGCCGCAATAGCAGATGCTGCTGTAACACCGCTTGAAACACCGCCCTGAGAGAAATCTCTGTTGCCGCTTGTTTCCTTAAGCTCATCAATTTTACCGTTGAGAATACCGAGATACACCTCGGGGATTCCCGAAAGCTTAATTTCTCTTATGCTATCCTCACCTAAATTACTGCCCGAAACGTGAACAAAATTATTTGTCCAGTCGGCAAATTCCTCTTCGTTTACCGCACCTGAGGAATTTATAAAATATCTTGGGTTTGTGGCCATAGCCGCATTCCTCACAAGTGCATTACCAAGCATATCAATCTGCTTCTGGGCATCCTTCATAATATCTATGTAACCGAAGCCGCAGGGTGTTCCCTCCTCAACGAAAAGCGTATCGAATACAAAGGGATATTTACCGTGGTCATAAAAGCCCCTTTCCGAATAAAGCGGGTCATTTTCCGATGCGTATAACAATTCACCATTACAAATTTTGCAATAATGAACGTATTCTTTGCCGTTTTTAATAAGCTTGTAATACATATCAATAACAGCACTTTTTTCCGAGGTATCAACAGTATCGTCATAAACATATTTTGATATTTCAATATTTGACGAGCCCAGCTTACCCGAAAGAAACGGGTACATAGAAAGAAGCGTATCGTTATCAATCAATTCAACGTGAAAAATGCTTTTACTTTTCTGAATATCCTTTATGCCCGGCTCCCAGAAAATATTGAGAACGTCTATCTGCTTGATTTCAACATCTCCAAGACCGTTATTCTTTAAAGGATTCCAAAAAACACCGTAAACAGCCGTACCTGCTTTAAGCTTATACCACCAACAATCGCTGTAAATTTTCTCAAAGCCGTTTCTTTCAAAAACTACGGGTAAAATCTGTGAAAGAATCTGTGCGGCTTTTCTATCGCTTTCTTCCCTCGGAAGACAGCTTACCGCAGGGTAATTATCCATAGCATCTGCGTGCTTATTAGCAATCGAGTTAAATAACCATGCAGAAGAATTTTCGTTACCCTCACTACCCGCTATATTGTCCCAATGGCGCATTTTAAACCATTGTTCATTCTCAACAATTCTTTTTTCAAGAGTCGTCTTACCCTCTTTATATTTCTTGAGAGCCTCAAGGGCTTTATCTACAAATTCATCGTCGATAATACCTTTTCTGCCAACACCCTCATCAACAACAGGCTTATCAAAGCCCTTTTTAGTTAAGTTTTCGGCTTTCACCTCTGTGTTGTTGTCTTTTTCTTTTTTAATATCTTTTTTCATAAAATCTCCTTTTAATTCACTAAAAACCCTTTTAGTGTCTGGAATTTCTAAACAAATCCAACGGGTCGTCACCTATTGACGCCAGCTGTTTTTTATATGTAGGCTTTATAGGTCTTGCCATACACATATATCTGACCTCGTCTGCAATATGGTCCTCACCCGTTGTATCAAGGTCCTCGGGGTTAGTAACGCTGAAGCTTAATTCAGGCACAGTCCTTATAAAGCCCTTGCAGGTATTGAAAACGTACATCATAGGTATACCGTTATCGTCAAAGCTTAATCTGTAATGCACCTGCATCCAACCCGGCAAACGCTTGTTATCACCTTTAGTAAAATAAACCCCGTTTCTGTTTGCCGCCTCAATGATTGCCTCACCTCTTGAGGCATCCCATATAGATGGGTCGGCAACACCGATAATCTGTTTATTTTTAAGCCACCGATGTTCTTTTTCGATTCTTGCGATTTCAGAAAAAATCTTTTCGGGCGGCCATTTAACACCCTCATTAGGTGTCTTTGTGCAGCCGTACAGTTCAAGAATTCTATAAAGTCTGCCGTCATAATCTACCGCCCACCATGCACAAGAAAAAGGCTTTGCATACCCGAAGTCAAAGGAACGGTAAATCCTCCAATCGCGAGGTATCTCAAAAGGCTCAATAACGTGAGTGTTTATACCGTCCTCATAATGCTCTTTACAATCCCTGAACTCTTCAAAAAACTGACCGTCAAATATATCCCAGTTACCAAAGCGGTGAGCCTGACGAAGCTTTTCGGGTAAGGCATCAAGCACCTTAACGTATTCAGGATTTGTTTTCATAAGAACAGCATTGTCATCTATCGTTGCGGGAATAAAAACGTAATCATCGGGGTCTTCTCCGCTTTCAAACCTGCCTTTGACAAAAAGCCTTTTAAACCAGTTATGACCAACACCACCCGGATTCCCCGTAAAATACATTCTGGGCTTAAAATCCGTTCTTGTTGTTCTGTTGCAGGTGGTAAGAAACTGAATTTGCTGAAAGGTAAAGTGTGTACATTCCTCAACACCTATAACGTCATATTCCTGACCCTGATATTGATAAATATCATTTTCACTGTCGCAGTATCCGAGACGAATTCTTGAGCCGTTAGGAAAAATAAAAGCTCTTTCCTCTCTTTTGTATTTAGCAATTCCGTTTAATTGTGAGAGCATCGGTAAAAGATGATTTTCTCTTAATTCAGGCAAGGTTTTTCTTAAAAGCAAAAGCTTAAGACCGCTGTATTTCAAAGCAAGTAAAATGAATTTTGTACGTAATGCCCATGACTTTCCGCCACCTCTTGCACCTCCGTAGCCGATAAATCTTTTAGAGCATTTAAAAAACTCCTCCTGCTTTTTATTTGGTTTAGAAATAACAAGCTCCTTCAACCGCCCCACTCCTCTGTTTTATCGTCAAAACGTATTAAAACACCGCTATCACTGCTTCCAAAGCCTTCGCTTTCCTCTAATAATTCGTAAAGCTCTTTTAAAGCACCAACGCTTTCCTTTAAAAACTTGCAATCAACATCAGGCTTTCCCGTTTCTTTAAAGCTCTTACGTGCCTTTTTCACAACATCATCAATTAAAGCACTCATATTTCCTACAGCAGAAGAAACCTTTTTCAAGCTGTCGATGCCGTTATTCTTTTTTCTGTTATCATTCACAGCCTTTTCACTCTTATCATTTATTTCGTTTTGCAAAAGCCTTTTCACCACCTTTCAGGGTCAAAAGAAAGAAAAAAATTTTCTTCACACCCTCTTACCAGTTTCATAAAGCATCGCAACCGCTCTGTGATGAGGGCAGCTTCTGCCACCTTTAACACAGCAATAATCTGATTCGAAATTTCTTTTATCTGTGTCAGTAGGAAACGTATGCTTACAATTCATTCTGCTTACAACGCCCTCACAAGTAATAAAATCTCTACCCTCTTCAATATAAAAAGGGCATTCGATATCGCCTTCAATGTACTTACTCATTCAAAAAATCCTCCTTTAAAAACCTACTGTACCATTTATGGTATTGACAACACCCGTAAAAAAAGGTATATTATTACTGTAATTTGTACGGTGTTCCGAACTACGTTTATATTATAGTACGGAATTCTGAACTATGTCACCCCATTTTCGAACATTTGTTCGTTTTTCTACTTTTTGCACAAATCACGAAAGGTGTGGTTGTTAAAAATGCACAACAAAATACAATTTTTATGTGAACAGAACGGAATTAAGGTTGCCCAATTATGTAAAGAAACAGGAATTACTAAAAGCACGATATCTGATTTAAAAAACGGCAGAACAAAAACTCTTTCCACTCAAACGTTAAAGAAGATAGCAAACTACTTTAACGTTACCCTTGACTTTTTTGACAATACAAACGACGAAGTTGAAAACGTCAGAGATGAGCTTTTTGAAAAAAGAAAGCTACTCTTCGATATGTCTAAAAAAGCAAACGAAGAGCAGCTTGATGCAGTAATAAGTGTAGTTCAGTCATTGATTAATGGTAACGAAGGAGAGTAAATTGAACAAAGTACTTGTAAGACAAATAAAAATGCCGCTTACAATCAGGGCATTTACTTTACCCGATGCAAACGGCGATTTTAATATTTATATTAATGAAGACCTTTCAGACGAAGCCAAGAAAAAATCACTTGCTCACGAAAAAAAGCATATTGAAAGAAATGATTTTGCTTCAGTAAAGGCGGCTCGTCTTATAGAGCAGGAAATTTTATTGTAATTAATTTTCTGCCTTATTGTTGAATTTGGATTTCATCATTAAGGAAGCAACCACAAGAGCAGTTACACCTGCTACGAGCTTACCTATAATAACGGCTAAAATATGCTCGTCGTTATAAGAAAGAGTAAATGCAAGGTGGTCACCGAAAACGAAAGCGGCAGATACAGCAAAGGCAAGGTTCATTACCCTACCCTTTTTATTCATTTCATCTGCGCTTTCCATAGTTGCAATACTGTTAGCAAGAGTTGCTATAAGACCTATAACAGATTTATCATCTAAATCAAGCTTCTTACCCAATGCGGTAAGGGGCTTTTTTAATACCCTTGAAATAATAGCAATTAACGGAAATGTACCTGCAAGAGTTATGCAAATGGTAAACACAGTTATAGCGCTTTCGTTAAGAGGTGCTGTGTTTTCGATAAGAATTTTACCGGTAAGGGTCTGAAAAATACCAAGAGCAAGACCAAATGTAATAACTATGCTTATAAATTTGCCGAATATTGAAAAAACTTTAATAGTACCTTTAGGAAATTTCAAAAGCCCGATAACTATTATCAACGAAATGATTATAGCAGGCAAAAGGTTTAATAACACTTTAACGAATGAAATTCCCATAACCAAGCCTGAAGCAAAGCAACCCACGGGTATTGTAGCAATACCGCAAAGAAGACCTAAAAGCACGTCGTCATGATTTTCTTTTTTCGTTGAATGAAGCGCAACGGGTATTGTAAAAGAAACGGTAGCACCTAACATAGCTGCAACACAAAGACCGTGGAAAGCACCTAAAAGCTTATCTGTTGCAATAGAATCAGCTAAAGCGGCACCACCCATATCGTTAGCAATAAGAATACCTGCAAGTGCAGACGGGTCAAAGCCACAAACCTTTGCAACAGGCGCAATAACGGGTAAAAGTAAATCCGCAAGCACAGGTGCAATAGTCATCATACCTAACATAGAAAGCGACAACGGACCTAACGTATGTATACCTTTTTCAAACTCGTCACCTAATTTAAGCTTGTTACCGCATATTTTATCAATTGCACCGATTACAGCAAATATAGCCATAACCCACGCAAGAATTTCACCCAAAACAATCACATCCTAAATAGAGTGCTATGGTTTGATACACTCACCACAAACTTCATATATTATACTTTTATATTTTGATAATTGCAATACTAACCTGTAACACTTATATCTAAATTATTTGTTGCTTTATATAAATAATTGCTATATAATAGTATTTATATAATTATGTAAAACCGAGAGGAGACCTGGTTTTGAATATTATTGTTGTAGGTATAGGCAAGGTAGGTTACACAGTTGCCGAGCAATTATCCCAAGAAATGCACGATATTACAATTATTGATACTAATGAAGACGTTATAAACGACACTCTTCAGGATATAGACGTTATCGGTATTATCGGTAATGGTGCTACAAAAAAGGTTCTTGAAAGTGCAGGCGTTAACGAGTGCGATTTGCTTATCGCTCTTACAGGTAGCGACGAGCTTAATATCCTCAGCTGTCTTCTTGCTAAAAACCTTGGTGCAAAAAGCACTATAGCCCGTGTGAGAGACCCTGAATACAGTGACGATTTAAGACTTATCAAAGATAGCCTCGGTCTTGCTATGGCAGTTAATCCGGAGCGTGAAGCGGCAGCAGAAATTCAGAGAATTATGAAATTCCCCACCGCAAAAAACGTTGACTTTTTCGGTCACGGCAAGGTTGACCTTATAAGCTTTACCGTTAACCAAAACTGTACCTTATGCGGAACAGCTATTAAAGATTCTTTCGCAAAAATCAAAACAAAAGCTCTTGTTTGTGCGGTTGAACGCGGTGAAGACGTATTTATTCCTACCGGTGATTTTGTTGTTGAAGACCATGACGTTGTTGCAATTCTCGCACCTGCGAAAACAGCACCCGAGTTTTTCAAGCAAATCGGCTACCGTGCTAATGATATTAAAAATATTATGATAATCGGTGGCGGTAAAATTGCCGTTTATCTTGCAAAAATTCTTTCTAATTTAAGAATAAGCACAACCATCATTGAAAAAGACCTTAACACCGCCCTCAACCTTAGCTATGCTCTTCCCGACGTTAACGTTGTTCACGGTGACGGAACAAACCGTTCACTTCTTCTCGAAGAAGGTCTTAAAGAGGCTGATGCTTTTTGTTGCTTAACAGGTATTGATGAAGAAAACATCGTTCTCTCGCTTTTCGCAAAAAGTGCTTCCCCTAAAATCAAAACCATTACAAAGGTAAACCACACTCTTTTCAGAGAGGTTATTAAAACTCTTGATATTGACAGCGTAGTTTACCCGAAATTTACAACTGCAAGCATTATATTAAAGCACGTTCGTTCAAGAGTTGCGGGTAACGCAAAAAACGAAGTAAAGAAATTAACAAGAATTATCAACAATAAAGTTGAGGCTATAGAGTTCCGTGTACCTGAAGACAGTCAGCTTGCAGAAAAAAAAGTACAAACGCTCAATTTAAGGCCCAATATTCTTTTAGGCTCAATTACAAGGGGTAGCGAGGTAATTATTCCCCGAGGCTCCGACATTTTAAAAGCAGGTGACTCTGTAGTTGTTGTTACAACAACAGAGCGTCTTGCAAGAATTGATGACATTTTAGCATAAATGATTTGATTCAAAAAAGGTGAAAAACAAATGAACAGACGAATGATAGCATATGTCCTCGGCATTCTTCTTTTGTGTGAAGCGGGACTGTTGCTTTTACCTACTGCGGTTGCCCTTATTTTCAGCGAAAGCGTAGTAACAAGCTTTTTATTTTCTATTGCAAGTCTTGTTGTTTGCGGTTTTATACTTATAAAATGCAAACCGAAAGATACAACCATATACGCAAGAGACGGTCTTATAATCGTTTCTTTAGGTTGGATAATTTTAAGTCTTTTCGGTGCTTTGCCTTTCTTTTTAAGTGGTGAAATCCCCCATTATATTGATGCGGTTTTTGAAACCGTTTCAGGCTTTACAACAACAGGCTCCAGCATATTGACAAACGTTGAAGCACTTTCAAAATCAATGCTTTTCTGGCGAAGCTTTACTCATTGGATAGGCGGTATGGGTGTTCTCGTTTTCGTTATGGCGGTTTTACCCCTTGCCGGTGGCGGTGGCGATATCCACTTAATGAGGGCAGAAAGTCCCGGACCTACAGTTGAAAAGCTGGTTCCCCGTTCAAGTAAATCAGCCCGTATTCTTTACGGTATTTATTTAGGACTTACAGCTCTTGAATTTATCTTTCTTGTTATAGGAAGAATGCCCGTATTCGATGCAATTACAATTACCTTCGGTACTGCAGGTACAGGCGGTTTCGGTGTTCTGAACAGCAGTATTGCAGATTACAACGTATTTTGTCAAAGTGTGATAACAATTTTTATGACGCTTTTCGGCATAAACTTTAATTTCTATTTCCTTTTACTTCTCAAACGCTTTAAAGATGCATTTAAAAGCTCCGAAATCAAAGCTTATCTGGGAATTATGGCAGGTACTATAGTAATCATTACAATAAACATCAGCAACTGCTACAGCTCCATTCTTGAAGCTTTCCGTCACGCAGCATTTCAGGTAAGCTCTGTTATGACAACAACGGGCTACTGCACAGCAGACTTCGACAAATGGCCCGAGCTTTCAAGAATATTACTTCTTGCAGTTATGTGCATAGGTGCTTGTGCGGGTAGTACGGGTGGTGGCTTTAAGGTTTCAAGAATGATGATTATTCTTAAAAACGCAGCAAAGGAAGTTCGTTCTATATCTCACCCCAGAACAATTAAAGTTTTAACCTTTGACGAAAAAAAAGTAAGTAACGAAACGGTAAGAAGTGCTTCTGCTTATTTAGTTATTTATGTTCTTATTTTTGCAGTTTCACTTATTATAATTTCCTTTGACAAAATAGATACCGTTTCAAACGTAACCGGTGTAATTGCTACTCTTAACAATATCGGTCCGGGTTTAGGTGTAGTCGGTCCTACAGGTAACTTCAGCGACTACAGTATTCTTTCAAAATTAGTTTTCATAGCAAATATGCTTTTAGGCAGACTTGAAATATTCCCCATAATCTGCCTTTTGACCCCATCAAGACAAACAGTAAATTTCTTTAAATCTATCAAGAGAGGAAAAATAAAATGAGAAATATAACCAACATTAACAAAGGCTGGTTCTTTTCGGACTCTGTAAAAGAAGCACCCGAAGCTCTCCCTTCTGATTGGACAACTCTTAATTTACCTCACACCTGGAACGGCACAGACGGTCAGGACGGTGGTAACGACTACAAGCGTCAGAAATGCTTTTACTGTAAAGAAATTGAAAAATCTGCTCTTACAGGCAAAAAGAATTACCTTGAGCTTGACGGTGTTAATTCTACTGCCGAGGTTTTCTGGAACGGAAAATCTCTTACAGTTCACCACGGCGGTTACTCTCGCTTCAGAGTGTTAATCCCTGAAAATGATATTAATGAAACCAATATTCTTACTATATCTGCCGATAACAGTGCTAACGATTTTGTTTATCCTCAGGTTGCAGACTTCACCTTCTACGGTGGTATTTATCGCGATGTTAAAATCGTAAGTGTTGATAACTCTCACTTTGATTTAGACTATTTCGGTGCACCCGGAATTATGGTAACACCCGTTGTAAACGGCAGTAATGCAGACGTTACTGTTGAAGCATTCGTAACAAACCCCGAAAATGCAACTGTTTCTTATAAAATTCTTGACGGTGAAAAGGTTGTTTGCCAGGCTACAGTAGATGCAAAAGCCACAAAAACAACATTAACTATTGAAAATGCTCACCTCTGGAACGGTAGAAAAGACCCCTTCCTTTATAGCGTAGAAGCAACTCTTATAAAAGACGGTGAAGCTGTAGATACTGTTTCTACAACCTTTGGTTGCCGTTCATTTAAAATTGATGCAAATAAAGGCTTTATCCTTAACGGTGAAGAATATCCTCTTCGCGGTGTTTCTCGTCATCAGGATTACCCCACAAAAGGTAATGCCCTCTCATATGAAGACCACAAGAGAGATATTGACCTTATTCTTGAGGTTGGTGCTACAACGATTCGTCTTGCTCACTATCAGCATTCTCAGGATTTCTATAATCTTTGTGACGAAGCAGGTCTTATCATCTGGGCAGAAATCCCCTACATTTCAAAGCATATGCCTAACGGCAGAGAAAACACAATTTCTCAGATGAAGGAGCTTATAGCACAAAACTACAACCATCCTTGTATTGTTACCTGGGGGCTTTCAAACGAAATCACCATTACCGGTGGCTCTGACCCCGACCTTATTGAAAACCACAAAATTCTCAACAAGCTTTGTCACGATATGGACTCAACCCGTCCTACAACAATGGCAGCTGTAACAATGTGCTCACCTGATTCTGAAATCACAAAAATCAGTGATATTCTTTCATACAACCACTACTTTGGTTGGTATGGCGGCACTACCGATATGAACGGCCCTTGGTTTGACGATTTCCATAAGAGATATCCTAACAAGCCTATCGGTATCAGTGAATACGGCTGTGAGGCTCTTGACTGGCACACCTCCAACCCCTCTCAGGGTGACTACACTGAGGAATATCAGTCATATTACCACGAAGAGCTTATAAAGCAAATTGCCGAAAGACCTTATCTCTGGGCAACTCACGTATGGAATATGTTCGATTTCGCTGCTGATGCCCGTGCAGAGGGTGGCGAAAACGGAATGAATCATAAAGGTCTTGTTACATTTGACCGTCAGTATAAAAAAGATGCATTCTACGCTTATAAAGCCTGGCTTAATCCCGAGCCCATGGTTCATATCTGTTCAAAGAAATATATTGACAGAGTTGAAGATGTAACTAAAGTTACCGTTTATTCAAACTGCGACGAGGTTGAGCTTTTCAGAAACGGTGAAAGTGTAGGAAAGCAGAAAAAGGGTAAATATCCCTTCTTCTATTTCGAGGTTAAAAACGAAGGCGCTTCAACCCTTGAGGCTAAAGCAGCTAATCTTTCAGACACCGCTACAATCAACAAGGTTGATGCACCTAACGAAGCTTATATAATGAAAGAGGAAAATCAGGTTATTAACTGGTTTGAAATCACAACTCCCGACGGTTACTATTCTATCAACGATACAATCGGTGATATTATGAAAAGCTTTAAGGGTAAAATAGCTCTTTTTAAATTGTTGATGCTTATGAAAAACGTTATGTCGCAAGGCTCAAAGGACGGTAAAGCCGAGGTTATGGGCTTCAGCTTTGATAAGATTTCAAAGGATATGATTAAGTCAATGTACGGTATGGTTAAAGGCTTTACAATTAAACGTACATTTATGATGTTAGGCGGCAAATTTACAAAAGAGCAAATCCTCGAGGTAAATGCAATGCTTAATAAGGTTAAGAAGAAACAGTAAAGCCCTGGTCTCCAGTCGCCAGTGGCTTCGCCAAGTGGCAAATTGCAAATGGCAAGTGGCAAATTAAGGGTCTGCGACGCTATTATATAAGCCTCGCGGGGAGCAATTAATTAAATAATTAAAAAAATTATCCAAGGCGTGTACCTTCCTTCGAGGAAGGGGGACCACCTTGGATTTTTTTATTTATTGAATTCGTTTTCAAGCATGCTTATTTGTAATTCTTTCGATATGGTTTTACGGGTGGTGGAAGGTTCTCTACGCGACCAAAGGAGCGTAGTTGAAGCGTTAGCTTCAATTGTAATAAACTGACCGTCACGAAAAACAGATTTTGTTCTATTTTAAGCTTTTCAGACCTGCTGATTTTATTGAAGCATTAAATTGTAATGATGCGATAGCTTTACCTCCCTGCGCGAAGCATAGGGAGGTAAAGCTTCGCATTTTTTTAGTTTTATAATCAAATAAAATTGTTGCGAAGCTGCCGGATACTGCTTATTATTTGCGATATACAAGCAAGCTTGTGCGATATATTTTTCTTCACAAAATGCGATATATTTCGCTTTGCTCAATGCGATATGATATAAATCTTTGCTTTTCTCGTGCCATAGGCACATATCGCACCGAAGGTATATCGCAGCATTAGCTATATCGCAAATCTGTCAAGATTTATATCGCGGCGCTCACGCGCACCCTCTCCTCACTTTTCCACCCTCACATCAACAAATATCGGGTAATGGTCGCTTAAGGCTACAAAATTTTCATTTGATAATAAGCAATATCTTTCAATTGCAACATTTCCGAAATAAAAAATATGGTCATTTTTATATGTTGACGACTGGGGTGCACTGCCTACCGAAACGCTTTCAGCATACTTTTTTGCATTATAGAAAACGGAATCAAGAATTTCATATACAGGCGAAACTTTCTCTGCCGTGCTTTGTTTAACGTTAAAATCCCCCAATATAAATACAGGGCATTTCAGCCTGTCAATAACCTCTTTAACAAAACGTGTGGTTTCAAGTGCTTGAGACATCTGTAAAGAGTCATCAAAAACCGAAAATGTTTTTTTCTTTAGTAAATCAAAATGGATATTCACTACCGCAAATATTTTCCCATTGCTTTTATTACTAAAAACGCCCCAGACGATTCTTCTCATTCTTGAGTCACCGCCAACCGAAAAGGTCTTTTCACCGCTAAAAAGCAATTCTACTTTTTTGCTGTCATAAGCTAAGGTTGTCATCGTGCCGAAAACGGTTGTTCTGAAAAAACCAATAAATTTATAACTCGTATTATTCTTAACGGTTGCAAACCATTTACGGCTCATCTCTTGAAATCCGATAACATCAGGTGAAAGTGTTTCGATAATCGCACAAACTCCCCCTGCTCTTTCACCTGCATCTGTACCCGTAAACCCCAATGAATCGGAGAGAAGATTATAAGTCATCAATCTGACGGTATCTTCTTCTCTACCATAAATATACCCCACCGCTTCAACTTCTCTGATAAAGCTTTCCGAGGGTATTTTTCCGGTAATATCACCGTAATTTTTAATATACATATCAGTTGCAGTTATAAAAAGAAAGCTACCAACCAAAACCCAAGACAATAGCTTTATTAATCTATTTACAATCAAATCTTTTTTAATCATAAGATTATTATAATCATAAACTTTAACTCTATTCAAAAACTACAAAACGAATAGAAATAAAAAAACAAGGACAGCCGAAGCTGTCCTTGCGGAAATATTCAGTGAATATAGAAATTATTGAATAAAATTATTCGATAATGTCTGTAACTGCACCTGAACCAACTGTTCTACCACCTTCACGGATAGCGAAACGAAGACCTTTTTCGATAGCGATGGGAGTGATGAGTTCAACTGTCATCTCAACGTTATCACCGGGCATGCACATTTCTGTTCCTTCGGGAAGGAAGATAGTACCTGTAACGTCAGTTGTTCTGAAGAAGAACTGAGGTCTGTAGTTGTTGAAGAAAGGTGTATGACGGCCGCCTTCATCTTTAGAAAGAACGTAAACCTGACCTTTGAATTTTGTGTGGGGTTTGATTGAACCGGGTTTGCAAAGAACCTGACCACGTTCAATACCTTTTCTGTCAACACCACGAAGAAGAGCACCGATGTTATCACCTGCTTCTGCATAGTCGAGGAGCTTGTGGAACATTTCAACACCTGTACAAACAGTCTTGCTGCTTTCTTCTTTAAGACCAACGATTTCGAGTTCGTCACCAACTCTGAGCTGACCACGTTCAACTCTACCAGTTGCAACAGTACCACGACCTGTGATTGTGAAGACGTCCTCAACAGGCATAAGGAATGGAAGATCAGCCATTCTGTCTGGTGTTGGGATGTAAGAGTCAACTTCGTTCATGAGCTCAAGGATTGGAGCGTAAACTGGATCGTTGATGTCTGTGGAAGCAGAATCAAGAGCCTCGAAAGCAGAACCCTTAACGATTGGTGTGTCATCGCCTGGGAACTCGTACTCGTTGAGGAGGTCACGGATCTCCATCTCGACGAGCTCGAGGAGCTCTTCGTCGTCAACCTGATCGCACTTGTTCATAAATACAACGATGTATGGAACGCCAACCTGACGGGAGAGAAGGATGTGCTCTCTTGTCTGTGGCATTGGACCGTCAGCTGCGGAAACAACGAGGATAGCGCCGTCCATCTGAGCAGCACCAGTGATCATGTTCTTAACATAGTCAGCATGGCCTGGGCAGTCAACGTGTGCATAGTGACGTGTGTCTGTCTCGTACTCAACGTGAGCTGTGTTGATTGTGATACCACGCTCTCTCTCTTCTGGAGCCTTGTCGATCATGGAATAATCCTCGAACTTAGCCTGGCCCTTCATAGCGAGTGTCTTTGTGATAGCAGCTGTAAGTGTTGTCTTACCATGGTCAACGTGACCAATAGTACCGATGTTTACATGTGGCTTATTTCTTTCGAACTTTGCCTTTGCCATTGGAATTGCCTCCCTTATAATTTGGAATTATAGATATAATAATTTTAACACAATGTGCTAAAAAATCAAGCTTTATTTGCAAGCTTTATATTAGTCCTTCTTTGTTCTTGCAGAAATAACTGCTTCAGCAACGGACTTTGGAACCTCAGCATAGTGAGCTGGCTCCATAACATACTGGCCACGGCCCTGAGTCTTGGAACGCATGTCGGTAGCGTAACCAAACATCTCGGACAGGGGGACAAAAGCGTTGATCTGCTGGGCACCGGCACGTGCTTCCATGCCCTGGATCTGGCCACGGCGGGAG
>JAZUBO010000006.1:0-76698 GCA_045638585.1 Acutalibacteraceae bacterium | reverse complement strand
GCCAGTCATATACCGCACGGATAAGCTTCATATCAAGATTGAACCAATAAATTGCAAAGGTTATAACGAAAAGAGCGAAAACAACCGCAAGAATTATAAACAGAACGTTCATATCAGTTCACCTTGCTGAGACCTTTCTGTCTTGCATATTCGGCAGCACCGAGCGCACCCATAAGCTGAGGATCGGTAGCAAGTTCAACAACCTTGATTTTAAGAACCTTTTCAATAGCAGCTTTAAGACCGTCATTCTTTGCGCAACCGCCTGTAAGAGTAATGCTGTCTGTTGCACCTGCTTTTTTCGCCATAACAAAGCAACGCTTAGCAACTGCAAGCTGAATACCGGCAGCAATTTCATCCATAGGCTTACCTTCACCAACGAGAGAAATAACCTCGCTTTCAGCAAAAACAGTACATTGTGCAGTAATCGGAATTGTGTTTTTAGCATTCAAAGAAAGCTTTGAAAATTCAGGAAGAGTCATTTCAAAAGCATTAGCCATTGCTTCATAAAATCTACCTGTACCCGCTGCACATTTATCATTCATAGCAAAGTTTTTAACCGTACCGTCAGTGTCGATAGAAATACCCTTAACATCCTGACCACCGATATCAATAATAGCTTTTACATCAGGGTTTGTAACGTGAACACCCATTGCGTGACAACTGATTTCTGATATATTTTCATCCGCAAAAGGAACTTTATTTCTACCGTAGCCTGTACCGATAAGATAGCTTAACTCTTCAGCAGAATTCAAGCCCTCTACCTGAGCCACAGCATCGTTAAGAGCAATCTCAGCACTTGCAACGGGGTTGATTTTACTTCTGTTAGTTACGTTTGCGACCATCTTTCCGTTTTCGTCAATAATTACGCATTTTGTGTATGTAGAGCCTACATCACAACCACCAAAATATTTCATATCATTATTCTCCTTAGTTTGTCTTGTAATACGTCATTCAAGAGCTTTAACACTGTTACAGGGAAAAGTGGCTGTATTAAACCATATCCGGTTCGAACACATCTACCAAGCCAAATCATCTTCAAAATCAAGTAATGATTCATCAAGGGGTTTTTCCTGTAAAACAGTTTGCATATATTTATTAACCTGCTCTCGCATATCTCTTCTTGATATTGTACGAGGGTCCATAAGGTCTTGCTTAACCCAGATGAAGTTAATGTTACGTTCTCTTGCCTGGTCATCAAAAATACCTGTAAGACCGTCCATACCCTTACAGGATATCTGGTCATACATAATAACTGTATCGGCATTATACTCTTCAACGATTCTCCAGAGCTCGTCAACAACGTTGCGGTAACCGCCTTTTGTGTGCTTTCTCATAATAGAACGCTGATACGTTTTCGCTAAATCCTTAATAGACTGTTCTTTATCCTCCGTATCAATTTCAAGATATGAAATCATTGTTTCCATATCCATAACAACGTTCATACCCCAACAGTTTTCAAGCCAGTTTGCAAAGTTTGTATAGTAGTTTGCAGGGCAAGACCAAACAACTGCTCTGTGGCGCATCTCTTTTGAAACGGGTGTTTTCTTTTCATAAGCCTTTAGCATTATTTTATTTACTTTTTTATCAACCTTTAAGAATTTTTCGTTAGAGCCACCTGAAAGATTGAAATAAAAAATTCTGTAAAGCCAGAAACAAGAGCCGGTCATCTGAGGATAAGGGGTTTTATTTATATCCCATTTCTGTCTTTCGTATTCAAGCTGTTTATTATAATCCTTCATTCTCTTGAAATATGCATCCCAGTTGAATTTCTCGCCTGTCTGGTCTTCAATAAATTTAATGAGAGCTTTGATTTCATCAACTGCATATTCCTGAACATCTTCATCGTTATAACGAAGCGGAATACCGAAACAATGAGTAGGAAGATTAAGTCTTCGGTCAAGGAAGGATGAATTCATAATTGAGCCGTCGCAAGGCATATTTGTACCTATCATACAGCAACCCATTTTAGGGTAATCATCTTCTATAGCCACACCCGCTTCAGCACTGGGAAGCGGACAAACGTCTGCAGGAACACCAAAGCTTTCAGTTACCTCAAGGTATGGCGGTGTTATTTGCTGGTCTACCATTGAAGAGAGGAAAATCGGAAGCGTCTGCAGGGGCATAGGAATTAAATTCGGAAAACCCGTAAATACTTCGTTTGGAACGATTTCATCCATTAAAACAATTCTTTTCGAAAGCTTGTTACCGGGGTTAATTTTTTCGTCTGCCCTGAAAGAAATATTTATAAGCTTTGTAGTGTGCTTAACTATCATATTGTAATGAAGATGAGCCATACGAAGCTGAGGACCTCTTAAGCCTGCAACATGCCTGTCAACAAAGGATGGTGCAGAAAGATACGATGCCATCCAACGATAACGCCACAAGCCTTTGACCGTTGAAATGGGGGCTTTAAGCACCATTTTTATCATATCTTTCCAGGTGATGAGCCAACGGTAATAGTCATACATAGTATCTTTAAAGCCACGCCATTCTCTGTGCTTGAGAATACCCGTATGCTCTTTATAAAGCTTGCCGTATTCAGCCATTGTTCTTCATCTCCTTTGCTTTCTGAATTTTCTTAATTTCAAGGCTTTCAACGAAAGCTTGAACTCTTGTGCGAAGCTGACCCGATGCCGATGCAGTATACTGACGGTCAACAGCCGCGGTAGGTACACCGTAATCGTTACTCATTACGTATGAAGCCAGAGAACGCTCATAACCCCAATACTCGCAGAATTTAAGCTGTTCATACATAACACCATCAGCGTGATATTCGTCAACAAGTTTTTTTACGTAATCTCGTCTTTCCTGAACTTTTTCGTGGCTCATAAAACGAGGACATTGACTTGTTTTTAAATAATGAAGACAAATCTGTGTGAGAATGTCTTGTGATTTATCAATTACAATTTCCTGTCTGCCGGGCAAAGCACCGAAGCAGTATCTGTCAGCAACAACAAGTGCACCGCTGTCTTCTATAAGAGCAGTAAAATCAGGGTCATCCATTTCAGAACCAACCACAACAATTTTCGCTCTATAATTCTTTTTAATGTCAGGCTCTCTTGTTTTTAATTCTTCTGCGGTTTCCCTCAAAGCAGGTAAAACCAAGGCCTTTGGACAGCAATATGTAACAAGGTTAAGTATATGGTATTCATAACCTGTAATTCTCGGGTTTTCTTCTTTTCTGTACTCACCTATTTCAGTCATAAGACGGCAAACCTCATTATGCTCTTCAACTGCTTTCAAAAGAGCTTCATCAGAGGTATCCACACCATAAACTGATGTAAGCATATTAAGAATTTTATTTCTTGTCTGAGTTACATAATGCTTTACTGTATGCTCTTCAATTTTAAAAGGAGCATCTAAAAAAGTAACAAAAAACTTATCGTTAGGTACTAACTCTAAAAGCTCAAAATGCTCTGCAGTTCTGTTCATTTCGGAACAAGTTTCTGAGGCTAATAAAGCGTTAAGGAAATTGTAACCGCCCTCGATAGCACGTTCTAAAATAGCTTTTGAAAAACCGCAAAGGAAATTGCTCATATAATAGGTTGCAATATCCATTGAGCCTGTTCTTGGAGCACGAAGCCTTACAGAGAAGCAGTTACCACAGTTTAAAAGCACCTCGGGAATATGGTAGCAAGTATAACCGAGAGCGATTCCACCCTCGTTTTTGGCCTTTTGCACAAGCTCGTTATTTGCCTCCTGCAAAAGGTTTTCAAATTCGTAAAGATGTTTTAAATCCTTCATAATTATATTTCATCCTTTATTATTTCCATAGCTCTGAGTGCTTTTAAAGCACCGTTTACAACGTTTGAATCATCAGGTAAATTGAAGATATTTTTACCTTCAATATCATATATGGCAAGATTTTTATCGGTTTCTATATACGATAAAACAGGTATTCCGTTTGTATCGATATACTCAATAACACTCTCATCAGGGATTCTGTTTACAATAGCGCCGATTTTTTTATACATAACAAGCTCATCAGCAACGTTTTTGATGGTTGAAATAACTTGTGTACCTTTTTTACTTGCATCGGTTATAAGCAAAAGATGGGTAACCTTTTCCATAACTCTGCGGTTAATCTGCTCAATACCCGCCTCACCGTCTATAACAACAAAATCAAATTCAGCAGAAAGTATTTTGATAACCTCTTTGAGATACGAATTGATTTTGCAATAACACCCTGCACTTTCAGGTCTGCCTACAGCTATAAAAGCATAACCGTCAGTTTCAACAAGAGCATCAAAAATCTTGTAACGGGCATCACCGAGAAGCTCAACCGCTTCTTTTGTCTGACCGTCTTCAACAGAGGCAATTATTTCTTTTCTTATATCGTCAATAGTTGTTTTAACGTCTATACCCAAGGCGGTTGAAAGACCTACCGCAGGGTCTGCATCAATGGCAAGTATTTTTTTATCGGGAAAAGCTTTAACAAGAAGCTTTACAATAGTAGCGGAAATTGAGGTTTTACCTACCCCACCCTTTCCCGAAAGGGCTATAATAGTTGATTCTGAAGACATAACAATCCCTCCGTAGAGTGCAAAAAATTACTTAATAATATTATATCATACATTATCTTTTTTTCAATAAGTAAAAAATAAAGGTTTCCAAATATATAATTCAAATCTGATTATTGTTTTTAATGAAGCATCGGCTTTGCCGATATGAAGCTATGGCTTACGCCATAATGAAGTTTTGTACTTCGTGCAAAGTGAAGTTAAGTTTGCCATCCTTGTCGTAAGGCAAAGCTTCACTGTGCAGTAGCTTCACTGCCAAAAGCTGCTTCACTTGCCCGTAAGGGCAAACTTAGTTGAAAACAGTCTTTTTGTCAAATGACAAAAAGACTGTTTTCTGGCACCCGCAATAGGAATCGAACCTATATCTAATCCTTAGGAGGGATTTATTCTATCCATTGAACTATGCGGGCATATTTATTTCTTTGGTATTATATCAAATTACAAGATTTTGTCAAGGCAACAGAGACGTTTCTCCGTTGCCTTGTGTGTAGTTTTCTTATTAAGTTTATTTACTTTTTGATTATTGAATTACTTTTTGCTTTTGTTTTTAAATATCAAGAACTTACTGAAAAAGTAGTTTATAATTACAACGATAATTCCAACTATGATTTTTGCGATAACCTGACCTGATATTGATATGCTGAAAACGTTAAACTCTTTTTCACCAAAGGCTAAAGCATCAACAAGAAGCCACATTCCGCCCTCTTCGATACCGAAGCTGAAAAGCCTTGCACCGATAAACTCCAAAAACTCTTTTCCTGCGATTTTAACCGCCCATGATTTTGATTCAAAAACGAATAATTTATTTGTAACAAACGCAAAGACAACGGCTACAACCCAAGCTATTGCATTATTTAAAAGGTAAAGCTCCTCACCTAAAAGCTTTGTAAAAAGCCAAAAGGTAAACAGGTTCAAAACGGTTGTAAGAAGACCGAAAATCAAATAAACTATAAGTTCTTTATATTTTAATAAAAGCTCTTTAATCTTCGTCATTCTTACCTAAATGCTCCTTTAAAATATATATAGGTCTGTTTTTAACCTGAACGTAAATTTTTGAAAGGTATTCGCCCAAAATACCGAGGCAAAAAAGCTGCATACCACCCAAGAACAACACAAGAACAACAATAGTTGCGTAACCGGGCACATCAATACCTGCGATAAGCTTCTGAAGAATAACAAAAACGAGATATAAAACCGATATAACCGAAGTTACAAGACCTACACCGGTTGCAAGTTTTAACGGGAATGTTGAAAACGAAATTATACCGTCTATTGCGTACTTAAATAATTTACCGACAGTCCATTTTGTTTCACCGAATTCGCGCTTTTCAACGGTATAAGGGATATAGGCGGTATTAAAACCGACCCAACTGAAAATACCCTTTGAAAAACGGTGGTACTCACTCATTTCAATAATTGCCTCAACCATTGAACGCTTCATCAATCTGAAATCGGAAGCACCGTTTACAAAATCAACATCTGCAATTTTATTTATAAGCTTATAGAAGCCGGATTTCACACCTGACATTGCTTTACTTTCTTTTCTGTTTTCCTGATATGCGGCAACGCAATCAATATCGTCATCAGAATTGATTTTCTCAAGCATTTCTAAAACAACCTCGGGGCGTTGCTGTAAATCGGCATCAATTATGCAAACGTAGTCACCTTTAGCATTTGAAAGACCTGCATAAATAGCAGACTCTTTACCGAAATTACGGCTGAATGATAACACCTGAATATTATTGTTGCTTTTATTTTCATCATAAAGCTTCTTAAGTTCTTTATAAGTACCGTCTTTACTACCGTCATTTACGAAAACAATTTCGTAATCGGAAACTTTACCGTCGAAAGCACTTTTAACCGCATCAAAAAAACGCTTTACGTTTGCTTCTTCATTGTAGCAAGGGGCAACAAGTGATAATTTCATAAACTTTACCTTTCGATTACTTAATATTAACAATATACCACAATAGCGGCAAATATTCAATAACACATTATAAATATTGGAAAAGCTTTAAAAATTGTTTTCAAATTGTTGAAGATTTTAAAAGTTGTGATATACTTACAACAGAGAAATTTAAAAGAGGTTTACGATATGGTTAAAAATCATTCAGAAAAAGCGGCAGAATTATTCTGCAACGGCTGTAACTGCTCTCAGGCAGTGTTCGGCGCATTCGCGGAGGACTGCGGTATTGACTTTAATACTGCATTAAAGCTTTCATCGTCTTTCGGTGGTGGCATGGGAAGACTCAGAGAGGTTTGCGGTGCGGTAACGGGAATGTTTATGGTTGCAGGGCTTCTTTCAGGCTACTCAGACACCGATACAAAAGAAGATAAAGATAACCACTACAAGCTTATTCAACAGTTAGCAAATGAATTTAAAGACACACATTCAACATATATTTGCAAAGAGCTATTAGGCACGTTAGGTAACTCTACCTCACCCGTTTCTTCACCTAGAACAGAAGAATATTACAAAGCAAGACCTTGTGTAAGATTTGTTATAACTGCCGCAGAAATTCTGGACAAGCACTATTTTTCAGAATAAAAAGCAAACTGTCAACTGAACGAAAAATCAGTTGACAGTTTTATTTTTGTTTATTGAATTCTTTCAGCAGAGAAATTAACGTCTACTGCTTTTTTAAACAAGAGCCAATCGTATTTAGGACGCCAATCGTCACCGATTTCCAACCCATTGAAATCTTCTTCGGTAACGGCAACATTCATTACTGTAACGCCCTTTAACTCGCCATCCTCTTTGTAGCAGGTATCCCAGAAAGCGTGATGACCTATGTATGTTACAGATTCGGGAATATAAACGTACTCTAAAGCCTGATTATAGCTAAAAGCATCAGAGCCGATAAACTTTAAGCCCTCAGGTAATGAATTATAAACAGTACCTAAAGCCTTTTGAGTTGTGAAATGGGTATCAGTTACGTCATCTGCTACATAAGAATAAATCTTTGCAAGTGAGGGTGTTGTACCCCATTGGTCAACTCTTTCGTGAAGCTTGAAAATTGCCAAGGTTTCAATAGTTTCAAGACCTTCAGGTAAGTAAATCACACGAAGATTTGCATAGTTGAAGCACATTTCATCAATCTTCACAACTGTTGAGGGAACAACGTAGGTCTGAATATCTTTTTCATATTCGGGTGTAACTTCATCCTTATAAAGCTCTCTTTCGTAACCGTATTTCTGTCTTAAATACTCATCGTGATCACAAGGATAGCAAAGAACTGCTGTTTTATCTTTATTATAAAGAACGCCGTCAACGTCGCAGTAATTGGGGTTATTTTCATCAACCTCAATATTCTGTAAATCCCAGCAAGAATAGAATGCTTTTGTATCTACAAATTCAACATCTGCACCTATTCTTATAGTTTTGATTTTATCGTCGCAGTTAAGAGTAAACTGTCTTACGGAAGTAATGGGCTTTGTTGTATCCTTAACAACCTTAAAGTTTGTGTTAGGGTCGTTATTACCGGCAATATACTCAATATCAGAAACGTAATCAATATCGAGCTCATAAAGATAACCTGTGTTACTGAACTTTGAAAACTCAATTCCGTTTTCAGTTTCAGTATACTGGAAGGTATCGTTCTGTAAAGCCATAACACTGAAATACATTGAAAGTGAAACGGCTATGATAATAACTATAACGAAAATGGCTTTTTTAAAATTATAGTATTTATAAGGCTTGTTGATATGAGGTGCTGCAAGACCGGGAACCTGATAAGTCCATATTTCGTCTTCGGGAATATCAAGCTGAACATCGTTCTGCCAATCATTAACTTTTTTCTTTTCTTTTTTACTCATTAGACTCCCCTCCTATCAACCTTTATAGCCGCCTGATACAGAAGCGCCCTCTTCTTGAGCTTTCTTTTCCGTAACCTCGGCACGTCGTTTAAGAACTTCCATAACAAGATTCTGTTTCTTGTTGTCGTAATCCCAGAAAAGATACGGAATCGTCATAAGGAAGAAACCGATTGCATCAACAATAATGGGAACAACAACTATGTTTCTTCTTGAACCGTCAAAGAATAGAATTTCCCAGTTACTGTTAAAGCCGTATTTCAAAAGGAATATAGGGATAATTAGACCTACAAAGTTTTTTATAGGGTCCGTAAACCAGCCGAATATACCCGCAAAGCTCTCAAGACGCTCACCTGAAAGGTACATCTGATAGTCGTTTATACGCACACCCATATCGTGACCTGCTGTTGTGGGAACGGTCTTTGTCATTTCCATGAAGAACAACACAACAACGCAGATTGTACCGCAAAGGGCAAGATTATCACCGAGAGTCCACATTGCAACGGCAATAATAACGTTACCGATTGCACGGCTCATCTGATAGAAAATCATAATCTGCTTGTAAGAAAATCTCTTGAGGAAATAAGGCGATAATAAATCGGGCGGTGTACCTGCAAAAGAAATAAGGGCTACCAACAACGAATAAGGAAGACCGCTTAAACGGAATGTGTAGAAGTAAAGAATAGTAGCAAACGGCAACATACCGTTACCCAGAGAGTCAATAAGACCTACAACCGTGTTTATAAGCAAGTATTTATTTTTGAGAACACCAAGCATACCGTCCCAGAATTTAATCTGCACCTTTTTCTCAATAGGTGGTTGAGGAATTCTTTCTTTAATTCTTCCTGCAAGACCCATTGTGAATGCTGCAGAAATGCAGAAGGTCACAGGGATAACCCATCTGTAGAAATTGATATCAGCCCATTCATAACGGAGTGAACCGACAATTGCCGGAAGAATAATTGCAAGAATAGAGTTGAAAATGTGTGAAAGCTTAACAGGGTAACTACGTATAAGGATTCTTTCCTGAAGATTCGGGCTTATTCTCTTTGAGCATTCCTCAAGCACATTACCGAAGCCAAACACGTTATATGTAGCAAATAAAAGGTTTGCAACCCACACACGTGTTGCAACGTCAGCGATATTATAGACGGGAAGCCAACCGATAAGTATAACCATTATGCACTTCGGGATAACGTCACAATAAAGGCTATATTTATATCTGCCGTATTTTGGCAAAAGCTTTTTACGCCAGAAAATATTACGTGCACCAACCCAACCTGTATATAGAAAATGTGTACCAAAGGTCTTGAAACAGGCGGTGGCATTCATACCCTCAAAGCTGTTAAGCATCGTAATAAATGCACCAGATTGGTCAAACAGCCTCGAATAGTCAAACAGTAACGTTGAAATACCGAAGCCCATCATAAGACCGTAAACAAGATAAACCTTTCTTTCTGTCTTTTTAGGTAAGAAGCCAAGGTTATCACACACATACCACCAGATAAGTGCGGAAATATAACCCAAGGGCATATTTAAAAGACCAATAACCGAGAATGTAAGATAGGGCAATTTGTAGTGGTGCATAATAAGGAAACAGCTTGACCAGAAGCCGATATATTCAAGCGTTTTTGAGCCTGTATAGTTTGCACCGACACCGATAACAACGTCTTTATATTCCTTATAAGGAACATAGTTACCCTCTGCAGGGGTATTCCAATGCTCTTTAAAATCAACAAACAGGTCTTTAGCCTTATCAATTACCGAAGTTTTACCTTCATTTGCCATAAAGCGCATTACCTCCTTAAATCATTTCTTTAATTTTAACATATATATTTTTATATAACAATTAGCAAAAGGACTAAAAAAAGGGAGCGTAATTTAGGGATTTATTAGGTTTAAATTTAATATTTTCCGTTAATACTTTATGATAACACACCGTAGGCGCCAGCCTTACGGTGTATTCTCATTTCGTCTGAACGGAAACTATTCAAATTTAAACTGCTTTGCACCTTAAATCTTTTAAATTTGGATGCAGAGCAAGGCACAAATGTGAGGGAACCCTGACGGGTTCCCTCACATTTTAACAAAGCTATGCGCCAAAGTTAATGATTTAAGGCTATTAAATCCCTAATTTACACTCCCTAACCTACCCTTTTTTGACAAGGACAGGTGTTTGAGTTTTAAAAAAATCTAAAACAAATCTTTTTTAGGTTTTATTAATATTTATCCACGTCTTCAACATCAAGAGTGAAAACGATTGCACCGCCAATTGCAACCTCTTTTGCAAAATCGTCTTCACGAAGACCTGTACCAAAACCACTTGTTGAGGTAGTAGTCTTTGTTCTTTTCTGTGAATACTCTTTGATTATTGCTTTAGCTTTTGCTACGGTATCATCTTCAGCACCGATAAGAAAGGTTGTGTTACCAACCATTAAAAATCCGCCTGTTGTTGAAAGCTTTGTTACTGTAAAGCCCTCTTTTGTAAGTGATGAAGAAACAACTGCACTATCATCATTATTAACAATTGCTATTAAAAGTTTCATAATTATTTCCTTTCAGTTATCAAAGTTTAGGTAATATCATTTTAAGACTCTTTTTATCAAGTTTACTAACGTCAGGTATTTCATAACGGTTGTCGTTTGCATCTTTAATCAGCACTCTGCCATCATAAAGTGGTTTAATTGCTGTAAGATGGTTGCGGATTTCAAAGGTGCATATACCTTTATCGGTTTCTGCCGTCCACATCCATATTTTAAACCTTTCACTCATTTTAATAAACTTTGTGATTCTTGGCATCATATAATACTCTTTAAGGCAGTTTTCAACCACTGCTTTTGATTCGGGCATAAGGTCATCAATGTTACGGATAACACCAATTTCGTTACCCTCTGAATCCAAAAGAGCAATATATTTATTAAGCCCTGTTATGGGAAACATTCTGTGAAGCTCAAGCTCGGTGAATTTTTCCCCTGTATAAAATTCTGCATCAACGAAAATTTTATCATTTTCTGTTAGTCTGATTTCAGAACCCTCAATATATCTGGGCATTCAACTCACCTCACTCAAAATTCTCTTCAGCTTTTCTCTTCTGAAGCTGTTCGCCCATAGACTGAATTTCTACAAGCTTATAGTATTTACCTTTTTGTTTCAACAACTCTTCAGGTGTACCGCACTCTATGATTTCACCCTTGTCAACAACCACAATTTTATTGGCTTTTCTCAAGGTTGAAAGTCTGTGGGCTATCATTAAGGTTGTTCTGCCACTTATAAGTCGTTCAATAGCACCTTGAATAAGATGCTCTGTTTCAGAGTCAACTGCCGCAGTAGCTTCATCGAAGATAAGTATGCTGGGGTTTTTAAGAACGGCTCTTGCAATAGAAACTCGCTGACGTTCACCGCCTGAAAGACCCACGCCCCTTTCACCTAACATTGTATCGTAAGCATCGGGAAGCTTTGAAATAAAGCCGTGAGCATTTGCAACCTCTGCTGCGTGAATAACCTGTTCAACGTGAACATTACCGCTACCGAAAGCAATATTATTGAAAATTGTGTCGCGGAACATCAAAGGCTCTTGTTGAACGTAACCGATGGAATCACGATAATACTTCATATCAACGTTTTTGATATTTTCACCATCAATAAGAATTTCACCATCGTAATCGTCATAATATCGCATAATCAGGTTAATCAAGGTTGATTTACCGGAGCCTGTTGTACCAACGATACCTACAATATCACCCGGTTCAATAGTAAGGTTGATATTTGAAAGAACTTTCTTGGAACGGTCAAATGCAAAGTTAACGTTTTTGAATTCGATTTTACCTTTCATTCTCTCAAGCTTGTTACCCTCACCAAAGTTATGTTCAGGCTCTGCATCAATAATATCGAGTATTTTTTCAGCAGATGCTAAAGTATTCTGATATGTATCACTCATATTCGCAAAGAAGTTTACAGGACCGTAAAACATACTTGCATATGAAACAAAAGAAACGAGAAGACCTAAGGAAATTTCACCGTTTCCGTCAATAACCATTCTGCCGCCCAAAAACCAGATAACAATTGAGCCACAGGTTACGAGGAAGGTTATAAGTGACGGAAAAACTGCCGCAGGAACAGCAACCTTTTTATCCTCTTTATACCATTCGTCGCAATATCTTTCAAACTTTGAAATTGTATCTTTTTCATTTGTGAAAGCTTTAATAACTCTTACACCCGGAATTGAGTTTGCAAGAACGGTTGAAATTGAAGCACTTCGTCTCCACAATCGCATATATTTAGGTCCGATTATTTTACCGAACATACGCCCTGCAATCACAACAACGGGAACGGGAATAAGTGAAAACAAAGCCAATTTCCAGCTCATTCCAAACATAATAACAACAAGACCAACAAGGGTAAAGGCTTGAACTACAGCCTCCTGAGTTATTTTCATAATAAATGCCTGAATAACGCCCGCATCGGAATTGACTCTGTTAATAACCGAGCCTGTTGAGATTTTATCGTAAAAGCTTAACGGAAGATACTGTGCTTTTTCGTAAATATCTTTTTTAAGATTAAGAGTTATTCGGTCACCTGCAAGACGCAATCTGTATGAACGGAAGCCGTTCATTAAATATTGAAGAACGTATATCCCCATAAGTGCAGCAAGAACTTTAACAAGCATTGCAGAATCTTTATCGGGAATTACGTTATCCACCATAATTTTTGTGATATACGGTGGCACTAAAGAAAGTGCGGTTGCTATCACTGAAAGAATCATACAAACTAAAAGTGATTTCTTTTCAGGTATAACGTATTTTGCAAATTTGGAAACAAGCTTACCCTTACCCGAGCAATTTATACATTCGGCTTCGGGATTTGGCAACTTTCTTCCGCATTTAGGACAGAAGCATCTTTGCTTATAATATACGGATTTTACAGTTTCTGCTTCATTCTCAATATCAGCACCTTCGTTTACCGCATTAACAAAGACCGCTGCAGCATCTGCAACCTCAGCAGCCGCATACGAGAATCTTAAAAGCATCTTTTTCTTACCGTTTTTAAATTTAATTTTAAAAACAGCATTACCGTAAAGCCTTTTAACGTCGGCTTTTTCTATTTCCTGATAATTTACAGAAAGGAAGCCGTTTTCATAGCACTCGTCAAATGCCACAAGCTTTTCTTTTGTAAAAACCATCATAGACTCGCCATACTTACCGTTGAGATTCAAATCACCAACGACAATAAAGAGCGCTTCGCCCTCTTTAAACATTTGTTGATACTGATTTTCATACTGCTTGGGTATAGGCTTATTTGTTATTTCTTTCATATTTTGTTCACCCCTGAACAATAGAAATAGGCGGATAGCTTTCACTATCCGCCTTCATTATATCAACTAATATAAAAATGTAAATGGGTTTAAGCAATTTATTTTTAGTGTTTGCTTTTTTCGTCACGCTCACGGATAACAAACCTTACGGGTGTACCCTCAAGACCGTAAACCTCACGTATCTGATTTTCAATATATCTTTGATAGCTATAGTGGAAGAGCTCCGCACTGTTAACAAAGCAAACGAACGTTGGGGGTCTTGTAGAAGCCTGAGTCATATAGAAAATTTTAAGACGTTTACCCTTATCTGTTGGGGGCTGAACTCTTAAGGTTGCTGCCGCAAGAATTTCGTTAAGCTGACCCGTTTTTATTCTCATTGCGTTCTGCGTATCAACGAATTTGATAAGCTCGTAAAGTCTTTCTAAACGTTGACCTGTTTTTGCAGAAATGAAAATAATAGGTGCAAAAGACATAAATGAAAAGTCTTTCATAAGCTGTTTACGATAAGAATCCATTGTTTTACCGTCTTTTTCATAAGCATCCCACTTATTAACGGCAATAATACAGCCCTTCCCCTGCTCTAATGCTCTGCCTGCAACCTTACTATCCTGCTCGGTAAAGCCCTCGAGAGCGTCTATCATAATAACACATACGTCTGCTCTTTCAACAGCCATATCTGTTCTTAAAACGCTGTATTTTTCAACTGCATCGTCGATTTTAGATTTACGTCTTAAGCCTGCGGTATCGATAAACATAAATTTACCGTAATCGTTTTCAACAAAGCTGTCGGTAGCATCTCTTGTTGTACCTGCAATATTAGAAACAATCATACGGTCTTCACCTATAATTTTATTAACAAGTGAAGATTTACCAACGTTAGGTTTACCTATAACTGCAACCTTAATATATTCGTCTTCATCATTTTCTTCAGAAAGATATTCTTCAGGAAGATGCTTTAAAACCTCGTCAAGAAGGTCACCTGTACCGTGACCGTGAACTGACGAAACGGGAATGGGGTCACCTAAACCAAGATTATAGAACTCATATAATTCAGCAGGAGGACCACCCAAAGAGTCGCACTTATTAACAGCAAGAACTATAGGCTTACCGCTTTTAATAAGCATTGAGGCAACCTCTTCATCAGTTGCAACAACACCGTCGCGAACATCAGTTACAAATATAATTACGTTTGCACTATCAATAGCAAGCTGTGCCTGACGACGCATTTGTGAAAGAATGATATCGTTTGAATAA
Source organism: Acutalibacteraceae bacterium (assembly GCA_045638585.1). GTDB lineage: Bacteria > Bacillota > Clostridia > Oscillospirales > Acutalibacteraceae > DTU089. The sequence goes on along the minus strand of JAZUBO010000006.1, from coordinate 61,800 downwards.
GGCTCAATACCGCCTGTGTCAACAAGCATCATATTGTGACCCAACCACTCACAGTCACCGAACAATCTGTCACGTGTAACACCGGGCTTATTGTCAACAATTGCAAGTCTTGTACCTGTAAGTTTGTTAAAAAGAGTAGATTTACCAACGTTTGGTCTACCTACAATAGCTACAACAGGTCTTGCCATATTACGCACCTCCGTTAATCATTTTATCTAAAAGCACTGCACCATCTGATTCAACTGCAGTTACTTTAACATTCAAAAATTCTGATAACTCCTCAACTGTTATATCATCAAGGAATTTGTCGCCCTCGTTTCTTAAAGAAACTCTGGGTATTAAAAGCTCGTCACCTAAACCAATATCCTTCAACTGATTTTTGTAATCTTCACCGGTGATAAGCCCTGCAACAGTTACAGTATGTCCGAAAAAGTCGTTTTTTATTTGGACTACCTTTATCTTCAAGCTCTTAAATTTCTCTTCTGCCTTATTTGCTAATTCGCAAATAAGCCCGTATGCCGCACTACCTGTTGCGATAGTGATTCTTCTGTTGATTTCTTTCGCCTCTTCATTTTCAAGAGCATCTAAAAATTCATCTTTTAACAAGGCACACACGCCAACACCGTTATCAAGCTGAGAAAACTCACCGTAATAATCGGCAGATGGTAACTCTCTTTCGGCTATTAAATAAAATTCATCTGAAGCATACGCCAGAATTTCACCGTTATTATAAAAAGAAAAGTGCGCATTGAAGTCATCAATTATATCAATAACCTTTAACGCTTCTTCTTTTGTATATGGCCTTAAAGGATATAAACCGTCACGGTATTTTGTAATTCCAACGGGAACTGCCGCTATACTTTTAACACTTGGATAGTGTTTTGCTAACTCGTTAAGTGAAAAGCTTAATTCTTCACCGTCGTTTACACCGGGGCAAAGAACAAGCTGGGTATTCATACTAATACCATTTCCAGAAAATCTATCAATAATTTTAAGGCTTTCACCTGCAAAACGGTTTTTCATCATTTCAACCCTCAATTGAGGATTCATTGTGTGAACTGATATATTTACGGGTGAAATATGCATATCGATTATTCGCTGAACTTCTCTTTCGCAAAGCCCTGTGAGAGTAATGTAATTACCGAAAAGGAAAGACATTCTTGAGTCGTCATCTTTGAAATATAACGTATCTCTCATACCCTTTGGCATCTGGTCCACAAAGCAGAAAATACATTTATTTTTGCAGGAATGTTGCTTGTCCATAAGATAAGTCCGGAATTCAAGACCAATATCAGCAAGCTCATCACTTTTTCGGATATTAGCGGTAACGTTTTCACCGTTTCTCAAGATTTCTATATTAAGCTTTTTTGCCTGAATATAAAAACGGTAATCAAGCACATCAAAGATTTCGTGGGAATTTATTTTCAAAATTTCGTCATTTGGTCTTATACCCGCTTTAAAGCCGTAAGAGCCCTCAATAACGTTTTCAACTTTTACTGACATATTCCCACCACCTTTTAATGTTTATTTACTCAACTACTAAAAAGTCCAATAGGGCGGGGAGAAATCTCCCACCGCCCTTTGAAAAACAAGATAACTATTACAGATTATTCTACTTCGATAACCTGCTTGCCGTTGTAGTAGCCACATGCTGTGCAAACTCTGTGCGGTCTTTTGTAATCGCCGCATTTGGGGCACTTAACAAGTGCTGCTGCATCCATTTTCCAAACGTTGGATCTTCTTTTGTCACGTCTTGCTTTGGAAACTCTTCTCTTAGGTACTGCCATGAGTACTACCTCCTGTATATTTTACAATAATTTAATCGTCCAAAAGCTGTAAAAGCGCTTCCATTCGCGGATCGATTGGAGCTTTACAGTCGCATTGGGATTTATTAAGGTTCTTACCGCATATAGGGCAAAGACCCTTACATTCACTGTTACAAAGGTACTTGCCTGGAAGAGCGAGAATGACATCTTCTTCAACAAGTTCGTCAAGGTTAAGTCGCATATTGGGCACCTCGAGGAAATCGTCATTATCACCACTTTCAAGTGAAACAACGAGAGTATGCTCAACAGGGAATGAAAATTGCGAAATTACATCCTCCGCACAACGGTCACAAGGAGCCTCGTAACTAAGTGCGGCACTTGCCTTGAGATTAACGATACCCGCTTTGTTTTCAACTGAGCCTGTAACCTTTACAGGACTTGTAATCGGGTTGAAGCCCGAAACCTCAAGCTCTGAAAGTGAAAGCTCATAATCAAAGGGAACTTTAAGACCCTCGGTATTAAAAACTGATTCAAGTTCGATAATCATATACTATACCTCTCAACATACCCAAGTATTATATTATCTAAATTATGTTTTGTCAATAAGAAAAACTAAAAAACTCCCTGCTTTTTGCAGAGAGTTTTTAAATTTCTGTTTTAATTAGATTTTCTTTGCGTAATCAAAGAGAGCTGCAGGAAGTTTCTCTTCATCTTCAGAAACTGTGAATACGATATCGATTTCGTTTTCTTCAGATACTTTGCTAAGCTTCTTGATAAGATTTGCAAATTCATCGTAATCTCTGCCAACGATTTTGAATGTTGCGTCAACAAAAATCTCTGTGATATCATGGTCCTGAGCGATAACACCGCAAACCATTCCGTAGAAAGCATCGCAACCTTCAACGTCAAATCTTTCTGTTTCGATAAGTCTTGCCTTATGAGTTACTTCGTAAGTAAGCAAGGGGGATTTTTCTATACAAACAACAGTACCTATAGATTTAGCTACTGCATCGTTGATCATAGCAATAAGTCTTTTTGTTTTTCCGGAACCTTTGTTACCAATAATAAGTGAAACCATAATGATTTACCTCCGTTGTTTATTATCTCGCCTTGCGACGAAATTTCTTAATTAATTTGCAAGTTGCCTTGCTTAAGAAAGTCTTGCTTCAAGAACTTTCTTGTGTTCTTCATAACCGGGTTTACCTAAAAGAGCAAACATATTTTTCTTATAGCTTTCAACACCGGGTTGGTCGAATGGGTTAATGCCGAGAATATAACCTGAAACTGCACAAGCTTTTTCAAGGAAATACACGAGATAACCGAAATCGTACTCATTCATTTCATCAAGCTCAAGCACCATATTGGGAACCTGACCGTCTGTATGAGCAAGTATTGTACCGAGGAAGGCTTTTTTGTTAACGTAGTCAACACTCTGACCTGCAACAAAATTGAAGCCGTCACCGTTTTCGGGGTCAAGACCTATAATAAGCTCTTTTTTAGGCTTATTAAAGGTTACAACCGTTTCAAACATTACCCTTTCGCCCTCTTGAACATACTGTCCGAGAGAATGAAGGTCAGTTGAGAAAACTGCAGATGAGGGGTAAAGACCTTTACCGTTTTTACCTTCGCTTTCACCATAAAGCTGTTTGAACCATTCGTTCATCATAGTGTAATCAGGCTCATATGAAATCATCATTTCAACTGATTTACCTTTACGATAAAGTATGTTTCTCATAGCGGCGTATTTATAACAATCGTTTGTATAAACATCACCGTCTGCAAAAGCTGAACGTGCATCAGCTGCACCCTTCATCATTGTATCAATATCAATTCCTGCAACAGCAATAGGAAGAAGACCTACGGCTGTAAGAACTGAATATCTACCACCTACGTCATCGGGAATTACGAATGTTTCGTAACCCTCGCGGTCGGAAAGCTCTTTAAGAGTTCCGCGTGCTTTATCCGTTGTAGCGTAAATTCTTTTTGCGGCTTCAGCTTTGCCGTATTTCTTTTCAAGCAACTCCTTGAAAACGCGGAAAGCGATAGTCGGCTCGGTAGTAGTACCGGATTTAGAAATTACGTTAACTGAAAAATCTTTACCTTCACAAAGAGCAACTGCTTCTGCCAGCGCAGCCGAAGAAAGTGTGTTACCTGCGAAAATAATCTGTGGTTTTTCGAGCAAGTTTCTGTTTTGGGATTTACAGAACTCTATAGCTGCTCTAGCACCGAGATAAGATCCGCCAATACCGATAACAACAAGCACATCGCTGTCGTTACGAATTTTTTCTGCGGCTATCTTTATGCGATTAAACTCTTCTTTATCGTAATCAACAGGTAAATCAAGCCAACCGAGAAAATCGTTTCCGGCACCTGTTCTTGAGTTGAGAAGTTCAACCGCCGCCGTTACCTCGGGAGCAATACTTTGGACATCGTTTTCATTAACAAAGCCCTCAAGATAGCGAGTATTAAGTTTTACTGACAAGTGTTTCATCTCCTAAATATAACTACTGACATCATTGGTATAGCAATCAGTAGCTTTATTTGCTAATATTTTACAATAAACAGATATGTTTTTCAATAGAATTTTAATTTTTTTACAAAAAATTCGCGTTTTTCACAATTCCGTAACATAAAAATTGTTAGAAAAATACTGTTTTTCAGTTTTTTCTGCTGAATAAAGGTTGCTATTCCCCTTATCTATTATTGTTATTGCAGCACACACGGTTGCAACAAGAAACAAAATCACAACAACCGTAACTGAAAATGCAGTAAAAAGTCTGTCGAAGCATTCCATATTTTGTCATTCTCCTATCGCTTTATTTAACATTCTCCCCAAAGACTCTCCTATCAAAGATGCCGAATAAACCGCCTCTTCAAGCGTATTGGCATCAGTACCGAATTCTAACAACACAGAGCAAGGTGTAACGTTCATATTATATTTTCTGTTGCTAAAAAATATCGGTCGCATAAGCCCGTTATAGCTTTCTTCAACCGTATTTTGTAAATTGACCGAAAAAGTAAGATTTTCATACCAACGGGGAAAATTTTCAACTCCCCCGCCCTCACAGCCCGAAATAATCATCACCTGAGCCGCTTTTTTTCCGTTTATTTCTGCAGTAGGCTTACATTTTGAGCCGTCGGAATAATGAATGGCATCGCGATGCACATCGAGAGTTATCATTATTGACGGATTTTCTTCAAGGTGTTTTTTCACACTTTCCAACGACCTGGAATAAGCACCTGTATAGCTTCTGTCATAAACATTTTTGTCGTGAATAACATTAAAGCCTGCTTTTTCCAGTTCTTTTACCAATTCCTCACCGACTCTCACCATATTACGTGTGGAGTCATCTGTTCTTGAATTATACGAATTCGAATACCAACCCTTATCAAGTATTTCATAGCCCTCGGTTGTATGGGTATGATAAACAAGGATATACGGCTTTTCTTTCGTTATTTCGTTATAGGTAGGCTTTGTATCCAAAAGGCTTTTAATATCAATGCTCGTACTTGTTTTATTATCAACTTTAACAAAAGAATAGCTTTGAGTTTTTGAGGTTGCACCCATTTTCGTCTCTTTTATATCCCCTGTTTTTTCAAAGCTTTCATAAAGGCTTTCGTAAGATTTCATAAGCTTTAATACGTCCGATGGTGTATCGGTTATATTTTCACTTTTATAACCGCCACCACCGAAACCCAAGGGTGAGAAAACGTTTTCTTTGTGTTGTGACGGGCTTGAATTCACAGTTATATCAGCACCGTTCAATTCATCTTTAACGGTGCTGATATTTTTGCTCAACTCAATAATTCCCGTGCTAAAAAAATCCGCACTAAAGACTGTTGCTGTTACAAGACTCACACAAACTGCAACACATAGCATATTCACAAAGAAATCTGATTTTCGTTTCAAATTATCACCCTCTGTTAGCATTTTATGAGGGCAATACAAATAGTATGATTGTTACATTAAGGAATACAAATCTTGTACAGAAAGAGTTGGCTGTAACGCACAATTTATGGCAAGTGCAAGAAGATACGATGCATTTTTTATCAAAAGGTCAATATCCTTGGGTGCTACAATCAAACCGTTTTTTCGAACTATTTCCGTTGATTTTATATCGTTTTCATTTACACCCGAAAGCTCTGCAGCTAAAGAAAGAGCATCAACCACAGTCGGTATTCCTATTGCGATTACAGGTACACCGATATAAGCTTCGTCTATTCTTTTTCTGTTATTTCCTATTCCCGAGCCGGGAGCTATACCGGTATCAGACATCTGGACAGTTGTACCTAATCTTTTTACACTACCTGCGGCTAAAGCATCAATTGTAATCACACACTCAGGATGTACGCTTTCACATATAGATTTTATATATTCGGAAGACTCAATACCCGTTTTACCTAAAACACCCGTTGAAACAGCCGCAACAGGTCTTAATTTTTCATTAAACCCCGCGTGTTTTCTCAACTCATCACTAATATGACGGGTTGCAAAAATGTTTGAAGCGGTCATAGGACCTAAAGCATCGGAGGTTATGCTGTCATTACCTACCCCTGCGACAAGCACTACACCGTCACCTTTCGGTAGAAGTTCTTTTATACTTTCTATCAATGCTTTTAAACGACCGTCAGAAACCGCAGGCTCATCTGCAAAAGAGTTCATTTCAAGCGTAATATATTTACCTCTTGCTTTGCCTAATTTTTTCGCGGCAATATCGTCAGTTATTTCAATTATCGTAGTCGTGGCTTCATCGTTTTCACGTTTGGTTGATTTCACACCCTTCAACTCATTTTTCAGCATCTCGTGTCTTTCAAGAGCAAGGTCAGTTCTGAATTTCAAAATATCACCTCAAAAGTATTATTGACGGCGAGAAATATATGTATACAAGCATAAGATTTATAAACATAATTATTGAAATAAATATTATATTATGGTAAAATATGTAGTTGGAAATTTAAAATGAGTATATATGCTCAAAAAAGGATGTTATTAAATTATGAAACTTGGTATCGTAGGTTTACCTAACGTTGGTAAAAGTACACTTTTTAACGCTCTTACAAATGCAGGTGCTCAGGCAGCAAACTATGCATTCTGTACTATTGAGCCTAACATCGGCGTTGTTGCTGTGCCCGATAAAAGACTTGATGCTCTTTGCGAAATGTATAACCCTGTAAAGGTTACACCCGCAACAATTGAATTCGTTGATATTGCAGGTCTTGTTAAGGGTGCTTCAAAGGGTGAGGGTCTCGGTAACAAATTCCTTTCACATATCCGCGAGGTTGACGCTATCATTCACGTTGTTCGTTGCTTTGACAACGATGATATCATGCACGTTGACGGTGACGTTAATCCTCAGAGAGATATTGAAACAATTAACCTTGAGCTTATCCTTTCCGATGCTGAAATTCTTCAGAGAAGAATTGACAGAACAACAAAGGCTATGAAGGGTGATAAAACTCTTGCAGCTGAGCTTGCAATTCTTGAAAAGGTAAGAGAAGCTCTTGACAACGGTATATGCGCGAGAGCAGTTGAGCTTACAGACGATGAAAAAGAAGTTCTTGATACAGTTGACCTTCTTACATCAAAGCCCGTTATTTATGCTTGTAATATGAGCGAAGAGGATTTTTCTTCACAGATTGATTCAAATGCACGTTACAATGCAGTTAAGGCTATTGCCGCTGAAGAAGGCAGCCAGGTTCTCCCCATCTGCGCAGAGCTTGAAGCGCAGATTGCAGAGCTTGACAAGGAAGAAAAAGAAATGTTCCTTTCCGAGTTAGGAATTGAAACAGGCGGTCTTGACCTTCTTATTGAACGTAGCTATGACCTTTTAGGTCTTATGAGCTACCTTACCGCAGGTCAGCCCGAGGTAAGAGCCTGGACAATTAAAAAGGGTACAAAAGCTCCTCAGGCTGCAGGTAAAATCCACTCTGACTTTGAAAGAGGATTTATTCGTGCAGAGGTTGTTTCCTTTGACGTTCTTATGGAATGTGGCTCTATGGCAGTTGCAAAAGAAAAAGGTCTTGTTCGTTCAGAAGGTAAAGAATACGTAATGCAAGACGGAGACATTGTTTTATTCAGATTCAACGTATAAGAATTGCAAAAATATAACGAGGTATTTTTATGAATAACAAACCCGTTACCGCTATAATCGTTGGTGCAGGTCACCGTGCTATGATTTACAGCGAATTGGCAAAAACTAACCCCGAGCTTCTTAAGATAGTAGGTGTTGCAGATCCTAACCCTGTTAAAAGGCAAAAGGCTATGGAGCATTTCGGTTTTTCCGAAGATATGTGCTTTAAAACTGCTCAAGAGCTTGCTAAAAAAGGAAAGCTTGCAGACGCAATAATCAACGGCACAATGGATAATCAGCATATTGAAACTGCCATCCCACTTCTTGACGTTGGTTATGATATGCTTTTAGAGAAGCCCTTTGCAGTAAATGAGGAACAAGCCTTAAAGCTCAAAGAATGTGCAGAAAAAAACAATTCAAAGGTTATGATTTGCCACGTTTTAAGATACACACCTTTCTATTACTCTATAAAAGAGCGTATTCAGAACGGTGAAATCGGTGATATAATCAACATTCAGACTACTGAAAACGTCAGCTATCACCACCTTTCAACCTCATACGTAAGAGGTAAATGGGCAAACTCTGAAAAATGCCATACATCAATGCTTCTTGCAAAATGCTGTCACGATATTGACCTTATGATGTGGCTTATGAGTGAAACAAAGCCCACACAGATTTCATCTTTCGGCGGTAAATATCAATTCATACCCGAAAATGCACCCGAGGGTGCAGGTAATATCTGTATGGTTGACTGTCCTCACGTTGACACTTGCGTTTACTCAACAAAAAGGCTTTACATAGACCACCCTGACAGATGGGCTTTCTATGTATGGGATGCTTTAGAGCATATTGACAACCCGACCATTGAAGATAAAATCGCACTTATGAAAAGCGACTCTCCATATGCCAGATGTATTTATAAATGCGACAACAACGTTGTAGACCATCAAAGCGTTTTAGTTAATTTTGAAAGCGGTGCAACAGGCACTCACAACCTTGTTGGTGGTTCTTCACAGTCAATGAGAAAAATCCACATTGTCGGCACAAAGGGTGAGATTTTCGGTAACTTTGAAGAATCAGAATTCACCGTTTTAAAAATAAACCCCTCCCCCGATGCACACAATGAAGAGTGTGACGTTGAAGAAATAGACCTTAACATTAAGGGTGATATGGTAGGTGCTTACGGTGGTCACGGTGGCGGTGACGAAAGACTTGCGGCAGACTTTGTTAAATTCATCAGAGGTGAAACACCAAGCCTCGCTTGTACCTCTATTTTCGATTCAATGACAGGTCACTTATGCGTTTATAAAGCTGACCAGTCAAGAGAAAACGGTGGTATACCCGTTAAGTTTTGACAACAAACAAAATAACCGTTTCGACATTTTCAAACAATGCCGAAACGGTTTTAATTTTTTATTTATTTTACTGCATAGTGTCTTAAATAAACACCAATTGTTTTATCGTAGTCAAGAACGTGGATGAGAGTACCGTCTGCCATAGGATAAACTGTGATATCCTCCGCCTCGTTACCAGCCATTGAGGGAAGTGAACGTGTACAAAGCTTTGTTACGTTACCATCATTTAAATCAACTGTGTATATTGAATCGTCGTTACTGTCTGCGGCATCGTTTGAAAGGTAAAGAGTGCCGTTGTAAACCTCACCGCCCTGAACACGAAGAATTTTCTCAGAAAGAGGAAGCATATGTGAAAATTCCATTGTGTAGAGGTCATAAGCAACAATATACTCTGCATCGTTAAACTGTGAGGTGTAGATATATCCGTTTGCTGCATCTACCGCACACCACGGAATACCGTCGGGAAGAAGCTCACCCGCCACCTCATAAACCTCAACCATTTTCAATGTTCTTGCATCGTAGGTTATAATAAGGGGAAAATCTTCGGCTTCATTTTCAACCGCAGCATAAATAAGACCGTTATAATAGCTGATACCGCCTACATGGTCAGTATTATATTTATCTCTGTATTCAGAGGGAATAGCATCATCGTTTTTAACGCAAAGCTCCATAGTTTCGGCATCCCATTTTGCAAGACAAGCCATACCAAAAGCTGTCAACGAACCTGATGTATAGTAATATTCACCGTCAGTTGCTACACCCTGACCTGTATAAGCGGCATCAAGAAGCAGAAACTGATCTTCTTTAACATATTCAACTTTGGGTGTAACTGTGGGTGTACCCATATCCATAAAGCCTACGAACAAGGCGATAATTGACATAAAAAAAGATATAATTTTATCAGGTAAACCGATAAGTGTAAAATCAAAAAACATAAAAACCCTCTCCTTTTAGAGTGGAAAATCATACCACTAACCACTCATTTTGTTTATAATACTATTTTTATAATAAGAAATCAATAATATTTAAGAAATAAGAATTGATTTATAAGGTTTTGCGGTGTATAATTCTAACGATTATTTAACAGGAGTTTGATATGGAATATAAATACGAAATACATTCACACACTAAAAACACAAGCCTTTGCGGACAGCTTGACGCAGAAGAGCTTGTAAAGTTATATAAAGAAGCAGGCTACAGCGGTATCGTTATTACAGACCACTATTCACCTATGACTTTCACCCCGTCGGAATTTATCAACAAAAACAAAGCAGTTGACCATTTTTTGCAGGGCTACAGAAAAGCAAAGAAATTTGAAGACGAAAATTTTTCCGTTTTATTAGGTGTTGAGTTAAGATTCTACGCTACGGTTAACGATTACCTTATTTACGGTGTAAAGGAAGAATTACTTTACCATTCCCCTTTTCTTCTTTCGTTGTACATTAAAAAAGCTAGCAAGCTTTTCAGAAAAAACGGTTGTCTTTTCTTACAGGCACACCCATTCAGGCAGTTTATAACAAGAGCTAACCCCAAATATCTCGACGGTGTTGAGGTTTTCAACGGTAAAGCAACAAAAGAAGCGAACGACAATTCTGAAAAATGGGCAAACGAAATAAATGCCAAAATCAAAACAAGCGGTAGCGACTGTCACAGAAAAACAGGCGTAGCTCTCGGCGGAATTATAACAACCGAGCCAATTAAAACAAACGATGATTTAGTAAGAGTTTTAAAAAGCGGAGAATATAGATTAATAAAAAATCAAAGATAAATATAAATCGAAGGCGGCATACCTCTCTTCAAAGAGAGATATGCCGCCTTGGAATTTTTTATATTAAAGTCTTACATTCAAAACCAACGCTGTTTTTTAGTTATGAAGCGTATCGAGTTATTTCAACCGTCTTTTCATCAGATTTAACGTCATAACAATTGTGTATTCTTTATAAAGTCATTTCTAATGTCTTACTCAATCGCTAATTTTTCTGACATATACCCTACACTGCCTCGGGCATCAGCCAACAATTCATCGTAGTCGTTGGAATCATATATTTCGGCACGTATTTTTTCATATTTTTCAACACCGGTATCGTCAGGTGCATACTCACCATAGAATTGGATTATGTCACTATTTATAAATAATCTATCGCTATCGTTGTCGCAAAGCTCATATGCACTATCATAGCCCGAAATAATTGCTTCAAAATCTTCTGTTGATAAAACGTAATCGTCATTAACCCACGAATCTATATAGAATGAAATATCATTATAAAAAAGATAACCGCAATTATTCACAAAAAACTCGTTATAGGTTTCGTAATCTTTCAACGCTATAAGTGTTTTTAAGCGCAAGGCAACTACGTTTGCGTATGCTTTTCTTCTGTTAACTGTCTTTGCTTTTGCAGTCTCTTTTATTACAGCACCCGCATTTTTTTGGTGAAAAAGAGAATCGTCAAAAACTTTTATGAAAGTACCGTTTTCTGTTAGCTCTCTTGTCACAGCTTCAATCTGTTTAAGCGTTTCTTCATCGTCAGGAATTGACGTTAAGTATTTTGTAGTATAAGCATAACAATCATAAGCAAGCTCAAGCTCTTCTTGTGTGGGTTTTTGAGTTTTTGCACCGAAATCTACAAACACTAACGATGACAGCAAAAGCGATGCAACAACATAAGCAATAACCACAAAGGCATTTTTCTTCTGTGGAACTCTTCGTTTTTTCTTCACATCAATTACCCATCTCACACAACGAGCTATATGAAATACAGCGGGTATTACACTCAAGAAAGTAGGCACTACCATTAGAACAAGGATTTTAGAAACATAGATTTCAGAAACTATAGCTACGGCTGTTACTAAAAATATTAAAGGGATATCCAGATATCTTACAGGCTTTTCACTTAATTTAAAAATAGCAACAAACCCAACAATTGTCATAACGATTGATATGAAAATCAAAACAAATCTGAAATCGTTTGTTATATCAAATGAAAGATAGTCACTTGAAAAGAAACTGATTACACCTTTTATGAAATAAAATATACATTGTGATAAAAAACTCATATAAACACCCCTTATCGAAAGGCTTTACTGTCAGCACAGTTTTCAGCTTTTTCAAACTGCGCAATGGCGGTAGAAATAAAATCCTCATTACTTACAGGATATAAAGAATCGTTATCTAATTCTGCATAAAATGCTTTGTTAAAATCTCTTATGTAAACAGCAATATCATCGCTGTTTTCTTTTGTAAACACGGTAACTTCGACACTGTTAACAGTTATGTTTTCAGTTTTTGTAAAAGAGCCTATATATTTAAATTCTGAAAATGGTATTCTGCCTTTTTCGAGATAATATTTTAAGCTCATAAAAGGGCTGATGCTTTCAAAATATTCAGCTGTGTAGCAGATATTTTGCTGTTCTTGAGTGTAACCGCGCACATCAAAAGTATAATAGCTTGTACCTAAAAAGTGAGAAACGCAAAAATCCTCATCATCCTCTTGGGCTATATTATGGTAAGGAAATTGCGCCTGAATTAAATCGGGATTTTCTTCAGCAACATTTTCAGGAATATACCAATCATAGCGGGTTGCACTATTATAGCAAACAAATACAACAGTAACACAGACAGCTAAAGCACTGAATGATACCAAAAGCTTTTTAAGCTTCTTCGCGCTGATACCTTTTTTCAGCAAAATCAAGCTTACGACAAAGAAAAGTGATAAAACTAAAAACAATTGAGCTAACGATAAAACAATATGTAAATCTTCAAATTCCATCACATCAATTCGCCAACTCAAGATAACACAATAAAAAATCATTGATGCGATTAAAGATAAAATGGAAAATATACCAAGTTTTTTTGAAGTAATCAATTTAGCTGTCCTCTTTCTGTTTTGTGTTTGTATTTTACTTATAATTTTAAATGAATAATATCCCCTTCATATATTATATGACAAAAAATGTAAAAAACCTCGCATTTTTTTACGATTCGCAAAACTTTGTTAAACTCATACAAACTAAAACTCTTCAATTTATGCAAAAGCCACTACCGAAACATATCGATAGTGGCTTTAAGCTTTAGTTTAGTTTATTTATCAACAATTATTTAATCATTGATTCTTCCCAAGATGCATAGGGTTCGATACCGAAGATTGTTGCAACTGTGGGGGCTACGTTTGCAAGACCGAATTCACCGTCTTTAAGCTCGTAGCTGTTTTTGCTGTAGATAATGAAAGGTACTGCATTAAGAGAGTGAGCTGTTCTTACTTCAACGTTACCCTTCTTATTCTTTTCGAGCATTTCATCTGCGTTACCGTGGTCAGCAGTAATAACAACTGTTACACCGCATTTATCAGCAACCTTAAGAACTCTAGCAAGACCTAAATCAACTGCTTCAACTGCAGTAATTGTAGCGTCAAGGTTACCTGTGTGGCCAACCATATCACCGTTAGGATAGTTACAACGGATGAAGTCGTATTTGCCACTTTCCATAGCCTCGATAACTGCATCTGTAACCTCTGCAGATTTCATCCAGGGTCTTTCGTCAAAGGAAACCTTATCTGAAGGAATTTCCATATATGTTTCAAGCTCTTCAGAGAATTTATCGCTCTTGTTACCGTTCCAGAAATATGTTACGTGACCGTATTTCTGTGTTTCGGAAACTGCAAACTGATTCATCCCCTTTGAAACGAGAAGCTCTGAAAGTGTATCTTTAATTTCGGGAGGATTAACAAGGAATCTCTCGGGAAGCTTTAAGTCACCGTCATACTGAAGCATACCTGCGTAAACTACGTCGGGCTTTGCACCTCTGTCAAAGTAGTTGAATTCATCATTATCAAATGCCATTGAAAGCTCAATAGCACGGTCACCACGGAAGTTAAAAAGAACAACGCTGTCACCATCTTTGATTGTGCCAACGGGCTCACCGTTTTCAGCAATAACGAAGGGAGGAAGGTCCTGGTCAATGATACCGTCGTTTTCTGCACGGTATGTTTCAATAGCGGATGTTGCGTTTTCGAACTGTCTGCCGATACCTTTAACGTGAGTATCCCAACCGAGTTTAACCATATTCCAGTTAGCTTCATAACGGTCCATAGTGATAACCATTCTGCCGCCGCCTGATGCGATTTTACCGCAGAAATCACCGTCATTAAGGTCATTTAAAGCATTTTCAAGCTCATCAACAAACTGAAGTGCTGATGTTGCGGGAACATCACGACCGTCAAGAAGAATGTGAGCACGAACGCTCTTTACACCCTCTGCTTTAGCCTGTTTGAGCATTTCGATAAGGTGAGAAATATTTGAGTGAACGTTACCGTCAGAAAGAAGACCGATAAAATGAAGAGTTGAGTTTTTCTCAATACAGTTACCTGCAACCTCTTTCCAAGCAGTTGATTCATAGATTTTACCTGATTCGATAGATTCATTAACAAGCTTTGCACCCTGTGAATAAACCTGACCGCAACCAAGAGCATTGTGACCAACCTCGCTGTTACCCATATCGTCATCAGAGGGAAGACCTACTGCTGAACCGTGAGCTTTAAGGCGAACATTGGGGCACTCTTTAAGAAGTTTATCAAGAACCGGTGTGTTTGCGAGAGTTACTGCGTCACCGAGACCTGTTTTTGAATAGCCTACGCCGTCCATAACGACGAGAAGTACTTTTTCAGACATTTACTTTTCCTGCCTTTACAAAATTTTCGGGCAGACTGTCGTCTGCCCTGTTGAAATTTTTCTACAATCAGATGCTTGCAGCTTTAACAATAACAGAGAAATCCTCTGCGATAAGAGATGCACCACCGATAAGGCCACCGTCAACATCTACCTGAGCAAGAAGCTCTGCTGCATTCTTTGCATTCATAGAACCACCGTACTGAATTGTTACACGGCTTGCGCACTTGGGACAGTAGATTTCACCAAGAACCTCACGGATAGCGTGGTTAACTTCGTTAGCCTGTTCAGCAGTTGCTGTTAAGCCTGTACCTATAGCCCAAACGGGTTCATATGCAATGATGATTCTGTCAAGCTCTTCATTTGAAACCCCCTGAAGAGCAATCTTTGTCTGTGAACGAACAACTTCCATTGTAACGCCTTTTTCACGTTCGCTGAGAAGCTCACCAACACAAAGAATTACTGTAAGACCGCTGTCAAGAGCTGCTCTTACGCGTTTGTTAACTGTTTCATCAGTTTCACCGAAATACTGTCTTCTTTCAGAGTGACCGATAATAACGTATTCAACACCGATTGCTTTAAGCATAGGAGCTGAAACTTCACCTGTAAAGGCACCTTTTTCTGCCCAGTGGCAGTTTTCAGCACCGATTTTGATGTTTGAACCTGCAGCTGCTTCCTGAGCTGCAAAAATGTCGATATAAGGAACGCAAAGAACCACATCACAATCTGCACCTGCAACGAGGGGCTTCATTTCTGTAATGATAGCTTTTGCTTCATCGGGAGTTTTGTTCATTTTCCAGTTACCTGCGATAACTGCTTTACGAAGTGATTTATCCATATCAATAATTCACCTTTCACAAAATATTTTAATTATTTATCGTTAACAGCCTCAATGCCGGGAAGAGCTTTACCCTCTAAGAATTCGAGTGATGCACCGCCACCTGTTGAGATGTGAGTCATTTTGCTACCGAAGCCAAGAGTGTTAACTGCTGCTGCAGAGTCACCGCCACCGATGATTGTAACTGCATCTGTTTCTGCAAGAGATTTAGCAACTGCGATTGTACCCTTTGCAAGAATGGGGTTTTCAAATACGCCCATAGGTCCGTTCCAAACAACTGTTTTTGCAGATTTAACTGCTTCTGCATAAAGCTCTGCTGTCTTAGGACCGATATCAAGGCTCATCATATCTGCAGGAATCTTGTCTGCATCGCAAACCTGAACTTCGATTTCAGCATCGATGGGGTCAGGGAATGCTTTTGTGATTGTAACGTCAACAGGAAGAAGAATCTTAACGCCTTTTTCTTCTGCTTTCTTAAGCATATCTGCACAGTACTCAATCTTTGTTTCATCAAGAAGAGATGTACCTACGCTGTAGCCTTTAGCAGCAAGGAATGTGTAAGCCATACCGCCACCGATGATGAGTGTATCAGCTTTGTTAAGAAGGTTTTCGATAACGTTAAGCTTGTCAGCAACCTTTGCACCACCAAGGATAGTAACGAAAGGTCTCTGAGGGTCTTCAACAGCGTTACCAAGGTATTTAAGCTCTTTACCCATAAGGTAACCAACTGCTGCTTCTTCAACGAATGAAGCAACACCAACTGTTGAGCAGTGTGCTCTGTGAGCTGCACCGAAAGCATCGTTAACATAGATATCGCAAAGAGAAGCAAGTTCTTTTGAGAATGCTTCGCCATTCTTTGTTTCTTCGGGACGGAAACGAGTGTTCTGAAGAAGAACTACGTCGCCATCTTTCATTTCAGCAACTGCTTTTTTAGCATTTTCGCCAACAACAACATCGTCTGCTGCGAAAACAACTTCTTTGTTAAGAAGCTCAGCAAGTCTTTTTGCTACGGGAGCAAGGCTCTCTTTTTCATTGGGGCCGTTTTTAACTTTACCAAGGTGAGAGCAAAGGATAACCTGTGCACCGTCATCAAGAAGCTTCTGAATTGTGGGAAGAGCAGCTGTAATACGATTTTCGTCAGTAATTACACCGTCTTTAAGCGGAACGTTAAAGTCGCAACGTACGAGAACTTTTTTACCTTTTGCGTTGATATCATCAACTGTTTTCTTGTTTAAAAGACCCATTTTTAATACTCCTTTTGTATTGTTAATTTTTTACCGAATATATTTTATACCAAATCCCCTCTTTTTTCAAGAGTATTTACTATTTTTTGAGGTATCATTTTTACCATTCTTTAGAAACACTTTTCTTGTTTTTTTGTTACCTAAGACTAAACCCGCATTTTTTCTCTTATTTCTTTTAAAATTTTCTTTTCTCTTCTTGAAACCTGCACCTGTGACATACCCATTAAATTTGCAACCTCGGTCTGTGTTTTAGACCTAAAATATCTAAATTCTATTAACGTACGGTCTTTTTCGTCAAGCTCTCGAAGGCAAGATGCAAGCGACATTTTTTCGGTTATTTCCGCCTCTTTACTTTCGACGGGGATATCGAACTGTTTTTTACTACTATCCTCGCAAATTGAAGTAAGGGATATAGTGGGTTGAACGGCTAAAAGCAATTCGCTTGTTTCACAGATATCTAAATTAAGATATTCTGCTATTTCTTTTACGGTTGGCTCTCTGCCGATTTCATTTGCCAGCTTTTCTTTTTCGTTCCATACCCACCGCGATTTTTCTTTAATAAGACGGCTGATTTTCACAGCACCGCCATCACGGAAAATTCTTTTGATTTCACCGAGAATGGCGGGTACGGCATAGGTTGAAAAAACGTAGCCCAGGCTTTCATCAAACCCGTCCGCTGCTTTTATAAGCCCTACACAGCCCGCCTGAAACAAATCGTCATACTCTACCCCTCTACCTTTAAAACGGTTGGCACAAGAATGAACTAAACCTAAATTATCCTGTATTCTTTTTTCGCGAAGAGTCATTTCGTTTTACCCATAATCTTTTTTTCAATGGTTACGGTTGTCCCTACACCTACTTTTGAACGGACCTTAAGCTTGTCCGAAAAGCTTTCCATAACAGAAAAGCCAAGACCCGAACGGTCACCACCGAGGCTTGTATACAAAGGCTCCATAGCCTGTTTTACGTTTTCGATACCGCAACCCTTGTCGCGAACAGTAATTCTGATAATACCGTTTTCAAAAACTGTACAGGTTATGTAAATGTTGCCGATTTCGCTTTTATATGCGTGAACGATACAATTGGTTACCGCCTCACTTACAACGGTTTTTATATCACCAAGCTCATCTACGGTCATATCAAGCTGACTGCAAAAGGTTGCTACCGCCATTCTTGAAAAGCTTTCGTTTATAGAACGGCTGTCAAATATCATTTTCAACTGATTGATTTTCTTCATTGTAATTCTCCTTTTTTACTAACTTTTGCTAATTTTTCTATCCCTGACATTTTCATTATTTTGTAATCTCTTTCGGATAAATTTATAACGCTTATTTTCTTACCGTTTGCCGCTGCCAGTTTATAGCGTCCCATAACAAGACCGATACCCGAGCTATCCATAAACGTTACCTCTGAAAAATCGATTACCAACTCGGTAACGCTTTCGGCACACACAAAGGCATCGTCAATCATATCTCTTATTTGTGGTACTGTGTGGTGGTCTATTTCACCTTTTATCTGGGCGGTTATAATATTATTTTTTTGCTTTATTGTTACAGACATAATATTCCTCCTGTTGTTTTTAAATATTGTACAACCCCTTTTAAGAGAAAAAGCACGAATTTTCGCGAAGAAAAAAATAAAGAGAATTCGAAAAAACGAATTCTCTTTTATGTATCTTTATTCTGTTTTAAATAATTTCGTCACGCTTTAAGAACTCAATAAGTCTTCCCGTGTTCTTGCCATCGTGGAAATTAACGAGGTGAGCGTATTTTTCTTTTTGCTCCTCTGTCTGAGGATTATTGTAGTTACGCTCTATAATTTCTGTTAAACCATCGGTAGAATATGCAAAGTCACCGTAAACATTTTCTTCGTCAAGCATAAGTCTTGTAGACGGACCGTACTGCATCATACAGTAATCCTTTTCTTCCCAGTAGAAAACTACTCTTGCACCGCGATAGAAAGCATCGTAGGCAATTGAAGAATAGTCGGTAATAAGCACCGCAGTATCTTTAAGAATATCGTCGTACCTTGCATCAACAACTATCTTATCGGTAACTGTATCTGAAAGCTTACTTAACTCGTTAACAATTAGCGGATGAGGAAGAATAATTACTTTCTCTTTCAAGCTTTCGGGAACACTATCGTATATTCTCATAAGCATTTTGAAATACGGTGTTTCGGTAAACTCTGCACGGGCTTCGTTAATTTCCCAAGGTCTCCAGGTAGGTATAATAACGATTTTATCGGCGTTTTCATTATGAGTGTTACGGTCAAATTTGGGAAGACCTGTGATATAAATATCCTCTTCAAGATGTCTTCCTAAAGTTGTGAAATGATCCGACTCCGCCTGAGAGGAAACAACAACCCTGTATTTTCCCTTTAACTTTTTACGCTTAAACATTCCTCTTGACTCAGAATTAAGAGAAACCATATACATAACACCGTGTTGTAAAAAGACATAGTTAAGGTTTTTACTGATTATCTTTTTAAGGGGTAAAAGGTTAAAGGTTTTTAAGTCTATCGCGTGGGCAATAGCTTCTGTACCGATAAATGTACGGCTCTTGAAGAAATAAAGGTAATGCTTAAACGAGTATTTATAGATTATATTACTCAAATATTTCTCGGGGATTCTATCAAAGAAATCATAATCACGAGTTACAATAAAATACGCGTTTTTATAACTGCTGTCGATAAGCTCTTCAAAAAGAACACTTGCACTTTCCTCGTATTTTGACGAGTTTTTCTCGTAAAGAAGAACTATCTTTTTAGCTTTACCGGAAACCCATACCAATGAAACAAGATAAGCAACGTATTGCTTCAAGCGTTCTTTGATTTTGTCGGTTACGTTGACTGAACGAACATAAACGTTAAGTCTGTTTTTAGTTGACTGTCTGAAAATTGCTACTGTGCTTGTTTCTTTATCAATGCACATCTGACCTCTCAAGCCAACAAACGTATTCTTCAACGGTGAAAGATATACGATATGACATTGAACGAGGAAGCCGTAATCGTCTTTATAATTGAGAGCAACCATATTTGTTGCAGGAAGATTCAAAACATCCTCCATAGGAACGGAAAACCAATAAACACCGAAATGCTTATTTGATAATTTCTTAGTTAAAGCAAAGAATTTAGGTTTATACTCTAAATCTGCAACGGTAATTGTGGTATCACAAAGACGTGTTTTTATTGGTGTAGTCAAAGAGAACAAGCTGATACATTTCATTTTACCCTTTGAGCTTAAATACAAGGGTAAAATGTTTTTCATTCGAGAGCTTTTACGAAGACTTGAATGAGCTATACCATCCTCGTTATTTTCGGCATAGAAATTATTTTCGTATTCGCTTAAATCAAGCTGTGAAAAGCCTTTTTCAGCTTCAATTTTCTGGGTGTATGAAATATTCTTTTCAGCTCTTTTTCTTACCTTGTAAAAGTCGCCGTGTTTTACAAAACACTTTTCACCCGATAAAACGGAAAGTATACCTGCAATAAGATTATTAGCTGATGAAAAGTCTATAATCTTTACGGGATTAATTCCGTAAAAATTTCTTTTTGCTTCTCTTTTATACATACCGTTCAACACTTTATTGGGTTTAGTCATACCAAGAAGACGGTAAATAATAAACACAACAAGCTCAATAAGTGAAAACTGAAAAGCATTAAGAAGACCAAGAACAGATATATTTTCATCAATTTCTGAAATCATATCTTTCTTCTTTTGTGACAAGTTTTTTCTGTATGCAACAACATATTTATAGTCGGGATTTTCTTTTACAACTTTTCTGATGCCCTCAAAATGAACTGTGGGAAGCGCACCGCCATAAATAAGGCAGATATTTTCCCCTGCACCCTCGGTAGCTCCAAGCTTGTATGATGAGGTTTCACCCGTCACCATCATTTCGAAAAGTCTTTCACAGCTATCTTTCCAGCCGTTAGGACAGAATTTATCAAGAAATTCCTGAGGCACTTCGGTAGCCTTATTCATTTCGTCAATTACGCCGTCAACAGTTTCAACAATCGGGAAAGGTAAGCTTTCAAAAGGCATATAAAGACCTCTTGAGCTAAGGTAATCCTCTTTATCGTAAGCAAAAAGAACTACCTTTTTACCCGTTACGGCATAATCAAAGAAAACACTTGAATAGTCAGTAATAAGTCCGTCGCAGGCATTGAGAATTTCATAAGTATCGTAATCGTTTGAGAAATAGTGAACATGCTTGAAATCGTCACAATTTATTTCAGAAGCAAGAAGAAAATGAAGGTTTACAAGAAGAACTGAAGAATCGTCAAGCTTTTCATCGAATTCTCTTAAAATCTCTTCTGTTTTTAAAAGCTGTTCTTCCTTTTGCTTTTTTGTAGATGCATCTCTCCAGGTAGGCATATATGCAAAAACCTTTTTACCCTCGTAGCCCAGAGTTTTTTTCATTTCTTCCCCTGCATTTGCATCATAGAAAATATAGTTTCTCGGATAGTTTGCAATAAGGCTTTTACCTGTAAAAACATTACGAAGGTCGTAATCGTTCATAAAAACTTCTCTTGTAAATTCATTTGGGAAAAGAGCATAATCGCTCATAAGATAATTTTTCTGAACATTTGCAAGAGAGCTTAAGCTCGATTTATTTGATTTACCTAAGGTTTTAAGCGGTGTACCGTGCCAGGTGTTGAGAAAAACCTGTTCATCACGTTTATTAAAGTAAGGCGGAAACGTGTTATCAGTCATTATGTATTTTGCAGTTGCAAGATATTTACAGTATGACTTTGAATTACGGCAAGATAATATAACGTTATTGAAGCCGTAAAACTCCATACGCACCTTGGCTTTTTCCAAGGTATTTTCCGTTACGACAAAAACTGTTTTGTATTCTTCCCAACGGGGATTAGTCTGCAACTCTTTAAGCATTGCGAACATATTACCGTTAATATTTGACCCCTGACCGCCCTCAACGAGAACAAGTTTATCGTCAATTGGAAGCTGACTGTATTTTATGTATCGGGGCTCAATATTACCTTTAACTTTTTTAAATTTGTTTAAATATCTTTTAAACACCGCTTAACTTTCCTTTCAAAAAGGGATTAGTTTGTTTTTAGTTAGTTTATTTTTAATTTCTTTTATTTAAAACCAATCAGGTTTGAGGCACTTGGTCAACACCGCTTACAGCCTCTTGAAGCTGTAAATCGTTTTTTATCTGTGTTGTAGAAACACCGGGTGTACGCTCAAGGAAAACAACATCGCAATACTCTTTAAGATAGTCAAATTTGTCGCTATCTGCCCAGTCAGAGCCCATAACAACTACGTCGATTTTGTAATCTTTAATATCCTGAACCTTCTGCTCCCAATTGTTTTCGGGAATTACAAGGTCAACGTATCTTATAGCCTCGAGCATCTTTTTACGAGTTTCGTAATTATGGTAAGCTGTTTTACCTTTAATTGCGTTAAATTCATCCGTTGAAAGAGCAACCACAAGATAGTCACCTAACTCTTTTGCTCTTTTAAGAATTCTGATGTGACCGTAATGTAATAAGTCAAACGTACCGTAGGTTAAAATTCTTTTCATTTTTACTACCTCTTTTATTCAAGAATTATGCGGGCTAGCTTTTCAGTGTTATCCGCATTTTTGTTTTTCACGTATTTATCTGAAAACTGCTTGATTAAAGATATGTCATATTCATTTGATACTAAATCTTTCACAAGCATTTTTTCATCACAGAATGATATTTCGGGAAGCTCTTCGAAAACATCAACGTTCAAGCCCTGCTCGGCTTTATAGATTTCATAATCGGGCACATAAAACCACATTGGTTTATTAAGAAGCGAGCCTTCAAAAGCACAGGCAGAATAATCTGTAACTAAACCGTCAGCAACCTTCATAAGGTCGTAGGTTGAAAAATCACTGTTAATTCTATACTTTTCATTTTGTGATAATTTACTCAAGGGGTGTGCTTTTACGATGAGCTTTGCCCCTTCTGTTTCGGAAAAGGCGCTATATAAATTCTCTGCATATACGTCGTCATTCGTTCTGAAGGTGGGGGTATAAAGAATTATTTTTTTGCCATCAAAATCCGGGTTAAGCTTTAAAAACTCTGCCTTGCGATTATCACCGTTTAATATTTCATCAACACGGGGTAAAGATGCTATTCTGATTTTATCTTCACCACAACCGAAGGCTTCGCAATAAAATTTTGCGGTAGCATCTGACGGTGCAATTACAACGTCATAATTCTTATGCATACACATAGCCTTTGAAACTGCTTCGTTTCTGCCCTGTGCCTTACCAACCGCTTGCAAGCTGAATTTTTTCACTGCACCTAAAGCGTGCCAGATTTGAATTTTCTTTAACGTCTTTTTATGGTTGAGACAAGACAAGGGAATTGAATATGTATCTGCAACGGCAATACTAGCGTTTGAAAGCTCCCACATATCACCAAAAACAGAAAAAACGTAAGATAAAGACAAGCCGCTTTCATCCTTTAATTTCTTAAGACGAAAAACCTGAAGTGTGTCAGGTGAAAGCTTTTTAATTTCTTCTGACAGTCTTTTAATATCCTCTGATTTTTCATCAGACTGACGGGAAAGCCAAACTATTTTATTTTTAGTTTTTCTTAATTTCATAGGTGAATAAAGCACCCTTATAAAAAGCACAAACACCTTGATAATCAATAACTTCATAGCATTAAACCTCGCCATTATATACCAAGTTTATTCTATTCCAAAGTAGTATATTTGTCAAGAAAAATAACGCCTTTAGAATATTGATTTCTCTGAATTAAAGTAGTATAATATTTGCGATATTCGGGGAAACAGGTGCAAATCCTGTACAGGCCCGCTGCCGTAAGATGCTTTTACGTTGCTTACCTGACCGATGCCGCAATCGGTGACAGGTCATTGGGGAAAGCTGAGAAGACGGTTGGCAATGCATCAAGTCGAAATACCCGGTATCACCCCCTCTTTAAAGATTTTATCTTGACTGCGAGTGCCGGTTTTACGAAAGAGGAAAACAAAAACAAAAGGAGAAATACTATTATGAAAATGACACGTTTTAAAAAGACGTTGTCGTTTATCCTTTGTATTGTGCTTATTGCGGCTATTGCACTTTTTACAGCAGGTTGTAACGACAACAAAGACACAGGTAGTAACACTACCACGAACGCAACTACGGAAGCTCCGAAAGCTCCGGAGGTAACTACCGTAGGCGAGGGTGAAAAAAGCTTTAGCTTTACTGTAACCGATATTAACGGTAACAGCACAGAGTTTAAAGTTTTCACCGACAAAACCACCGTTGGTGAGGCTCTTCTTGACGCAAAGCTCATTGAGGGTGAAGACGGGCAATACGGCTTATACGTTAAAAAAGTCAACGGTATTACTGCCGACTATGACAAAGACGGCACTTATTGGGCATTTTACGTTGACGGTGAATATGCAATGACCGGTGTTGATTTAACCGACATTGTTGAGGGCACAGCTTATTCATTCAAGCAAGAAAAATGAAGCTTAACGTAAAAGAAATTGCCATTTTCGGTATGTTGGGAGCTTTGATGTACGCATCAAAGATTATTATGGAATTGCTGCCCAACATTCATTTGATTGGTGTTTTCATTATAGCGACTACCGTTGTTTACAGAAAAAAGGCGTTATACCCTATTTATATTTTTATATTCTTAACCGGGCTTTTAGGTGGCTTTGCAACCTGGTGGATTCCTTATCTTTACGTCTGGACAATACTTTGGGCTGTTGTGATGCTGTTACCTAAAAAGATTTCACCAAAATACGCAACTATTGTTTACTCATTAGTTTGCGCATTACACGGTTTTCTTTTTGGTATACTTTACGCACCTGCACAAGCTATTTTGTTCAATTTAGATTTTAAAGGAATGATTACCTGGATTGCTACAGGTCTTCCATTTGACGCTATTCACGGCGTAAGTAATTTTATATGCGGATTACTTATAGTGCCTATAATAACGGTTTTAAAAACTGCTGAAAAATCAATCAGGAAATCATAAAAGTAAATTCCCCTTTGTAAGCTAAAACTTACAAAGGGGAATATTTTATTTGATTTAGTTTCTGTTATTAAGGTTGATTATCTGATATCAACAACTACACCTTCAACTATATCAGCAACTGAACCATCTTCAAATTCAACTGTACCTGTAAATGTATAATCCCAGATACCATTTTCAACAAATAACCAATAGCCTTCCATCTCAACAAAGCCTGTGAACGATGTATCAACAGCACCATCGTTTATGAAATAAACAGTCTGAGTAGCATCGTCTGCATATAAGCCTGTAATGGGATTAAGCGTACCGTTTTCTATATAATATTTTACACCATTATGCCAGCAAAGACCTGTGTAGCCCCAATCAAGCACACCATTTTTTACATAGAACCAAGCACCGTTATATTGACAAAGACCAGTGTAACTACTATCATATCTTCCTTGTTTTACATAATACCAAGCACCGTTAAAATAGCAAAGTCCCTCATAATGCGGCACAGGATGACCATTACTTATGTAAAGCCAATTATAACCTGAATAAACAAGACCTACATAACTTGAATCATACACACCATTACCTACGTAGCACCATGAACCACCATAATATGTAAGACCGGTATAGTTCCAATCAAGAACACCACCATTTATATAGAACCACGCATCACCGTACTGGCAAAGACCTGTGTAGCCCCAATCAAGAACGCCACCGCCTATATAGAACCACGCATCACCATATGGGCAA
Organism: Acutalibacteraceae bacterium; assembly: GCA_045638585.1. Classification (GTDB taxonomy): domain Bacteria; phylum Bacillota; class Clostridia; order Oscillospirales; family Acutalibacteraceae; genus DTU089. The sequence goes on along the minus strand of JAZUBO010000006.1, from coordinate 36,129 downwards.
AGGCCTGTGTAGTTCCAGTCGAGCATACCATTACCTACATAGAACCATGAATCACCGTAATATGTAAGACCGGTATAGTTCCAGTCAAGAACGCCACCGTTTACGTAGAACCATGAATCACCATAATAGCAAAGTCCTACATAGCTCCAGTCAAGAACGCCACCGTTCACATAGAACCATGAATCTCCATAATAGCAAAGACCTACATAGCTCCAGTCAAGAACACCACCGTTTACGTAGAACCAAGAATCACCATAGTATGTAAGACCGGTATAGCTCCAGTCAAGAACACCACCATTTACGTAGAACCAAGATTCACCGTAATAACAAAGACCTACATAGCTCCAGTCAACAGCACCGTTATTTACGTAAAAATATGAGCCGTAATATTCACATAAGCCTACGTAATCATAGTTTACAAAACCGTTTTCCACATAATAAGCAACGCCATCATAAACAACTAAACCTGTATAATCAGTTGCGATATCGTTACCTACGAAGTAAGCAAGACCGTCTTCAGTCTCTTTAACTGCGGGAATACCCTTTGTTGTAACCTTTAAAGCACCAATTTCAACAACTTCAAAAGTATACACTCCATTTTCATCAGGTGTAACAACAGTTTCACCATTAGCATCAGTTAAAACAACTGATTCGATTTCATAGTTTTCGTCTGCTTTAATTTCGTATGAATGTTTTGTTGAGCCGTAGTGCCACAAAGAATCGTTACCGTAAAAGCCGGTGAAAAATTCTTCGTTATCTTCACAATCGATAATATCAACATTTCCATTATCCTCAATGGTAAATCTGAAGAACATTTCGTCGTCAGAATAAAGCATATCTCCAACTACGTGATAAGCATTTTCTCTGTATTCTAAAATTTTCCAACCATCTTCAGTATTCTTCAAGGTAAGAATAATATCATCTAAAATAACTGCTGGATATCCATCAACATAAATGTAATCTTCATCTAGAATCATTTCTGCAAAATCGGGATAGCATTCAATATCCATATCCACGAACATACCTGTTACGTAGCAGTAATCACCTTTTACACAATACTCGGTAGGAACCCAAGTCTGAGGACCACCAAAGCCGCCTCTGAACCAACTGATAACGTTAGTTTCAGGGTCGATGTAATCAGCAAGGTAAGCTGTCATATCACTATGATTTACAAATGTTTTATCAACAAGGCTTATATACTCATCATAAGCAATTGTATAATAGCCTGTTTCATCATCATAGTAATCATCTAATGCACCGCTGAGATACATATACTGAAAAACAACCTCATCAGGTGCATTTACGCCATCAGGCTCTGTCATAGAGCAACCAAAATAGCCGTTACCCCATGTAGAGAAGCCCATATCAAAGAAGATTTCATCTGCTGTTTCTCTGCCTGGAGCATTTGCCGCCGACGCAGTTACAACCATTACTAAAGATATTAAAACAACTGTAATGACTGTAAAAGCGAGTTTGAATTTTTTCATAATACCACTCCTTTTATTAGCAAACAACTTTGCCATAATTTGATTATAGCAAAGTTGTTATGAATAATCAACAAATTTTTCAATACTTTATTGAGAAATCTAATATTTTTAAATAAAACGATTAAGTTCGTCTTATTTCGTCTTATTTCGTCATTTTTTCCTGCTTTACTTTGTGGTCGATAACGTGACGGGATTTAAGCTCATTCATTATATCATCGACTGAAATACCCATTTCTATCATAAGAACAAGAACGTGATACATAAGGTCTGAAATCTCGTAAATAGTTTCAGCTTTATCGTTTGCTTTACCTGCAATAATAACCTCTGTGCTTTCCTCACCTACTTTTTTGAGTATTTTATCAATACCCTTTTCGAAAAGGTAGGTTGTATAAGAGCCTTCCTTGGGGTCAAGTTTTCTACCCTCAATTGTATCAACAAGCCTCTGCACACTGAATGCAGGAGCTATTTCTTCATTTTCAAAAATGGTATTAAAGAAGCAGGTATCTTCACCTGTGTGACAAGCAGGACCGTCTTTTTTTACTCTCACTGTAAGAGCATCCATATCGCAATCAGCTGTAATGCTTACGATATGCTGATAGTTTCCGCTTGTTTCACCTTTAAGCCAAAGCTCTTGTCTTGAACGGCTCCAGAAGCAAGTAAGCTTCTTCTCGAGAGAGATTTTAAGGCTTTCCTTGTTCATATAAGCGAGTGTAAGAACCTTGCCAGTTTCATCATCAACAACAATTGCAGGGATAAGACCCTTATCGTCAAATTTAAGTTTTTCAATATCAAACATTTTTATAACCTCACCGTAATATTATTTTCTTTTAACGTTTTCTTTAAATCGTCGATAGTAACCTCACCGTAATGGAAAATTGATGCCGCAAGACCTGCGCTGACACCGGGAACGGTATTGAACAAGTCAACAAAATCTTGCTTGCCACCTGCACCGCCTGAAGCAATTACGGGAACATTTACTATTTCGCAAACAGCCTTTAACATTTCAATATCGAAGCCTTTTTTAACGCCATCGGTATCAATTGAATTCACAACGATTTCACCTGCACCGTTTTCAACACCTTGTTTTATCCACTCTAAAGCATCAAGACCTGTATTTTCTCTTCCGCCCTTTGCGAAAACGCAGAATTTACCGTCTACTCTTTTCACATCAACAGATAAAACGACACATTGGTCGCCATATTTTTCTGCAGCTTCCTTTATTAAATTCGGGTTTTTAATTGCACCTGAGTTTACGCTGACTTTATCTGCACCGCATTTTAAAACTCTGTCAAAATCATCAAGAGTATTTATGCCACCGCCTACTGTAAGCGGAATAAAAACCTTTGATGCAGTTTCTTTTAAGATATCGGTAAAAAGCTTTCTTCCGTCTGAAGAAGCGGTAATATCATAGAAAACAAGCTCATCCGCACCGTGAGAGCTGTAATACTCTGCAAGCTCAACGGGTGAAGAAATTTCGTTAAGGTCTTTAAAATTTGTACCCTTAACAACAGTACCGTTTCTTACATCGAGGCAAGGTATAATTCTTTTTGTAATCATTTTACCGCCTCCAGAGCATCACTTATTTTTATTGCACCGGTGTAATAGGCTTTACCGATAATTGCTCCGTAAATATTCATTTTATTAAGTGCATTTATATCATCAAGAGATGAAACACCGCCTGAAGCAATAATATTTACGTTAAACCTTTCTGAAAGCTCTTTATAAAGCTCACGGTTAGTGCCTTGCATTGCACCATCCTTTGAAATATCGGTGCAAATAACGGTTGAAACACCGATTTTTTCGATTTTCTCAAAAAATTCAAAGGTGCTGTATTCTGATTTTTCAATCCAGCCTTTAATTGCAACCTTGCCGTCTTTAATATCAGCACCGACCGCAATTTTGTCACCGTAGGTTTTAACTGCTTCAATGAGAAAAGCCTCGTCGGTAACTGCGGCTGTACCTAAAATAACTCTTCTTACACCTGCATCAAGGTAAGCCTTTACGGTTTCCATAGAACGAATACCACCGCCAACCTCAACGTTAAGAGAAGTGTTTTCAACAAAGGACTTTATAATGTCAATATTAGGTGTACCACCGTCACGAGCACCCTCAAGATCAACTGTGTGAAGCTCGGTTGCCCCCTGACTTTCAAAATCCTTTGCTATTTCAATAGGGTTTTCCGAATAAACGGTAAGAGCATTGTAATCACCTTTTAAAAGCCTTACCGCTTTACCCTCGTATAAATCAATTGCAGGAAAAATTTTCATTATTATCTCCTATATTTCACAAAATGCTTTATAGATACTGCCCTGAGCAAAAAATAGTGCTGTGGGCAATTTAATCCAAGCTTTAAATTTCACAAAATGCTCTTAATATTTTGAGACCAACGTCACCGCTTTTTTCGGGATGGAACTGACAGCCGTAAACGTTGTTTTTTGCAACTGCTGCAGTAACGTCTGCACCATATTCCGCAGACGCGATTAAAGAATCGTCACAGTCCACACCGAAATATGAATGAACGAAATAAACGCAGTCGCCCTCGTTTATATATTTGAACAATTCATTTTTGCCATTGTGGAAGCTCAAGGCATTCCAACCCATATGAGGAATATCTAAATTCTCGGGAATTTTGCCTTTAAGAGAAACGATTTCACCTTTAATAAGACCTAACCCCTCATATTCACCGTATTCGTAGCTTTTTTCGAAAAGCATCTGCATACCAAGGCAAATACCCATAAGAGGTTTACCCTTTTCGGCTTCCTCGATAACAACTTCAAAAAGTCCGCTTTCACGAAGCTTTTTAACTGCATCACCGAAAGCACCAACACCGGGAAGAATTATTCTTTCAGCATTTTTTATTGTTTCAATATCGCTTGTAACTACGTTTTCAATGCCGATTTTATTTAATGAGCATTGTAACGAAAACAAGTTACCTACACCATAATCAATTATCGCAAGCATCAGAGAACTCCTTTTGAGGACGGGATTTCGTTTTTAATAGTTTCATCAATTGCAACCGCCTTTTTTAAGGTTCTTGCTACTGATTTGAAAGTTCCCTCGACAATATGATGACTGTTCACACCGTCAAGACGACGAATGTGAAGAGTGATACAGGAATTAAAAGCGAATGCTACGAAGAATTCTCTTAAAAGCTCTGTATCAAAATCACCTACCATTGCTGCAGGGATTTTCATTCTGTATTTAAGATAAGGTCTTCCTGAAATATCAACAGCGGTCATAATAAGAGCTTCATCCATAGGAAGAATTGTGCTACCGTAACGGTAGATACCTCTTTTATCACCCAAAGCCTCTTTGAAAGCCTGACCGAGTGCTATACCTATATCCTCTGTTGTATGGTGACCGTCAACCTCGATATCACCTTTACATTTTACAGTTAAATCAAATCTAGAATGCTTTGCGAACAATATAAGCATATGGTCGAAAAAGCCTATGCCCGAATCAATGTCACATTGCCCCGTACCGTCAAGGTTGAGTTTAACATAAACGTCTGTTTCGGCAGTTTTTCTTTTAACTTCTGCAACTCGCATTTAAACAGCCTCCGTAATAATTATTTTATAATTTCTCTAATCTTATCAACAAGCACCTGCATCTGTTCAGGTGTGCCGATGGTAATTCTGTTGTAATCTTTTATTCTTTGAGAAGTAAAATGACGAACGAGAACGCCCTGCTCTTTTAACTCAAGGTAAAGCTTTTCACCATCAATTTTATCATTCTTTGCAAAAATGAAGTTTGACTTTGAGGGTAAAATCTCAAAACCTAAGTTTTTAAGCTCTGCAACTGTCCACTCTCTTGTTTCAATAATCTTTTTGCAGTTATCGTCGTAATAGCTTTGTGAAGCTATTGTAGCTTCACCTGCGGCAAGAGTAAGGCGGTTTATGTTATAGGGGTTAGTTGAATATCTCAACTTATGTAAATCCCCTATTATTTCTTTACTGCCTATTGCAAAGCCGAGACGGGCACCCGCCATTGAACGAGACTTTGAGAAGGTCTGAACAACAAGAAGATTATCGTATTTCTTTACAAGTGATGAAGCACTTTCACCACCGAAATCAACGTAAGCCTCGTCGATAACAACAACATTGTCGGGGTTCGATTTTATAACCTCTTCAATAGCATCTAAGCCTAACGCAAGGCCTGTTGGTGCATTGGGGTTTGCAATAAACACACCGCCGTCAACACCGCAGAACTTTTTCCAGTCAATTGTGAAATCTTCTTCAAGGGGTATTTCAGTATAATCTGAACAGTGAAGATTTGCAAAAACACTGTAAAAGCCGTAGGTAATATCGGCAAAATATGATTTTCTGCCGTTGGCACAATAAGCCATGAACGCGAAATTAAGAATATCATCAGAGCCGTTAGCAAGGAAGATATTTTCTGTTTCAACACCGTAAAGCTCCGCAAGCTTCTTTGTTAAAGCTCTGCCGTCGGGGTCTGGATAAAGCCTTAAAAGCTCAACCTGACTTTTATTTACTGCCGCAAGAGTTTCATCACTTGGTGGATACGGTGACTCGTTTGTATTTAATTTAATATATTTTTTATCTTGGGGCTGTTCACCGGGAACGTAAGCCGCAAGACCGCTGTAACGCGAATCCAGGAATTTACTCATTTATATTATTTCTCCAGTCTGATGCTTACACTTTTTCCGTGAGCCTGAAGCCCCTCTTCGTTAGCAAAACGAACAACCTTGTTACCAATTTTATCAAGTGCATCTTTGCTGAAATAAGAAAACTGTGTTTTCTTAACGAAATCGTCAACAGAAAGAGGGCTTGAAAAACGGGCTGTTCCACTTGTGGGTAAGGTGTGGTTAGGACCTGCAAAATAGTCACCTAATGCTTCGGGACAGTTTTTGCCTAAGAAAACAGAGCCTGCGTGCTTAACAAGACCAAGGTATTCAAAGGGGTTATCAACGCAGATTTCAAGATGCTCGGGAGCTAATATATTTGAAGTTTCAAGAGCCTCTTCAAGAGAATCTGTTACAATAATTTTACTGTTTGTATCAATTGAGCAACGGGCAATATCGGCTCTGGGTAAAAGAGGAATCTGTTTTTCAAGTTCTTCGCTCACCTTGTTTGCAAAAGCTTCACAGTTTGTAATAAGAACTGCGGTTGCCATTTTATCGTGTTCTGCCTGTGAAAGTAAATCAGCCGCAATATGAGCCGGGTTATTTGTTCCGTCAGCAACAACGAGAATTTCGCTGGGACCTGCTATCATATCAATATCAACAGTACCGAAAACCTGCTTTTTAGCTTCTGCAACAAAAGCGTTACCGGGGCCAACGATTTTATCTACCTTGGGTACGCTTTCAGTGCCGTAAGCAAGAGCTGCTACAGCCTGAGCACCGCCAATTTTAAAAATTCTGTCTACCCCTGCTATTGATGCCGCTGCAAGAATAACGGGTTTGATTTTACCCTCTTTTGCAGGCGTTACCATAACAATTTCGCTACAGCCTGCAATTTTAGCAGGAACGCAGTTCATAAGAACTGATGAGGGGTAAGCGGCTGTGCCACCGGGTACGTAAAGACCAACCTTTTCAATAGGCATAACCTTCTGACCAATAATAACACCGTCATTTTCGTTTATAAGAAAGCTGTTTCTTACCTGTCTTGAATGGAATTCGGTAATATTTTCTTTTGCTTCCTTTATAATATTGATAAGCTCTTCATCAACCTGAGTAAATGCTTCATCAATTTCTGCCTGTGTAACCTCAAGCACGTCGTCAACTGCACCATCAAATTTTTTAGAATACTCAACAAGAGCTTTATCACCATTTGCTCTGACGTTTTTTATAATATCTGTAACAATACCCTCAACGTCAATAGTCTGCTCACTTCTTTCGAGTATCTGCTCGGTGGTTATTTCGTTTCTTTTATATATTTTAATCACTGCTTTTCCCTCACAATTATCTCTAAAGCCGCTTTAAGTTTATCAACAGTTTCAGATTTGAATTTATAGCTTGCTTTGTTTGAAATAAGTCTCGCACTTATATCAACAATAGTTTCTTTCGGCTCAAGACCGTTTTCTTTTAAGGTTGCACCCGTTTCAACGATATCAACTATAACGTCTGAAAGACTTAAAATAGGTGCGATTTCAATAGAGCCGTTAAGCTTGATTATATCAATATCACGGCATTTTTCTGCGTAATAAGTTTTGGCAATATTTGTAAATTTGGTTGCTACTCTTAAAGTGCTTGTGCCATCATCAACAAACTCTTTTTTGCCTGCAACGCACATACGGCATTTACCCATATCCAAGTCAAGAAGCTCATAAACGTCGGGTGCATATTCTAAAAGAATATCTTTACCGGCAACGCCGATATCAGCTGCACCTCTTTCAACGTAAATTGCAACGTCGGAGGGTTTTACCCAGAAATAACGGACCTTCTTCTCTGCGTTTTCGAATATAAGTCTGCGGTTTTTCTCGTAAATCTGAGGACATTCAAAGCCTGCCTTTTCAAACATTGAATAAACCTTTTCACCGAGTCTGCCTTTAGGAAGAGCGATATTAAGATAACCGTCATCAGAATTTAACTCTTCGTTGTTTGACTCACTGTTTTCGATAAGTCTTTCAACCTCATCAAGATAAACGGCAAAGCCGATAGCACCTGCTTTTTTATTAACACGGCTCATAAGTCTGTCATAACGACCACCGGAAAGCACACCGAAAGGCACACCCTGAATAAAGCCTTTGAAAACGATACCGTTATAGTAATTCATATCGTTTACGAGGGAGCAGTCAATATTGATATTTTTCTCGTAGCCTGCATCAATAAGCTTCTGACAAACGTCGCTAAGCTCGTTAAAAGCGCTCTGCATTTCACCGTTTACGGCAACTGCACCGATTTTCGTAAGCACCTGAGAGGGTTTACCGCAAGCACCGACTAAATCAACAAGCATTTTAGCAAGAGCACCGCCAACCTGAAAGCTGTTTAAAAGGCTTTCGATTGCGCCTGTATTTTTCTCTGCGATAGCCTCTAAAAGCTGATTTTTCTGACTTTCAGATAATTCCATAGCATTGAAAAGTCCGCTTAAAAGACCCATATGAGAAATATCAAGAACATAGTTTTCACTGATAGCATAAAGGCTTCTTGCACCAAGAGTAATAACCTCGCAAACCTCGTTTGCACCGATATCACCCATACACTCGATACCCGTCTGCATTATCTCACTGAAGCCACCCGCTTTTTTAGATTCGCGGTAAACGTTTTCGTTATAATAAACCTTTTGAACACCGCCTACGGTATCATCAAAGTTTTTGATGATAGAGAAAGTAACGTCGGGCTTGAGAGCAAGAAGTCTGCCATCGGAATCGGTGAAGGTAATACAGTTACCGCTTACAAGGAAATCTTTATTACTGCCGTATAAATCATACTCTTCAAACTTACTCATCTTAAAGGGCTTGTAACCAAACCTTGAATAAAGACCGCGAAGCTCAAAAACTACCCTTTCAGTAGGATTAAGAACACTTAAATCGAAGCTCATTTGCTCTCTCCCCCTTTAAGCTTTTCTATTATATTTTTATAACCGCCGTTACCGTAAGAAAGACAACGGTTTACTCTGCCGATAGTTGCGGAGCTTGCACCTGTTTCGGAGGTTATTGTAGTAAAGGTTTTACCCTCGTCAAGCTTTTTAGCAACGCTCAAACGCTGTGATAAAGAAATAATTTCGTTGATTGTGCAAAGGTCCTCAAAAAACAAAGCACATTCCTCTTCGTTTTCAAGGCTTAAAATTGCTCTGTAAAGCTCATCAACATCATTGTTTTTTAAAGGTGTCATAACCTTAACCGACTGTTTTTGTAAAACAAAAACTTTCCTTTCTTTTAAAATTACGGGTATCCCCATAGAGTAAGAAAAGCAAATTAAAATCAATTCAGATACACTTTCCCCACTCCAAGAAAAAACGTGTTCATATGGTAGCACACTAAAGCGGTAAAGTCAATAGGAAATTACGTTAATTTTCAAGAAAAATTAAAATTTTTAAGTAAAAATATTAAAAACTTAAAATATACAAAAACACTTGAAAAATAAAAGGGTTTTATATATAATACTGTTTGTGTTTCAAAATAAAATTAGCTGGAATAGCTCAGTTGGTAGAGCAGCTCATTCGTAATGAGCAGGTCTTTGGTTGTATTTAAGGATATCACCTTTTCCCTCACCATTCCGACAAATCAAAATTAAATATCCGCTGGTGTGGCTCAATGGCAGAGCAGCTCATTCGTAATGAGCAGGTTGCAGGTTCGATTCCCGTCACCAGCTCCAAAAAAGACCGAGCAAACTCAAGGGTTTACTCGGCTTTTTGATTCTGTATCTCAATAGATGTTTTATAAAATTGGACAAATCACATATTTCTGCTATAATATAAACATTGGAGGTGGATATATGGAACTCTATGCTCAAGATTTATTTTTTCGTGGTAATACTGAAAAAGAACAGACATATGATTGCTGTGTTCATGGCAAGGTTATTTTCAAAATTGATGATACTCTTCTCTCAGACAAAACAGAATGGTGTATAAGTGCATCAGCATACAGATTTTTGCACACTCTCTTTGAAAATCATTTTATGGGTACAGAAGATTTTTTAATCCCCTGTTGCGGGCATACAATGATTCCTACCGAAGACAAAAACGCTGTCAACATTATCGGTTGTAGCAATGGCATTGATTTCAATATTATCCATCAACAAGGAAACATTACTATTACAACAGAAGATAATACCGAATATCAGGTTCCATTTGCAGAATATAAAAATGCTGTGTTAGCCTTTGCAAAACAGATGATAGAATTTTACAAATCAAATCCACCTCGTGAATTTGAAGATGATTTCGACAAAGATGGTTATAGCGCTTTTGTTGCAGAGTGGTACAATCTATACGATAAAGCAGTTGCGCTTCAAAACGACATTCCAACAAACAAACCTATTACTTTTGAAGATTATGATGCTTTCACAGAAAACGAAATCACGTGTATAACCGAATACGGTATCTCACTCAAATCATTTCGTTTTATCAACTTCAAAGAATGCGCATATAATTTCCAACAAAACGAAAATAGCACGAAAAATTGCGTTGGCGAAAGAGAAACAGTTAACCTTTCCATTACTTTCTACACATCACCCAAACCCATTATGATAAAATTTATCGAAAAGAACAAATTGATAGAATTTATAGCTAAAGAAAACACAAAATTCCGTTTTAATAATCTTATAAAGCAGATTGAGAATTTTGGCTACACCACTCAAGAAATACCCGAAACAATCATCGGACAGTAATTGAATCTTATTAATTATCCACTTTTAAAAATCCACCCTTAACTACAACCACAGGTTGCAGGTTTGATTTTCGTCACAAGCTCCAAAAAATCCTCGTTCAATCGAACGAGGATTTTTTACTTATTCACTATTCACTTTTCACTCTTCACTAAAACGTGATACTGTTTATTCTTACTCAAAACGTATAACTCTTAATCTCATCACCGTCAACTTTTTCTACTACCCTCTCACCTGATGGGGTGAAAAAGTCTACGTAGGGTGAGGTTGTGGGTGACGTTGCTTTTTCAGAATCTGTTTCGCTTTGTTTTTTATTTGCTTCGTCGTTCTCTTTTTCAAAAAGCATTACCTTATAATCCTTTGAAACGAGGTTTTCATCTTCCTCAAAAATAAAATTATCGGTTGAAGCTTTATTAAAATGAGGAACAAGTATGAAATAAATTTTATTTGGAACTTGATATGCTTCGGTTGTAAGCGTTTTCGGTTTCGTAGTCTTTTTAAAGCTACCGTCTGCTTCAATTAAATAATCTGCTTCTGAAGCCTCACTTGCAACATACTCAACATACTTTTCTTCCTCAAAACTTAAAATATAATACTCTAATGAATTATCTTTTTCAGAAGAAGCCGATTCAGCAACAGCAAGCTTTATTTTCGGCATAATTTTATCAATTGTAAGCAAGCTGCCATTGTTTTTCGGGTTATATTCCGAAAGCAACACAATTTCTTCGTTTATAACGTTGAAAAATGCTGTGCCATCGAAAGTCACAAGAACATTACCCTCTGTCCAGAAATCCTCGTTGGCTATAGTATCCTTATACACCCATACTCTGAAAATAGCACTATCTAATTTGCCGTTGGCATTATATTTCACCCTGAAGCCCTTAACCAATATATTTTCATAACCCGTATTAAGAGTTGTTTTTATATTGCTTAACGCGTCATCGTAAACCGTCATATCAGCAGGGATATCGTTTTCAGATATTTCTTCAAATAAGCCGTCAAGAATTCTCACCGATAAATAAACCGTTTCTCTGTCGTTCTTTGTTTCGGGAGTTTTTCCCCATCGGTCAGCTCTGCAATATATATATCCATTTTTTGCTATCTCAATAGAATGTATATTGTAATCAAGCTCGGAATCATAATAAGAGCCACCATAAACAGTTACAGCATAAGTTCCATCAGGGCTTACGCTTTTCAATTTATTTTCACCGGTATAAAACAGGGTATCCTCGTAAACAACGAAATACGGTTTCATCGAGCCTAAATTATCAACAAGAATGTATTTGCCTGATTCTGCGTCCGATAAATAGTATAACCCGTATTGTGTTCTGTCGCTTTCTATATCAATATAAGCATAATAATATTTATCATAAACCTTGTGCATTATACCCGTATTTGTGCTGTAAGACTCAAAGCCTAAAAGCAAGTAGAGATTTGTAATTGAAACCTCGTCATCATCCCAGAGATAGCTTGACAGCATATGCTGAAACGGTGTAACGGTGACTTTTTCATTTTCGAGAGCATAAACAGAAAGAATAGTTCTCATTTCACCGATACTTGCAAACTCATCGAAATGCAAAACTTTCTGAGGATCTGTTGGGTTTTTATTTGATGAAATAAAGCATTCATAATTATCCCTGCTCGTTTTTGTAATATAAACCGTAAGCCCCTCTTGAGTATCTAAATTAAAGAAATGGGGGTATTTTTCTTTTAATTTCTTAAGCTCTTTTTCAGAGTTTCTGTCTGCAACTATTATTGAGGTCGGTCCGTCAGCACCGCCGATTATACCTAATGAGGAGCTTGATTTTGCTTTTTCGTAAACGATTTCAAGCACTTCTAAATCAACAACAATTTTGTTATCGGATTTGTTTTCAAACCAAATCTTAGGAACAGAGAAGCAAAACTCTGTATCCGGTCCTTTTGAATGGCAATATGAAGTATAGCTGCCGGGAGTGTCGGCAATTACGTCTCCAAACGGATCTGAAACTTTTATTTCATCCCCTAAATCTAAACCGCCATCAAACTGAGTGGCGTCCAACACATAAATTGTGCCTTCATCGGGTACGTTCTCATAAGTCACGTCGAAAGTAAAAATAAACTCGCTGTCACGGCTTTGAATCTCTTTTACGTTAAAGGCAACGCAATCCATAAGGATATCCCTGCCTTTAACCTTATATATTCCGTCTTTAGTCATTTCCGGCTTTATTACTTCTGAATTAAAGGTAAAAGAAACTATTGTTTCGTTTGCACTTAAAACCTCGTAACCGTCTTCATTTAAAATTTTATTCACTTTATCATTCACAGGATTGCTTATAAAGCATACAGCTACGACAGCAAATAAAACAAACGATAAAATTATTACCCAAAATGCAGGTTTTTTGTAGTTAAGAACAGATTTAATTCGTTGCTTTACCCCAACCTCACCGAAGGCTACGGGGCAAGACATAACCATTCTTCTTTGCACACTGCAGGACACCAAGGTTTCAGAATAGCTTTTCTTTTCGGCGTTATCCATATTTTTTATTACTTTTTCATCGCACGCACTTTCTATATCACGACAAAGTAAAATATACGCAACCCATATTGCAGGGTTAAACCAATAAACCGACAAAAGAATGAAAGCTAACGGCTTCCAGAAATGGTCTTTTCGTTTAAGGTGTGCTTTTTCGTGCATAATTATATAATTCAACTGTTCTTCGCCTATACCTGACGGTACGTAGATTCTTGGTCTTAAAACACCGAGAATAAAGGGGGTATCGATATTATCGCAAAAATAAATTTTCTCTTTAAAAAGAAGCGATGGACCTACCTTTTTCCTCAAACGAATATATGACACTAAACCGTAAACAAGCAAACCTATTAAACCTATAAGCCATATAACACTCAAAACCGATGTAAAATTTGCAAAGGTATTAGTTGGTACGGTAACACCCTCGTAATATTTATCGCCCATATAATCGTTTATACCTGTATCAACAATCGGAACACCTGTTTGAATTGTAAAGGGTCTGCCCACAGACTCTGTATTTACCGAGATAGTTTGTGAGCTTGGAACAAGGCTTAACGCACTTTCAAAAGAAAACGGGCAAACCAACCTGATACCAACCAGAAGCCACATTAAGCAATTCACCCATTTTGGTGCTTTTTTCAATAAAAACCTTGCAACCACAATTGCCAGAACAAGATACGTTGCGGTTATACTCATATTGAATAAATCTAAAAAAATATCGGTCATATTTACACCTCCCCGAAGGAGTCTATCATTTTCTTTATTTCTTCAAGCTCTTTAGGGGTTGGCTTTTTTCGTGTTGAAAAAGCGGCAATAAAAGCGGGTAAAGACCCGTCAAAGGTTTCCTCAACAAACTTTTCACTTTGTATTGCATAAAACTCATTTTTAGAAATCAACGATGTAACAACGCTGTTCTCGGTTTTAAACAATCCCCTTTCGCAAAGCTTTTTTAAAACTGTATAAGTAGTTGTTCTTTTCCAGCTAAGCTCTTTTTCACATAAAGCAACAAGCTCTTTTGTGGTTAAAGGGGCATTATCCCAAACAATATCGGCAAAACGAGCCTCAACCATACCTAATTTAATTTCATTCATAAGAACACCTCCGAACTGTCTATTCACTATAGACTACAACTGTAGTCTACCACCAATAGACAGGTTTGTCAATAGCATTTTCGCTTATAATTGCAAAAACGGAGTGTTCACTTATTTCAGTGAACACTCCGTTTTATTATGTTGCTCGACCGTAATGAGTCGGGTTTAGAATTCTTCCAACTCTTGGAACGAGAAAATCAATCCACCAATGGAACCATTTCCCGATTAAAATACATTTCAGCTTATCCCCTACTTTTTGTGCCTTTTCGTCTGTACCCGGAATATAGCTTGGATGCATTTTTATTTTATTCCCTTTAAATTCAAATTTAAGCACTCTTTCTGCTACCGATGAAAGCGGTCTTATATGCATTATAAGAGTGTTTTCATTTTCCCAATACGCATAAGACCTCACAAGTAGCTTGAGTTCACCGATAACGACCTCATCAATACTTGCATCACCATTCATAGAAATTTGAATTTTATTTTTAAACCCACCATCTTCTTTCCAAGAAAACGTGCAACCAATATCATTGAATTCAAACTTCAAATTATTCATATTACCGCCTCTGTCTTTTGCAAAAAAGACGATAGGCATAGGAAATACGCTTATAGGAAAGCCTATGAAATTTATAAACTTACATTTTCTTATTGTATACGTTTTACCGTTTATCAGTTTTTCTGTTTGGAAACGTGGCTTAACAATTACGTTTGATTTATCGGGTAAAGATACTGTTTGACTTTCTTTTTCTGAATCGGGTTCAATAAATGCTTTCGGCATATATTCCCATATAACATCAAGGGTTTCCTGTAAATCGCTATGCTCCGAGGTCATAATAAGAGCAGCACCGTAATCCTCAAACGAAATGCCATACTGACAAAACATTCCCTCACATCTGTAAGTGTTTTTCATACCTGCACAACGCCAGAATCCACAACCGTAGCCTGCGCTTGCATCAGGTTCTTTTTCGCTGACTGAATTGTCGCTTATATAACCTGTTGCTTCCTTTGTCCACCATTCAGGTATTATCTGAATACCGTTATACTTACCTTTGTTTTGGTAGCATAAAACCAATTTTGCTATATCTTCTGTTTTGAGCATAAGCCCCCAACCGCCTGCTTCAACGCCATCGGGAGAATGTTCCCAAAACGGGACGTCAATTCCAAGAGGCTCAAACAAACGAGGTATAAGATACTCAGTTATTGATTCACCTAAAACCTCACAAAGCATTTTTGATGCAACGTAATAATTATCGTTTACGTATCTCCAGCTTGTACCTGGTTCAAAAATCCATTTAGCTTTAACAAATACCTTTAACCAATCATCACTTTTGCTACCGCGTATTGAGGTTTGCTTACCTGCTATCATACACAAAAGATGATGAATTGTAAGTTTTTCTAAAAAAACATCTTTCTTTCCGAGTAGTTCCGGAAACACATCCACAAGCTTTGTTCCTTTTGTTATTTTCCCCTCGTCCAAGGCAAAGCCGTAAGCCGTTGCCAAAAAGCTTTTGCTTATAGAATAAGCTGTGTGGGGTATTTCGGGAGCAAGTGGTTTACTCCATGCTTCACAAGCTACTTTGTTATCTCGCAAAATCATCAGGCTATGAACGTTGATACCTCTATATGACATTTCCTCGGTCATCTTTGCGATAACCGAGGAGTCTATACCTACTGATTCGGGAGTTTTGGCTCTTTCAATCGACTTATTCAAATTCATCATAGTCTTTTATATGCTCTGATTCATAGTCTTTGTAAATATCAACACTACGAATATGCCACTGAACAAAGCCATGATCTGCTGCCATTTTATCAGCAGTTTCTTTCCACTTACGAGCAACATCTATTGTTTTACCTATTAAATCTTCAACCTTTTCGGGTGACTGAAGATCTGTAGATTTAGCCCCTGACTCTTCAACAATCTTTTTGATTGCGCCGGGATTATCAACAATAGGACAAGCACGAAGCATATTATCAGAGAAAGGCTGACGGGCTTTATAAGCCATAAATATAGGACTCTTTAGAGCATCTATAAAGTGAGTATCAGGGTCTTTGATATTAACATTAGAGTAGTGAGCAAATACGCAAGGCTCACAGTCACCGTTTGCACTGATATGGAAATACTGCTTACCGCCTGCAACACAACCACCGACATACTCACCGTCGTTAAAGAAGTCGATCATAACAAGGGGTTTAACCTCTTTGAAACGCCATTTACGAACCTGATCATACATATGCTTTCTCTGTTCTGCAGTTGCCATAAGATCAGCTGTAGCACTACAACCAACAGGCACGAATGAGAACAACCATGCAAAAATTGCACCCTGCTCAATAAGGAAATCAACGTATTCATCAGAAGAAATAACATCTGCATTTTCTTTTGTATAGCAAAGTGACGTACCAAAAGGAACACCCGCTGCCTTTAAGCGTGCCATTGCATCAATTGTTGCTTTATATGTACCCTCGCCTCTACGGGAGTCAGTTGTTTCTTCATTACCCTCAATAGAAATTGTCACAAGCATATTACCAACTTCTTTTAAGCTTTCAACAAAAGCATCGTCACAAAGAGTACCGTTTGTAAAAGCATGGAAAAGGCAATCGGGATTTTCTTTACAAATTCTTATAAGGTCATTTTTACGAACAAGAGGTTCACCGCCTGTATAAAGGTAAACGTAAGTACCTAAAGCCTTACCCTCTTGAATTATTTTATTCAAATCATCGTAACTCATATTGAGCTTGTCACCGTATTCAGCAGCCCAGCAGCCTTTACATTTAAGGTTACAAGCTGTAGTAACATCAATAAGAACTGCCCATGGAATATTGCAGTTATGCTCTTCCATTGCTTTCTTTCTTATATCATAGCTTTTTACAACAGCATTGATAAACGGGGGTACAAGTTTGAGAATAATGTTTGTGTCAGTATTCATTATAACCCTTTTAACGTAGTCTGCATAAACATTTGTGGGGTCACTTAATCTTTCCTCTAATCTTGTAAGAACTTTAAGGTGAAGCTCATCCTTAACCATTTTCTTACCCCATGAAATAAGCTTGAAAAGGTTGGTGTCATAATCTTTTTTTACATATTCAACACCCTGTTTTATAGCCGTATTAAGTGCTGCTTCCTTTAAACCCATAATCAATACATCCTCTCAATCAAAAATTTAATATCCATTCTTCTGTTTGCTCACCCTCAAAGGTAGCCGAACCGCTTATTGAACCTCTGTGGGCAGAGCCATCAATTTGAAGTGGTATTTTATAGTTTGCATAGGTTACGTAACCGTCTGCATTTATTCTAAGTTCAATGCTCGAACCCTTATAAACAATATCAGCTGAATCAACTTCCATAAAGCTTATGTCGAAATTGGCTACATCAAGATAACCAACTGCACCTGCATTATGCTTTGGAACATCGTACATTCCAACACATTCTTCAACAAGTGTTATCTTTATAACGTATTCATTTCCTACCCTTTGTACCGTAGCGGATTCTACACCATTTTCGCTTAAAGAAAAACCGTTACGTTTAGGAAGAATTATCGGTACTGTTTCCCCTTCGGAGTTAACTGCTTTTCCGTTTTGAAAAACAAGAGTTTCTTCAACAGGCTTTACAACCCAACCTATCATTAAATCGACAACGGTTCTGATAATACCTCCGGCACTGCATTCTGTAACATCTGCCGTAAAGCTCTCGGAATGATTGACAGATAAATTTCCGTTATAAGCTTTTGTTTTATTAACCGCATCCTTTGCTTTAGCAATAATCTGTGCAGTTGACCAACCTGTAGGGTCAGAAAGAGAACTACCCGAAGAATTTTGATTATTGCTTATCGCATTATTATCCTTACTACCTTGCCAGTCACCGTCGGACTGTGTTTTATCTTTTTCAACATCTAAAAAGAAATCATCTTTATAAACCGTGCTTTCTTCTGTGTGTTTTTGAGTAACATAAAGTGTAGTTTCTTCGTTTTTACCCAGAGATAAAGTTCCGTCCATCACAGCAACACCAATTACAATTACTGTAAGTAAAATCGCGATTTCAAATACTATCAAAATATTTCTGTACAATTTCAAATCAGTGTCGTTAGTCTTTTTTATTCCAAATCACCACCAAACAAGAAAAACTTAACAACGGCATTTTAAATTACCGTTGTTAAGTTTTTGTTAAACTCATATTATTACCGTAAATTCTGTTCCCTTGCCTACAATGCTCTTGACTTTTATTTCGCTGTTGAGCATATTAACAACTTGCTTTACCAAAGCAAGTCCCAAACCGTTACCCTCTTGGGAATGAGAACAATCGCCCTGATAGAATTTTTCGAAACAATGTTCAAGAACCTCATTGGTCATTCCGCAACCGGTATCAGAAATACGCACTGTATTTTTTCCATTTTCAGTTTTTAATTTTACAGAAATCCCGCCACCGCTTTGCGTATATTTTATCGCATTTGAAATCAAGTTGTTCCATACTATTTCCAAAAGAGATTTGTCACTTGAAACAAAAACCTCATCTAATTCAATATCAAGTGTTAAATTTTTATCGTCAATTATATCTTCAAAGCCGAGAATACAATATCGCAGTTGCTCGTCTAAAGAAAATCTTTCTTTCTGGATAATACCCTGATTTTCAATCTTGTTAAGCTTCAAAATATTCGTCACAAGATTTGTAAGCGAAGCTATTGCCTGAGAAAGTCTGAACGTATACTCTGCTCTCTTCTCATCAGTTAAATCTTTATTTTGTAATAAGTCCGCATAGCCTTGAACAACGCTCAACGGTGTCTTTATCTCATGAGAAACATCTGCAACAAAATCATTTCTCATATTTTCCAATGAAGATATTTCTACAAGCATTTTGTTAAAATTAACTGCAAGATAATCCATTTCACTTTTCGGTTTAACAAAAAGCATAGGTACTCTTACATTAAAATCACCATCGGCAACCTTACTTGCAGTATCATAAAACACTTTAATTTTATCGTGGTAAACTCTGCCTTTCACAAAATATATGAGTGCAGTTGAAATTGTACAACTAAATAAAAGATACAAAGCACCGAATAAAGCTATAGTTGATTTATCGAACCCTTTTCCTATAGTATCAACAAGAATCAATACAAGAAAAGTACCGTTCAATGCAACAATTGAAAAAACAGATATAAATTCAACAATAAAATTACGAAGACGACTGGCAAATATTTTTTCGTTACGATTTATTTTCATACAAGAATCACCGCCTTGTATCCTAAGCCGTGAACGGTTACAATTTCAATATCTTTACATTTTGAAACTTTACCTCGAAGCTTCGTTATACAAACGTCAACTGTTCTCGGTGTACTCTCACTATCATAACCCCAAAACTCATCCATAAGCTGTGTTCTGGTAAATGTTCTTTTAGGGTAAGATAAGAACTTAAATAATATGTTGAATTCTTTTACGGATAAGCCTAAATTTTCACCATTATAGTAAGCTGCGTTTTCAACGGAATCTAATTCCAAATCACCAACAATAATTTTCTTTTTGTTTGCAATTTTTGACCTTCTTAAAATTGCTTCGATTCTGAATACCAACTCTTTCATTTCAACCGGTTTAACAATATAATCATCAATACCGATTCTGTAACCCTTTTCTTTTGACTGTAAATCATCTCTTGCGGTTAAAAACAAAAACGGAATATCTTTATTTAGTGTGCTGACTTGCTCTGCAAACTCAAAACCGTTTACATCCTTCATCATAATATCTGAAATGATCATATCAAAGGATAGCTTTTCCATTTGTTCGAGTGCTTCAGCAACACTATGACATCCTACTACATTATAACCAGTATCGAAAAGATAAGAGCATACAATTTTATTGAACTGAATATCATCTTCTACAACTAAAATACAAACCATAAAAACCTCCCTTTCACTAAATCTCTACTATTTCTTATGTTACACTAACAATGTTAACATATTGTTAAATAAAGATAAATAAATCAAGCCACCTCGTTTGAGATGGCTTTGATTTGTTATGCTTTTAAAATTTATATCTTATTTATGACCGAACTGTTGTTTCATTCGTTTTTCTTTTGAAAGGATTCTCTTTCTCAAACGGATGCTTTCGGGGGTTACCTCGAGAAGCTCGTCATCACCGATAAATTCCATTGACTGCTCAAGAGAAAGAACAGTATGAGGAACAAGGCGGAGCGCATCGTCGCTACCTGAAGCACGGGTGTTTGTCATCTGTTTCTTTTTACAAACGTTACAAACAATGTCTTCATTCTTTGCACATTCGCCGACTATCATACCCTCGTAAACAGGAACACCGGGTCCAACGAAAAGTCTGCCTCTATCCTGAGTATTGAAAAGACCGTAGCCTGTTGTTTCACCTGTTTCGTGAACAACAATTGAGCCCCTTTCACGCATCTGGATATCACCTTTATACTCTTCGTAGCCTGCGAAAAGGTTGTTCATAATACCGTTACCGTTTGTATCGGTCATAAATTCCGAACGGTAGCCAATAAGACCTCTTGCGGGGATTTTAAACTCAATATGAGTTGAACCGCCGTCGCGCACATCCATATTTTCAAGCTCACCTTTTCGTGAACCGATTTTTTCCATAACCGCACCAACGTAGCTTTCGGGAACTTCAACAATAAGAAGCTCCATAGGCTCTAAAAGCTCACCGTTGGGACCGTTTTTATAAATAACCTGAGGTCTTGAAACCTGGAATTCATAACCCTGACGACGCATTGTTTCAATAAGAATTGAAAGATGTAATTCACCAC
Source organism: Acutalibacteraceae bacterium (assembly GCA_045638585.1). Lineage (GTDB taxonomy): Bacteria > Bacillota > Clostridia > Oscillospirales > Acutalibacteraceae > DTU089. The sequence goes on along the minus strand of JAZUBO010000006.1, from coordinate 15,002 downwards.
GTCCGCTGACCTTGAATGAATCGGTAGTATCGGTTTCTTCAACTCTCATACTAACGTTTGTTTCAACCTCTTTAAAAAGTCTTGCACGGATATTTCTTGAGGTAACAAACTTACCCTCCTGACCTGCAAAGGGACTATCATTAACCATAAAGTTCATTGATATTGTAGGCTCGTCTATTTCAACGAAGGGAAGTGCTTCGGGGCAATCTTTATCGCAAGCAGTTTCACCGATATTAAGCTCGTTGATACCCGAAACAGCAACAAGGTCACCCATTTTTGCTTCCTGACATTCAACACGTGAAAGACCCTCAAATGTATAAAGCTTAACTATTTTTGCATTAGTCTGACCGCCATCTTTACTGCAAAGAACAACCTGCTGACCAACCTTTACGGAGCCTCTTTCAACTCGACCTACACCGATTCTGCCAAGATAATCGTCATAATCTAGGCTTGAGAAAAGAAGCTGCAAGGGTCCGTTTATATCACCCTGAGGAGCATCAATATTTTCAAGAATTGAATCAAGAAGAGGTCTCATATCCCCCTCTCTTGCTTCGGGGTCAAGAGATGCATAACCGTCACGACCTGAAGCAAATACAACCGGGAATTCAATCTGGTCATCGTTTGCACCAAGCTCAATAAACAAATCAAGAACTTCGTCAATAACTTCCATAGGTCTTGCACCGGGACGGTCAACCTTGTTTATAACAACGATAGCCTTTTTGCCGAGGGCAAGTGCTTTTTTTAGAACGAAGCGTGTCTGAGGCATACAACCCTCAAAAGCATCTACGAGAAGGAGAACACCGTCAACCATCATCATAATACGCTCAACCTCGCCACCGAAATCGGCGTGACCGGGAGTGTCAACGATATTGATTTTAACGTCTTTGTAATGAATACCCGTATTCTTTGAGAGAATTGTAATTCCTCGTTCTTTTTCAAGGTCGTTTGAGTCCATAACTCTTTCATCAACCTGTTCATTTGAACGGAAGATACCGCTCTGATGAAGAAGCTGGTCAACCAAGGTTGTTTTACCGTGGTCAACGTGAGCTATGATTGCTATATTTCTTATATCTTCTCTTCTATCCACTGTTTTCACCTTAACCTTTCAAAGGCAAATCGGGCAAAAGCACCGAAACCTCGCCATTTAAGGCCGGTTCGGACATACTTTACCTCTATTATAAAAGATTCACACCATTTTCAGCACAGATTTTTTTCATTTCCTTGGGCCAGAGTGAAGCCTGAACCTCGCCCACGTGAAGCTTACCTAAAAGGAGCATACATACTCTTGATTGACCAATACCGCCGCCGATTGTAAGAGGTAAAGTACCTTCAAGAATCTGTTTATGATAATCAAAGCTTCTTCTTTCGTCTTTGCCTGATGCTTTAAGCTGATAATCGAGAGAGTGCTCATCAACTCTTATACCCATTGAGGAAATCTCAAAAGCATCTTCTAAAACCTTGTTGTAGATAATGATATCACCGTTAAGCTGCCAATCATCATAATCGGGAGCTCTACCGTCGTGAGGCTTACCGCTTTTAAGCTTTTCACCGATTTTCATAACAAAAACTGTACCGTATTCTTTTGCAATTGCCTTTTCGCGCTCTTTACCTGTAAACTCGGGATACATATCCTCAAGCTCCTGCGTTGTAACGAAATGAACGTTTCTTTCAATATTGACGTCAACAGAGGGAAATCGCTCTTTGACTGTATCAAGAGTATCGCAAAGAGCATCGATTATCTTCTGAACTGTTTCTTTAAGGTATTCTTCAGTTCTGTCTTTTTTTTCGATAACTCTTTCCCAGTCCCACTGGTCAACGTAGATTGAATGAAGATTATCCATCTCTTCATCACGACGGATTGCATTCATATCAGTATAAAGACCTTCACCTGCATTGAAGCCGTACTTTTTAAGAGCTGTTCTTTTCCATTTAGCAAGAGAGTGAACAATAACTGCCTCCCCCTCATCAGCCATATCCTTTACGTCGAAGGAAACAGCTCTTTCAAAGCCGTTAAGGTCATCGTTGAGACCGCTTGACTTTGTAACAAAAAGCGGTGCAGATATTCTTTCGAGGTTAAGTGCCGCACAAAGATTATTCTGAAAAGTATCCCTTGTGAGCTTAATTGCTCTTTGAGTATCTCTCATAGAGAGAGTTGATTTGTAGCCATCTTTTAATACGAGCATACATATACCTCCAAAAAACTTAATAACTGAAAAATTATAACACTATAATAAATTTTAATCAAGATTTTTCGGCTTTATTTTGATAGAAAATAACTAAAAAGGCGGTAAAAGTATTATACAAATTGCCATAAAGCCGTTATTTTTATTGAAAATGCGCTTGCTGTTTGGTAAAATTAATTAAGGTGATATTATGAAATTTCAAAATGTTTTATTAGCAAGTGATTTTGACGGTACCTTAAAAAATGATGACGGAGTTATTACCGACGACGTAAAATCTGCAATTAAATATTTTATGAAAAAGGGCGGTAAATTTACCGTGTGTACAGGCAGAATTTTTCAAGGCTTTCATCTTTACGACCCCGAATATATAAATGCACCTGTTCTTTTAGGTAATGGTGCTATGGCTTATGATTACGAAAGCGGAAAAATCATATTCAACGATGCCATTGAAAGCGAGGGCTTGCCTGCCGTTAATGCGGTGTTAAAGGCATTCCCCGATATTTCAATAGAGTTTTATAACTTCAATAAAGTTTGTGCGGTAAACTTAAACCAACACTCTGAACAGCATTTTACAAGTCAAGGTATTGAGTTTCATAAAATCAATTCGCCTGAGGAAGCACCGCTCCCATGGACAAAGGTTATGATAGCGGCTCACGGTTGTTCAATGGAAGTGCAGGAAATTCTCGACCGTTTTCCCGAAATAAATTATCTTAAGACAACAGGGAATTACGTTGAAATTTTGAAAAAAGGCGTTGATAAAGGAACGGGGCTTTTAAAGCTTGCAAAGGCTCTCGGTTGTTTAGCGGAAAATACCTACTCTGCCGGTGACGGATATAACGACGTTGAAATGCTTGTTGCGGCAAAGGGCGGCTTCGTACCCGAAAACGGGTCGCAAGAAGCTTTAGCAGTGGCAAAATACGTAACGAGGTCAAATAATGATGGGTGTATAGCGAATGCGATTGAGATACTTGAGGGAATGTATGAGTAAAAAATCCGAGCAGTTGTAAAAAACTGCTCGGATTTTATTTTTTTCGATAATTAGGCACGATTTTTCGACAATCAGGCAAAGTATATTCTATTTTTAGTTTCAACAGTTACAATGTAATTAACAAAAAACAACGGAGGAATTAATATGAAAAAGTTTTTTTGCTTGTTTTTATGCTTGATTCTTACATTTTCAAGCGTATCTGTTTTTGCTCAAGGCTACGAGGCTGAAAAGAATTCTCTTTCTCCTCTTGAAGCTTTTACGCAAAAGCTTACCCAGCTTACAAAAGAATACGATTCCGACAATGACGTTTCTGTATTTTCGGCTGAAACGCTTGATGAAAATGAGCTTGCTCACAAGGATTCAACGAAACGTCTTATTGTTAAAGCAGAAGGTAAAATTGACACACTCAATGCGGTAGAGCATATCGGGGGCTACAACGATTTGCATATTCTTCAGTTTGGCTCTTACAGTGATATGGAAGCAGCTCTCGCGTTCTACGAAAGCTGTGAAAACGTTATTTACGCTCAGGAAGACTGCATAAATAAAACCGCTGAATACGAAGTAATTGAAGAAAACGTTGAGCTTAACGAAGCAACCAATGATACCGTTTCTTCAAATGCGGTTGATAATCCTATGCAGGACTGTTCAGACCCACAAGGCTTTACAGGTTTAAGAAAAAAGCTTGCTGATAAAAACATTGTTTACACAGAAGAAATTACAGTTGCTGTTATTGACACAGGCGTTGAAGCCGACCACGAGCTTTTAGCAGGAAGAGTTGAGCCTACGGGCTTCGACGCTATTGACGGTGTTTCCTGCTACGATAAGGATGGTCACGGCACTCACGTTGCAGGTATAATTGTTGCTAACACTCTTGACAACGTTACCGTTAAGCCCTACCGTGTTTTAGACGAAAACGGTGAAGGCACAGATGCTCAGGTTGTTTTAGGTGTTGAAGCGGCTATTGCGGACGGTGTTGACGTTATCAATATGAGTCTTGGCAGACGCGGTGAAAATGAACTTATGGATGAAGCTATAAAGAAAGCCAACGATGCAGGCATCATCGTTGTTGTTTCGGCAGGTAACGACGGTGCTAATATGGATGTCGTACCCTATACACCCGCTTGCTGTGATAATGTAATCACGGTAAAAGCTTGTAACAAAACCTTAAACGGTATTCCCTCCTGGACAAACACCGGCTCAATGTGCGAAACAAATGCAATCGGTATGAGCGTTAAGAGTTCCTATCTCGGTAATACTTATGCAGCCTTATCCGGTACATCAATGGCTTCACCCTTTGTTGCAGCGGCAGTTACTTATATGATTCTCGACAATCCCGATACTACTTACGAATCAGCCGTTGAAACTATAGAAAAATTCGAATATAAAAATTGCATGCACATTGAATATATATTTGATGATGGTGTACCTCAGCTTCCGACCCCAAAATTCAGCGTTGAACCCGGTAATTTCGATGATGAATTTTACCTTGAATTAAGCTGTGACGTTGAAGGTGCCACAATATCCTATAATCTTTCAACGTTTGGTTCGGATTACTACAAAACATATTCTCAACCTATAAAAATTAAATATGATACCGTAGTTACCGCTTACGCTTATAAAATAGGTGCAATTTCAAGCGAAGAGGTTACCGCCTCATACACAAGAATTTTCCCTGACGAAGAAGATAAATACGTAATCAATTCTTCGGGATATATTACTGAATATTTAGGACCCACCGGAGAGGATGAAACGATTCTCGTTATACCTGACACCATTGACGGAATTGCCCCGAAGGGTATTGCAAGAGAAACCTTCAGAAGCTTTAATTATTTAGAAAGTGTTGTTCTTCCTGATAGTATTACGGATCTTCAATTGCAGGCATTCGCTTATTGCAGCAACCTTCAATATATAAGAGCGCACGGTGTAACACGGGTTGATCACGCCTTTGAAGGATGTACAAACTTAAAAGAATTTGACGGAATTAATTTAACATATATCGGCGGCAGTTCTTTCAAAGGTTGTGAATCCTTACAATTTTTATATTTAAAAAATACCACGTATATAGGTGGCTCAGCTTTTGATGGTGCAGGCGGTGTTCAGGTTGTAGAATTAGATAATATAGAAACTATAAAAGAGGATGCTTTTTACAATTCAAATGTACGAGAGGCAATCATTCCTTATGCTACCTCTATCAGCAGCAGAGGTTTCAAGGATTGCACAAGTCTTGAATCAATATCAATTCCTTTGGTAACAGATCTTCAGGATGAATGTTTTTATGGCTGTACCTCTTTAAAAGAAATTTCGGCTGATTCAGTAAGTAGTTTTTTGAAGCGTAATTTCACAAACTGTTCAAGTCTTGAAACGGTTAATTTCCCCTTATTAACTTTTATAGGCAATGGTCTTGAGGATTCAAACTTTTCCGGTTGCAGCTCTTTAAAAACATTTATCGCCCCCAAGCTCCAAAGAGTTGGTGGTTATTGCTTTTCTAATTGCACGGCTCTTGAAACTATTGAACTTCCTTTATTGCAGACAATTGATAACTACGCTTTCCAGAACTGTAGTTCTTTAAAAACGGTTATTGCTCCCAAGCTATATAGTGTTGGTGATTATAGCTTTAATAACTGCACAAAGCTTGAAACTGTTGCAACGTCTGTATTGCAGACAATCAGTACCTATGCTTTCCAAAACTGTACTTCACTTAAAACAATAGACTGTTCTAACGTAACTACCTTGGAGGAAGATGCATTTGCCGGTTGTACGGCTCTCGGTGAATTGTATTTTGGCAAAGGAATTACAGTTCTCCAAAACGCATTCCAAGCTAGATTTACAGCAGATAAAATTATATTTAACGTTCCCCTTGTAATTTCAGATTTACCCTCGGGAGTACCTGTTGCTATCCCCTCTTCACTTAAAACTATCAACTCATCAAATACCGAAAACATTATAATTTACGGTTCAACGGGTAGCTACGCTGAAACATGGGCAACAGAAAATGGGCAGACCTTTATTGAAATAACGCCCCAAACGGCTATTTTCAACGATATTGCCCCCTACTGCCAGGATTATAACCAAGAGTTGTACTTTGATATAATCGGCTTTAAAAGAACGTATCAATGGTACGGTACTAACACAAAATCAACCTCAGGCGGTACTGCTATAACAGGTGCTACAAGCAGTAAATTTTTACCCGGTGATTACGACACCACTTATAATTACTATTACTGCGTTGCAACAAGCAAGGATGGTAAAAACGAGGCTATTTATATAACCAGCTCTCTTTGTGCATATTGTCCTATTAAGCCACAAGGCGATTCAACAATTAATTTTAAAAACCTTACTCTTTTTACCTCTTACACCGAAAAAACTGTTCTTACAGATATCGTTACATTCGGTGAAAATGAAAGATATATCCCTGTACCTTCTTACACCTCAGGTTCAAACGATTATTTCGGTACAGGCTCATCCTTTATCGTTTATATAAACGGTGTACCAAATACAACCTTCAGAATAGTTGTTTACGGTGATATTAACGGCGACAGTATCTGTAACGTTCTTGATTGCTTCGAAGCAGAGAAAACGGCTAATGGTCATCAGGAATTAACTGACGTTTATTCTCTCGCCGCCGACACAGACCAAAACGGTATTATTGACGTTACCGACTATCAGGATATTGTAAACAGGGCTATGAGATAAAGTTGATAAATCAAATTTATTTAAAGAGAAATTGAAAAGCAGATGTAAGTCACCAATCTTCAGTCACCAGTCGCCAGTAAGCTTCGCGAAAATTTAATGCGATGATAAAACTAAAGATTTGCGAAGCTTATCATCCTTTTTTGTCGTAGACAAAAAGGGAGGGGGACCGTTCTTCAACAAATTAAAAGTTAAAGGATAGTATATTTCGTGTGAATATACTATCCTTTATTTGTTTGTTTAATCGGAACGGTGGTGGGTAGTTCTCTGCCCTTTTAGGTTTAGTGAAATAGAACAACCATAAGGAACACCCTCAGGGTGTTCCGCGTAAATAAATCCACCCATACAACAAAGTATGACAGCAACCTAATTGCTCCCAAACCGTAACGGGCTGAAGCCACGTTCCCTACGGTAGAAAAAACAACTTAATTCATTTACCGCCGCACGTTATTTTAAACGTTGATTGATTTACGTGTACCACCCACCACCTGCGGTGGTCCCCCCTCCTTTTTCGTTTGACGAAAAAAGAGGGATAGGAGGATTGTCGAAAAAAACAAAAGAACCTCTGAAAAGAGGCTCTCTTATATCATTTTACCGGCAACAAAACGGTTGTTTCGAATATCTTTTCTTTCTCGTCATATTCCCAGCTATAAACACCATCATATTTTTTCAGGGTTTTAATTACGCTTTGAGTACCATAGCCGTGGAGGGTGTTTTCCTTTTTGGTTGTTAAAAGATTCTCTCCTTTTGATTTCGGCTTTTGGTCACAGCTGTTACTGATGTTAAGAATTTCGTAACCCTGCTTTTTGAATATGCTTACGGATATTACTTTTTTCTCACTCTTTTCTGCCGATTCAACAGCATTATCAAGAAGATTATTAATTATAGTTGAAATATCCGCAGGAGCTATTCCGCTTAAATTAGAAGTTTTAACGTCAAAGCTGATTTTAATACCCTTGCCGTCGCACAAGTTTAGATATTTACTGATAAGCAAATCCAAAGTTTTGTTTTTACTCATTCCTATATATCCGTAGCCCTGAACCTCATCAACAATTGAATCTACGTAACTGTGTATTTCATCACTGTTTTCCATACTCTTAATCTGAAGCATATGGTTTTTTATATCGTGGGCAAGAATACTTAAATTTTTATTATTCTGCTCGATGATGTTAAGATATTTGGAGTCGATTTCTTGTTTTTGCTGTTCGGACCGCAGTTTTATAAGTTCAGCATTTTTTACTGCATTTCTTTCGTGAGAAATAAAAACAAATAATAAACTAAACATTAACAATAAAGAAGAAATAACTACCATTGTCTGAATCATATCACTGAAGCCGTATTCAACGTTCATTCTCGTAATTACAATCAAAGTAGAAATAACCGCGATACAGAAAATAAAATCGGATAAAGGCAGAGAATAAATTTTATCATTTCTTAACTTAAAATGATTACAAAGCTTACAACCTATAAGGAAGAAAATTTTAGTAAGTATTGAAACTACAACAAAAAACACCATATTTTCTCTATATGCGAAAAAGGAATTTTCACCTAAAACAATAGAAACAGTATAGTTTGCCGCAAGTTCAGTAGCAACCATTATCGCCGTTACAATAACACCTTGCAAGACACTTTGCAAAAATTTAATTCTGTGAGTAAAGAAAATATAACAGATAGTAGAAATAAAAAACGATGATGTGTTTACTACAGGGTTATTCCACAATTGATTTAATGTAAACGGTATAACGAAAAAAAGCAAACCAATCAGAAGAGTTTTAGCCAGATTGAATTTACGCTCAAAAAAGCCTGCAAAATAGATGTAAATTATAAGCACTTCTGAAACGTACGTAAAAACGTTCATCAATAAATTCAAAAGATCACTCCCCTATGTGCATAATTGTTTTTTATTTTATATTAGTTCTTTTCCATCGGCAACAAAACGGTTGTTTCAAAAAGCTTTTCTTTCTCATCATATTCCCAGCTATAAACACCATCATATTTTTTCAGGGTTTTGATTACGCTTTGAGTACCATAGCCGTGGAGGGTATTTTCCTTTTTGGTTGTTAAAAGATTCTCACCCTTTGATTTCGGCTTTTGGTCGCAGCTGTTGGAGATGTTAAGAATTTCGTAACCCTGCTTTTTGAATACGCTTACGGATATTACTTTTTTCTCACTCTTTTCTGCCGATTCAACAGCATTATCAAGAAGATTATTAATTATAGTTGAAATATCCGCAGGAGCTATTCCGCTTAAATTTGCGGTTTTAACGTCAAAGCTGATTTTAATACCCTTACCGTCACAAAGGTTAAGATATTTACTGATAAGCAAATCCAAGGTTTTGTTTTTACTCATACCGATATAGCCGTAGCCCTTAACCTCGTCTACTATAGAATCAACATAATTATGTATCTCTTCCGCATTTTCCATACTCTTAATTTGTAGCATATGGTTTTTTATATCGTGGGCGAGTATGCTTAAATTTTTATTATTCTGCTCGATAATGTTAAGATATTTGGAGTCGATTTCTTGCTTTTCGTTTTCGATTCTTAATTCATTTATTTTTCTCTCATTTTCAATAAGCGTTTGATAATAAATAAATATCCAAGCACAAGCAAAAATAAATACTAAGCTTATAACAAAAATAGCAACCTTATAGCTGTAAGCTAACTCTACTTTTAATGCTATAAGCAGAAACAGTGTGCAGGTTGCTATCGTTAAAGCCGAAAAAATTAAAAGCGGTAAAAAATATTTAATTTTTAATTCATCCAATTTATCTTTTTTTATTATCAATGAAACAACTTGTGATATTAAGAAATACATAATTTTGCACATTGAAGCTAAAATGACGTAAATCAACAAATCGTTTTTATATGTATTTATTGGAATTCCCATCAGGGTTGAGATGAAGAAAATCACAACCAATTCAGAGCAACACATCAGCGCATCAAGCAAAGCACTTTGAATAACTGCCGATTTTACAGATATATCAAAGCAAAGATATGAAAAAAGAAAATTAACAACAAAAAACAAAGTAAGGTTAATCACTTCATTATTAAATTTTAAAAACACTACTGATGCTATCAAAAATAAGAAGCTGCCAATTGCAAAAATCTTCAAATCAGAGCTAATCTTTTTATTGTAATTTCTATAAAAATAGTTATAGGCAATCAGCATTTCGAAAATGTAAATACATACATTACATAATATCCAAGACATAAAATCTCTCCTATAACACTCATTGAAAAAATAAATAATTCGGTTTTATGCCAAAAACGTTACTGTTGCTGAGAAGACTTTTTCCGCTTCGTTATATTCCCAGTTATAATCACCCTCATAATTTTTAAGGGTTGATTTTATGCTTTTAATTCCCAAGCCGTGAAATTTCTTATTACTTTTAGTTGTTTTAAGCTTATCTCCTTTGGACTGAGGCTTTTCGTCACAGCTGTTTATAACAGAAACAATATCATAATTATTTTTATGGTCTGTTTTAAGAGTTATAATTTTCTCTTCTGACTTTTCAGCCGATTCTAATGCATTATCAAGTAAATTACCTAAAACAGAAACTAAATCATAGCTTTCTATTTTCAATAAATTTGATTTTTTCACATCATAAGTGAATTTTACGTTCTTAATTTCGCACTCTGTTATGTATTTATTGATGATAACGTCGAGGCTATGATTACCGCTTGAAGCAAGCTTACTGTATTTGTTAATTCCGTCTGTAAGCTTTTCAATATAGCTGATAATATTTTCGTCATCAGTAAGGTTTCGTATCGCAAACAAATGGTTTTTAGTATCATGAGCATACATCAATAGATTATTATTCTGATGCTCAAGGATTTGATAATAATATTTATCGGTGTCAGTTTTGAAAACCTCTTGCTCTAAAAGGAATAATCTGTTTTCCCGCTCTATGTTATTACGATACGAAACAAACAGAATAATTGTAGAAAGAAGCATTATTGCACTAATTATGGATATACTTGTTTTCATTCCATCAGTCATATCGTAACTAATATAAATATTCCATAAAAAAAGCAAAACTGCAACAACCGCCAATGGATAGAAATAGAACGTTGCAGGTACTTTTGTTATATTATCGTTCTTTTTTATAAAACGGCTTAACAGCAAACAGATAAAGAAATACAAGGCTTTACAAATAAAAGCATTTAACAAGAAAGCTCCACCTTGATCGAATGTATAAGCAACGTCATCACCGGAAATATTCGAAACAACGAAAAGTGTTATATATTCTGTTGCAGTTGAAACAATATCCAACACAACGGAATAAAAAACAGATTGTTTAAAGCTAACTTCAAAGCACAATACCGATAAAACACAGTTTGCTAAAAAGAAAGTTAAAAAATTTAACCATATTGTTGATAAAGTAATATTAATTATTGCCGCAACCGCAAAACAAAGCAAACCAATAAATATAGTTACTTTTTTACTCTTCTTTAAGTTACTAATCTGACCGAAGAAAATATATGAAATCAGAAATTCAAATAAATAAACTACCGCAATAGAAATATTGTATGCCATTTTACTCCCCTTTTCAAATAAAACCGCAGAAATCAAATTACTATGTAAAAATCAATTTTCTATTATAAATTTAATTATGGTAAAAACTTGCCGTTGCCGTAAACATTTTTTCTTCTTCGTTATATTCCCAGTTAAAATCTCCGTCGTAATTTTTAAGTGCTGATTTTACACTTTTAATGCCTAAACCGTGAAAACGTTTATTGGTTTTAGTTGTTTTTAGCTTATCACCATCGGTCTCAGGCTTCTTATCACAACTGTTTTTGATAGTAACTATATCATAATTGTTTTTACGGTCGGTCTGAAGATATATAAATTTCCCCTCTGAAATTTCCGCAGCTTCCAATGCGTTATCAAGCAAGTTACCGAGAATAGCAACCATATCATAAATTTCTATATTTAATAAGTTTGATTTGCGTATATCGTATGTAAATTTTACGTTCTTTATTTCGCACTCGGTCATGTATTTATTAATGATAACGTCGAGGCTATGGTTACCGCTTGAGGCGATTTTACTGTAATTGTTTATACCATCTGTAAGCTTTTCGATATAGCCGATAATGTTTTCATCGTCTGTAAGGCTACGAATTGCAACAAGATGGTTTTTAGTATCATGAGCATACATCATAAGGTTTTTATTTTGATGCTCAAGAATTTCGAAATATTTATTATCTATTTCCTGATTTTGCTTAATTGCTCTGAGCTCTGTAAGCTCCTGCTCTTTTTCTGCTTCTCGTTGCTGTAAAATACAGGTTACGATAACCGCAGCTATCATAAAGACGCTTGCACCGGAAAATAGAATTTTAGTGAGATCAGAATACACTACATAACGACTACTTGCTACTATTGCACTCATAACAACAAGCAAAGAAATCGGGAATATAAATGTAATAGCAGAAATGTTTTGTTTTAAAGTGATTTTGTTGAATATCAATGAAACTGTTTTCATACCCATAAACAAAACAGATTTACTGAATACTATCATAATTAAATACGTCACGGGAATTTCCAAAAGATCATAAACTTCTTTGTCTGTAAAAGCAGAAATAAGGAGAAGAGCGACATATTCTCCGGCACAAACAAAAACGGCAAAAAGACCTGAATTCACCATATTCAAGCCAATCTTGTTTTTATATAAAAACTTATTAAAAATCAAATGAAAGATTATTAACGTTGTTAAATTGATAGCAAAATTATAATTAAAACCCAGATTTATCCCGCACATAATCATATAACTAACGGTTATTATGATAAAGTTTTTCAATTTTTTGTGTGACGGGTTTATGCTTTCTAAAAATTCAAAAGCTATTGCGCCCTCAATAAGCTGTAAAAACACATTTAAAATATCGGTGTTCATAATCATTCACCTTTCAGATAATCAAACCATAGCTTGCGGAATTCAGATTGTCTTTTAGGGGCAACCGTTACGGTAAAACTGCCGTTAAGCTCAACGCTCTCTCTTTTAAACTTTGTAATATGAAGCATATTTACAATATAGCTTATATGAGGTACGGCAAAAAATGAATCGTTCAGATTTTCTTTGAAATACTCAAATTTGTCACGAACTACAAACAGCTCTTTAACAGTCTGAACGTACACCTTTTTATATTTAACCTCAACAAAAATTATATCAGTTTTAGAGATTTTCAGTTTTTCGTTATTCTTAGTGGTTATATAAATTTCATTATGTCTGAGGCTTTCCACAGCTTTTTTAAGACCGGCTATAATTCTTTCGTCACTACTGCCCTTGTCTATATATCTGAAAACGTTTAAATCCATCGCATCGTCAAGATAATGGTTATGCGAAGTGAAAATAAAAATCTTCGCTTTGTTATTCTTCTGATTAAGAATTTTAGCCGTTTCAATACCGTTTAAGCCTGTCATTTCAATATCGAGAAAAACTATATCGAATAAACCTTCAGCTTTAACAAGCTCATCACCTGAAGTATAAGTTTCAATATTAGCTTCAATTTGTTCGCTTTCAAAAAAAGACGAAACAATTTTCTCTACCTTTTCTACGTATATCTTTTCATCATCACAAATTGCAATTTTCATTATTTCACCCCAAATAAATATACCATAATTATTGCTCTTAATCAATGAAATTAGACATACTGTAATTGCAAAACTCTTCCAATATTATTAAAACATATTTACTGAAAAACACCATATATTTTGCCTAATTGTCGAAAAATCGTGCCTAATTGTCGAAAAAAGGCATAAAAACCCGAGCAGTTGTAAAAAACTGCTCGGGTTTTTCAAATTAATCTGCTCTTTCTTTTGCCTCTCTGCCTTCTTTTAAAAGCTGTCGGAGTGTTTCGGGGTCATCTGCTTTCATCGCATCACTGTACTTTTTAAGCTCGTTTATAATATTGTCAAGCTCAAAAATAAGGTTATCTTTATTATCAAGGAAAAGCTCGGTCCACATATTTTCGTTAAGATACGCAACACGTGTTAAGTCTTTATAGCTACCTGCAGAAATACCTTTTCTTTCTATTGAAGATGGACTTTTTACGAACGCATTTGAAACAACGTGAGCAAGCTGTGAAGTAAAAGCGATAAGCTTGTCGTGCTTCTGAGGTGTCATAACAGAAACTCTACCGAATCCTAATTGCATAATAACCTCTCTGGCATTAGCGAGAATTAAAATATCTTCATTTTCTTTAGGCGTTAAAACGAATGGAGCATTATGGAACATTGTTTCTTTTGAGTTTTCAAAGCCTGAAAACTGTGTACCTGCCATCGGGTGACCCCCAACAAAAACAAAGCTATGGTTTTCTGCTATTTTAAAACATTTATCACAAACAGACCTTTTAACACCTGCACAGTCAATAACAACTGCACCATCTTTAAAATTTCCGGCATTTTTCTCAACATAATCAATAACTGCTTCGGGATAGAGAGGAATAAAAACGTAATCGCAGCTTGAAAGACGAGCATCAGTAAGCTCACCATCAATGCTTTTCTCCTTAATTGCGTTTTTCACAACACTTTCGTTGATATCGTATCCGTAAATCTTATATTTAGTATTCTTTTTTGCAGATTTTGCAATAGAACCACCAATAAGACCCAAACCAACAACACCGATATTCATAAAAATTCCTCCAAAATATAAATCAGAAATATAAATAACTTATCAATAAAATGAAAATAAAAGCCCTTGCAGTGATTAGCCTGCAAGGGAAATATCAAACGATATAAAAACAGCAGCACAAATCACTATTACTTATCAACCCAAGTAATAGTAATAATAGTATGTAGCTGCGAAAATGTTTTTCATAACCGTTGTTCCTTTCTTTTTTTATTCATATTATCACCATAAAATATATTTGTCAATATCGATTGATTGAATAATTTTGATGTAGAGTATCGATATTTTTGATGTTAAGTATCAATAAAAAAAAATCCGAAGCTTTAAGCTTCGGATTTTTAAGGCATATACCCTGAAAACTGAATAAAGATAAAGCGAAGAAACAAACGAAATGGTCAAGCCCTCGACCTATTAGTACTGCTTAGCTGAACATGTCACCATGCTTACACACGCAGCCTATCAACCTCATAGTCCTTGAGGGGTCTTACTAACTTAAGTTATGGGAAATCTAATC
>JAZUBO010000005.1:0-37669 GCA_045638585.1 Acutalibacteraceae bacterium | reverse complement strand
TAACTTCTTTCGAAGTCCGAATTTTACTGTCGCAAAATATCAATTTCGCTCAAAAAAATTTCAGGGTTTCTTCTTTTCTCGTTGTTTAATTTTCAAGGTTCGTTTTGCGCTCCTCAATCGAGCGCTTGAACATCATATCACCTTATGACGCTCTTGTCAACACCTTTTTACCCTTTTTTATCAAACCCTTCCACACGTCCGCGCGTTTCGGGTTCTCGTATTCCGGTAGGTGTTTATCGAGTATTCTCGACAGGCTTTTTACGGCCAACGAGTGAGAATTATATCACCAACATTTTAAAATGTCAATACTTTTTTTAAACTTTTTTAAATAATTTTTGCGGTAGATTTTTCCGCTATATTTTCATACTCTTTTGAGTAATCAAAGCCTAATATATTCATATCTAAATATAGTTCTTTCAAGGGCACAAGAACGAAGTCTCTTTCCCCTATTCTGCTATGAGGTAATTGAAGATGCTCGGTATTACTTTCAAAACCCTCATACACAAGTAAATCTAAATCTACGATGCGAGGACCGTTTTTGAATTCTCGCACCCTGCCCATACCTGTTTCAATGCCGAGGCACACACCCAAAAGCATTTCGGGTGAACGGGTTGTTTCAACCTCTACTACAGTATTGTAGAAATTATCCTGCTCGGTATAACCCCAAGGTGCTGTTTCGTAGATAGAAGCGCACCTCATTACATTTACATCAGGGACTAACTGTAGGGCTTCGATAGCTTTATCTATATTATTTTTTCTATCACCGATATTTGTTCCTATTCCGATAACTGCTTTCATTGTGCTTTCCTCTGTTCAAACTCTTCTCTTGTTAAAGTTTCTTCAACTGCAACGTAATCAAAATCTGCACTTATAGGTGCTTCGGGTTTCTTTAATAACACTGTTACACTTTTTAAAGTTGGGTAAGCTTCAAGAATAGCAACACAAACCTTGTTTGCGGCATACTCAATAAGATTATAGCTTTCGGCTGTAAACACCGCTCTTACAGTTTTGATTATTTTTGCATAGCTTACCGTATTTTCCAAATCGTCTGTATTATCTGCGTTTATAGTATCAATCAAGGTTGTGATATCAAGCTCAAACATCTGACCATCTATCTTCTCTTCGGGATTAACACCGTGGTAGGCTTTTAAACGTAAGCCTTTAATAATTATTTTATTATACATTATTTATATATCCTTTCATAAACATTCATAGCATCAACGGTTTCTTTTACGTCGTGTACTCTTAAAATCTTCGCACCTTTACAAGCTACGAGTGTTGCTGCGGCAACGCTACCGGCAACTCTGTTTTTTGAATTCTTCTCGTTTGTGATTTCACCTATTATTCTTTTTCTTGAAACACCAACGAGCAAAGGATAACATTCCGTTACCTTTTCGCACTTTGAAAGCAATGTCAAATCATCCTCACGAGATTTGCCGAAGCCTATGCCATAATCAAAAAACAAGCTATCTTTATTTATGCCTAAGTCGGTTGCTTTCGTTTCACATTCTTTAAAGAAGCTTAAGACATCATTTATCACGCCATCGGGGTATTCTTTTATATCTTTAGAGGATTTACCGCCTGTGTGCATAAATATCCAACCGGCATTATACTTTTTTACAATCTCTGCCATTTCCTCTGAAAACTTACCGCTTTCATCGTTGACTATTTTCACACCGCAGTTAAGAGCGTATTCAGCCACCTCGGGTCTGAAGGTATCAATAGAAAGAGGTATATCAGTAGCACTTACCAGCTCGGATAAAAAAGAAAGACGTTTTATTTCTTCATCGCAAGAAGCAATTTCATTCTTTGGTGCTGTAGAGCAAGCACCGATATCGATAATATCAGCACCCTCTTTTTCAAGACAACGAAGCCTTTCGAGAGCACCCGAAAGGCTGAAGAAATCACCACCGTCAGAAAATGAATCGGGGGTAATATTTAATATACCCATAACAAGTGGGCGTTTTTTCTCATCAAGTAAGCTACGAAAAGAAAACATTTTATCTACCGCCTGTTAAAAGAGCCATTACCTCGGCACGAGTTCTTGCATCACTTCTTGCAGTACCTCTGAGGGCAGAGGTCTGGGTAACTGCACCTGCCGCCTTTGCACCTCTCATTGTCATACAAAGATGCTCTGCCTCAACAACGACGGCAACACTTTTTGCACCGAGCTCGTCAAAGAGAAAGTCGGCAATCTGAGAGGTTAATCTTTCTTGCACCTGAGGACGCTTTGCATACACGTTTACAATTCTTGCAAGCTTTGAAAGACCGATAATTCTACCGTCTGCAGGAATATATGCAATATGAGCTTTACCTATAAAGGGTAAAAGATGGTGCTCACACATTGAATACATAGGAATATCTCTTACGATAACCATTTCATCGTTACCCGGCTCATCAAAAAGCTTTAAATGAACGTGGGCATCTTCGTTAAGACCTGAAAACACCTCTTCATACATTCTTGCAACACGGGACGGTGTTTCTTTAAGACCGGGTCTATCGGGGTCCTCACCTATTGCCTCAAGAATATCGCGGACCGCTCTTTCAATTTTCTCTTTATCCATTTATATACACCTCATTATTATCCGAAGCTTTTCACTCACTCTTAAAAGAAAAGACAAATAACGTTCATTTTATCATCTGTGCTGTAATATACCTTTGAGCCGTTCAAATCCTGAATAAGACCAGCTTCCTTAAAAGCGGTATAAACTACACCGGTATCAAACATAGTGCTTTTAGCCTGTTGCAAGGTCGCAGCATCAGGAAATCTTAATTCAGCACATTTATATCTTCTGTGAATCGAATTATTGATAGCCGCATCAATACCGTTTGAGAATTGCTCACCTGCACCAACTGTAAAATAAGCACTTTCGTATACGAAATAGTTATACCTGGTTGCATTAGTAAAAGGTATAACCTGGTTTATTGCCTTGCGTTTTACAAGAATATCATTTGTTGTAACATTAAAATAGGTATGACGAAGCACCTGGCTTGTGCCTTTAGGGTCATCCCAAGTTGTATCTACAAAATAGCCCTCACCATCAAGCACAACGTAGTTCCACATATGACCAACGTAGTTTACACCATCTTCAGCCGATTCACCCGTAACAAGTCGGTTATCAATATTGAGCATATTCATAATATACTGAAACGCTCTTGAATAGCCCTCGCAACCGGCCTTACCCTCAACAAGACAACCGTAAGCAGAATTAGCATTAGGATTGGTGTTGGGGTCAGAGTAAGAACAATGATTTATAATATAATCGTGAACGTACAATTCTTTCTCATAGATGGAAGTATAACCCTTTGTGCCTAAAACAATGGTATCAGCTATTTTGCGAACTTCTTCTCTTTGTCTGTTGAATTCTTCGCGAGACATAATATAAGTCGGCTCGAAATATGATTTCAAGCCTTTTCTGTAAACGCTGCACTTTGTTCCGATACAGAAAAGGTCAGGGTTATCATAAGAAACAGCGGTAAAAATCTTGTTAAGGTCACCTGTGCCTAAAGAGGGAATTTCAATTTTTTCAGGCATATCGTAAATTTTTTCAACGACAACGTTGTAAATGGCTTTTTCCTCATCGTTTAGCTCAGCATAACAATGACGGTAATAGCCTGTGCCGTCACCCGAGGGAAGCTCACCGTTAGCAGAGAAATCCTGAGGCTTTAAAACGTTTTCATAAACAACGCTTGTTAAAATCCCACCTACCACAAGGGCGATAACAGCCACAATACCCAATGCAGCTAAAAATTTATTTAAACCTTTGTTTTTCATATTAAAACTCCTTTTCGGAAACGAAAACCTTTAATTTTTCTTTTGAGGTTTTAGGTAAAAGATATTCGATTTCATCTTTGCTGTCGGTATAATCAACTATAGTAATATCTGATTTACAATAGTTAATAAGCTTTGAAAAAAGTGAATCTGCAGACAAGAATTTCTGGTTGTTAAAAAAAGCATTGAACGAAGCCACAATTATTTCACAATTAAGCTTTGAACATTCGTAGCCTTTTTCGGTTTCGCAGATATATTTCATATATTTGAAGGTTTTTTCGGGTGTAAGAACATTATCACCGCGGCTTAACTCAAGAAACATATCGGGTGTATCATATTCCACGTCTTCATTAATTTTTATGGTTATATCACCTAAAGCTCTGTAAACAGATTTAAAGCCCGAATCGGTAAAGACCGCATATCTGTCAATATTAACGTCATAGAAAGAATTTAACTGCGCTACTAAATCTTTAGCACCGCTTTTTTCTAAAGTTTTTGCAAAAGAGTTTTTACTATCGGATGCTTTTAAGGTATGGTCAATAGGAATAACCTTTATTGTTTTCTTGCTTAAATCAATTTTTATAAAATTCATAAAACGGATTTCTTTACCGTCATCAGAGGTAACAGCAACTAAGAAAAGAGCCTCTCCCTCAAGAACAACCGAATCTATGTTTTCAGTTGTTGCGGGGGCGGTTGTGCTTTCGCCCTCGGGTTTGAAAATGTTGCTGAAATCGTAGTTAAGAGATTTCCACAAAAGCAAGGTAGAAACCGAGCCTAAAACAACCACGAAGCAAAGAAATACACAGATAAGTATTGTTGTTTTTCTTTTTTTATCTTTATTTTTACGTTGCAAGTCAAGACCGTATCGAGCCAAGCTAACACCTCATTGATTAATTTTTACGTATACATTATAAGTATAATAAATAATATGAGAAAATACAAGTAAAAAATATAAACGGAGTGCATTTAGCACTCCGCTTTTCAACTTTTATTGTTTGCTCCAATCAAGGTAACCGTTTGTTATATAGTAATTTGCACCATAGTAATTAACGTAGCCTGTGTAATTCCAAGCAACTGTGCCACCTTTTACGTAATACCAGGTATCACCATAGTAGCAAAGTGTGTCGCTATTCCAGTTTATAGCACCGTTTTCAACATAGAACCAAGTATCAAAGGCATATGTAAGAGTTGTTACGCTCCAATCGAGGTAACCACCTACCACATAGTACCAAGTGTCATAATAATTAGTAAGTCCTGTATAATTCCAGTCAAGAACACCGTTTGTTACGTAGAACCAATTACCATAGTAATTTGAAAGACCTGAATAGTTCCAATCAAGAACACCGTTTGCTATATGGAAGAATGAGCCACAATATTCCGCAAGACCGGTATAGCTCCAATCAAGAACACCACCGTTTACATAAAACCATGAATCACCATAATACGTAAGACCTGTGTATCCCCAATCAAGTACACCGTTTGTTACGTAGAACCAATTACCATAGTAATTTGAAAGACCTGTATAATT
Organism: Acutalibacteraceae bacterium; assembly: GCA_045638585.1. Taxonomy (GTDB): domain Bacteria; phylum Bacillota; class Clostridia; order Oscillospirales; family Acutalibacteraceae; genus DTU089. The sequence goes on along the minus strand of JAZUBO010000005.1, from coordinate 32,369 downwards.
CCAGTCGAGCATACCATTTGATACGTGGAAAAACGTTCCGTTGTATTCAGCTAAACCGGTATAGCTCCAATCAAGAACACCGCCATTTACATAAAACCATGAATCACCATAATACGTAAGACCCGTATAGCTCCAGTCTAGAATACCGTTTGCAACATAGAACCAGCTATCACCGTAAGGCACAAGACCGGTATAATCTGTGATTATTGTATCACCGCTTGCGTAGACCCATTGGTCGTTGATTTCTTTAAGTTCTGCAAAATGGATTGTTGCAGTTTCAAGAGGATTGTTATCAATATATGTTATTGAAATCTGAGACCATTGCTCCGGTGTGCCATAGTAATAGATATCAGAAAGAGAATCACAGAATCGAAAAGCTCTTGATTCTATTCTTTTTACACTTGTAGGTATCTCCACAACTTTTAAGCTACTGCACCCTTCGAATGAACCATATGAAATTTCAGTCACTGTTTCAGGTATTTTCATTTCTGTTATCTGACTGCAGTTTGCGAAAGCAAATTCATCTATACTCGTTACACTCTCCGGCATTACGACTGAAGATAGGTTATCACAATGAGCAAAACCTAATGCACCTATCTTTTGTATACCATCAGGAATTGTAACCGTAGTAAGATTATCGCAGTTACTAAAAGCACTTCCAGCAATTGACTTTGTTCCATCTTTTATTATATAGTCGCCTGATATTGAAGTCTTCGCTTCAATAAGGTGGTTTCCTATATAAAGAGTATCATCTACCCAATTAGAAGCATCATTATATAATGCGGTGTTATCAAAAGCCCAAGAACCTATACTTGTTACGCTATCCGGGATTGTGATTGAGGAAAGGTTTGTACAATAACTGAAAGCATAATTCCCTATACTTGTCACACTATCAGGAATAGAAACTGAAGCAAGGTTTCTACAACTTGAGAATGCGCTATCACTTATAGACTTTGTACCATCTTTTATTATATAGCCTCCTGATATTGAAGTCTTCGCTTCAATAAGGTGGTTACCTATATAAAGAATATCATCTACCCAATTAGAAGAGTCATTATATATTCCGGTTTCATAAAAAGCAGTAGAATCTATACTTGTTACACTGTCGGGAATTGTAATTGATGTAAGGTTTGTACAATAGCGGAAAGCAGAATAACCTATGCTTGTTACACCTTCAGGTATCGTGTAATGGTTTTTCGCTTTACCCAACGGATACTGAACCAACGTTGTTTTGTCTTTATCAAACAATACTCCATCAACAGATGAATACATTACGTTGTTTTCACTCACATTTATTGATGTAAGTTTATAACAATTATGAAACACCATAGTACCTATAGTTGTTACACCACTGCCTATTGTGACTGTTGTAAGGTTTTCACAACCATAGAAAACGGAACCGTCTATTTGTCTTACACTGTCAGGAATTGTTATTGAAGTAAGAGCATTGCAACCTCGAAACGCGAAATAACCTATATACGTTACACTATTACCGATAGTGACTGTTGTAAGTTTTTCGCAATCAGAGAAAGCATAATTACTTAAATATGTTACACCGTTACCGATTGTTAGTTTTGTAAGATTTACACAACCATCAAAAGCACCAACACCTATACCTGTTACACTATCCGGAATTATGATTTCTGTAAGGTCTTCATACCCATAGAAAGCACATCTACCTATTTGCGTTGTACCATCAGGAACAACTAAATTAGTTACTAATTCATTATTCAAATATAATTTTTGAGCATAATATAACGGATTCGAATAAGCAGTAGAAAAATAAATTTCACACCAGGCTGCTATATCTGTAATATTTACTTTATTAAGACTTGTACAGCCAGAGAAAGCTGCAGAACCTATACTTGTCACACCACTACCGACCATAATTGAGGTAAGGCTTGTGCAATTTTCAAAAGCATAATCACCTATTCTTGTTACGCCATCAGGAATTGTGATGGATGTAAGACTTGTGCAATCCTCAAAAGCAGAATCACCTATACTTGTAACACTATCTGGAATTGTGATTGAGGTAAGATTATTACAGTCACTAAAAGCACGTATGGCAATTGATTTTGTACCATTTTTTATTGTATAATCACCTGATATTGAAGTCTTGACTTCGATAAGGTGGTTTCCTATATAAAGAATATCATCTACCCAATTAGAAGCATCATTATATAACGCGGTGTCATCAAAAGCCCATCTACCTATACTTGTGACACTATTACCGATTGTGATTGAGGTAAGACTTGTGCAATTATAGAAAGCAGAATCACCTATACTTGTTACACCTTCAGGGATTATATAAGGTGATTCTTTTTTACCTAACGGATACTGAACCAACGTTGTTCTGTCTTTATCAAATAACACCCCATCAACAGATGAATATGTTGCATTGTTTTCACTCACATTTATTGATGTAAGCTTATAACAATCATGAAACACCATAGTACCTATTGTTGTTACACCACAACCTATTGTGACTGTTGTAAGATTTTCACAACCATAGAAAGCAGAACCGCCTATACTTGTTACACTATCAGGAATTGTGATTGAGGTAAGGCTTGTGCAATCTTCGAAAGCAGAATAACCTATGCTTGTTACAGAATCTGGTATCGTGTAATGGTTTTCTGCTTTTCTCGACGGATATTGAATTAGCCTTGTTTTGTCTTTAGTAAATAAAACTCCATCAACAGACGAATATGTTATATTGTTTTCATTAACATTTATCGAACTAAGGTTATAACAATTATCAAACACCCAGCTACTTATACTTGTTACACCGCTACCTATTGTAACTGTTGTAAGGTTTTCACAACCATAGAAAGCAGAATAACCTATACTCGTTACGCTATCTGGGATAGTAATTTGGGTAAATTCTCGACAATATCGAAAAGCAGAATCATCTATACTCGTTACACTATCTGGGATTGTGATTGAAGTTAGACTTTCACAATTATAGAAAGCATAATAACCTATACTTGTTATCGGCAAACTATTATATATTGAAGGTATAACAAGTTCACCAGTTGCAGAAGTATTGCAGGCGCTTACAGAATATGACGCACCATCTTCATTTAAAGTAAAAATCAAGTCACTTTCGCTTGCGGCCTTCGCTTTAACTGCATAAAGACCTGAAAAATCAACGCCTTTAAAATCAATCTCACCAAGCCCTGCAAGTGCAGAGCTGAAAATGATTGTTATTGCGAGGAGGATAGATAAACTTCTTTTTATTGCTCTTTTCATAATACCACCTGTTTATATCATAAATATACAAGTTTATTTTACTACTTAAATAAAAGCACTTCAATTATCAAAGCTACGAAAATAACAAATTGATTTTGTGCAAGTTGTAAAATCGTGGTATTTCTGCAATTGTAGGGAACGTGGCTTTTGCCCGTTCCGGTTGGGAGCAATTGGGTTACCGTCATAGTTTATTGTGGAGGGGAATTGCCTACACGGAACACCCGGAGGGAGTTACTTACAGTTTTTCCCTCTTTCCGCAAGGAATGTGGCTCTGCCCGTTCCGATTGGGTGAAATTCATGTACCGTCGTGTTTTATTGTATGAGCTAATTCATTTACGAGTACCACCCACCATTGCCATAGGCAATGGTCCCCCCTCCTTTTTCGTTTTACGAAAAAAGAGGGATAAACGGAACACCCTGAGGGTGTTCCCTACAGTTGTTCTATCTCACTAAACATAAGCCGTTAGAGAACTACCCTCCACCAAAAGCGTTGCTTTTGGTCCCCCTCCCTATGCTTTGCACAGGGGAGGAAAGGCTTCGCAAATTTGCAACTAAAAACTGCGACGTTAAAATATAACGTCGCAGTTTTTTATAACGCTAATTTCGACAAATCGAGTTTATCGTATTGCTCTATAAAGTCTTTAAAGAATGTGAGCATTTTATTTACTCCGCCCTCTTTATTGCTTTCGCAATTGAGGACTAAAAGGGGTTCGTGGACGCTCATTCTTAAAAGCTGCCAGCCGTCGCCTAAAGAGCTATTAAAATTCACTCTCACACCCTCGTGGTTAACGGGTGAAACGGTTATTCCGTCTGTGTTTTCGCAAAGAGCTTTGAAATCGCTTATAACAGAAAGACCGTAATCGCGGAAATCGTTAAGATTTATTGTAAATCTTATTTCTTTTTCTTCAACGGGTGTTTTTAATGAAGAGATTATATCTTCAATCCGTTTCCCATCTTTAGCGAGCTTTGCGGCTTCAATAATAATTTTAGTTATGAGATAAGCACCGTCATCAAGATAATAATTCTCTTTAAATGCGGCATGACCCGAGGTTTCAATAGCAAGAGGTGCTGATTTGCCTTCTTCGTTTTCAAGACGAATTGCCTCGTCTATAACGTTTTTATAGCCCCTTTTAAAGCGGTGATGAACACCACCTAATTCCTTTTCAATAAACTCTGCAAGACCGTCGGACGTAACTGAATCGGTTACAATAATACCGCCTTTATTATCCTTTAAAGCGATATACGAAGCAAGGGCTACAAGCTTATTTCTGTTGATTTCCTGTGCATTCTTATCTACACAAGCGGCTCTGTCACAATCGGTATCGAAAATAACGCCTAAATCGGCATTAGCCTTCTTAACAGCATCGCATATAGACTGCATAGCCTGTTTATTTTCAGGGTTCGGGATATGGTTAGGAAATCTTCCGTCAGGCTCAAGATAACAGCTACCCGAGATATCAGCACCAAGCACAGCTAAAACCTTTTCGGCATAGAAAGCACCAACACCGTTACCCGCATCAACAACGATTTTTAAGCCTCTCAAGGGTTTGTCATAATCAGGTGCATTTACACCCTCTTTTATCATATCGCATAAATCATTGCAATACTTTTTCATATTGTCAAGCTTTTCAGCTTTTTGAGTTTCATTTTTTACCTGATACTCGTTGTTTTGGGCATAAGCTAATATAGCCTTGATATCGTCACCCGAAAAGCCACCGTTTCCGGTAAAGAATTTAAGTCCGTTCATTTCCATTGGAAGATGGCTAGCGGTTATCATAACCGAAGAGTCTACCCGGAAATTTATTATTGACATAAACATTGATGGCGTTGAAGAAAGACCGCAGTCATAAACCTTAACACCTAAATCAGAAAGAGTTCTCGTTACCACTCTTGAAATTCTTTCAGATGAAACTCGCGAATCGTAGCCGACTGTGATTTTTAATGCATCTTTATTTAATTTGCTCTTTAAAAATCTGACGTAAGAAGCGGTTATTGTAGATAAACGGAGATCTGTTAAATCTACGGGTTTACCGTCTTTTTCTATTGCTGTACCGCGGATATCAGTACCACTTTTTAAATATAAAAGATTATCCATTAATATTCTCTCCTGATAACGTAATATGCTCGTTGAGTATCCTCTTTAGGCTTTGAACAACTGAATTCGGCATATCTTTTAACAACCTTAAAGCCTGCATTTTCAACTGCATTTGTAATTTCTTCATCTGTAAATGCAATTTCTTTAAAGCTTTCGGTAAAACGATTATATTTGTTTTTATCATCTTTTACAAAAAAGTCTAAATTTATACCAACAGTAACACCGTCATCATATAAATTGTTTTGCCACACGCAAAAAACATTTTTCTCATCGTAAACAAAGGTATTATTAGCAAGAATCTGTTGATGCTTATATACTGTGTTTACATCAAAAACCATTATTCCGCCATCATCGATAAAATTCTTTAATACGCTAAAGGTTTTATTAAGCTCGTTAACACTTGGTAAGTGATTAATGCTGTCAAGAGAGCAAACGATTGCTCTTACCGTTCCGTAAAGGTCGGTTTCCTCCATACGCTGACAAAGGAAAAGGATATTCTCCCCCTTTTCAGCAGCTTTGCTTTGAGCTTCCATAAGCATATCGGGTGAAGCATCTGTACCGATTACCTCAAACCCGTTTTTTGAAAATTCAAGAGAAAGAGAGCCTGTTCCGCAAGCAAGGTCTAAAAGAAGACCGTCTTTAATATCAAAATCGGCAAGAATACTCATAATATATTCTGCCCTACGTTTATAATCAACGTTGAGAGTCAAATCATCATAAACTGATGCAAAGGACGTGTAAGACATAACTACCTCCTAAAAGGGTTTGCTATATTTTATCACATTAAAACAAATATGTAAACTTGAAATCCGTTGAACTGCTAAAAAAGAATATAATAAATTTATAAACTTTGCACACTTTAAAACACAAAATCTTTGTGTTAATATAAACTTAACTTATTATAGGAGGAAATTTTATGAAAAAGTTTCTTGCAATTGTTCTTGCCGTTATTATTTCTGTTTGCGGTTTGCTTCCCTGCGTTGCCGCAGACGTTGGTTCTTGCAACTGCGGTCAGGCACCTATTGTTTACGTTGCCGCATTAGGTAGCGGCTCGGTTATTCTTGACGAAGGCACTGAAAACGAAAAAACTCTTTTCAGACCTGATATCAATAATGTTTTAAATGATTTCACACCGTTAATTGGTGCTGCAGCATCTCTTGTATCCACAAAAGATTATGATGCTTTCGGTGACGTGCTTATTTCTTGCGTTAATGCTTCATTCGGTATGTTAGCATTAGACAACGAAGGTAAATCTCACGAAAGAGTAACATCTGAAAAATTCGCACCTGACACCGCAGAGCACGGTGACAACTACAGCTATTATTTCGGTTACGATTTCCGTCTTGACCCTGTTGAAAACGCTCAGAAGCTTTACGCATATATTCAAGAGGTAAAGGAATTAACAAAGCACGATACCATAAGATGCAGAGCTTCAAGTATGGGCGGTGTAGTTATGCTTGCTTACACTAAGCTTTACGGCACAAAGGATATTGATACTATCATTTTCCAGAACTGCCCATTACAAGGTACAGCGGTTGCAGGTGAGCTTTACAACGGTCTTTTTGAAATAAACAAAGATGCTCTTGTAAGATACGCCGAAGGCGCTCTTCCCTCAATGGATAGCAACTTCCTTGCGGCATTCCTTTATTCACTTATTGAGATGCTTGATGCAGCAGGTGTATGGAATGACATTTTAGGTATGGCAGACGGAATCATCCTTAATCTTAAAGACAGAGTTTTTGATGAAGCACTTATCCCCATCTTTGGCACAATGCCCGGTATATGGAGCTTTGTTCCCGATGAATATTATGAAACCGCAAAGACGTTTATGAAGCTCGACGAAAGCACACACGGTGTTCTTCTTGATAAATTAGATTTCTACCATTACGACGTTCAGCAGGATGCAGGTAATCTTTTAAGAAACGCTCAGGCAGACGGAACAAATATTTATATTATTGCAGGCTACAACGTACAGAGAACTCCCCTCGTTACAGCTTACAAAAACACATCCGACGGTACTGTTGATACTCAATATGCTTCTTTAGGTGCAACCTGTGCTCCTATCGGTGAATATCTCCCCGATGATTACAAGCAGGCACAGCGCACAGATAAAAGATATATGTCACCCGACAGAATGATTGATGCTTCAACCTGTCTTCTTCCCGAATGTACTTGGTTTGTTAAAAATATGCTTCACTCAACAACTCACTCGGGTCACGACGTGCTTTACGGTATTTTCCATACGAGCGAAACACAGATTACTGTTTTCGATTTAGAGGAATATCCGCAGTTTATTGAAAACGATACAGTTCACGAAAGCTTTATACCCGTAACCCGCGAGGGCACACCTCTTCAAGAAGCATTTAAGGATGCCCGCGAAATGACTAGCTTTTTAACAATCACACAGCTTATAATAACTTTCTTTGAAGAGTTCTTTAATTGGATGCTTGGATAAGCTGATACACACAACAAAACACCTGTGAAAGCAATTCACTTTCACAGGTGTTTTATTTTATATTATGTACTACCCACCGCGCAAAGCACGGTCCCCCCTCCTTTTTGCAAGCAAAAAAGAGGGATAGGCTTCGCAACGTTATATTTTTAAATGTGTTGGATTTTTGATGCAGTTTGCGATTTCTCTGCCCGAAGGCGTATCGGGATACGTCGAGGACAGAAAATCGCGAAATGCGCAAAAAAACAATACATTATTTATTGAGCAAAGAACTCATAAAAAGCTCTATATGCCATATATAAGTCAAGCTTTGAAATCACTTCGTAGGGTGCGTGCATTGAAAGTACGGGAACACCTAAGTCCACAACGTCAACGTCAAGCTTTGCAATATACTTTGCAACTGTGCCACCGCCACCTGCATCAACCTTGCCAAGCTCACCTATCTGCCAAACAACACCGGCTTTATCTAACATACGTCTGATTTTACCCATATACTCGGCAGAAGCATCACTTGTACCGCCCTTACCTCTTGCACCGGTATATTTTGTAATAACAACACCTTTATTAAGGTAAGATGTATTGTTCTTTTCAAAAACTGAATTGAAGGTGGGGTCATATGCTGAGTTAACGTCTGCAGAAAGACATTCACTGTTTGAAAGCACCTCGTAAACCTCAAGACCATTTGCTTTTGCAAGGTAAGCAATAAAGTATTCAAGGTATGAAGACTGAAGACCTGTGTTACCATCTGAGCCTGTTTCTTCTTTATCTGTAAGAACTGAAACCACTGTGTAATCAGGTGCTTCAACGTCAAACGCTGCCATTGCTGCGGGGTATGCACAAACTCTGTCATCGTGACCATAAGAGCCGATAAGGCTTCTGTCAAAGCCGATATCGTCTGCCTTGAATGCAGGAACAACCTCGAGCTCTGCACTGAGGAAATCACTTTCAACAATTCCGTATTTTTCGTTAAGAAGCTTGAGAATATTAAGCTTTACAAGCTCGCTGCCCTCGTCACTCTTGAAGGGTCTGCTACCAACGATAACGTTAAGCTCTTCACCGGTTATCCCCTCTGAAAGTGTACGTTTGCCCTGCTCTGCACCTAAATGAGGAAGTATATCGGAAATAACGAACTTGGGCTCATTTTCTTCTTCACCGATTTTAACGGCAACACTTGTACCGTCTTTTTTAATAATAACACCATGAAGTGCAAGAGGAATTGCTACCCATTGATATTTTTTAATTCCACCGTAATAATGTGTTTTGAAAAGAGCTATTTCATCACTCTCGTAAAGAGGGTTGGGTTTAAGGTCAAGACGAGGTGAGTCAATATGAGCTGCCGCAATCTTAACACCTTCTTTAAGGCTCTTTTTACCTATAACTGCAAGGATAATTGCTTTATCACGGTTTACGTAGTAAATCTTGTCCCCTGCTTCGTATTTCTTGTCGGGAGCAAATTCCTGAAAGCCTTTTTCCTTTGCCTGAGCAAGAACAACTGCTGTTGCTTCTCTTTCAGTTTTTGCTTCATTTAAAAACTTTTTATAACCCTCAGCAAACGCATCTGCTTTACTGATTTCGCTATCATTTAAAGTAGCACCTGCATTTTCAGCCTTATAAAAAAGTTCTTTTTTAAGTTCTTCAACTGTTGCCATTTACAACACTCCTAAAAGCATGCACAAAAGTTCAATTATAAGTTAGATAATCCAAAAAGCTCTCTGAGTAAGCCCCAAATTATTGAACCCTTGATTATATAAAGGAATTTTTCGATTTCAGTTTTAGGTTCTTCCTGATATTCAAGATTTTCGGCACCATCTTCGATAACAAGAGCCTGTGTAAGACAGATACCACCTTCACCGAAAGCTTCTATACGGATATACTCAAAATCTTCAGCACCTTCGATTTCATCAAGATTAATAAAGAATGTGCCGTCTGTGTTTTCTACTGTTTTTATGATTTTACCGTCAGCTATAAACTGAACATAATCACAATCCGTTGCGGTAGCTAAAACTGCATGGTCATCAACCTCAACGCTTGTAAACACAGGATAAGGAATATCTGTGTTCATCGCATCTATCTCTTCATAAGGTCCGATATCAGTAGCACGGAGCTTTCTTGTTACGCAGAAAAATGCACCGCTCTGCATTGTTTCTTTAATATGGTCAACATCGTTTTCTTCCATCATAAAGATATTGAAGGAAGTATCAATATGTTCGTGATCGTGAGCATCGTTGTTACTGAAGGCGATAACGTTTTTACCGTAAGGAAGAGTGTACATAAGAAGGTTATCCCAGAGAATTCTATCATAGCCATCTACACCGTTGTCCTCGTTGAAAACCTCTGTACCTAAACAGCTGTCATATTTAAGAATTAAATCACCGAAGAATTTAACGTTTGCGGGGTCATTAACCGCATCGGGATTATCATTTGTCTGAAGCCAGTCGCCGGGATGGTTAATGTGAGAAAGACCGCCGTTTTTCTCAATGTAATTCAAAGCTTCGTCATAACCATTTTCAGTACCACCGTAACCGAAGCCTGCTTCTTCAGGAAGGAAATAGCCGTTTACATGGGGCTTTGTAACAGTAAGGTTGTTAAGCTCGTTTGCACCTGTAACGCATACCATTTTCTTGTTTCTGATTGTACCATCGTACAAAGGATAGGTACCGTTTGTAATCTGCTCAAACTCTTCATCTGTCAAGTGTTTGATATTAAAAAGGTTGTAGCTATAAATGAGCTGCTGTTCAGGATGTCTGTTCCATTCAACACCTGTAACACCGTGGTCTGCATTCGCTACGAAGTCAAAGCCCTGCTGATAATACTCTTTAATCATTGATTCAAGAGTTTCCGTTGCATCGCTATAGGTTGTATGTGTATGGAGAGTGCCTTTATATGCACCCCATGCATCATCACCTGACCAGATAACGTCTTCGTAAGGTGAAACAATTACGTAGTCCTTCTTTTCTGCCGCAAAGCCACCTATTGAAATTACGGACATAAGAAGTGTTACGCATAACATCAAGCTTACAATTTTAAATGTCTTTTTCATAATCATACCCCATATCATAAATATTATTGTATTTTTTTATATTTTTATTTATTTTTTTAACGTAATTAGCGGTATCTTTGAAAGGTATCGTTTCGAGAGTTTCACCGTCAGGTGAATACCGAGGGTCAGCAAGCCACTGATTAACCTGCCCTCTTCCTGCGTGATACGCTGCAAAGGCAACCTCAACAGAATCAAATTCGTCTAACAGTAGTTTAATAAAGAAAGCTCCGAAATAAATTGATATTTCAGGCTTAAACAAATCCTCGTCAACATAAGAGGTTTTTGTTTTCGTCTGTAGCCATTGGAACGTTTCGGGGGTTATCTGGGTCAAGCCCATCGCTCCCGCATCTGACACCGCATCTTTATTAAACCCACTTTCAGTTTCTATCATCGCATAAAGCAATATAGGCTCTACCTGAAGCTCAAGGGCTGTTTTTTCTATCAGGTCGCTATATTTTTTCGGGTAAAGAGTTTGTGCCGTAAGTATTACACAGTTATATAAAACTATTATCAAAACTAAAAGGATTGACGTTATTATACCCACCAACTTAAGCTTTGTTTTTCTTCGTTCATTCAAGGGTAAAAATCTCCTTTTCAAGCTTTGCTAACTGTTTTTTCAGTTCATCACCGTTGCCGTCATTATCAATTATAAAATCTGCCTTTGAAAGATAAAAATCATCATCCTTTTGACCGTTTATTCTGATAATTGCATTTTCCTCGCTTAAAGAATCTCTTGCCATTATTCTGTTTTTCCTTGTTTCAACGGGTGCTGTAACCACTACAAGAGCATCACATTTATCAGCGAAGCCCGATTCAATAATAGCAGCAGCATCTACAATAACAACATTGTGATTACTGAAAGCTTTTTCCGCTTCTTTTTCGATAAGCTTATTGATGGCGGGGTGCATTATTGAATTAAGTAATTCAGTGTTTTCTGATGTTGAAAAGGCTTTTTTCGCAAGCTCACTTCGATTTAATGTTTTATCTTCATTTAAAACATTACCGAAAGCGTTTATAAGCTTATCTATAAGTGTTTCATCGTCACTAAACACCTTACGGGCTACAATATCACCATCAATAATATATGCACCTTTGTCTTTAAAATAAGCAGATACGGTAGATTTACCTGCCCCTGTTTTGCCTGTAAGACCAACAAGCTTTTTCAGCCTTATCACCTCTTTACGTAATTTTTATCGCGTTTCAAACATTTACAACATTAAAGCCTGCGGCTCTTAAAAGTCTGTTTAAAACTGCAAGATTATCGTCGTTTTCATCATCGGGATATCTTACAAAGCAATGCTTTGCACCTTTTTTATCGAGAATCCTTAATGAATCAAACAACGAATGTGACAACATTTTGTAATCCTCGGAGCCGTAAAAAATATACGGCACGTTAAGCTTTTCTGCGTTGTCATCGTTGAAAATCATAGCATAAACGCCTGTATCAGCATCTGCTTCTGAATTTACATATTCACAAAACGCTTCATAACCACCTTTTACAAGGGTGATTTTAGCATCGGGTGAATAATGCTTATATTTCATTCCGGGTGATGATGCTGTTTCTGTATTTTTCAAAGGATTAAGCACCGCATCATCAACGTCAACATTACCTAAAACGACTTTAAGCTGACCTAATGTAACGTTACCGGGTCTTAAAAGCCTTGGTGTTTCGGTTGCAAGGGTTATAACCGTAGACTCAACCCCCTCTTCACAGTCACCGCCGTCGATTATAAAAGGAATTCTTCCGTTTAAATCTTCAAAAACATGCTGCGCTTTTGTTGGGCTTGGTTTACCTGAAAGGTTTGCCGAGGGTGCGGCAAGAGGAAGCCCTGAGAGCTTTATCAGCTTTCTTGCTACAGGATGTGACGGACATCTTACTGCAACGGTATCAAGGTTACCCGTTGTGCAATAAGGCACCTTTTCAGATTTCGGTAAAATCATAGTAAGAGGACCGGGCCAGAAAACTTCAGCAAGTTTTTTTGCAGTATCCGGAACACTTTCAACCAAATCATAAATCTCGGAAAACTCAGAAATATGAACTATCAAGGGATTATCTGTTGGTCTGCCCTTTGCTTCAAATATTTTATTGACTGCAACTGACGAAAAGGCGTTACCCGCAAGACCGTAAACGGTTTCAGTAGGCATACCCACTACCTCATTATTTTTGAGTAGTTCAGTTGCTTTTGCGTAAATTTCGTCACCATCATTTACGGTGATTTTAACAAGCTCTGTATTCAAAATTTATTCCTCTGTTGATGCCTTAAGTTTTTCTGCAGTGTCTGCAGTTATAAGAGAATCTATAATTTCATCAAGGTCACCATTCATAATGGCTTCGATTTTGTAAAGGGTAAGACCTATTCTGTGGTCTGACACTCTGCCTTGAGGGAAATTGTAGGTTCTTATTCTTTCACTTCTGTCACCTGTTCCAACCTGCGAACGACGCTCGTCGGCAATTTCGGCATTCTGTTTTTCACGCTCTGCCTCCAAAAGCCTTGAACGAAGAATCTTCATAGCACGGTCACGATTTTTGTGCTGACTGCGTTCATCCTGACATTCAACAACCGTACCTGTAGGGATATGGGTAATTCTTATAGCAGATTCGGTTTTATTAACATGCTGACCGCCTGCACCGCTTGAACGGTAGGTATCTATCTGTAAATCGGTAGGGTCGATATCAATATCAACCTCTTGAGCCTCGGGTAATACAGCAACGGTTACGGTTGAGGTATGAATTCTGCCACCCGATTCGGTTTCTGGTACTCTTTGAACACGGTGAACACCGCTTTCAAATTTAAAACGGGAATAAGCACCCTCACCCTCTATCATAAAGCTGATTTCCTTTATACCGCCAAGGCCGGTTTCGTTAACGGAAAGAATTTCACTTTTCCAGCCTCTGCCTTCAGAATACATTGAATACATTCTGAAAAGAGAGTTGCCGAAAAGAGCAGCCTCCTCACCACCTGCACCTGCACGGATTTCAATGATAACGTTTCTGTCGTCGTTGGGGTCTTTAGGCAAAAGAAGCACTTTAAGCTGCTCTGTAAGCTCATTTGCTTTTTCCTTGCACTCTTCTACTTCAATTTCAAGCATTTCACGAAGCTCTTTTTCGGGGTGATCCGAAAGCATTTCCTTTGCCGCTTCACCGTCACTTACCGCCTTTTTATATTCACGGTAAGCTTCTACAACCGGTGTAAGATTTTTAAGCTCCTTCATAAGAGCGGTATATTTGGTTTGATCTGAAACAGTTTCAGGAAGACACAAAAGCTCGTTAACCTTTATAAATCGTTCTTCTACCTGCTGAAGCTTATCAAGCATTGTCTTCCTCCCTGATAACTTTCTTTATATTTTTCTCTGCTTTTGAACGAGGAATTAAAAATTCTCTTTCACAACCTAAGCAATGCAACCTGAAATCCATACCGGAACGCAACACTTTAAATTGCTTAGAACCACAAGGGTGCTGTTTTTTCATTTCAAGAATGTCGCCAACCCTGATATCCACCAAAATTCCTCCAATTTTATTTTTCTGAAATATTGTAACACACTTTTACATAAAATTAAAGAGAAAGTTGGTAATAATAATATAAAAATTTAAATTATTTTCACCGACCAAGATAAAAAATAATTGAAAACAGGTGATAAACAAATGTTAAGGTATTTTCCCGAGGGATTTTTAATCAACTCACAGGACAATTTAAAAGCAATTTCCTCGTTAGACGGTTTTATGAACGCATATAATGAAAATCGCATTATTGAAGCGAGAACAACCTACTGCGACCGAGACCATAATTTACATATTGATTTCGGTTTCATTCACGGAATTATTCCCCGAGAAGAATGTGCTACGGGTATTAAAGACGGTAGCGTCAAGGATATTGCAATAATTGCGAGAGTAAACAAACCTGTTAAATTTAAAATCCGCAAAATAACGGAAGTTGACGGTAAAAAAACAGCGATTTTAAGCAGATGCGACGTACAAAATGAATTTACCCAAAATATTCTTTCCAATATCCGTACTGGTGACATTATAACAGCAAAAATAACCCACCTTGAATCCTTCGGTGCGTTTTGCGATATCGGTTGCGGTGTAAATGCGCTTTTACCCATAGACAACATTTCAGTTTCAAGAATCCCCCATCCCGATGCAAGATTCAACGTTGGTGACGATATAAAGGTTATAATCAAGTCATTTGACGATTTAGGAAGAGTTACACTTTCCCATAAAGAGCTTCTCGGCACTTGGAAAGAAAATGCAAATTCTTTTAACGTTGGTGAAACGGTAAGCGGAATAGTAAGAAGCGTTGAAAACTACGGAATTTTCATTGAATTAGCACCTAACCTTGCAGGACTTTCAGAATATGCCGGCGGGGTTTTTGAGGGGCAGCAGGCAAGCGTTTATATCAAGAGCATTATCCCCGAGAAAATGAAATTCAAGCTAATTATTGTAGACGCTTTTGACGGTGACTGCGTAAATAAAAAGCCGAAATATTTTTATGACGGTAATCACATTGATTACTTTTGCTATTCCCCTCAGAATTGCAAAAAAATTATTGAAACATTCTTTTAAAATAACTTGAAAGCTTTGTTGCTGTATTGTATAATTTTTCTTGTAGTCCTTTTTAAATTACGATTAGGAGAGTTAAATTATGAAATACAGCAACTTTTCACAATTTGGCAGAAAAGTTTCAAAATTAGGTTTCGGTCTTATGCGATTACCTAAAAAATATGAGGATAAAGAAGAAATTGACCGCGATGAAGCTTTTCGTCTTATTGACCTTGCTATGAAATCAGGCGTAAATTATTACGATACCGCTTATTTCTATCACGGCGGTGATTCAGAGCAATTCGTAAAAGATGCTTTAAGCAGATACCCCAGAGAATCCTTTATGCTTGCAACAAAGCTTCCCGGGACATATATGCGTGATAACAACCTTCATACAGAAGAATTATTCAAGGGTCAGCTTGAAAAATGCGGTGTTGACTACTTTGATTTTTATCTTTTACACGCTGTAAGCAGAGATATTATGCCTACCTTTGAGGCAGATAAATCCTACGAATATTTAACAGAGCAGAAAAAAACAGGTAAAATCCGTCATTTAGGCTTCTCATATCACGGTGATTACGAATTTTTCGTTGAGCTTATAGATAAGTATAAATGGGACTTTGTTCAGCTTCAGATTAACTACTACGACTGGGAAGCACAGAATGCAAAAGCATATTACGAGGCACTTGAAGAAAGAGGAATACCCTGTATCGTTATGGAGCCTGTAAGAGGCGGTGCTTTACACACGTTAAACGACGAAGCTAGAAAGATTTTCGAGGAGCTTGGCAACAAATCTCCTGCCTCCTATGCTTTAAGATACGTTGCACAGTTACCTAACGTGCTTACTGTTTTAAGCGGTATGAGTACATACGAGCAGGTCGAGGACAATCTCAACACCTTCAACAATTTACAGCCTCTTAATGAGGACGAAGCAAAGGCAGTTGAAAAAGCAAATGTTCTTTTCAGAAGCAACTTTGCAATTCCTTGCACAGACTGTAAATACTGCGTTGAAGCCTGCCCTGCAGGTGTTGATATTCCCGCTTGCTTCAAGGCATATAACGAATACAACAAAACACGTGATACAGAAGATTTTAAAAAGGCTTACGGCATTATTCCCGAAGAAAAGCGTGCAGACCTTTGCATAAACTGTAAAGCCTGCGAAAGCCGTTGCCCACAGCAGATTAAAATTCCCGATAAACTGAAAAAAGCTACCGAGCTTTCAAAATAAGGTTTTAATTATGAAAAAAACATTAAAATTAACAATCGTATTTTTGTGTCTTGCGGTTTTAACCCTTTCCCTTTGCGGTTGCGGTCAAAAGCGAGAGAAAATCGTCGACGTTATATCTACGGCTACCGCTGTCTTCATCTGCGGTGAGCAAGTAGAAACCGTTGAAGCTTCTATGGGTGCTTTCAAGGGTAACCAAGGTGATTTTATTGAATTCCGTTTTGATGAGCCTCAAAGCTTCAATACGGTTTTTATTTCAGAAAAAACTGCAGCTGTGCGTCAATATAACATTTTTGCAGAAATTGACGGCGAATTCCAATTGATTTACACAGGTAAGCTTATAACAGCGGAAAGCATTACCTTTGATACGGTTACTGCAACCGCCTTTAAATTTACCGTGGTAAATACTGAAATAGGCAATGATGAATTTATTATTCAAGGCATCAGTGCTTATAATCTGACAGAAAAATAATATAACAGAAGAATAAAAAAGGTGATAATATGTCAATTAAATTTAGTCCCGATACAAAAACCTTTAAATTAGACACACCAAATTCAACGTATATTTTCGGTGTGTTTGAGGGTAATTATCTTGTGCATTACTATTATGGTGCAGCTATTCCCGACACTGACGTCGAGGAATTAAGATTCCGCCCCGGTTTTGCTTCATTCTGCCCTGATAGCCCCAGTGCTAAAGTGCCTAACTTCTCACCCGACGTTACACCTTTAGAATACTCTACGTTTGGTGCGGGTGACTTCCGTTTATCTGCTTTTGCAATTAAAAACAGTGAGTGCAACAAGGTTACAGACTTAAGATACGTAAGCCACAATATTTATTCAGGTAAAAAAGTGCTCCCCGGTCTTCCCTCTCTTTACCTTAATGACGAAAGTGAGGCAGACACACTTGAAGTGCTCACTGAAGACTGTGTTACAGGTGTTAAGGTTACTCTTATTTACACAGTATTCAATAATCAGGATGCTATCACACGAAGTGTAAAGGTCGAAAACACAACAGACAAGCCTTTCCATATTGATACTGTTCATTCTCTTTGTGTTGATATCCCCGGTTACGATTTTGATATGCTCGGTCTTTACGGAAGATGGGTAAAGGAACGCGCACTCGACAGATATCCTCTTCACAGAGGTATTCAGTCAATAAAGAGCAAAAGAGGCTCTTCAAGCCACAACCACAACCCCTTCACAGCACTTGTTAGAAAAGGTGCAAATGAAGATTACGGTGAATGTTACGGCTTTAATCTTGTTTACAGCAGCAACTTCTCAATTGACGTTGAGGTTGACGCCTTTGCAAGCACACGTCTTGTTATGGGTATCAATCCCGAAGGCTTCAGCTGGCAGCTCTCACCGGGTGAAGAATTCTATTCACCTGAGGCAGTTATGGTTTACACAAGCAACGGTATCGGTGAAATGAGCCGTATTTTCCATAAGCTTTACTCAAATAATCTTGTCAGAGGTAAATGGAAAAAAGCGAAGCGTCCTCTTCTCATAAACAACTGGGAAGGTACAGGAATGGACTTTGACCACGACAAGCTTGTATCTATCGCAAAGCACGCTAAAGATATGGGCATTGAAATGCTTGTTATGGATGATGGTTGGTTTGGTCATCGCGATGACGATAAAAGCTCTCTCGGTGACTGGTTTGTTGCAGAATACAAGCTCAAGTACGGACTTTCCGGTCTTATCAAAGCAGTTAACGATTTAGGTCTTGAATTTGGTATCTGGTTTGAGCCTGAAATGATTTCACCCGATTCTGAAATTTACAGAAAGCACCCCGATTGGTGCTTACACACAGAGGGTAGAGATAAGTCTATTGCTCGTAATCAATACGTTATGGACTTTTCACGAAAAGAAGTTCGCGACTACGTTTACGGCATGATGTATGAGATTCTTTCAAAGCATAATATTGCTTACGTTAAATGGGATTTCAACAGAAATCTTACAGAGGTTTCCTGTGCAGAGCTTCCACCCGAAAAGCAAGGTGAGGTTTTCCACCGCTTTGTTTTAGGTACTTACGAGGTTATGGACAGATTAACAAAAGACTTCCCCCATCTTCTTATAGAAAACTGCTCAGGCGGTGGCGGACGCTTTGACCCCGGTATGCTTTATTATTCACCTCAGATATGGACAAGTGATAACACCGACCCCATTGAAAGACTTACAATTCAATTCGGTACATCTCTTTGCTACCCTGCTTCAACTATGGGTGCTCACGTTTCTGCAAGCAAGAGAGCAAGCTACGAAACGAAGAAAAACGTTGCTCTTTGGGGCTCATTCGGCTACGAGCTTGACCCTGATGAATTATCACCCGAAATCAAAGAGGAAATCAAACATCAGGTTAAAGAATACCACCGTTATTACGACGTTATTCATTACGGTGACTTGTACAGACTCATAACTCCCTTTGAAAACGATTTCCGTGTTGCATGGCAGATGGTTTCTGAAGATAAGTCAGAAGCTCTTGTAACAGTTGTTCAGATGAGACAGTCTTACGATCCGTTATTTATTTTAAGACTTAAAGGGCTTGACCCTGAAAAGCTTTACGAGGTTCAGAGCACAGGCAACACATACAGCGGTGCTTACCTTATGAATGCAGGTCTTAACCTTACCCATAAGCCACAAGGTGATGGCGACTCTTATATCATTCATCTTATTGAACAGAAATAAATAATAGGAAAAGAGTTGTAAAGCACTTCCGCTTTACAACTCTTTTTGTTTTTTCTTACCATTTATTATGAACTTTTTCGTGGAAAACGGGTAGATTTTCGATTTTCAGTTCTTTTCCGTCGTCGAGAATTGCCGTTCCGTTTAAGAAGCCGAAAAGCTTATCAGCATGTTGAGAAATAAGCTTTGCACTTATATCTGTTCTATCGTTAAAGAACGGTTTAAAGGTCATATTCCATCTACCGTCGTTTGATGTCATTTTCCACTCTTTCATAACGTTATCCTCGGGAATACCGAAATCAACTAAATCTAATTTATGACATTTGCCGTCATAAAAAAGCATATTTTCACTAGCATTAGAGGTATCACCAAAGCCGTAGCCAATGTTATAACCGAAAGGCTTACCATCAACGTAACCACAACCTATACCCCAATACCAAGTATTGTCATACGTCCATACGCCCCTGCCCCAATCAAGAATACCAAAATCCTTGCTTGAGTCAAAAGTGTATGTTCTGCCTTTAATTTTCACGTAACCGCTTGCATTCATACAAGTGATTTTCTGATTATAATAAAAGGCTTTTTTATCGTTTTTCCAAGGGGTTGCAATTACCATTGTATCGGTATCGGGCATTTTTAAGTAAATATCTGCTTCACAATCTGTGTGAGTGAAAATTCTATCGTATTTACAGTAAATATGCCTTCCATCGTCTGTTCTGTCGATATTGAACTTACAAGATTTTGAAAGGTACTCTATATTGCCGTACTGGCTTGATTTTGGAAGACCCAATTTACCATTCGGCATAATTTTAGTTTCTGTACATTCAAACTTTTCTTTCGTTTCAAAATCGAAAACAGAGCAGGTTACAAGTCCCATATAACGATTATCGGCAAAGGTAAACGACACAGCGTACTTACCCTCGCTGTTGATTATATGGTAATAATCCCATTCTTTAAGACGAGATTTCTTTGCTTTTGAAATAGCCTCGGGGTTGTAGTCGTAGCAAAGCTTTGTTGACCAACCTGCTTCTCGCAAAACACCGTCTTTATCAAGTAATGCACCCGATCCCGTAAGCTTATGATTTTTATTCATAATCAGATACCCTGTTCGTCGTAAAGGAATACTGTTTCAAGGGCTAATTTAACAGTTGTATCAATAGCCTGTGCAGAAAGGTTATCCGCAGTGTCAAGACGAGTGTGATAATATCTTGCAGGTGCAGGATTCATAGCAACGAATGATGATGCAGGGAAGCCTGCCTGAGAAGCCGCTGCTGAGTCAGTAGCACCTAAGTCAATAGGACCAATCGGCACATCAAGACCTACGTTTTTAGCCGCAGTCTGAATAAGCCTTGCAACTCTCTTGTCGTTCTTAACCATACCTGTCATATCTTTATCGTAAATCTTTGAAAATTCAAGCTCACGGATTGTATCAATAGTTACGAAAACTGTTTCAACACCATCTGCTTTGAGGGCATCTTTATTAGCCTTAAGGAAAGCCTTTGTACCTCTGAGACCTGCTTCCTCACCGCCTGCACAAAGAACTGCAACCTCTGTGTTATCGAATCTGATATCGTTATCGCTTAAGAATTTTGCAGTCGCACAAGAGATAAAGCAGCCTGTAAGGTTATCGTTTGCACCCATAACAGGGTTTTTGAAGTTACAGAATCTGTAAGCCGCGATAAGAATGGGAGCTGTAAGATACATTAAAACAGCCATAACCTTTATAACTATTCCGCTTTCTGCACTCCATACAAAGCTACCAATAACACTCTGGAAATGAATCATTGAATAGATATTTGCAACAAGGCTTATGATTATACAAAGAATAGAGCCGAAAATAATAGTTGCTACAACGGGACGACCGCCATTGTATGTATAAGTCCATTCAAAAGCAGAGTCAGTATGACCTACAAGAATGATACGTTTTTTTGTTTCACCCGATGCTTTTCTCACACCGTAAACGTTACCGCTTGTTACCTTCTTAAAGAAGCCGTCAAGAACGGGTTTGTAGAAAATAAACTCACCAACAATGAAAAATGCAGTAAGAAGAGTTAAAGCTAAACCACCGATGCTGATACCGAAAGTGAAAAGCACCATATTAAGAAGCATAAGAGTTGCACCGACAACAACCCAGGACATAAAGGCTTTGTCGCTACATTTATACTCTTCTCTTTTTACATCATCACAGAATTTTTCAAGGTCAGCCTTCATATATTCCTGTGCTTTAGTTTCCGCTTCACTACCAACAGGACGAGGACCAAAGCTTTTACAAACGTTTTTGATGCTTTTTATGGCATAGTTTGTATACTCTCTGACCTTTATATCATAATTAGGAATACTTTCATTTGCTTTCATTTATTAAATTCCCCTTTTCAAAAACAAATTTTTAACAATTATATAACAATATTTTTAATATATCAAGATTTCAGAAGCGGTTTTAAATATTTTCCCGTATAAGATTTTTCGCATTTTGCAACCTCCTCGGGTGTACCCTGCGCTACTATCTCACCGCCACCGCTACCTCCTTCAGGACCTAAGTCGATAATATAGTCCGCAGTTTTAATAACGTCGAGGTTATGCTCAATAACTATAACGGAATTCTTCTGGTCAACAAGCTTGTTGATAACCTCAAGAAGCTTTTTAACATCGGCAGTATGAAGACCCGTTGTAGGCTCATCGAGAATATAAACGGTTTTGCCCGTTGAACGCTTTGAAAGCTCTGTTGCAAGCTTTACTCTTTGAGCTTCACCGCCTGAAAGAGTTGTTGCTGATTGACCAAGGGTAATATAACCAAGACCAACGTCGAAAATTGTTTCAAGCTTCTGACGGATTTTCGGAACATTTGAGAAAAACTCCATAGCCTCTTCAACAGTCATATTAAGCACGTCGCTTATGCTTTTGCCTTTGTATTTAACTTCGAGCGTTTCCCTGTTGTATCTTGCACCGCGGCAAACCTCACAAGGCACGTAAACATCGGAAAGAAAGTTCATTTCAATCTTAATTATACCATCACCCTCACAGGCTTCACAACGCCCTCCTTTAACGTTAAAGGAGAAACGACCTGCATCGTAGCCTCTTGTTTTTGCATCCTGAGTCTGTGCAAAAAGAGTTCTGATATCGTTAAACACACCGGTATAGGTTGCGGTGTTTGAACGAGGTGTTCTGCCTATGGGTGACTGGTCAATATCAATAACCTTATCAAGATTTTCAATACCGAGAATTTCATCGTGCTTACCTGCAAATTTTCTTGCGTTATTAAGCTCTGCAGCAAGCTTTTTATAAAGTATTTCGTTAATTAACGAGGATTTACCCGAGCCTGAAACACCCGTTACAACAACAAGCTCACCTAAAGGAATTTTAACGTCTACGTTTTTAAGGTTATTTTGTCTTGCACCTTTAATTTCTAAGAACTTACCGTTACCCTTTCGTCTTTTTTCGGGAACCTCGATTTTCTTTTTACCTGAAAGATACTGACCCGTTACGGAACGCTCGCAATTTTTAATTTCTTCAACCGTACCTGCACAGATTATTTCACCACCGTGAACACCTGCACCAACGCCTACATCAACGATGAAATCGGCTGAATTCATTGTATCTTCATCGTGCTCAACAACAATAAGCGTATTACCTAAATCACGAAGATTTTTAAGTGACTGTAAAAGCTTTTCGTTATCTCTCTGATGAAGACCGATGCTTGGCTCGTCAAGGATATATAAAACCCCCATAAGAGAAGAGCCTATCTGGGTTGCAAGTCTTATACGCTGACTTTCACCGCCCGAAAGAGTACCTGCAGAACGGGAAAGAGTAAGGTAATCAAGACCAACGTTGCAAAGAAAAGCAAGTCTTGAACGGATTTCTTTTATAATCTGCTTACCGATAAGCTTATCCTTTTCGGAAAGCTCTAAATTTTCAATAAAGGAAAGCTCGTCACCGATAGGCATATCGGTAAATTCTTTGATATTTTTACCGCCTACGGTAACGGCAAGAGAAGCAGGCTTTAACCTTGCACCCTTACAATCGGGACAGTCGCAAGAGGTCATATACTGCTCAATTTCTCTTCTTGACCAATCGCTTGTTGTTTCGCGATATCGTCTTTCAAGGTTATTTACTATACCCTCGAAATCTGTCATATAAGTACCGCTTCCATATTCGTTTTCACGCACCATTTTTATACGTTCACCATTTGTGCCGTAGAATATCGCATTCTGACCCTCGGGTGAAATCTTATAAAACGGTGTATCAAGAGTAAAATTATATTTCTCTGCAAGAGCATTGTAATACATACCTGCGATTGTGCTTGCATCTGACTTACCCCAACCGCAACCCTTTATGGCACCGTCACTGATTGAAAGCTTTCTGTTAGGAACAAGCAAATCCTCGGAAACTCTCATAAAAACGCTTAAGCCTGAGCAAGTGGGACAAGCACCAAACGGATTATTGAAGGAGAACATACGAGGCTCTAATTCATCCATACAGGAGCCGTGCTCGGGGCAAGCAAAGTTTTGAGAAAATAAAATCTCTTCACCGCCGACAACGTCTATAACCACCGTACCCTCAGTAAGTGAAAAGGCAGATTCAAGCGAATCTGTAAGACGAGAGGTTATCCCCTCTTTCATAACAAGACGGTCAACGATTATCTCAATATTATGCTTAATATTTTTCTCGAGCTTGATTTTCTCGGAAAGGTCGTAAACAATTCCGTCAATTCTTACTCTTGAATAACCTGATTTTGAAGCACCCTCAAGCTCTTTCTGGAACTCACCTTTTTTACCCTTTGCAATAGGTGCTAAAACCTGAAATTTTGTACCCTCCGGTAATTCAAGAATTTTATCAACAATCTGGTCAATAGACTGTTGCTTGATTTCTTTACCGCAAACAGGACAATGAGGCACACCTATTCTTGCATACAATAGACGAAGATAGTCGTAAATTTCTGTTACCGTACCCACCGTTGAACGAGGATTTTTCGAGGTGGTTTTCTGGTCTATTGAAATTGCGGGAGAAAGCCCGTCTATGCTGTCAACATCAGGCTTTTCCATAATTCCGAGGAATTGACGGGCATAGGATGAAAGGCTTTCCATATATCGTCTTTGCCCCTCGGCATAAATAGTATCGAAAGCAAGAGAAGATTTACCCGAGCCTGAAAGACCTGTAAAAACAACAAGCTTATCTCGGGGAATCTCAACATTAACGTTTTTCAAGTTATGCTCTCTTGCACCTTTAACAATGATATTTTTTTCCATCTTTTTATCCTTTTAATTTTTGTATCTGGTCACGAAGATATGCAGCGTGTTCAAATTCAAGAAGCTTTGCCGCCGCTTTCATTTCTTTAGTAAGACGTTCAATAAGCTCATTCTTTTCTTTAGCTGAAAGCTTATGCTTTGCTATTTTTTCCTGAACGTTATCTTTTGAGCTTATTTCAAGAATATCCCTTACATCTTTTTTGATTGTCTGAGGAACGATACCGTTTTCCTCGTTATATTTCATTTGCTTTTCTCGTCTGCGATAGGTTTCACTTATTGCTCTTTCCATTGAGCTTGTTACTGTATCGGCATACATAATAACCTGACCGTTTGAGTTACGGGCGGCTCTGCCTATAGTCTGAATTAGTGAGGTTTCGCTTCTTAAAAAGCCCTCTTTATCTGCATCTAAAATTGCTACCAATGAAACCTCGGGAATATCAAGACCCTCTCTTAAAAGGTTGATGCCAACAAGCACGTCAAACTCTTTTAATCGTAAATCTCTTATAAGCTCCATTCGTTCAATTGTATCAACGTCATAGTGCATATAACGGACTTTAATTCCGTAATCGGAAAGATAATCTGTAAGGTCCTCCGCCATTTTCCTTGTAAGAGTTGTGACAAGCACTCGCTCTTCACGTTCAACCCTCATATTGATTTCTGAAATAAGGTCATCTATCTGCCCCTCGGTTGACCTTACGCTTATTTCGGGGTCAAGAAGACCTGTAGGACGTATAACCTGTTCTGCAATTTGGGTGCTT
This sequence comes from Acutalibacteraceae bacterium, assembly GCA_045638585.1. Lineage (GTDB taxonomy): Bacteria > Bacillota > Clostridia > Oscillospirales > Acutalibacteraceae > DTU089. The sequence goes on along the minus strand of JAZUBO010000005.1, from coordinate 7,088 downwards.
TTTTGTTTTTCAAGCTCACCCGGAGTTGCGCTGACGAAAATCTTCTGATGGGTTTTATCGTAGAATTCATCGAATTTAAGTGGTCTGTTATCAAAAGCAGACGGTAAACGGAAGCCGAAATTAACAAGGCTTTCTTTTCTTGAACGGTCACCGCCAAACATACCTCTTACCTGAGGAAGAGTAACGTGAGATTCATCTACAAACAAAACGAAATCATCAGGGAAATAGTCAAGAAGAGTAAAGGGTGCTGTTCCCGGCTCTCTTCCCGACATAACTCTTGAATAGTTTTCTATACCCTTACAAAAGCCCGTTTCACGAAGCATTTCGATATCGTAAAGTGTTCGTTGCTGAATTCTCTGTGCCTCTAAAAGCTTACCCTCAGACTTGAATTTTTCAACAGTTTCTTCCATCTCGTTATAAATATTCTCAAGGGCTTTTTCCATTTTATCGTGTTCTACAACGTAATGGGAAGCAGGGTAAATAGCAACGTGACTACGGGTGCATTTAACCTCACCCGTAAGAGGATTTATTTCTGAAATTCTATCAATTTCGTCACCGAAAAATTCAATTCTATAAGCAGTATCAGAAGAATAAACGGGGAATATTTCAACGGTATCCCCTTTTACTCTGAATTTATTTCTTATAAAGCTTACATCGTTTCTTTCATACTGAATATCAACAAGCTTTGCTATAAGCTCATCGCGGTCCTTCTGCATACCCGTGCGAAGAGAAATAACCATACTGCGATAATCAATAGGGTCACCGAGAGTGTAAATACAAGAAACACTGGCAACGATGATTACGTCGCGTCTTTCAGAAAGGGCGGAAGTAGCCGAGTGGCGCAATTTATCAATTTCGTCGTTTACCGCACTATCCTTTTCAATGTAAGTATCGGTTGTAGGGATATATGCTTCGGGTTGATAATAATCGTAATAGGAAACGAAATATTCAACTGCATTTTCAGGGAAAAACTCTTTGAATTCCGAGCAAAGCTGGGCGGCAAGAGTTTTATTGTGAGCAAGAACAAGAGTGGGTCGGTTAAGCTTTGCGATAACGTTTGCCATAGTAAAGGTTTTACCGCTACCCGTAACACCTAAAAGTGTTTGCTCCATATAGCCCTTGTTAACACCGTCAACAAGCTTTTCAATAGCTTCAGGCTGGTCACCCGTAGGCTTATAATCAGAATGTAAAATAAACTTATCCGCCATATAGCTCTTGCTCCTTTCTTCACTTCTTTATTATTTGCAGATTGATATTATATTATATCATAGAATATTTGATAAGTAAATAAACAGAAAAAGAATTTACAAATCAAAGCCTGTGAACCTTTATAACTGCCAACGTAGTTCCGAAATTTGCCACTTGCCATTTTCAATTTGCAATTTATTTTATCAACCCTCACAATTTATTGTGCTATTTTTTGGTATATTTTAACCCCTGTTTTTTGAATTCTTTTATTGCTCACATTTTAGAGATATGGTATTATTACTTTGTATTGAAAAATATTGAAAAATCAGGAGTTGATATTATGAAAACACCTAAACAAGGCGTTTTATTTGATATGCTGAAGCAGTTGAATAAATACTGCATCAAAGAAAAGGTTGATATGCCCGTATGGGAAACCTATGACGGTGATTATCTTGGTGAGGGGCAGCACAAATTTTACCCCGAAACTAAAGAAACACTTAAATTAGGCGACCACTGGTTTGCACGCTATGACTGTGCAAGAATTTTTAAAACACAGGTTACTTTACCCGAAAGCTTCAAGGATGAAAAGGTTTATCTTAACCTTGATTTTGGCGGTGAAATTCTTATAAGAATAAACGGCAAAATTGCAAACTCCGTTTCTTCAAGAGAAAAAAGCGGTTGGGTTGGCAGAGAAACAGTTAATATTACAGAAAACTTCCTAACATTCGGTGAGCCTATGGATATTGAGCTTGAGGCTTGCGTTGACTCGGCAGGCTTCTGTGATATGGCAATGAATGGTATCAAAGAATGTGAATACACTCTTAAATTTGCAAACTTTGCCGTAGTTGATAAAATTTGCGAAAAATTCTATCTTAACTGCGTTACAGCCTGGGATGCTCTCCCCTGCATTAAAGATGAATTCATAAGAGAAAGCGTTTACAAGGTGCTTGATGATTCTCTTCACCTTGTTGACTTTGATTTCGAGGAAAGCGAAGCAAGAAAATCCATCGCAATTGCTTGCGAGCATTTTGACAAAAAGCTTGCAGAAATTGAATATACTGCACCATCAGAGGTTATCTTTGACGGTCACAGTCATATTGATATTGCTTGGCTCTGGAGAATTCAGGAAACAGAAAGAAAGAGTGCGAGAACCTTTGCAAATAACCTTGCTCTTATGGATGTTTACCCCGAATTTACTTTCACACAAAGTCAGGCTATTGCCTACGATATGATTAAAAAGAATTACCCCGAGCTTTACGAAAGAATTAAAGAAAAGGTTAAAAACGGTCAATGGAATATCGTTGGTAACACCTGGGTTGAATGTGATACAAATATCGCATCAGGTGAAAGTATGATTCGTCAGCTTCTTTACGGAAGAGAATTTTTCCTTAAAGAATTCGGTGTTTCTTCTGACACATACTGGCTCCCTGACTGCTTCGGCTTCTCATACGCTTTACCGCAGATTATCAAAAAAAGCGGTATGAAATACTTTATTACAACAAAGCTTCTTAATCAGGATACTAACCGTTTCCCCCACACACTATTCAAATGGAAGGGTGCTGACGGCTCTGAAATTCTTGCTTTGAATCAGCGTTCTCACTATCAGGGCGACTACGACCCCAAGCAAGTTTGCGACGCTTCCTTCAATAACGATTTAAAGCACGTTTTAAAGACAGGCTTCGGTATGTTCGGCTACGGTGATGGCGGTGGAGGAAGCACCTACAGAATGTTGGAAAACGCAAAAAGACTTAAAAACTTCCCCGGTCTTCCCAAAACAAGAATGGGTCATCCTGCAGAATTCTTTGCAGAGGCAGAGAAAATCCGCGAGGAGCTTCCCACCTATTGCGACGAGCTTTATTACGAAAACCACAGAGGTACATATACAAGCCAGGGCTTTATTAAAAAGGGCAACCGTAAAAACGAATTCCTTTTAAGCCGTTGCGAAATGGCTGGCGTTTTCGGTGGCGGTTACGATATTGAAAAGCTTCAGAATCTCTGGCTGTTGTTCCTTAAGAATCAGTTCCACGATATTCTTCCCGGCACATCTATCCACGAGGCTATGGAGGATTGCAGACCCGATTTTGCAAAGCTTGAAAAAGACGGTAATGAAATTTACTGCTCTGCACTTGAGGGTATCACCGCAAATATCACCGCAGAAAAAGACGGTGTTGTTGTATGGAATATGATTTCCAATGAGGTTACAGCTCCTGTTACATTCAAGGGAAATAAAAAGATAGGTGCTCTTTCAAGAACATTCACAAAGGACGGTGAAGAATATACCGAATTTATTGCCGACAACGTTCCTCCTATGGGCTATAAATTCTTCCCATTCTGTGAAGCAGAAGAAAAAGAAAACGTAAAAATCGGCAACGGTGTTATTGAAAACGAAATTCTTAAGGTTTGTTACGATGAAAATGGTATTCTTACCTCAATTTTTGATAAAGAAAACAACCGTGAAACTCTTGACGGCAAGGGTAACTTGATTACCGTATTCATTGATAAATGTATTCACGAAACTGCTTGGAACCTTGAACAGAACTACGAAAAGAAAAAATGGGTGCTTGAAAAGGCAGAAAGTGTTGAAATTACTGAATGTTCACCCGTAAGAGCAGTTCTTAAGGTTGTAAGAAAATTCAACAAATCAACTATTTCACAAAACATTATTCTTTACGCAGGAATCAGACAGTTGATGTTTGAAACAGAGGTTGACTGGCAGGAACGCGACAAGGTTATGAAGGCCGCTTTCGACGTTAACGTGCTTAACACAGAGGCTACCTTTGAGGCAGCTCATGGTGCTATTAAACGTCCTACTCACCGCAATTCTTCCTTTGATGCTGCTCGTTTTGAGCAGTGTGCTCATAAATGGGCAGACCTTTCCGAGGGCGATTACGGTGTAAGTATTCTTAACGACTGTAAATATGGTTACGACATACTCAATAGCAGAATGAGAATTACGCTTCTTCGTGCGCCCACAACACCCGACAGATACGGTGATTTAGGCTATCATTCATTTACTTATTCTTACTATCCCCACAGTGGCACCTGGCAGACAGGCGGTACTGTTAAAGAGGCTTTCGCACTTAACTGTCCTCTTAAGGCAATACCAGTTTCTGCTAATAGTGGCTCACTTCCCGAAAGCAACAGCTACATTAACTGCGACAATGATGATATCGTTATTGATGCAGTTAAACAGGCACAGGATGGTAACGGTATTATCGTAAGAATTTACCAGAGCAGAAGAGTTCGTGGAGAAAGAACTCTTACAATAAACTTACCATTCTCAAAGGCTTATGAATGTAACCTTATGGAAGTTGATGAAAAAGAAATTTCTGCTGACGGCAACAAGCTTACGTTTAACGTAACACCCTTCGAGGTTAAAACATTCAGACTTGTTTAATTGAAATGCAACGGTGATAATATGAAGAATTACACAAACCCTTATTCAGCGGGTACAGGAAACAGTAAATTATTCCGTATTCCCTCAATACTTACTCTTAAAAACGGTAGAGTTATTGCAGGTGGCGATATAAGATACGGTAATGGTACTGATGACCCCGCTAACATTGAAACAGTTATTCGTTACTCTGACGACAACTGTAAAACCTGGTCTGATATCGTCTGGGTTAACCATTTTGACGATATGGAAGACGCAGACCACAATCAAGCAATACCTACATCCGCTTCATTTTGTGACTCTGCAATATGTCAGGATAAAAACGGTGTTGTTTATCACGTTTGCGATGCTTGTCCGGCATATATGGGTCTCTGGAGTGCAGGCACATACGGCAAGGGCAACGGCTATATTGACGGGAAGCTTGCCCTTTGCGATAAGACAAGCCACGAAAAAGCCGAAAGCACAACACTTGATAAAAAACATTACCCCTACTATGTAGATGCTTTTAACGAAGACGGATATGCGCCTGTTTTAAGATACGCTGATAACTCAAGCTACAAAAACTATTTTGTAGATAAGTTTTATAACATTTATGAGAAAAACGGTGAGGAATACTCCCCTGTTCTCATAAAACAGATGAACAAAGACGGTACTTTAAATGATAAAGATATAATTGCTAATATCTTTTACGCATACGCCCCTATTAAGATTTACCCCACCTATTACCTTTGGGTAAGAAAAAGCTTTGACAACGGTGAAAGCTGGTCTGACGGTAAAATTCTTAACCTTGAAATAGGCTCTAAGGGCTTTACGGGCTTTTCTCCCGGTGTTGGCATCTGCCTTGAAAAAGACGGTAAGCAGAGAGTTATATTTTCGGTTTACGACAACAATGACGCAAGAGAATACACAAGCGTTATTTATACCGACGACGGTGAAAACTGGCAACGCTCAAAGAAAGCAAATCAGGTAGGTCTTGCAGGTAAAAGCTCTGAAAGTCAGTTTATTCTTCTTAACAACGGCGTTTTAAGAATGTATTCAAGAAACATTGCAGGCTACATAAGCTATACCGACTCTACTGATTACGGTGAAACATGGAGCAGCTACACTATTGATAAAGCTTTAGGCTATTGCTCAAACTGTATGTTTTCGGTTATAAATTACAGCAAGAAAATTGAAGGTAAGGATGCTATAATTTTAGCTTGTCCTTCAACCAAAACAAGAAAGCTTGGTGTAATAAAAATCGGTCTTTACGACGAAAACAACAAGGTTGAATGGAAATACAACAAGAAGGTTACGGATAGCTTAAACCCGTTTTCTTACGTATACTCTTGCATTACAGAGCTTTCTGACGGCAGTATAGTTGACCTTTACGAAAGTGACAAAGCAGAGTTTTCATTAAAGGGCTATTCACTTGACGAATTAAAGGTCAACGAAAGCAACAAGCTTTCAGTTGTTGATAGCATTAAATCAAAGATTTATAATAAGACGAGGAAATAAGCTCGCTTCACTCACAGGTAATAAGTAATAGTGAAAAGTGAGAAAGTAAGGGTCTGCGACAGACTCGCTACGCTCGCAGTGAAGAGTGAAAAGTGAATAGTGAAGAAGTAAGGGTCTGCGACGCTATTATATAAGCTTCGCGGGGAGCAACAAATTTAATAACACAAAAAATTATCCAAGGCGTGTACCTCTCTTCGAAGAGAGGGGGACCACCTTGGAATTTTTTATTTATTCAGTAAATTTTCAAACGTGCCTATTTGTAGTTCTTTTGGTACAGCTTTTCGGGTGGTGGAGAGTTCTCTACGCGACAATGGAGCGTAGTTGAATCGTAAGATTCAATTGTAAGAAAGTTATCTTTTTAATAAAGTTAATATGATACTATTTCTTGTGAAGTTGCTTTTTAAAAAGAGGTTACTTGGTGTCAATGAAACCTACGGTTTCACGACGTTCGAGGGCTCACGTCGAGAACTCTCCACCGTCCGAAAATCTTTATTGCTAGAAAAATCAGGGGACGAAAAATCAGGGGACAGTTCTGTGATTGGGTAGTCTTCCCAAAGGAAACCGCCCCTGATTTTTAAATTATAAACAACCGCGAAAACGCTGAAAACCTTTGTATATCAAGGGATTTAAGGGTCAATCATAGAACCGTCCCCTGATTGTTTTTCCTACAATTCATTTTTATGCGTCCTTTTTTCTATCCGTTTCATTTCTTCAATTGTGAATTGTCTTTTGCACTTAGGACATTGAAATTCAATCCAGATGAATTTGACATCACCAATCATATAGTTGTCCATTGTATGAAAATCAAAATTTTTCGCTTCTGGCGAATTAGAATTAACAATCTTTGACACCTTGATTTTTGTCATCTGTTCACCGCAATCAATACAATAATGTTTTTTACAATTCACATAGAACGGATTTTTAAATATTCTCTGTACATGCTGATACTTCATATTCACATCTCCAATCAACCAGGCTTAACCCTAAATACAAATCCACCGCCAACGCC
>JAZUBO010000004.1:0-3910 GCA_045638585.1 Acutalibacteraceae bacterium | reverse complement strand
TAACCCCTCAAGTAAAATCTTAAGTCCTAAAATAATTAAGATTAAACCACCGGCAAATTCAGCCTTTGATTTGTATTTTGTACCGAAAATATTACCAAGCTTAACACCAATTGCGGAAAGCAAGCAGGTAATTACAGCTATCATAACAAATGCAATATAAACAAACCAATCGGGGTTAAAGTCTGTAAATGCAAAGCTTACACCAACTGCTAAAGCATCTATACTCGTAGCAATTGCCATAACAAGCATTGATTTAAAGCCGAGAGAAGCATCTTTACATTCTTCGCATTTTTCAAAGGATTCTTTAATCATATTACCGCCGATAATTGCTAAAAGAACGAATGCAATCCAATGGTCTATTGATGTGATTTTATCGGCAAAGGTGCTTCCTAAAAGGTAGCCTAACAAGGGCATAAAGCCCTGAAAGAAGCCAAACCAGGCACCAACAATCATACAGCTTTTGAAATTGATTTTTTTAAGAGCAAGACCCTTGCATAAAGCAACTGCAAAGGCGTCCATTGAAAGACTTACAGCGAGAATTATAATTTCAACTAAATTCATAAGTAACCTCACAAAATAAATTCTTATGGATTATATAACTTTAAAAGAAAATAGTCAAATGTTTTGTGTAAAAATAACGATTTATTTTAATTGGGTTTCAAAGCATTGATTTTATATAAATGATTGTGATATTATTACACTTGATTTTTTAAGAAAAGGGGTGTGAAAATGTTAGAGAAAATCAAAAATTTTGTAAAATACAAGGCAGTCAAAATTGACGGTAAAGACGGGCCAACTGTTGTTATGTATGCCCGTAAATTGCCCAAGCTCCATATAACAAAAAAGAAGGTTTTTCTTTTTATTTTTATCGTCGCTTTATTGACCTTACTCATTCAAAGCATTTTCGCAATACATATTATAGAATCTCTTTTTTCAGAAAATAGCTCAAAGAAATTCATCGAAACCGCTTACGGTGAAGAATTTTTGAATACTATAAATAAAAAAGACGCATTTTTAGAAAGCAAGGGTGAGATGATTTCTGCTTCTTCAGAAGAAAAATCATATACTGCTCTTAATATCAAAAACGAAAACTATTCTCAAAGCTATGTGATTCTGGGTCATATGTATGGTGCTACACCGTATTCAATGGGGGAATATGCAAAGCATTTTTACGATTTGGGCTTTAACCTTATAATTCCGGAGCTTACAACCGCAAACGGTAACAGTGAAAAATCACTTTTCTTAAGCACTGCTGATACTGATAATATATTGTTCTGGATAAATTACATAACCGAAAATAACGAAAATTCTAAAATTATTCTTTTCGGCGTTTCAACGGGTGCAGCTGCTGTGTTTGAAGCTGCCGGAGAAAAGCTTCCCGAAAACGTAAAATGTATAATTGCTGATAGCTGCTATTCAACTCTTTGGGCTGTATATGGTAACTATCTTGAAGCGGCTTACGAAAAATCACCGTTTCCCATAAGAGATATTGCTTCACTATATTGTAGTATAAAATACGACATAGATTTAAAAGAAACAGGCCCACAGTCTATTGCAAAACAGGTTGAAAAGCCCATACTTTTTATGCACGGTGAAGGTGACGTAATTGCCACTGTAAACGATAACAACGATTTACATATGGAATGTGAAGTAAAGGGTAGAAAGCAAGAATTTATACCCGAAGCAGAGCATGCAAGGCTTACTGAAAAATACAATGAAAAGTATTGGGAATGCATTGATGCATTTGTTCTTAATAATATAGGAAATTAAATTTCAGTTACCTATTGACAAAAGGGGCTTACTCTGTTATAATGCTCACCTGTAAAGTGAAATGTCTTTACAGAGCGTTGAAAGGAGAATCGTTATGGCAAAAGACCTTGATGTTGTTTTACTTGCAGATTTTTATGGCGAAATGCTTACAGAAAATCAGCGTAAATTCATTGAGTATTATTATAGCGACGATCTTTCTCTTTCTGAAATTGCCCAGAATGAGGGCATCACAAGACAAGGTGTGCGTGATGCAGTTAAAAGGGCAGAAGGTCAGCTTTACGATATGGAGAAAAAGCTGGGCTTCGCAGAGCGTACCCGCAGAGTAAAGGATGCTCTTGAAACTATAAAACAGAGCACCGAAACCATAAACAATTATAATATGAATATTTCGTTATCAAGAGAGGTTAACGATGCCGTTGTAAGTATCAAATCGGCAATAGATTCTCTTGATGAATAAAAGGAGGTTGTACCGTGGCTTTTGAAGGTCTTTCCGATAGGCTTGATAATGCGTTTAAAAAGCTTAAAAGTAAAGGTAGTCTTACAGAGGCTGATGTTCGCGATGCTATGCGAGAGGTGCGACTTGCTCTTCTTGAAGCAGACGTTAACTATAAGGTTGCAAAAGACTTTACAAACAACGTTACCGAAAGAGCAATCGGTGCAAAGGTTATGGAAAGCCTTACACCTGCTCAGATGGTTATCAAAATAGTAAATGAAGAGCTTACCGCTCTTATGGGTGGTACTCAGGCAAGGCTTGCTTCCGCATCTCATCCGCCAACGGTTGTTATGATGTGCGGTCTTCAGGGTTCAGGTAAAACAACCCACAGTGCAAAAATTGCTTTAAGGCTCAAAGAACAAGGTCACAGACCTTTACTTGTTGCTTGTGACATCTACCGTCCTGCCGCTATCAAGCAGTTGCAGGTTGTAGGTGAGCAGATAGGTGTTCCCGTTTTTGAAATGGGTACTGAAAACCCAGTTAAAATTGCTACTGAAGCAATTAAGCTTGCAAAAGATAACGGTTACGATTATGTATTCCTTGATACTGCAGGTCGTCTTCATATTGACGAACAGCTTATGCAGGAGCTTAAGGATATCAAATCAACCGTTAAGCCCCACGAAATCTTACTTGTTATTGACTCAATGCTCGGTCAGGATGCAGTTACCGTTGCTTCTTCCTTCAACGAGGCTCTCGGTATTGACGGTCTTGTTCTTACAAAGCTTGACGGTGATACAAGAGGTGGTGCGGCTCTTTCAGCAAGAGCAGTTACAGGTAAACCCATCAAGTTTATCGGTATCGGTGAAAAGCTTGCCGATTTAGACGTTTTCCATCCCGACAGAATGGCTAGCCGTATTCTCGGTATGGGTGACGTGCTTTCACTTATCGAAAAAGCTGAAACAGCTTTAGATGAAAAGAAAGCAGAAGAGCTTGAAAGAAAGCTCAAAGCAAACAAGCTTGACCTTAACGATATGCTTATGCAGTTCGAAGAAATGAAGAAAATGGGTCCGATGAAAGACATTCTTTCAATGATTCCCGGTCTTAATAAAAAGGTTAAGGACGTTGATGTTGACGACAAACAGATTGACTATACAATGGCAATTATCCGTTCAATGACAATGAAGGAACGTGAAAATCCCGATATAATCAATCCTTCTCGTAAACGCAGAATCGCAGCCGGTTGCGGTATGCAGGTTGAAGACGTTAACCGTCTTCTTAACCAGTACCGTTCAATGCAAAAGCTTTATAAACAGCTTAACGGCAAGGGCTCTAAAAAAATGATGAAGCGTATGCAGCGCATGGGTATGGGCGGAGGAATGCCCGGTGGAATGCCCGGCGGTATGGGTGGCTTCCCAATGTAATCCGCAGGATTACATTCATTTGCACGAAGTGCAACATCATTTGTGCCAAGCGCAACTTCATTACAAAGTACTTCATTTGTACGAAGTATAACATCATTAATTCAGTTTTTAAACACAACGTGTTTAATATAAATCAGTTTATTATTATTTTACTTTTCGGAGGTAATTAAAATGGCAGTAAAAATTCGTCTTCGCCGTATGGGCGCAAAGAAAGCACCTTTCTATCGTGTAGTTGTAGCTGATTCACGTTATCCTCGTGACGGCCGCTTCATCGAAGAGGTTGGTT
>JAZUBO010000003.1:0-77891 GCA_045638585.1 Acutalibacteraceae bacterium | reverse complement strand
GCATTACCGATTTTTTTACTTGTAGTTATACCAATACGGCAAATTCCCGCGCGGTTCTTTGAGTAATAAACAACCAACGCAGGATCAGTTACAGCCTTGCCTCTATTATATAACCGACGAAAGTCGGAATTTGATTTAAGTGTGACGAAATCTGACACATTATTCTCCCGAATTACTTGGCAGGATTAGTATGTGAGCTGTTTTCTGCCTTTTTTACGACGACGAGCAAGTACCTTGCGGCCGTTTCTGTCTGCCATTCTTTTACGGAAACCGTGTTCCATCTTTCTGTGTCTTTTCTTGGGCTGATAAGTTCTTTTCATTTTTTATTCTCCTATCTATTTTTCAGGCTTTTTTTACGAAGTATGAGAAGTGTTAAAGTAAATATAAACCTGTATTTATACGTCAAGGCATACTTGTACCAGGACAGTTGCACAAAACATTATATAAAAATGCAGCAAAAAAGTCAATAGATAATAATAATTTTACATTTTCAAAAAAACACCGTGTTTTTAGCTATTTTTGTATACTATATATAATATATTAACATTTTTAAATCATCATTGATATTTGAAAAATAGTGTGTTATGATATCTTATGTTTTAAATATCATTTTGTAGAAAACCATTTAGGAGATGATTATACATGAGTGAATGCACTCATAACTGCAGTACTTGTTCTCAGAACTGCTCTTCACGAAAAGACCCCGAAAGCTTACGTGAAAAACCCCATGAGCTTTCAAAAATCAAAAAGGTTATTGGTGTTGTAAGCGGTAAGGGTGGCGTTGGTAAATCTCTCGTTACCTCTCTTTTAGCCGTTTCAACTCAAAGAAAAGGCTTCAAAACCGCTATTCTTGATGCCGATATTACAGGTCCTTCAATTCCCAAAGCATTCGGTATCAAAGAAAAAGCACAGGGTACAGAAAACGGTATTCTCCCCTGCAAATCAAAAACAGGCATTGAAATTATGTCTGTAAACCTTCTTCTTGAAAACGATACTGACCCTGTTGTTTGGCGTGGCCCAGTTATCGCAGGTGCTGTAAAGCAATTCTGGACAGACGTTATCTGGGACGACGTTGACTTTATGTTTGTTGATATGCCTCCCGGAACAGGTGACGTTCCTCTTACAGTTTTCCAGAGTCTTCCCGTTGACGGAATAGTTATCGTTGCTTCTCCTCAGGAGTTAGTTGGTATGATAGTTGAAAAGGCTGTAAAGATGGCAAACCTTATGAACATTCCCGTTCTTGCATTTGCAGAAAATATGTCATATTTCCTTTGCCCTAACTGTGACACAAAGCATAAAATCTTCGGTGAAAGCAATATTAAAGAAATCGCAGATGAGTATAATGTTGATACAGTTGCAGAAATTCCTATGAACAACAAGCTTGCCGCTGCAGTTGATGCAGGTGTAATCGAATTGTTTGAGGGCGACTGGGTAGAAGAAATTTCAAACAAAATCGTTGGATTATTATGAAAAAAATAATTCTTATTGACCTTGATAATACTTTAATTGATTTCAATGAGTGTGCAAGACATTCTATAATTGATATTTTCAATAAATTCAATTTATCTTATTCAGATAACGTTTTCACCACCTTTATTACTGAAAATGTAAAAATCTGGAAGCGTCTTGAAAACGGTGAAATCACAAAAGCAGAGCTTCGTGAAAATCGTTGGAATATAATTCTTGGTAAATTAGGAATAGATTTCGACGGTCATGTTGTTGAAGATCTTTTTGAAAAAAGTGTTGCTAAAGGTGCATATGCGGTTGACGGTGCTTATGAGCTTTTAGATTACCTTTACCCTAAATACGATTTATATATCGTTTCAAACGGCTTCCGTTTCGTTCAGGAAAGTAGATTAAAAATCGGTAATTTTGATAAATATTTCAAAGAGATTTTTGTATCCGAAGATATAGGGATACCAAAGCCTGCAACAGAGTTTTTTGACTATTGCTTTGAAAAGTTAGGTAATCCCGAAAAAGATTCAGTTATTCTTATCGGTGACAGTCTTTCAGCTGATATCAAGGGCGGATGTAATTACGGATTAGAAACAATATGGTTTAATAAAAACCTTGAAAGCTTACCCGATGAAATATCGCCCGCATACATAGTTACACAGTTAAAAGAAATAACAAATATACTATAAAAAAGTTGCGTTTCATTGAATGTGAAACGCAACTTTTATTTTATTCACTGATATCTGCAAATTTATATTTTATAATTTTTTCAACGTCTGAAACTAAAAGCTCAACCTGAAAACCGATTTTACCTGCACTAAAAAAGATTTTATCAAAGCTTTCTGCAGAAGCATCTATCACTGTAGGAAAGGCTTTTTTCATACCTACGGGTGAGCAACCGCCGTGAATATAACCTGTAAGACCTAATAAATCCTTTGATTTTATCATTTCTATGCTTTTTTCACCAACAGCGCTTGCCGCTTTTTTCAAATTCAATTCTCTGTTTACAGGTACGAGAAAAACATAGTTCTGCTTTGATTTTCCAACCGTTACAAGAGTTTTAAATACCATATCGGGATTTTCACCTAAAACAGAGGCAACATCCTCACCTGCTATAGCATCTGTTTTTGAGTAATCGTGTATTTCATAAGGAATCTTCTTCTGGTCAAGAAGCCTCATAACGTTTGTTTTCTCTTGCTTTGCCATTTTAGTTTTCTCCATAAATTAAAAATTGTGTATTATCCTCGCTATATTCAATTTGCTTTGACCAGTTTTTCAAATTATTTATTCTGTCGGTCAAGGTAAGCGTTCCTTTTTCTAAAAAGGTTTTCATATCGCAAAGCCTTATAAACCTTACCGCTTCAACGGAAAACTCAACTCTTTCTTTCACACTGCCGTCAAAAACTGCTTTGAGTAAATGGCGGTATAAAATATAAGCAAGAATTTTTGAATAAAGCATATTATTATCTTTGAAATTGTCGAAATCATTTTCGCATTTTAAAGCATCTTGATAAGCTTCACTTAAATGACCTATAAATTCTGTCCACGCATCGTTGATAGGCTCTGTTTTTTTGTAAAAAGCAAGGCTTTTTTCGTAGTCACGCACCTTACATTTTTCATTACAGAAGCTTTCTGTTTTAGAAAGAATTTTTATAAGCTTATCAGTAAAAGAGATTTCTTCATCGAAAAGAATTTCAAACAAGCTATCTCTGAAAGCAAAAAGAAAAATATATGTATCAGATTCAGCTATTTCTTCTTTTGCTTCTAAAATAATTTCTTCACCGTCGTTTTCTTCTATTAAAGAAAACGGCTTTTCATTTTTGAGCAAAAGACTGCAAACCTCTTCGCAACAAAGACCTAAACCACACTCGGTTACACCTGCAAACCATTCGTAAAAACGGGGATGCTCCCGGCAGATATCACAAAGGTAATCTTCACCACAGTTTATAATTATCTTACAAAGATTTTTCTCGTTTAACAAAGCGCATCTTTCGTTTTCACAAAGCTTAAAACAATTGCTACCGTCACAAGCGGTTGTAATTTTTTCTTTTAATTCTTCTGAGAAAGCACCTGTTAAAGAGTTGTATTTTTCTAAAGCAATCTCATCAATATCTATTTCCCAACCGATGCAACAGTTGTCGGTGCATTTATCTGCTATACATTTGAATTTATCATAAAAGTCAGGTTTTATATAAAACATTTTATCCTCTTATTAGCCTCTTAAAATTTCAGTAACTGTTATTGTGTTGTCAGCACACTTGAATTTCACTTGCATATCTTGGAATGCTAAAACGTAAATTCTTTCTTCATCATTCTGGTATGACGGTCTCGGATCAAGGCTTAAAAGCTCTGTAAGATTTTCTATCTGCAAAGGTGTCAGCTCATTTTTTATATTCTCGGAAATAACAACCTCAAGAGAATAATCTTTAAAATCGTCAGAAAAACCGCCTTTGGCATCGGGTATGCTGTCAACGTAAGGAAGATACGGTTTAACGTCATAAATGGGTGTGTTATCGGCTAAATCCGCACCACTTACAATGAGAGCTTTGCCGTTTTTACCGTCAACAACTTCTTCGAGCTTAACGCAAGAAAGACCTAATGAATTTGGTCTGAACGGTGAACGGGTTGCAAACACCCCTACCCTTTTATTGCCACCTAATCTTGGCGGTCTTACAGTAGGTGACCATTGACCGTTATTTTGAGAAAAGCCCCATATAAGCCAAAGGTGTGAATACTGCTCGATATCTCTGAGCATATTTTCATCTTTGAAACCTTCACAAAATTCAATAACAGATTTCACAGAGCATGCAAGACCGCTTTGACGAGGTACACCGAATTTTTCTTTGTATCCGTTTTTAATATACCCAACCGGTTCAATTAAAAGCTTGTCACCGTTACCCAAAATAATCACCGCCTTACTAACAATAATGTTATATCACAAAACAGAAATAAAATAAATACCAATAACAAAAAATCCCCTCGAGCTAAACGCTCAAGGGGGGGAAACTTATTAATTAATATACCTTACGCTCAGTATATGCGGTGTGAAGTATATCATGTGCCTTATGGCTTCCGGGCTCACCGAAATATTCGTCGTAGATAGCCTTAATGTCGGGGTTGTTGTGTGACTTTCTTACGGGAAGATTTTCGTCGTCGTTGTAAAGACCTGCTGCACGAAGTGCTCTTACGTCTTCAAAGTTACGAACAGAAGCGGGAACGATAGGCTGACCGCCACCGTTTACACAACCACCGGGACAAGCCATGATTTCAATGAAATCATATTTCTTTTCACCGGATTTAACCATTTCAAGAACTTTCTTTGCATTTGCAAGACCTGATGCAACTGCAACGTTAACTGTTACACCGTCAAGGTCGTAAGATGCTTCTTTAACGCCTTCAACACCACGAACTGCACTGAATGTTGCAAAGTCGTTAAGCTCTTTACCTGTAACAACTTCGTAAGCTGTACGAAGAGCAGCTTCCATAACACCACCGGTAGCACCGAAGATTGTACCTGCACCTGAACCAAGTCCGAAGGGTGCGTCAAACTCTGCATCGGGGATTGCTTTGAAGTTGATACCTGCTTTTTTAATCATTCTTGCAAGCTCTCTTACAGTGATTGAAGCATCAATATCTGCAAGGCCCTTAACTGCTGTATGGTCAACTCTTTCAGCTTCAAACTTTTTAGCTGTACAAGGCATAACAGATACAACAAAGATATCTTTGGGGTCAATGCCCATCTTTTCAGCATAGTAAGTTTTTGCTACTGAGCCGAACATACCCTGAGGAGATTTACAAGAAGAAAGGTTAGGAATAAATTCGGGATAATAGTGTTCGCAATATTTAATCCAACCGGGTGAGCAGGATGTGATAAGAGGAAGATTTTTGCCCTCTTTGAATCTGCCGAGGAATTCAGTTGCTTCTTCCATAATTGTAAGGTCAGCTGTGAAGTTTGTATCGAATACACGGTCAAAGCCGAGCATCTTGAGAGCTGCAACCATTTTACCTGTAACGATAGAGCCCATTTCATAACCGAACTCTTCACCAAGACCTACACGAACTGCGGGAGCAGTCTGAACGATAACGTGCTTTGAGGGGTCGTTGATAGCATCGAATACCTTCTGAGTATCGTCTCTTTCTGAAAGAGCGCCTGTGGGACAAGCTGTAATACACTGACCGCAGGATACACAAGCAACGTCGCCAAGACCGTATTCAAAAGCAGAGCCGATATGAGTATCGAAGCCACGAGCATTTGCACCGATAACTGAAACTGCCTGTGTTTTGTCACATACTGCAACACAACGACGGCAAAGGATACATTTTTCGTTATCACGGTACATATGAGTAGCACTGTTGTCGATAGCGTAGTTTACAAAGTCACCTGCAAACTTGTTTTCATCTTCAATGCCATATTCGTAGCAAAGCTTCTGTAATTCACAGCTACCGCTTCTTACACAAGAAAGACATTCTTTCTTATGAGTTGAAAGGATAAGCTCAAGAGTAGTTTTTCTTGCTTCGATAACCTTGGGAGTGTTTGTGAAAATTTCCATTCCCTCGTTTACGGGGAATACACAAGCTGCAACAAGGCCTCTTGCACCTTTAACTTCAACAACGCAGATACGGCAAGCACCGATTGCGTTGATTTCTTTAAGATAGCAAAGTGTAGGAATTTCAATACCTACTGAATGTGCGGCTTCAAGAATCGTAGAACCGGCAGGAACCTGATAATCAAAACCGTTAATTTTAATATTTACTGCATTTTCCATTATTTAGTTCCTCCTTATTTATTAATAGCTTTAAACTTACAGTTACCCATACATACACCGCACTTAACACACTTATCTGTGTCAATTGTGAATGATGCGAGCTTATGACCGGGAGCAATGTAATCTGTTCTTGTGATAGCATCAACGGGACAGTTCTTTGCACAAATACCGCAACCGATACATTTATCTGCATCAATTTTGAATGTAACAAGGTCTTTACATACGCCTGCGGGACATTTTTTGTCAACAACGTGAGCGATGTATTCATCCTTGAAACGCTGATATGTAGAAAGAACGGGGTTGGGAGCTGTCTGACCAAGACCACAAAGAGAGTTTTCTTTGATGTAGTTGCAAAGCTTCTCCATTCTGTCAAGGTCTTCCATTGTACCTTTACCGCTTGTGATTTTCTCAAGAATTTCAAGAAGTCTTCTTGTACCAACACGGCAGGGAGTACATTTACCGCAAGATTCATCAACTGTAAATTTAAGGAAGAACTTAGCGATGTCAACCATACAGTCATCTTCATCCATAACGATAAGACCGCCTGAACCCATCATAGCACCTTTAGCTACAAGGTTATCATAGTCAATCTCAATATCAAGAAGGTCTGCAGGAAGGCATCCGCCTGAGGGACCACCTGTCTGAGCAGCTTTAAACTTCTTGCCGTTAGGAATACCGCCACCGATATCTTCAACGATTTCACGAAGTGTTGTACCCATAGGAACTTCAACAAGACCTGTGTTGTTGATTTTACCACCAAGAGCAAAAACCTTAGTACCCTTGCTTGTTTCAGTACCCATAGTGTTGAAGAATTCAGCACCGTTAAGGATAATCTGGGGAATATTTGCGAAGGTTTCAACGTTGTTTTCTGTTGTGGGTTTGCCGAAAAGACCCTTAACTGCCGGATAGGGAGGTCTGGGACGAGGCTCACCACGGTTACCTTCGATAGATGTCATAAGAGCAGTTTCTTCACCGCAAACGAAAGCACCTGCACCAAGACGGATAAATAAATCAAAATCAAAGCCTGAACCGAAAATGTTTTTACCGAGAAGACCGTATGCACGAGCATCATCGATAGCTTTCTGTAAACGTTCAACTGCGATAGGATATTCTGCACGAACGTAAACGTAACCTTCTGTTGCGCCTGTTGCGTAACCGCAGATTGTCATAGCTTCAACGATACAGTGGGGGTCACCTTCAAGAACTGAACGGTCCATGAAAGCACCGGGGTCACCTTCGTCGGCATTACATACAACATATTTCTGGTCAGCCTTATTAGCAGCTGTAAAGCTCCATTTACGGCCTGTGGGGAATCCACCGCCACCTCTACCGCGAAGACCTGAATCAATAACAGTTTTGATAACGTCTTCAGGAGTCATTTCTGTAAGAGCCTTTGCAAGAGCTGCATAACCATCGTACGCGATATATTCTTCGATATTTTCGGGGTCAATAACACCGCAGTTACGAAGAGCAACACGATGCTGCTTCTTATAGAAGTTTGTTTCATTCAAGGGTTTAACCGAATCTTCAGTAACAGTCTCCTGGTAAAGAAGTCTCTTAACAATTCTACCCTTAAGAAGATGCTCTTCAACGATTTCAGGGATATCATCAACCTTAACCTCGCTGTAGAAGCAACCTTCGGGATATACAATCATAATGGGGCCGAGAGCACAAAGACCGAAGCAACCTGTTCTTACAACTTTGATTTCTTCTTCAAGGCCTTTTTCTTTAATATTCTTTTCAAGTGCCTCGATAAGCTCTCCGCTATGGCTGGAGGTACATCCGGTACCGCCGCAGACAAGTACATGAGAACGATACATTCTTTTTTCCTCCTTATTCTGTAACTGCGCCAACAGTATATTCAACTACAGGCTTACCGTTAACGATATGGTCTGTAACGATTTTTACTGCTTTTTCTGCATCAACCTGAACATAGGTAACTTTTTCTTTACCGGGTTCAAAAACTTCAACGATAGGCTCGTACTGGCACATACCAATACAACCTGTCTGTGTAACACTAACGTTCTTAATGCTTCTTTTTGCAATTTCTTCTGTAAGAGCCTTAAGAACGGGACGTGCACCTGCTGCGATACCGCAAGTAGCCATACCAACAACAACTCTGATACCGTCGTTACCGTCTGCATCACGTGCTGCAATCTGAGCCTGTGCTTTTTCTTTTATAGCAAGTAACTCTTCTAATGATTTCATATCATTCATTCCTTTCAATAAATAACTGTTCCGTGTTTTCTCTTATGTAGTCTTCAATCCACATAATTACCGATGGCTCCGAAAGAGGAACACCGTCGAGAATTTTCTTGATATCTGCGGACTTGAAAACGAATTCTTTTTCATCAACGGAACGAGTGTAAACGAAATCTTTATCTTCATTCATTGAAACTATGGTAGAAACCGTAGCTTCTATATCACCTATGGGGGTAAAGTCGATACTGTCTGTCTTGAAAACAGCATCAACTCTTGTACCTACGCCTAATTCAGAAGTTATTTTAAATGAGCCTCCCGTTTGCTCTGCCGCAAGCTTGAAAAGAGGAATTCCCATCCCTACCTTTCTTGTTGTGCGGGTTGTAAAAAACGGGTCTTGAACATTTTTAACCTGTTCTTCGCTCATACCCTTACCGTTATCATAAATACCGATAAGCAAGGTTTTTTCTTTAGTATCTTCTTTAACGAGTATCTCTGTTAAGGAAGCACCTGCAACTATTGAATTCTGGGCGATATCAAGAATGTTTAACGATAATTCACGCATAACACTCAGTTCATATATTTAGCAAGGATACCGGGTACATCGTCTGCTGTAATTTTACCGTAAACTTCACCGTTGATTGTGAAAACGGGAGCAAGACCGCAAGCACCTATGCAACGGCACTCTTCAAGAGAGAATTTACCGTCTGCAGTACATTCACCGGGTTCAATACCGAGAATCTCACTGATTTTTTCTGTAATTTGCTGTGAACCTTTAACGTAGCAAGCAGTACCAAGGCAAACCGAAATGTCATATTCGCCCTTGGGTGAAAGTGAAAACTGTGCGTAGAAGGTTGCAACACCGTAAACTTTTTCAAGGGGTACGTCCATACCTTCTGCAATCATCACCTGTACTTCACGGGGAAGGTATCCGTAAATACCTTGAGCCTCCTGCATAACGTGCATAAGCTGGCTCTTATCAGATTTGCATTCTGCAATTACTGCATCGAGCTTTGCTTTCTGCTCAGGTGTACCTTTGAAAGGTATTGTGCTGATTTTCTTGAGCATTATTTTTCCTCCATTCAGAATATGTTAGTTTGTGGTAAATCGCAATTCACCATCTTACATACTCTTGAATTATATCACATATACAATATATATGTCCATAGAAAAAATCGCTTTTTTCGACTTTTTTGATATATTTTTAACATTTTTCCGTATTGCACAAAAACAAACCTGATTTTTTTACATTTCTATTTTTTAGAACGAAAAAAACACGCCATATTTTGATAGTATTTGCCGTATCAATATGATATAATAAGCTGGTAACTTAATTGTACATATTCTCTCTTGGAGGAATTCATATGAAAATAAGTGAAATAAAAACCATTCTTAACGCAGAGCTTATCTGCGGTGAAGAATATCTTGAAAATGAAGTTTTTACTGCTTGCGGAAGCGATATGATGAGCGACGTTCTTGCCTACGTAAAAGAGCAAGCCGTTCTTCTTTCGGGTCTTGTTAACCCTCAGGTAGTAAGAACTGCTGAAATGATGGATATGAAATGTATCGTTTTTGTAAGAGGTAAAAAGCCTGATTTCGATATGATTGAGCTTGCAGAGGAACGTGATATTGTTCTTTTAGGCACAAAGCTTGAAATGTTTACAGCATGCGGCTTGCTTTACAAAAACGGCCTCAAGGGAGGCAGCGGTATATAATGGAGCTTTTATCTTTACACTACGAGGTAAGCGGAACAGACTTCACCTGTGCCGGTGAAGCTTCAGGTAAAATAAAGAAAAACCTTAAAGAATTAGGCTTCCCCACCAGTATAGTAAGAAACGTTGCGATTGCCGTTTACGAGGGCGAAATCAATATGGTTATTCACGGTGGCGGTGGTGTTATTGACGTTGAAATTTCACCCGAATGTATTTCAATTGTTCTTACCGACCAAGGCCCCGGTATTCCTGACGTTTCACTAGCAATGCAAGAAGGCTTCTCTACTGCACCTGAAAATGTTCGTCAGCTAGGCTTCGGTGCTGGCATGGGTCTTCCCAATATCAAAAAATACACTGACGAAATGATTATCGAAACAGAAGTCGGAAAAGGTACAACAATAAAGCTTAAGGTTTTTGTAAACTGATTTCCGACAACACAAAAAACAACAGAAAGGAACGTTTTTATGGATACATATTTCCACTCGGTGCGTCTTGACAAAGACAAATGCCGAGGTTGTACGCACTGTTTAAAACGTTGCCCTACTGAAGCTATACGCGTGCGAAACGGAAAAGCAATAATTGTAAAAGAACGCTGTATTGATTGCGGTGAATGTATCAGAGTGTGTCCTCATCATGCTAAATATGCAAACCGCGACTCATTGGAGCAAATCAACAACTACAAATATAAAATTGCGCTTCCTGCACCTGCTCTTTACGGACAATTCAACAACCTTGATGATATAAATATAATTCTTAACGCGCTCCCCTCTTTAGGCTTCGACAGCGTGTTTGAGGTATCAAAGGCAGCCGAGCTTATTTCGGAAGCAACAAGAATTTATATGACTGAATGTAACCCCAAAAAGCCTGTAATTTCTTCTGCTTGTCCTGCTATTGTGCGTCTTATCAGGGTTTGCTTCCCCGAACTTGTTGATAATATACTTCCCATCACCGCACCGGTTGATGAAGCAGGCAGATTAGCAAGAGAAAAGGCTATGAAAATAACAGGCTTAAAGCCCGAAGAAATCGGTGTATTTTTCATATCACCCTGCCCTGCTAAAATCACTGCAATAAAAGAGCCTATCGGTATTGAAAAATCTCACGTTGACGGCGCAATTGCCATTAACGATATTTACCCCGTTTTATTAAAGGCTATGGAAAAACGCGGTGAATACGACGAGCTTAAAGCTCTTCACGAATCAGGCGTTATCGGTATCAGCTGGGCTACAAGCGGTGGTGAGGCTGCGGGCATTCTTAACGATAATGCTCTTGCGGCAGACGGTATTGAAAACTGTATGAAAATTCTCGAAGAGGTTGAAAGAGGTAATCTTGATTCTGTTGACTTCATTGAGCTTAACGCTTGTCAGGGCGGTTGTGTTGGCGGAAGCCTTACCTTTGAAAACCCGTTTATTGCTAAATCAAGATTAAAGAAATTAAGAAAATACAGCCCCGTTTCCTGTAACCATCTTTCTACGAAAAAAGTACCTGAAGAATTGCTTTGTACAGAGCCTATTGAAGCTCGCGACGACGTTATGAAGCTAGCCGACAATGTAGCAGAGGCTATGGCTAGAATGAACAGAATGAAAGAGCTTCTCACAGTTTTCCCGGGTCTTGACTGCGGCACTTGCGGCACACCAAGCTGCCGCGCACTTGCAGAAGATGTTGTAAGAGGCTTTACAACAGAGCATGACTGCGTTTTCAGAGCAAGACAGGAAATTCAGGAAATTGACGATAACGAGGAATTAGAAATACTTATTCCTGCACCTTTCAGATTAGAGGATTAAACACTATGACTGTAAAACAACTTCAAGAAAAGCTTGAATTAAAATTTTTATGCGGTGAAGAAATTGCCGAAGCAAGAGACGTAGAAGGCTGCTATTGCGGTGACCTTTTAAGCTGGGTTATGTCAAGAGCAGAATCAAACGACGTATGGCTTACCGTTATGGGTAACGTAAACTCTATCGGTGTTGCCGTTCTTGCAGATATTGCTTGTATCGTTCTTACCGAAAACGCTTCACTTGACAAGGATGCTAAAAACAGAGCCTTGGAAAATGACGTTATAATTCTTACAACAAGTAAAAATTCTTATCAAATTGCTGCGGAGATTTCTAAACTGATATGAAATTATATTATGATTTTCATATACACTCTTGCCTGAGCCCTTGCGGTGATGAGGATATGACTCCTCAGAACATTGTGAATATGGCAAAGCTGATGGGCTTTGACGTAATAGCACTAACCGACCATAACACCGCTAAGAACTGCCCCGCAGTAAAAGCGGTAGCAGAAAAAGCAGGTATCACCTTTATACCGGGTATGGAGCTTTGCACGTCGGAGGAAGTTCACATTGTATGCCTTTTTTACACTCTTGAGGATGCTTTAAAATTTTCCGATTACGTTCACTCTACTCTTCCACCGGTAAAAAACAAACCAAAGATTTTCGGTGAACAGCTTATTTGCGATGAAAACGATAACGTTATCGCTCAGGAAGAAGCACTTTTAGTTACCGCAAGTAATATAAGCACCGCAAGGGTGGTTGAAGTGGTAGCCGAATACGGTGGTATTTGCTACCCTGCCCATATTGACAGAAGCTCATTCAGTATACTTTCAAACTTGGGTACTATTGATGATTATTTCGGCTTTTCCTGTGCTGAAATTTTTGATATGAGCAAGGAAGCAGAATTAAAAGAAAAGCATCCGTATCTCAATAATTTAAAAATCATTTCAGACTCGGATGCTCACTATCTTGAAAATATGCGATTACCTGAACAAATTATTGAGGTTGAAAACAATACAGTCAAAGCTATTCTTGATTACTTAAGTAAATAAATAATGAAAAAGGTCTGTTCAATCATGAACAGACCTTTAATCTTTATTTACTTATATTTTATTGTTTAGACCAATCAAGGTAACCGTTAACAATATAGAATTTAGTTCCATAATAATCAACATAACCTGTGTAATCCCAAGCAACCATACCGTCTTTTACATAGAACCATTCACCGTAGTAATTAGCAAGGGTGTCGCAGTCCCATTTAATTTTTCCGTTTTCAACGTAGAACCATGTATCCCATTGACATACAAGAGTTGTCTGATTCCAGTCAAGGTGACCGCCTACAACGTAGAACCATTCACCCGCATAAAATACAAGACCTGTATAATCCCAAGCAACCATACCACCTTTTACATAGAACCATTCACCGTAGTAGTTAACAAGGGTGTCGCTATCCCATTTAAGCTGTGCGTTTTCAACGTAGAACCATGTATCCCATTGGTAAACAAGTGTTGTCTGATTCCAATCAAGGAAACCATTCACAACGTAGAACCATGTATCCCACTGATAAACAAGACCTGTGTAATCTGATGCGAGAGTACCATTTTTAGCATAGTACCAATCCCCACCAAAATTAACAAGTGTATCACAATCCCACTTGATTTTTGCATTCTCAACGTAGAACCATGTATCCCACTGATTTACAAGAGTTGTCTGATTCCAATCAAGATATCCGTTTACAACGTAGAACCATTCACCCGCATAAGGAACAAGACCTGTGAAATGAGTTGCTAATTTACCGTTTTCAACGTAGAACCACTCACCATTATAGTTAACGAGTGTATTCCCTGTGGGGTCAAGCTTTCCGCCTTTAACGTAACACCATTCGCCATCGATCATAGCAAGTGTTTCACCGTTTAAATCAAGGCTACCGTTAGATACGTAGTAATATTCGTTATTTAAAGGAACGAAACCACTATAGTTCCAATCAAGGTATCCGTTTGCTACGTAGAAATATGCTCCTTCGTAGTAAACAAGACCTTTATAGGTGTAGTCATATTTTGCGCCTATAACACATCTCCATGAGTTATTAACCAAACGAAGAGAAGGCTCTCCGGTAGCTTGAAGTGAGAAGGTTGTACCTTCGTCATCAAATGCTGAACAAGAATCACCGTAACAAGCCTGAACGGTATAAGTATAATCGTTAGTATAGAAAACGTCAGAGTCAAGATAGCTGTTTCTTGTGCTTGCTGTTGTTCCTATAAGCTCCCATTCAGTTGCATTACATGCTTTTCTGTAAACGTTGTATCCGTCTGCACCGTCAATTTTTCCCCAAGAAACCAAGATACTGTTTCTGTTAGAAACTGATACAGATGCAATAACGGGTGCAGAAAGATATCTGATGCTTACCTCTGCTGCTTCACTATATGTAACACCACCGCGGGCATAAACACTATAGTAATTATCCTGTCCTGTTGTAGCACCTGTGTGCACGTAGGTTGTTTGAGTTGCGTCAAATCTTGCTATTTCTCTATATGTGCCTGAGCCAACTTTATGATATACAACGTATTCTTCTGCACCTGCAACATCGTTCCATGAAAGAGCAACGCCGTCAGCAGCATTTTCAGCTGTAAGACCTGTGGGTGCTGAAAGGTATTTAACCCAAACACCCTCTTCATCAAACAAAGAGGTTTCATCACCAACAACAGCTACAACTGAATAACCGTAGGTTTCACCACCAATAACGTCATAGTCGTCAAAGGTGTTAACGTCAACTGAATCTACAAGCTCCCACTCTTCATTTTCAGGGTTATATTTGTAAACGTCGTAAAGCTCAGCACCAACTATCTTTTTCCAAGAGAGTGTAATCTTGTCGCCATAAGCAACTGCACTGTTTATAACAGGAAGTGCAACGAAAATAATTTCGTTTGAAGCTTCTGAATTTTCTGCTTCATAAATTCCGCCATCACCAAGAGTTGCTACCTTATATGAATATGCTTTACCTGTGCTTACTCTTGTATCAAGATACTGAGTTGTTTCAGAGCTACCAACAACAGACCAGTTTGTTGTTTCTGATTCTTTTTTGAAAACCTTATATCCGTCTGCAAAATCGGCTGCATCCCATTTAACAAGCAAACCATTTTCAGCTAATTCTACTGTTACATTTTTAGTAACAGGAAGCTTTTTAACAGTTGTGCAATTTGCACCGATAACGCTTTCAGTTACTGAATTAACTGACTGAATAATATATTCGTATGTTTCACCGTTAACAACATCTGCGTCAACAAATTCATATACACCGTCAACGCTATCAGTTACGTTTCCAAGTAATTCAAATTCTTCTGCATTAACATTTTTCTTGTAAACGTTATAGCTTTCAGCACCATCGACTTCGCTCCATGTTAAAGCGATAGCTTCGTCGGAAATTGCTGCATATACGTCATCGGGAGCACCTAAGAAAACAAGCTCTTTAGGTTCAGCTGATGTTTCAGCAAGATAGCCCTCACTATGAGCTTTTACTGTGAAGAAATATTTTTTACCGCTTTCAAGAGCTCTGCTGTGACAAGATGTTTCAGTAACGGTTTTAACGAAGCTCCAATCATCATCGCCTTCTGCCATCTGGTAAAGGCTATATGACTCTGCGCCGTCAAGAACAGTCCATGAAACCTCGGCACCTGTTTCTGTCATAACAGCATCAATATAATCGATAGTACCGAAATATTTGCCCTTAACACCTGTTTCACTATGAGGAACGCTACCGAAGCTATTCCAAGGCTCTGCAACGTATTCAAAAACCTTACCTAAATCATCACCTGTGATTTTATCAACGAAGGTTGTTTCAGGAGCAAGAACTTCTTCTGCTATTACAGTCCATTCTGTTTCATCTGCTGCTCTACGGTAAACCTTATACCATTCAGCACCTTCAACTGCTTCCCAAACAAATTTGAGACCCTCTGCGTTTGAAAGAACCTCTTTATTCTTAACAGCGTTAAGAGTTAAAAATGTATCTTCATCGAAAATAACGGGGTCAGTTGCTTTTGTTTTATCGTTTGAAGCATCACCGTCATCAGAAATAAATTCAACACATTCAAATGTAACGTCTGTTAAAGGACGATTTTCTGATATTACTTCAAAAGTAACCTTTACAAAGGAAACTGATGAAGCTCCAACAGTTGCACCATTAGGATTGAAAAAAGCCACAACGTATTTACCGGTTGTTCCATTAATACCTTTTTCATATAAGCCGTCAACGTTAGCATCGAACTCACCGTAGTTGTTGTTTTCACCTACAGCACCACTTTTGTTCTCAACAACGCTGAGAATGTTGCTATCAAAACTGAAATTTAAAATAACAGAATTGAGTTTCGTCTGATTTGGATTCAGCGAAACATAATATGTAATTTCATTGTTGCTGAAACCTGTGCTTGTAACTGTGAAATATTCTTGTACGTCTGCGGCAGAAACCTGCACACAAGCAACACTGAACATTGACACAATCATCAATACACTTAAAAGCAAAGATAAAGCTTTTTTCAAAATAATTCCTCCTAAGAAAAATCAAAATTATACACTATAAATATACCATAAATAAGACTCTACTGTCAACGATATAAGGCAAATCAAATGTAAACAAATGATAAAAAAATAAACGGTTGACTTGCCTTAACAAATCAACCGTTTTCCGTAATTCATTATGCGGCTAAAACACCAACAACTAAACCGCTATCTATCTGGTACTTAACATTGTTTTGTGTAAACACACCTGAATAACCCCAGTTAATCATACCATTTTCTACATAGAACATAGCATCACCATACTGTACTACAGTATTCTGAGACCAATCAAGGTGACCGTTCACAACATAGAACCAAGTATCCCAGCACCACATAAGACCTGTATAATCGGATGCAAGCTTACCGTCTTTTGCGTAGTACCATTCACCACCAAAATTAACGAGAGTGTCGCTGTTCCAGTTTACGATACCGTTTTCAACGTAGAACCATTCACCGTTATAATTAACAAGAGTTGTCTGGTTCCAGTCAAGATGGCCGCCTACAACGTAGAACCATGTTCCCCACTGTTCAACAAGAGTTGTCTGATTCCAATCAAGGTGACCGTTCACAACGTAGAACCATTCACCGTAATAGTTAACAAGACCTGTATAATCAGATGCAAGCTTACCGTCTTTTGCGTAGTACCATTCACCACCAAAATTAACGAGAGTGTCGCTATTCCAGTTCACGATACCATTTTCAACATATAACCATTCACCGTTATAGTTAACAAGAGTTGTCTGGTTCCAGTCAAGATGGCCGCCTACAACGTAGAACCATGTTCCCCACTGTTCAACAAGAGTTGTCTGATTCCAATCAAGGTAACCGTTCACAACGTAGAACCATTCACCCCAGTAATTAACGAGACCTGTATAATCAGATGCAAGAACACCGTTCTTTGTATAGAACCATTCACCCCAGTAATTAACAAGTGTATCGCTATTCCAGTTTATTGTACCATTTTCAACATAGTACCAAACACCTTCATAGTTTACAAGAGTTGTCTGACTCCAGTCAAGGTAACCGCCTACAACATAGAACCAAGTACCGTAATATGATGTAAGACCAGTGTAGCTCCAGTCAATGACACCATTTTTTACATAGAACCATTCACCGTTATATGAAGCGATACCGCTATAATCATAATTCACAGCACCATTGATGTAACAGTACCAGATTCCGTCGCTACCCTGCGCAAGATTTATATAAGGCTTAGCGTTTGTGCTAACCTGAGAAATAGTATACTTGGGACTTTCATTGCTGCCTGAAACAGAGCAAACAGCATATTCATAATTGTTCCAGTTGTTAACTGTGCTTGTTGAGTCAACAAAAGATGTTTTGTTAGTTGTTCCAACAAGAGTCCAAGCACCTTTTGAACCATCAACGTTGATTGTTCTTCTGTAAATATTATAAGTATTTACACCATCGGCAGCAGTCCATGAAGCCATAACGTTATTGCCACTTGGGGTAAGTGTCAAGAAAGATGGTGCAAGTAAATAACATACTGAAACGCCGGGTTCAAAGCTTGAGTTCAAACCATTTGCGTTATAAGCTCTTACAGTATACTGATAAACGTTGTTATTTTCCACGTCATAATCAATATAAGAAGTTTCAGTTGTTCTTGCAATTTCAGTCCACGCACCGTTTATAATCTTGTAAACAACGTAGCCTGTAGCACCGACTGTAGGCTCCCATTCAACAGTTACTCCGCCTTCAAACATAGCAGCTGAAAGAAGGTGAGTTGTGCTGAGGGTTGTGCCACTCCATATGTAGAAGGGCTCATAATCATCATACTGTGATATATTGTTCTGGTGCTGAGAGTCACTTACAAATTCTCTGCAACGGATTGAAACTGAAGTATAGGGTCTTGCTTCACCTTTTACTCTGAAAGTAAACTGGATAAACGTTTTTTCTGTCGCACCGTTTTTATACTCACCCGCGTTAAAATAAGCTACTGTATAAGTATCACTTTTACCGTCTACGGGACCTTCAGTATAATAACCTGATATAGGAGAGCCTTGCGCCTGTCCTGCAGAAACAACCTCTAATACATTAGGGTCGTAAGCAGCCCATACGGTTGCACCCGCTATATTCACACCGGGATTAAGATAAACGGTGTATGTAATAGTATCATTGATAACACCGTCAGTTTTAACGCTCAATAAATTCTTTGCTACTGAAGCTTCAGCCGCAAAAGCAACCGAGCCTATTGAAAACAATGAGCATAAAACAAGGCTCAAGCAAAGTATAACTGAAATACTTTTTTTCATTTAAAAATCTTCCTTTCAAAGTACTTGAAAAAGTCAATTACATGGTGAAATGTAATCACAATTGTACCTTTATAATATATCATACATTATATTACAATGTCAACGAAAAAGAGGGGAAAAGAATTGTAAATTTAATGTAACGAAATGAGTTGTGTTCAGTTGAAATATATGGGAATTTGTGGTACTATGTTTTTATAAATCAAGAAACGAGGCTTTTCTATGAAACCCACAAGAACATTTATACAACAAAATCTTATCAAAGCTACAATTGAAGTTGAAAAGGTTATCCATAAAGCAACTAACGGTAAATTGGCAGGTAACTGCTTTTTATCTGCAATAGATATCCCCTACGTAGGTACAAAGGTGAAAATCATCAAGGAAACCGACAACGCTACATATATCGCAAAATTCAAGGATGACGGCACAATTGATAACGGTGATTTCAAAATTCTTTCAACAACCGACCTTCATATGTGCGGTGACAATAAGCTTAACAACAAAACTCTTCAGAACGTTGTTAATCAGATTCGCGATGAAAAGCCTGACCTTGTTATTTTCACAGGTGACAATATTTTAGGCACATTCCAGCAAATCGAAGCAGTTCAGTTTGCTCAGATGATGGAAAAGCTTGGCGTTTACTGGACATACGTTTTCGGTAACCACGAAGCAAGAGATGAAAAAGAATATTTTAAATATCTTATTTTCAAGAGCATTACAGATTATCCCCACTGTCTTTCAAAATTCGGTGACCCTTCACTCTTTGGTTTCGGAAACTTCATTGTAAACATTATGAATTCTGAAACAGAGTTAAAGCAAAGCCTTGTTTTCTTTGATTCAGGTCGCGATATGGTTGACAGTCACAGAAAAATTGATGGTGTACCCGAGGATATCCCCGAGGGCTATGACTATATTAAAAAGTCACAAATTGCTTGGTATGAAAAAGAAATACAAGCCTTAAAGGAAACCTACGGTAAGGTTGAATCAATGTTATATATGCACATTCCGATTAAAGAATATGAAGAGGTTTTCCAGCGTAACGAAAACGGTGAATTTATTCCCACAGGCAAAGCAGAAATTCTTTACGGAAGAATGTATGAGAGCGTAGGCTGCTCACCTTATAACAGCGGTCTTTTTGAGGCTATGAAGAGAAACGGCTCACAGGCTGTTTTCGCAGGTCACGACCACGTTAACGACTGGGCTGCAAAATATAATGGTATTTTACTTGTTTATAATCAGTATGGCAGCTACGGTGCTTATAATTTAGGCGACTACAACGGTATTCATCTCGATGAAAAAGACTGGCAGCAGGGTGTAACAATTACTATGGTACACCAGGACGGTTCTATCGATTTAAGCCAACGCTTCAACGCTAAATACTTAAAATAATTCGATTTTGAGTTCACAAAAAGTTCATCAAAAATCTCAATTTATTCATATCTATTTAATACGGAATTAAATATTATAGCTTATAGTGTAATCAACGGAACGGGAAACCGTTCTTGTTGATTGCACGTTTTCATTCCTATCTCCTTATTTTCCATATTTACCCCAGAAAAACGCATTTTGCTTCGGCAAATGCGTTTTTCGTCTTATTTACCCACTATTGACTGTTTTATTTACAGGTGATAAAATAATTGTGGTATTATTCTTTTTTATTACTTGAAAGGATATCTGATATTATGAAAACCTTCAGACGTATCGTAATTTCACTTACATTCTCGTTATTACTGTTTTTTACAATATCTTTTACTGCCTTTGCCTCTGATGTTGACACGCAAGGTGAAATTCAAGGTAATTATTTTGCCTCTTCTTTAGATAACCTTACGGGTGAGGTTGATATAACTGCTCTTGAAGATTATATAAACGAAAGCATCTTCAATTGCGTTTCAAATATTGATGTTTCTCAATTTAATATCCCCTATTCAAGAGAAAATTTTAATGCCATCACCGATTATATATATGACGATATCCCCGAAGCCTTTCACGTTAAAAGCATTAGTGGCTCTTACGTTGTGGGTGAGCCTTCAACATTCCTTGAAATTATAGTGAACTACAAAAGCGGCTACACACAAGAAATATATGCCGAGAAAATAAACCAATGTAACCTTGCCACTGAAAAAATTCTTGACGGAATTATTGATAATGAAGCTTTAACCGATGCAGAAAAGCTTCTTCTTATCCACGATAGACTTGTTGTTCTTTGTGAATATGATTACGAAAACTATTTAAACAACACTATCCCCGATGAATCTTACACAATTTACGGTGCGTTAGTTAACGGCACGGCTGTTTGCCAGGGTTATTCCGAAGCCTTCAAGTATTTATTGGAGAAAATAGGCATTTACTCTGAGATTTGCACCTCAAGAAAATTAAGCCACGCTTGGAATATTGTTTATCTCGACGGGATTCCCTATCACGTTGACGTGACCTTTGACGACCCGGTGCTTGATGTTACGGGAAGAGTTTTCCACAACAATTTTCTTCTTTCTGATAAAGCAATCAAAGAAGCTAATCACGATGCAAACGACTATTTTTCAGGTGCAACCGACACACGCTATGACAATGGCTTCTGGCAAGATAGCACAACTCAGATTGTTTGTATTGATAACGAGTTATATTACATAGACGAGGAAAGCGGAAACTTAATAAAGAATTCTGATAAAAGCACTTTGATTAATACAAATGATGCTTGGGGATATTGGTACGGAAACTACTCTATGCTTGCAACAGACGGAAGAAGCCTTTACTATTCTTCCTCTGATTCAATTCATCAATATAACCTTACAACAAAAGCTGCTGAAGTTATATTTACGCCTGATTTACAGCAGTATGAAAACTATTATATTTATGGTTTTACATACAAAAATGGAGCTTTCTACTACGACTTAAGCACATCACCTAATTATTCCGACTCAACTGAAAGAAAGCTTACTTTTACATATACCGATTCGGAAACAATTCCCACAGGCCCTGTTTTAATAGAAATTGACGGTGCTTTATATTATTTCAACAACGGTGAAATTGATTATTCTGAAACCTTAGTTTCACATAACGACCAATGGTATTATGTAAATAATGGTAAGGCTGATAAAAATTATACCGGCCTTGTGTATTACGGTAGCTCTTGGTTCTACGTATCAGATGGTGTACTTGATTGGAGCTACACAGGACTTGCCTACTACGGTGATTCTTGGTTTTACGTAAACGGTGGTGTACTCGACTGGGGTTATACAGGACTTACCTACTATGGTGATTCTTGGTTTTACGTAAACGGTGGTGTTCTTGACTGGAGCTACACAGGACTTACCTACTATGGTGATGCTTGGTTTTACGTAAACGGTGGTGTTCTTGACTGGAGCTACACAGGACTTACCTACTACAACGGTGCTTGGTTCTTCGTGAATGGTGGTGTTCTGGATTGGAATTATACCGGTCTTGCAGAATACAACGGAACATTCTTCCATGTGGCGAACGGTGTGCTTGACTGGAATTATTCAGGCTTGTCATATTATTACGGTCATTGGTTTTACGTAACAAACGGTGTTCTCGATTGGAGCTATACAGGATACACATATTACTGCGGTGCTAGGTATTATGTGGAAAACGGCTACCTTGATTGGAGCAAACAATAAAAACTTAAACTAAAGAGGTCTGCAACAGCTTTCCACTGTGCAGACCTCTTATTTTTTACATTTTATATAACTTCGTACATATTCGCAGCATCGTCTTTTTTAGCATATTCATTAATAGATAAAACCTTGTATTTTGTAAGGCTACTACCCATTTGAATTGCTATAATGTCACCAACTTTAACCTCGTAAGAGGCTCTTGCGATTTTGCCGTTAACCTCAACATGCTTTGCATCGCAAACCTCGTTTGCAACTGTACGACGTTTAATTATTCTTGAAACCTTTAAATATTTATCTAAACGCATAATTTTTCCTTTCAGTTAAATTAGGATAAAATTATCTTGAGCCACTCCAGAAAATATGCTCTTTAACAAGCACTGCTCTCAAGGGTGCTGCTTCAAGACCTTGTATTTTCAAAGGCTGTGCCATAAGAAAATATGTACCCGGTGCAACGTTTGAAAGGTCAAGACCTTCAATAATCGGGATATCTGCTGAAAGCAAAGCCTTGTGCACACTTTCATTCTGACCGTGAATACCTATAGTCTGTGAATCTGTTCCCACAAGCTTTATTCCCGAATCGGCAATATAATATGCACTGCTTTCCATAAGGTGAGAAAAGCCATTACCTTTTATAAGTAATCTTTCACAACCTGACCAAGGGAAATTGTCTTCTGCGAAAGCACCCGTTATAGGTCCAGGAGGTGTTTCAACAACCTGACATTCACCGATAAACAAATCAAGAGGCATGCTTTCGTTAGCAGAAGCACCGTCTATAAAATGAAGAGGTGCATCTACATGAGTTGCAGTATGAAGACAGGAGTACACTGCATTAAGGTTACAGTTATCCCCTGCTCTTATGCTTTTAATGTTGTCGACATACCCCTCAGGGTCACCCGGATAAACAGGTGTTTTAAGAATATCTCTTGAAATGTCTATAATCTCCATAATTATACCTCAACTTATAAGAATAGGATTATTATCGTCAACCTAAAAGATTATTTATATCAATTTGAGTAAGTGCAGAAAAATCAGTATTACCGAAATCAGCAACCGCTTTATCCATAAATGCTCTTTCAAAGCCCTCGCAGAATTCAGAAAGCTTGATTTCAGTTTCAACACCGTCATCCATAGATTTAAGCTTTGCAAAATCGCTTTCAATTTCGTTATCACCGATAACTACTGTATATTGAGAATTGATTTTGTTTGCATATTTCATCTGTGCTTTAATTGACCTGCCTACAGTATCAACGTTAACACTATAGCCCTCTGCACGAAGGTCAGCTGAAATTTCAAGTGCTTTCAACACTGCGTTTTCACCTGCAGTAACAATAGAAATATTGCATTTAGGTGCTTCCGGGAATGCTACGCCACTTTCTTCCATAGCAAGTAAAAGTCTTTCAAGACCGATAGCGAGACCGCAAGCAGGAAGTGCTGCACCACCTAATTCTTCAATAAGACCATCGTATCTTCCGCCACCGCAAAGAACAAGACCGTTTGTCTTTTCATCCTTTGAAACGAACTCAAATACTGTTCTTGTATAATAGTCAAGACCGCGAACAATCTGGGGATTAACTGTATATTCAATGCTTAAAGCATCAAGATATTTTTTAAGGCTTTCAAAATGCTCACGGCAATCGTCACAGATAAAGTCAAGCACAACAGGTGCACCTGCGGCAATTTCTGAACAAACGGGGCTCTTGCAGTCAAGAATTCTCATAGGATTTCTCTCAAGTCTTGAAAGGCAGGTTTCACAAAGGTCACCCTGTCTGTCTGCAAAGTACGCCTTCAATGCTTCAGAATATTTCTTTCTACATTCGGGGCAACCGATTGAGTTAATTTCAAGAACGAAATTTTCTAAACCTAAATATACGAAATAGCTGTTAGCAAGAGCAATAACCTCTGCATCTGCTAAAGGTGATGCTGCGCCAAAGCATTCGATACCGAACTGGTGGAATTCTCTTAATCTGCCTGCCTGAGGCTTCTCATAACGGTAGCATGAGGTAAGATAGCATATTTTCTGGGGAAGAGGCTCGTTGAAAAGACCGTGCTCAAGGAATGCTCTTACCGCACCTGCAGTACCCTCAGGACGAAGAGTGATTGAACGGTCACCCTTGTCGTTGAAAGTATACATTTCCTTCTGAACAACGTCTGTTGTTTCACCTACAGAACGATCAAAAAGCTCTGTGTATTCAAAAACAGGTGTTCTCATTTCGTGGAAACCATAGGTTTTTGCAACGTCAAGAGCTGTTTGCTCAATATATTGAGTTTTGTAGCTTTCTGAGGGAAGAGTATCTTTAGTACCCTTTATTGCTTTAATGTTTACAGCCATAAAAAAGCTCCTTAAAAATATATAGTAAAATTATTAACTAAATAAAAGCGGGTGTTGAAAAAAACTTCAACACCCGATAAGTTTATACCAAATAGCCTTTAAAATCAAGATACTTTAATAAAATACCTTATTTTGTTTTAGGATTTACAATATCGCGCCAGTCAAGGTCACCGTTTTCAAGGCTGTGGATAAGAGCCTCAGCAGTAGCAATATTTGTTGCAACGGGGATATTGTGAACGTCACAAAGTCTTAAAAGGTTAGCTTCGTTAGGCTCACCGGGCTTCGGGTTAAGCGGGTCGCGGAACATAAGCAAAAGGTCAATTTCGTCACAAGCAATACGAGAACCGATTTGCTGAGCACCACCATGAGAACCACTAAGATATTTATCTATATTAAGACCTGTTGCTTCAGCAACAAGCTTACCTGTTGTACCTGTAGCACAAATGCTGTGTTTGCTTAAAATACCGCAATAAGCAATACAGAATTGTGTCATAAGCTCTTTCTTAGAATCGTGGGCAATCAATGCTATATTCATCAAATCACTCCTTAGTGAGTTTTACTTATTTTAACAGAAAAACGCTTAATTTTCAACATTTTTCATCAATTTTTCTTTATTAAAATCAAGAATTCAAGTCTGCAAAATTCTTTTTATTTGATATGTAAAGATTTTTATATACGTTATAATATTTATCGTAAATCTTCTTCTTTTCCATATCGGGAACAAAGGTTTTTGCTACGGGGATAAGCTTCTTCGCATCTTCAATAGATGAGCATTGACCCATACCAACTGCAATAAGAACTGCAGCACCCATAGCACCAACATTCTGAGGTGTTTCAACAGTTTCAATAACTTTACCTGTACAGTCAGCAAGAATCTGACAAGTAAGGTCTGAAAGCGCACCACCGCCTACGAAACGAACCTTATCGGAAGATTTAACCTTCTTTTCTTCTGTTTCAAGGAACCAACGAAGATGATAGCAAACGCCCTCGAGAACAGCTCTTATCATCTGGCTCTTACCTGTTTCGAGGCTGATATTAAAGAACATACCTCTTGCATTGGGGTCTTCAAAGGGACAACGGTTACCGTGAAGCCAGGGTGTAAATATAACACCGCCTGAGCCTGCAGGAATGTCTTTAACAACGTCTGTCATATAATCGTAAAGGCTTGTATATCTGCCCTCATAACCGTCTGTAATGTTCTTTTTATCAAGGTAAACACCGATTTCATCAAGAGCAAGATGGTCTTTTACCCATTCAAGACATTTACCTGCAGTTTCAAGCTCTGCAAAGTAATTGTATCTACCCTCTTCTGCACCAACAACCGCAGCTATCATAGCAGATGCGTCTACGATACTTTTATCAACAACGGTTGAAACCCAACCTGAAGTACCGCTGTAAATATGAGTATCACCTAAAGCAACAGAACCTGCGCCTACACCGATAAGAGAAGCATCTCCGCCACCACCGTAAACAGCAGTACCGGGATTAAGACCTAACTCTCTTGCAGGCTCTTCGAGAAGCTCACCGATTTTTTCAGCAGATTTTTTAATTTCGGGAAGATGGTCAATATTAACACCGAGCATCTTACACATAGCGGGGCTGAATTCATGCTTCTTGATGTCGTAAAGCTCTGTTGCAAAAGCAGAATCGTGAGTCATACAGAATTTGCCTGTCATACGTGCAATAAAATATTCTTTAACGTCAAGCCATTTATGAACTCTTTTGAAGTTTTCAGGCTCATTATTTTCTACCCATTTATATTTCCATACGGGGTCTTTAACAGAAGCGGCAACGGCACCTGTAATCATAAGAGAACGTAAAAGCTTCGGAATAAAAGCGCCTGCAATCTGAGGTCCGTATGCAATACCCTCTTTAAGCTCTTTACGGGCACGCTGGTCCATATAGCTCATAGCTCTTCTGACGGGCTTACCCTCTTTATCAACAAGAACAACACCCTGCATCTGTGAGCAGAATGAAATACCGCAAATATCTTTTATATCAACATCGCATTTATCAAGAACTTTTTTAGTAGTAGAGCACATTGCATCCCACCACTCCTGAGGCTCCTGCTCAGCACCGCCATCAGGGAAAACATAAAGCTTGTAACCTGCAGATGCAGCAGAAACAAGATTTATTGTTTCACCTAATTCAAAGATACAAGTTTTAACACCCGTTGTTCCTATATCATAGCTTATTGCATATTTACCCATATCTATACCTCCGAAAAGGGTAGAAAATGTACCCCAAATGAATCCGTATTCATTATGCACTATTTTATGTTAATAATCAACAGTAAAGCACATAAAAAATTGCACAAAATTTATTGATAACGCTTGTTTTTTTAGCACAATAAATTTTTTTAAAATTTTTTCAAAAAAATGCTTGACATTTAAAAAATATTTGATATAATTGTCAATGTTGTTCGAAGGACGAACAGTTCTTTGCAGTCGGTGTTGATGGCGTTGAGGGTCCACCCGTTCCCATCCCGAACACGGTAGTTAAGCTCAACAGCGCCGAAGATACTTAGTGGGAAGCCGCTTGGGAAAATAGGGCGATGCCGACACTAACAAAAGCAACCATCCAATCGGATGGTTGCTTTTTTATTTACAAATTGCAAGTGGCAAGTGGCAAATTAAGGGGCACTACGTGCCGATTGTAGATTTAAAATTAAAGGATAGTATATTTCTTATATGAATATACTATCCTTTTTTCGTTATTAACTTGTTGCGAAGCCTTATAATGCCGTCGCAGACCCTTACTTTTTCACTATTCACTTTTAACTATTCACTTGAAATAGCACTCCACCCTATTTATCGGCACACCCATTCCGGAAAAACGTCGTTCGTATTCGGTCATAACGTTACCCTCAATATATTCTGAATTATGAAGGTCGTATGTAAGCTTTTCCATTCTGATACCAAAAGCCTCAAACTCTTCAAGAGAGAAATCAAAAAGACCTCTGTTATCTGTTTTAAAGAAAATAGCACCGTCTTCCTTTAAAATTGTTTTATAAATTTCGAGGAAGCTTCTGTAAGTCAATCTTCTCTTGTAATGCTTTGATTTGGGCCACGGGTCAGAGAAATTAAGATAAATTCTATCTATACTGCCCTCGGGGAAAATCTCTGCAAGCTCTTTTGCATCAATACAGCAAACTCTTACGTTGTCAAGTCCGCTTTCCTTTACCTTTTCAGCCGCCATAACAAGCACGTCTGAAACCTTTTCAACCGCAAGGAAATTAACATCAGGCTCTTTTGCGGCTGTGCCTACAATAAAATCACCCTTACCGCAACCGATTTCAATTCTCAAGGGTTTATCGTTACCGAAAAGCTCTTGAGATGTTTTACCCTCTGCTCTTAAATCTTTAATAACTATATTGCCGCAAGCTTCAAGCCTTTCGGCACCGTGTTTTTTTCTTTTTACTCTCATAATTCACACCTTACACTTTAAACCTGATATATGTTCTGTCATCAAAAGACTTATTACCCTCGACAAGTCCTTTCGTTGAACGAAAATCCCCATCGCAAAGAGGATTATTTTTTATTTCTTCATTGAGACGTTTTTCACTTTCTTCAAGAGTGCTTTCGAGATACGGATAACCGTCACTTGCAAGAACAATCTCGTCACCGTCTTTAACCTTATAGATTATAATTTTATCCTTTGGTATCTTGTCACCGTTAAAAACTCCGTAAGAAAACTCACCGTCTGCATTAGCAAAAATATGCTGACACTTTAAAAGAGGTAAAATGAACTCTCTACCCAAGTCATTTTCTTTTAACTCTTGTAAAGTTTTACCTTTTCTTTTTTCGCTTTCAAGCACCAAAGAACGAACATCGGAAAGCAAAACATCAATTTCCTTTTCGTGAGAAAAAAGCTCACCGTTAATAACACAACGGCAATCGCCTACATTCCAGATTTCATTTCTTGCTTTACTGAATATTATCGCCCCGGCGGCAGCTGCACCAACACTCTCATTTTCTTCGTAAAGTGATTTTACTGCATCGGTAATTTTTTCAACCGCTGTATAGCAGTCAATATCTGCAGGAAAAACAGCTATGCATTCGCAAGCCTTTAATGCAGCGGCTTTACCACCGCTTAAACCGTTGAATTTACGGTCTGTTTTTCCTGTTACGCCATCAACAACTGCAATAAAATCGCATGTAATCAGCAATGCATCTTCGCATAATAACTCGTTTTTGCTTTTACCCTCAATAAAACGTTCAATTATCTGCAAGATATCACCTCCGAAATGCACAATCATTATTATAGTTAGCGGACTAATTTTTGTCAATTAAATTTGCTCTTGTAATTTTTTTATTAATATGTATAATCTAATCTATGTTGTTTTAACAAAGACTAAAATATAAAGAAAGAGAAAATAAAGATGAACGATAAAACAAAATCTTCCTCACAAAATGACTCTTTAGGCCTTACCTTAAATAAAAAAACTATGGCAACCATAACCCTTGTACTTGTTGCCGTATTAGTTTTTATAGGCGCTCTTACTCAGATTTTACCTCGCGGAGAATATGAAATTGCAACTGTAAACGGTCACGAAGCAATTGTTGACGGAACGTATGAGGTGCTTGAAGATTACAAAATGCCTATATGGAAAATCGCGTTGTCGCCCATTCTTTGCCTTGGTAGTGCTCAGGCGGGTACGGGTATCGCCATCATTTTAATTATTGTTTTAATCGGCGGTGCTTTTTTAATTCTTGATAAATGCGGTGCTTTAAAATATATTATGGCAACTCTTATCAAGCGTTACAGCCATAAAAAATACACTTTGATGGCGGTTGTTATTTTTGTTTGTATGCTTTTGAGCTCAACCGCAGGTATACTTGAAGAATCACTGACCCTTGTACCTATTGCTGTGGCGGTTTCCCTTGCTTTAGGATGGGACTCACTTGTCGGTTTAGGCTTAAGCCTTGTTTCTATAGCTTGGGGGTTTACTGCCGCAACCTTTAACCCATTTAACGTTGTAACAGTACAAAAGCTTGCAGGACTAGAGGTCTTTTCAGGACTTTGGCTTCGTTGTATAGTCTTTGTAATGGTATATCTTATTCTTTTCATATTTCTTTTTACATACGCTAAAAAAATAGAAAAAGACCCGAAGAAATCACCGGTTTATGAATCTGACAAAGCCTTACGCGAAAAATATACACTTGCCGATGCTGAAGTTATTTTACATAACAAGGACATAAAAAAAGGCACTCACGCTTTCCTTGGTTGTATGCTTGTAGACATTGTTTTTGTAATTCTTGATTTCATTCTCGGTTTAGGTGGCGGTCTTTCTTTACCTGCTATGGCAGTTTTATTTACAACAGGTGGTCTTCTTGCAGGTTATTTTTCAGGTATACGAGGTAAAAATCTTGCAAAAAGCTTTTTGCAAGGCGCAAAAACAATAGCGCCCGCTATACCGCTTATTATATTTGTCGTTGCTATTTCTTACGTCCTTGCAGAAGGCAAAATAATGCATACTATATTATATAATGTTCATTCTCTTATGCAGGGCGTTTCACCTTACGTTGCAATTTTCCTTATTTTCGGTGTTATTGCAATACTTGAATTTTTCATCGGTAGCGGTACTGCAAAGGCATTTCTTATTATGCCTCTTATCGCTCCCCTTTCAGACCTTGTAGGTGTTACCCGTCAAAGCGTTGTTACCACCTTCTGTATTGCTGACGGCTTCACGAATCTTCTTTACCCTACAAACGGTATTATGGTTATCGCTATAGGTCTTGTTGGCATATCATACGCAAAATGGATAAAATGGTCCTGGAAGCTTTTCTTTGGAGAATTCTTATTTTCTGCTTTACTTATGGTATTTATGGTAGCAATAAATTACACCTGATAAATACTAACAAAAAGGTTACGAGTTTAATATAAACTCGTAACCTTTTTTATTTAATCATCATCGTCTTCGGGTGTACCGAAATCGGGGATAAAATCCTCGTTTACTTTTTTAACACCATCCTGGAAAGCATCTTCAACAACAATGCTTTCATCAATCCAAACATCCTCGTCATCATCGTCGGTGTCAGGATTATCAGGGTCATAGTCGGGGTCAAAATCATTTCTTCTCTTTATGAGCATAACAACCGCGAATGCAACAACTACAAATAATATTACAGCAATTATAATGAAAGGTGTCATATTATTTTTTTCGCCATCGTCAACTATTTTCGGTGCATTTTCAAAGAGGGCAGAAATTTTAACGTCACCCGCAGGCATTGTAAAGGT
Source organism: Acutalibacteraceae bacterium (assembly GCA_045638585.1). Classification (GTDB taxonomy): domain Bacteria; phylum Bacillota; class Clostridia; order Oscillospirales; family Acutalibacteraceae; genus DTU089. The sequence goes on along the minus strand of JAZUBO010000003.1, from coordinate 46,966 downwards.
AAATAAATCCGTTGACTTTCCGTTAACCTTTAAGCTACCGGGAACAAGTCGTTTACCCTCGTCAGGCGTAACGTAAATAGAAACCAATTCGCCTTCGCAGGCTTCTGCGGGATTAACCTCAATTTTTCCGTTTTTAAGCTTTTCAACAGTTATTTTGTAAATAACTGTTTCAGGGTTTTTGTCCCATTTTGCATAAAACGTCATTGTTTCAGAAGCTTTATCTCTGTAAAAATCCCAAGGCTTTGTAAACTCAGGGTCTGCAAACCAACCCGCAAATGTAAAGCCTTCTCTTTCGGGGGTATCAGGAACGGTAACATACCCTGTTCCGTTCATAAGAAGCTTTAAGCGTCTTTCACCGTTGTTTCGCTCAAGATAAAGATAGTATGAGCCCTCGGGCAAAGACTCGTCTTCAGTTGTTTCTTCGTTATTAGCGTTTGTTTTATCGTTTTCAGGTCGAGGTGTATTGTTACCACCTGCGTTTTCACGATTGTTTTCAGTTTCCTGCCAAGGTGCTTCTGTTTCAGTAGCAGAGGGCTTCGGTTTAATTGGCTTTACGTTTACGATACCAGAAATGCCACCTGAAGTAGTACCCTGTTGAGAATCTGTCTGACTTTCAGAAGTACCTTCTTCAGTATTACTTTCAGTTGGTTCTGCAGATTCGTTTGTAGTATCAAAATCATCCTGCTCAACGTCGGTAGGTTTAGTTGTATCTTCAGGTATTACCAACGTTGTAGGCTCAGAAGGTGTGTTGTTCTCGAATGAATCCGTTTGAGTTTCAGCAAAAACAGATAAGCATAAACAAAACACCAAGCACAAGCTGAAAACCACACTAATTGCGCTTTTGATTTTTCTTGTCATAATTTCACCTTTGTTAAAATACTCGTGAACCACTTAATAAGTAGAGTCCATATTTTCGTTTACGATTTCTTTTACTTCCTTAACGAAGGTTGAATTTTTGATTTTTTCTTGAAGCATTTCATAGAATAAATCTTCATCAACAGGAAGAGAAACTGTTTTTCCAAGCCATGAAGAAAGGAAAGCTGCATTTGAAATCATAAGGCCGTTAATACCCTCCTGACCTGATGCGGTAAGAGGCTCACCTCTTAAAATAGCTCCCGCAAATTTATTCATTACCTCGGGATGCTGAACGTTATTGCCGTCAAGCTCTGCTTCGTAAATTTTATACTGAATACTTCCGAAGCCTTCTTCTGAATTAGCAGTATAATCACTTGTAGCCTGGTCTAATTCGTAAACAGTAAGAACACCGTTTTCGCAGATAAGCTTTGCTCTGTCAAGAGTAATTTCAAGACGGTTTGTTCCGGGGTAATCACCGGTTGTTGTTATAAACGTACCCGTTGCACCGTTTGCATACTCGGCATAAATCATAACGTCGTCTTCAACCTCAATATCATGCCATTTACCCTCGTGACAAACAGCAGTAATCTTTTCAGGCATACCGCAAATCCACTGCCAGAGGTCAAGCTGATGAGGACACTGATTAAGAAGCACGCCACCGCCTTCACCTGACCATGTTGCTCTCCATCCGCCTGAATTGTAATAAGCCTGTGTTCTGTACCAATCGGTAATTATCCAGGTTACTCTCTTCATTTCACCGTATTTACCGCTGTGAACAAGCTCATGAGCCTTTCTGTAAAGGCAGTTTGTTCTCTGGTTAAACATAATACCGAAAACTTTATCGCTCTTATCTGCCGCTGCATTCATTTCACGAACTTTCTTTGTGAAAACGCCTGCAGGCTTTTCGCTCATAACGTGAAGACCCTTTTCCAAGCCCTCAATAGCAAGCACGGGATGGTCATAGTGAGGTGTTGCAATCAATACTGCATCAACTTCACCTGAATCCATAAGAGCAGATGCAGTATCGAAAGTTTTTACTTCGGGAAGCTGCTCCTTTGCCCATTCTAATCTGTCGGGCTTGATATCTGCAACAGCAGTAATTTCGATTTCGGGCATCATACCCTTAAGTGCATTCTTAATATGGCTTGAGCCCATATTACCAACACCGATAATACCTAAACGTACTTTATCCATTTTATATCATCCTTTCAGTAAACTGTGGAATTTTTATTGAAATTTAATTATTCGCTACTAATAAAGTAAAAACAAAGTCAAATAATATATTGAGGTGTTTTTATGAAAAATAAGAAAAACAAATTTAAAAATCAATCTTCTTTACCGGAAGCAACCAATTCTTTATCAACGTCAAAAGACAATAACGTCATAAGTGATTACGACGGCTCTTATACAGGTGTGCCTATTGATGATAACTATTCAGTACCAGTACAAGATGCAGATGATTTGTAATTATTTCTTAAATTTGAATTTTTTAAAGCCTTTGTTTTTTGCCACGTGACTACCCGTCATTGAGAAAACCGCAAAGGCTGCGAAAAAGCATTGAATTATTGAAAGCTGTAAGCTACCTAAAGTTTCAAACCCTGAAACAAAGGATATTGCACCAACTATTGCAAGACCTATACCCATAGCACAAATTTGGAAAATATTAAGTATATGCTTTGTAACACCTAATGATAATGCAGAGCTTATTGCTTCAAGGAATGAATCTGCTTTACCGTCGTGCATAAGAAGAGCATCTGCAGTAGAGGTTACACCGTTGCAATAGCCCTTATAAATATCACCAGATACCGCTGAAAGCACTTTCACACCGCTTTGAGGTAACGAAAGCTTACCTGAAACAAATTCATCGGTAATGTTTGCATCATCGGCTCTTATGAGAAGTGAAATGCTATTCTTTTCAATATTTCTTAAAAGCTTTGCATTATTCTGATTAATATCGTAAGAAACTATAAACACTGCAGCGGCTTTGCCATCTATCGCAAGGTAAAGAGGATACCTTCCCGTGCATAAATGACGTTCAACAAGAGCCACGTCAGGAATATAAACGTTGTGGTTTTTAAGTAAATCGGCATTACCTACAAGAATTCTTCTGTTAAAAATCCAAGCAGAAAGACCTAATTTATCTTCATAAGTAAGTGAATCAACAGGCGGTAAAAGAGAGATTTCACCAACGATAACTCTTTTAAAGAGATTACCTAAGGGGCCGCCTGATTTTATCAAAAGTGAAGCAGTATAAAGAATTGCTTCATCTATCTGTATATCGTAAAAAGGATGAATTCCGAAAACGTTTCCGCCCTCGCTGTCAAAAACATCGGCAGAATCAACCGCAACAGCATTGGCGTTGACACATTCTCTGTTTGCTTCCCAGCCTGAAAGCACCGCACCCTTTCGTAAAAGCTTTTCTGAAATTTTTGAAATCGTGAAGCTATCAGCAAGGTAAGAGAAATAGGGAATGCTTATACTTACTGCCGCCGCAAATGAAGTAACAGCACACAATATATCCTTAGTAACGAGAAGAGTTATTGCACTTATTAAAAGTGATGCCGCCGCACCGATAGGCACTAACTTTTTATTAATCTCGTCTGACGGGTAAAAGCGTCTTGAAAGCTCAATAAAATTTCTGGGGAAAAGTGTTTTTTGTGATGCTAAAACAACAGGCTCGTCAAGAAGTAAGCCCCTGCCTATTTCAAAGGCAGTTTCCGTTTTAGTAATTTTACCTATTGAGTAAAGCTCTTTTTCGGTAATAAAAGAGAAATTCTCACCAATTCGTTTAAACTCAAAGTAATCTGCGGTTTTATTGAATGCTAACGGAAGAATTGAAGCTGCCGCTATAAGATTCAAACCGCTTTCAAAGGGACTTTCAGATGTAAATAAGAATGCAATATTCTGTATTACTGTTGCAACAAAAGCAATTAAAGAGCCTGTATTTCTGTTAAATCTCAAACCTTTAAATGAAAGCACACCGTCTACAAGAGCGGAGTAATTTGCACCGCCACATATTACAAGAACAACTAATGAAACTATAACCAAAATCTTTTCTGCTTCGGGGAAGCTTTTTGCCATAAGCGATACCGCAACAGCAAAAGCAAAACAAACGTAGCTTATAATCGCACTTACGAAAGCTGCGTTTTTATTTTTTCTCAAATAATAAGCAACCTTAAACTTATCATCGGGGGTGCGGTATTCATCAGTACCGTATTTTTTCAACGGCTCCTCTTCTTTACCCATCTCACCGGTTATTGTAAAACTATCTGCTTTCTCTTTTCTTTTTTTATTAAGCTCCTCTTCAACCTCTCTTTCATCAACCGTATTTTTCTCTTCGGGAGTATGAAAGCCCTCAAAGGTGAGCTGTGAATCGTCTTCTTCCTCGGGTAATTCAGTATCGTGAGCATTACCGTCGGTTACTGCAAGAGAACGAAGACCTATTGTCCTCGTTTTTGCTTTTTGAAGCTTCTCGTCTTCCTCTGATTTGGGAGTGTCAGAGAAAACCATAGTTTTTTCAAGCAAGCTGTCCTCGCTATACTCTAACTTATCATCAGGAACAAGATTAGGAACGGGTGAAAGCTCAGAAGTACCTGAAAAACTGCTTTTTCTTTTAACAAAACCGCTTCTTTCATACTGCATATCCTCTTCGGAAATAATTTTATGCTCTGCGGTTTTTTCTATATTCTGAACAGGTCTGTTTAAAAAGCGGTCACGGTATTTTTCGCTGACAAAAGCACCGTAAACCTGAGGCTCGCCCGCACCTTCCCCTCGTTCAATTTCGGGAGAAAGTATTTTATGCTTTATATCCTCATTATGTGTAGGTCTTGGGTCAATTGATTCTGCTTTTTTAGTGACAACGGTTTCTTCTTGTACCATCTCTTCTTTAGGCATAACTCCGCTATCCTGAAGAAGAGCATCAATTTCTTCTAAAGACCATTTTTTACTTTGCTTACGCTCGTCAGCCATTTCTAAACCCTCACAAATGCAACTTATGAATTATTATAAATCACGTTGCTTTGATATTTCGTACATAAGAATCCCTGCCGCAACGGATGCATTAAGGGAGTTGATTTTGCCCTTCATAGGCATTGAAAGAATTACATCACATTTTTCTTTAACAAGACGGCCCACGCCCTTACCCTCAGAGCCGATAACAAGAGCTACCGCACCCTTAAGGTTTGCGTTATAGAATGTGTCACCGTCCATATCTGCACAGTAAACCCAGACACCGCGTTTTTTCAAATCGTCAAGAATCTGTGGAATATTAGTCACCCTTGCGACGTGCATAAACTCAACTGCACCTGCAGAGGTTTTTGCAACTGCAAAACTTAAAGGTGCGCTTCTTCTTTTAGGAACAATTACACCGTGAGCACCTGCAGCTTCAGCAGTTCTGATGATAGCACCTAAGTTGTGGGGGTCTTCAATTTCGTCACACACAATAATAAACGGTGCTTCACCCTTTTCTTCGGCAAGGTTGAAAATATCGTCTATTGTAGAATATTCTTTAACTGCACCAACGGCAATAATGCCCTGATGATTTCCGTGACCGCACATAAAATCAAGCTTTTTACGGTCAACCTCTTTAATCGGGATATCTGCCGCTTTTGCATCTTTAAGAATTTTCGGTATTGAACCGGTATGCTCACCTCTTGCAACAAGAACGCTGTCAAGAGGTCTGCCGGATTTAATAGCTTCGCTTACTGAGTTTCTACCGAAAACTATATCTTTTTCGTTATTGTTGTTCTCCTCGCGGGGAGTAAAATCATTTCTCATATTTGCCTCTGGTTTTCTGTTTTTTACGGAAATTATTTAACGGGGATAAGCTTTTCTTTTCCGCCCATATAAGGTCTGAGTGCTACGGGAATATTTACACTACCGTCTTCGTTAAGGTTGTTCTCAAGGAAAGCAATAAGCATTCTGGGAGGTGCAACAACAGTGTTATTAAGAGTATGGGGGAAGTATTTCTTATCTTTACCGCCTGCACGGATTTTAAGTCTTCTTGCCTGAGCATCTGAAAGATTTGAGCAGCTACCAACCTCAAAATACTTCTGCTGACGGGGGCTCCAAGCTTCAACGTCTACAGATTTAACCTTAAGGTCTGCAAGGTCACCTGAACAGCACTCAAGAGTTCTTACAGGGATATCAAGTGAACGGAAAAGGTCAACTGTATTTTTCCAGAGCTGGTCAAACCAGTAGGGGCTGTCCTCAGGCTTACAAACAACAATCATTTCCTGCTTCTCAAACTGATGGATACGGTAAACACCGCGTTCCTCAATACCATGAGCACCCTTTTCCTTACGGAAGCAAGGTGAATAGCTTGTAAGAGTCTGGGGAAGCTTTTCTTCGGGGATAATTGTGTCAATAAATTTACCAATCATTGAGTGTTCGCTTGTACCGATAAGGTAAAGGTCTTCACCCTCAATTTTATACATCATTGCATCCATTTCTGCAAAGCTCATAACGCCTGTTACAACATTGCTTCTGATCATAAAGGGAGGAATGTAGTATGTGAAGCCGCGGTCAATCATAAAGTCTCTTGCGTAAGAAATCACTGCAGAATGAAGTCTTGCAATATCACCGCAAAGATAATAGAAGCCGTTACCTGCTACACGAGCGGCACTATCAAGGTCAATACCGTCAAAGCGCTCCATAATTTCTCTGTGATAAGGGATTTCAAAATCAGGCACAACGGGGTCACCGTAACGCTCAACCTCAACGTTTTCGCTATCGTCTTTACCAATCGGAACAGAAGGGTCAATAATATTTGGAATTATCATCATAATATCATTAACTTTTTTAGAAAGCTCTTCTTCCTGCTTTTCAAGCTCTGCAAGACGCTGTGCATCTTCAGCAACCTTCTTTTTCATTTCCTCTGCTTCATCTTTTTTGCCCTGTGCCATAAGAGCACCAATCATTTTGCTGTTTTTGTTTCTTGAAGCTCTGAGGTTATCAGCCTCACCCTTAACCTTACGGCTTTCAGCATCAAGAGCGATAACCTCGTCAACAAGACATACTTTCTTGTCCTGAAATTTATTTTTAATGTTCTGTTTTACGATTTCGGGGTTTTCTCTTAAAAATTTAATATCAATCATTTTTAAATCCTTCTTCCTGCATTTCCTTTGAAAATTTATTCGTTATCAAAAATTTTAAGTAGCTTTTTAAGGTCTGCATCATCGAAAAATTCAATTTCAAGTGCACCTTTTTTTGAAGATTTTGTAATACGGACTTTTCTGCCTAACACGTCGGAAAGAGCAAGCTCGGCTTCATCGTAAAAGGGATTACGTTTCTTTGCCTTTTTGCCTTTAGGCTCGTCTTTTTTCATATTTCTTGCAAGTCTTTCTGTTTCTCTAACAGAAAGGTCGTTTGCAATAATAAGCTTTGCAAGGTCGGTCATCATTTTTTCGTCTTCAAGAGAAAGAAGCGCTCTCGCGTGACCCATTGTAATTTTACCGTCGCTTACAAGCTCTGCCACACTTTCGGGTAAAGCTAAAAGCCTTAATGAGTTTGCAACTGCTGAACGGGATTTTCCTACTACCTCTGAAATCTGCTCCTGAGTATAGCCGAATTTCTCACCCAACTCTTTATAACCGTTAGCTTCTTCAAGAGGGTTAAGGTTTTCTCTCTGTAGGTTTTCTACAAGTGCAATTTCTGCTACCTGAGAATCTGTTAAATCCTTTACGATAACGGGGACTTCCGTAAGCCCTGCCATTCTTGAAGCTCTCCAACGTCTTTCACCGGCTACAAGCTGATAACCACCATCGGTCATCGGTCTTACAAGAAGGGGTTGTAAAACGCCATGCTTGCTTATGCTGTCGGCAAGCTCTGAAAGAGCATCTTCATCAAACTGTTTACGTGGTTGCTCTCTGTTAGGCTCAATATCCATAAGCTTAACCTTAAAGGCGCTTGAATTGCCCGACATTTCTTCAACAGAATTGTCAACCATAATAGCCCCGAAGCCTCTGCCTAAACCTGTTTTCTTAGTTGCCATTTATGTCACCTGATTTCTCATTTCTGCATTTTTAAAAATTCCTCTGCCAAAGCCATATAGCTTTCGCTGCCTTTTGAAGCACGGTCATAATATATAACCGGCTCACCGAATGACGGTGCTTCTGAAAGTCTTACGTTTCTCGGTATAACGGTTGCATAAACCTTCTTTGGGAAGAAATTTTTAACCTCGGCTACAACCTGTTGAGTAAGGTTGAGTCTGCCGTCATACATAGTAAGAAGAACACCCTCAAGCTCTATAAGAGGATTGTAAAGTCTTTTAATCGTTCTTACTGTTGCCATAAGCTGTGAAAGACCCTCAAGGGCATAATATTCACATTGAATAGGAACTATAAAGCTATCTGATGCTGTAATTGCATTCAAGGTTATAAGACCTAAAGATGGCGGACAGTCAAAGAAAATGAAATCATATTGAGATTGAATAGGAGCAAGTGCATTTTTAAGAATTGCTTCTCTTTTTTCAAGAACTGCAAGCTCAAGCTCTGCACCTGCAAGATTTATGTTAGAGGGAATTATATCAACGCCCTGAAACTTTGTAGGAATAATAGCCTGCGAAGCGGTACAACCACCGATTAAAATTTCATAAGAAGTAAAATTAAGATTTTTACGTAAAACACCGTAACCGCTTGTGGTGTTACCCTGAGGGTCTATATCAACAAGCAAAACTCTTTTACCTAAAGCACCTAAAGCAGCCGCAAGGTTAACAGCACTTGTAGTTTTGCCTACTCCGCCCTTCTGATTAACAACCGAGATTATTTTTGCCATTTATTACGTCCTCCGTGTAGGATTGGTTTCTTCAAAATATGAGCCTGAACACCATCATTGCAAGATGATAACACTACCCAATTTACCCATTTTAATATATTTATTAAAGTATACCATATATATAGAAAAAAATAAATAGCAAACCGAGATTTTTTTGCAAATTTTACAGCAAAAATTTATCCCAATCCGCTATTGACTAATAACTCTAAAAATGCTATACTCCAAACCGTGAATTAACAATCATTTCTGCGAAGCAGAACTTCATTCGCGAAGCGAACTTCATTGCCGTAAGGCAACTTCACATCTGCGAAGCAGATACTTCACACAAAGCGACAGCTTTGTACTATACGGGGGCGTAGCTCAGCTGGGAGAGCGAGTTAACAGGTAAACACCCCCAGACAATAAAAACACAATAATATATGGGGCATTAGCTCAGCTGGGATGAGCGCTTGACTGGCAGTCAAGAGGTCAGGGGTTCGATCCCCCTATGCTCCACCATAAAATCCGCAACCACTTTGATTGCGGATTTTTTTACAATATCGTTCAGAACAATTGTATTTACCCACTCTGTTTGAGTGGGTATTTTTATATCCGTTGAAAACTGCCTACTCCTATGATATAATCAATCAACCAAAAATATTTTGTGATGTTTCAAAGAGAGGAGCGCCAATGGAAGTTCAAATCGGAACAAATTTAGAGTTAGAATCAAATAATTATACAATTACGGAATGGATTGATGACGGCGGAAATGGCACTGTGTGGAAAGCTGAAGTGAAGGAGGATTCTTGCGTATATGCTGTAAAATTCTTGAATAACGGAAATGTTAAAAACAAAGTGAAACTTACTCGATTTGAACGAGAGTGTCAGTTTTGTAAAGATGCCAATCACAAACATATTATCAAAATTTTTGATTATGTTACAGAAAAAGGCAAAGCGTTTTGTGTTATGCCGTATTATTCAAGAAATCTTCGTTCTATTATTGCTGAAGAGAACGATTCATTTGTATTGTTGGACTACATTATTCAGTTGTGCGAAGCTCTTCGGTTTATTCATAATCATAGTGCTGGTATTATTCATAGGGATTTGAAACCGGAGAATATACTTGTAGATGATGAAAATACGTTGGTTTTGACTGATTTTGGCATTGCACATTTTGAGGATTCCACAAAAACCAAAACAAGGGATTGGTTAGGCAATCGTCGCTATGCCGCCCCGGAACAATTGGCAACAGATGATGTCACCACTGCATGCGATATATATGCTCTTGGAAGAATTATAAATGAGCTTTTTACCAAACAGAATCCATCTGGAGAAGATTTTTTAACAATTGCAGATAAAAATCCACTTCTATTTCCATTGGATAGTATTGTACAGAAATGCAGAATTCAAAACCCTGAACTTCGTCCTAATATTGATGAAATATTAACGGAATTATATTTGCTTGAAGGTGAAATAAAGGATAAAATCGAAGACATTAAAGCATCGATCTATCCTATAGAAGATACTGGTTATTCCGAGGATGAAGAAGATACAATTATAAAACAAGCAACTCAGGACATACTTTTAGCACAGTACATTTTCGAAAACTTACCTGATGAAAAATTGGAAGAACTTAATACTATTTATCATCGTAATACATTATATGATGTTGATGAATCTATACAAAATTTGCTGTTCCAGACTTTTGTGTTAGATTACTGTTTCCGTAAATTTAAATCTGAATCGAATTCGTATATCAATGGACAATCATACGAAGCATTGAACCTCGATGTCCCAAAGGATAAAGCATTATACGATGAATTAAGCACTATTTTGGATAACCATAAAATCCCATATGTCTGCAGAGATATAACGGCACGTATTAAGAAATTCTTCTGTTCATGTTGCGACTATCATTGTGTAGAGTTATTGAGAGATATTAAAGATTTATGCAATCATGAAAGTCCTGTGATAAAAGCTCCTATTTTACACATTGTGTATGTACTTAGAAAATATTTAGCAAAAGAAGACTTAAGAGAAATAGTTTTTTCGGACTATATAACTATTAGCTGGGATTCTGAGCCTGATATTAAATTCGAGCAACCGGAAATTTATGTATCATTAGACCAAGAAGAAGTAAAAATACTAAATATTCTTGAGGAACAATATGATGTGGTTTATTCTAAAGCTGACTTTAAACATTATTATGTAAGGTTCAAAACAATTGATGCGTTTGAGAAATTCAAAAATTATGCTCTTGAGTTATCACGCCCATACTATATTTTTGAAGGAGATGTTGAAAAGGTTATCAGGGTTAGGCGTAAATATCGTAATATTGTTGAATTGGAGCCCTTGGACTCGTTTGATATAACAAATACGTTGGCAAAAATCTTGGGATTGAGAAATGATTATTGAGTAAATGTAAAAGATGTCGAGCAGAGTGAAAACTTTACTCGGCAGTTTTTATGCCACGTTATTAATACCAGCCATAAACTGTTCAAAGAGGTGTATTTTTTGGTGTGCTGGCAGAACAGGTTAACAGGTAAACACCTACAGACGACAACACACACTCGCCATAATTTATAAAACAATTATCGATTACGTAATAGATTTAGATATCGAAAAATTAAATAATATGGGAGTTACCATGGCACCTGTTAGTGTTAAACTAAGACACTATCCTAACTATAAGGAATGCAAGATTTATGCAATACCAAAATGTTATATTCTTTGGTTTTAGATACTAGTCAGTAACACTCGAATACTATGGTTTTATTTAATTATTTTAGTAAGAGAGAAAGACTGTAGAGAGTTTTTTAAAAACAGGGTATGTATAATATATGGTATATTCTTATTAGTTTTATTTTGATAACCCACAGTTGCTTTATACTATACAACACATTTAACACGGTATCACTAATTCATAAACTAATGTTTTATTTACTATCTATATCTCTGTTTTTTCTAAATTGTTTTTCAATATTTTTTCATGAAACAATGTATTTTCAGTTATCCAAAATGTAACATCAATTGTTACTTTTTGATATAATCTGAACTGTTTAAAAGCGGTTATCGAATATTAATTTATAATCATGTTACATATTTTAGCATAAAATCCTCAACACAACTTAATTAATTTTAGGAACCAAAATCATTATTCATTTAAAATGAATGTTTTTAAGTTAAATTGTATTATTTGTTGTAAACAAGCACAATGTGTATACTGTTTTTTGTGCAAATCGTAGAATATAAATATTTTTGCGAAATTTTTTGAAGTTTTTGCTATTTTTTGTCATATATATTTGTAGCTAAGTTATAAAAAATGAATTTATCTACACAGAACAAATCACAAAAATTTCTGGAGGCATAACAATGAACGAGTATGAAAGAATTTACAACCAAGCAAATGAATTCCTTACGCAAAACAATGTTAATGTTTTTAAAATAATGGAATGGAAAAACTTGTTAGGAAATAGCAACTTTGATATAACAGAATATGAGAAATTACTTTTATATTTTAATGTTAGTGTTTTCAGAGAAGGAACAACTTTTGCCTCTGTTAATCCTCCAAACATTTTAAAAATTGTAGAAGAACAAGTATATTTATTCTTAAAAGAAAAAGAAAATCATGGGAAAGCTGAATTACTTATAACTGGGTTAATAAGTGAAATCTGTGTTGAAATTTCAAAACATATAGATATTAATGCATTTATTGTAGCTGGTATTTTAGATTTGTTATTGCTTGGAATAATGAAAATAGGAATAAATACTTGGTGCAAATATTATGAGGAAAAAATACGCAATGACAATGAAAACAAATAACAAAAAAACAGCTGCGCATCTACAATCTAGTCTATTTGAAATTCCGTTAGAAGAACAATCATATGATTTAGGAAAATATAGATTTGGAGATGTTATAGAGCTTTCATATGAGCATGCGACTAATCCTCTTCACAAAATGCATGAAATAGGTCATTATACGCTTGCCAAAACAACTTTTTGGGGAATTACGATAAAATATTTGACAGTTTTCGCCACTAAGGATATAAGAATAAAAGATTTAGTTAGTATTATGAAATATGCATGTGAGGAAGTTTTTGAAAGTTATTCAGTAGCTCTACAATACGTCTTTGCTATAAAGTCTAATGATGAAACTGCAAAACAACAAGTAAAAAACAGTTTATATCACCAAATCTACAATAAAGATTATTTTGATATAGTAGAAATGTTTTCTTGCGAACAAATACTATCTTTTCCGTTTCATACTCGGTTGGCACGGCTTGCTTTAAGTGTTAAACTTGATGATATATATGAATCAAAAGTTTTAAAAAGCAAATTAATTGATAATCCACAAATACATCCAGATAATAGATTCAAAAAATTAGTTTTATCTTTAAAAGAATTGCTTAAGCAAAAGCAATATTACGAAATCACAGACGAAGATATTTTATTTAATTGCAACCTTTCATCATATTCTCAAAGTGAAAATGACCTATATGATTTCTGTAATGTTTTAAAAAACAAACTGCTACAAGCTTTTCCCGAAAATAAAAATTTGATCTCAAAAATCCGCAATTGTGAAATTGTTATTGAAGAAGAACCTTTTGAGAAATATTTAAAAGATAATTATTATGATATAGCTATACCTACATCTGGTGGAGAACATTATACAACTGAATATTTAGAAAACATTCCACCTTTGCTTAACATATTTAATGTTATGCTCGTCTATTTTGATAAACCTTATAAAGGATTACATATATGTATTTTATATAACACTTATCATCACGCTCGTTGTTGGTTCTTTTTTCAAGAAAAAGATTACAATCGGATTTTTGAATGTTTTGAAGGAGAATTGATAATACAGTACACAGATATAGAAAAATATCAATCAATTAATCAACAAAGTCACAAGAGAGTTTTTTGTTATTTTCCAGTTAGATACTCTAAATTCAAAAATTATATAAAAAACTATACCGAACCAACAAAAAATATTTTTATCCACCGACTTCCTCCAACTATTTCTACTATATTTGTTAAAGGTAAAAATAATTTAATTCTATTTTCTCCCCAGTTTTTATTTGTTGAACCAGAGATAAAAAACGACATAAAAAATGAATTTTTTAAATTCGTTAATTGTGAGTTTTCACAAACAGATGGAATATTTTATAAATCAAAATATGATTGGAAAAAGTATAATAACATAATAAAAGCTATTTTTATGTCGTTTAACGCTGGATATAGAGTATCAGGAGATTTTTAACAAATATGAAAATGAAAGTAAATTATCGTGGTGGAGATGAATTTCACGTATCTTTAGGAAATCCAATATCCGAATCAATTAGAATCCATGAAATATCACATGAACTTCTCACAAAAACTACACGTTGGGGCACTACAATTTTTTTACATACACAGTTAAGAAGAGCTGATAGAATGTTTAGTCGATTGGAATATCACTTTACGATATCAGATGTTTTATTTCAAGCAGCAGAAACAACATTTGAAAGTATGGCAATTTTAAATCAAATTCTTAATTTTGAAGAATTTGAAGATTATGATTCTATAAACCAAATAAAAAATAGTTTGTATTATAGTGTATACGCATCTGATTATATAGACTTATATTACAACGCCTTAGCCACTAATGCTAACATAGCTATATTGTGTAGAAACATTCCGTGGCTTGCTTTATCTACAGATCCTCTATCATTTAATTATACAAAATGGACAAACCCTGAAACATTATCTAATGCCATAATGAATAATCCTGAATTATATCACCCCGACACAAGATTTAAAATACTGAATCAAACATTAGATAGTCTTTTAAAGACACAATCACCTACTCAGATTACCGAGAAACAGTTAATTCTTAAAAGTGGTTTAATTGTAAAACCGTATGATAACAAAACTAATCTGGAGTTATGGGATCGTTTTAAAAACGTTATTAACTCTTTATTCCCTAATGATGTTTGTGTTTGTGAAGCCATAATTAATATAAAAAACTCTCTAAGGAGAGGAAATGTACAAACAATAATTGATCAATCAGATTTTTTAGACATTCCCACCCCATCTGATGATATTAAAACCGTTCAATTAAAAGCAATTGAACCGTGGCTACATAATTGTGATACCCTTATATTGCTACCATATCATGAACTTGTAATACTAGAATATCATATTATATTAGAGAAAACGAGATATGTAATTGCATGCAAATGGCAAATATTGAAAGATGTTATAAATCTATTTAATGGAACTATTATTTTACATGAAGAGGATACGGACTATCTGTATAAAAAAAGCACATATTTGCATAAGATTAACCGTTTTTTATATTTTGAAGGGAGTTATCAATCTTTTAAAGAGTGCTTAAAAAAAAGGAGAATTCAAAATCCTCCAGCATATGTATATTCAATTGACACATACACATATGCTTTATTTGTAAAACTAGAAAATAACACTATGCTATTTACAATCCAAAATCAAAATGTTTTGACTTTGATAACCTCTGATATCAATTCTGGTTTTTATGAATACTATAACGATCCAATTAAACAAAATAGAGATGTTTTCGACAAAAACAAATTGAGTGACCAGCAATGCGAAGATGTAATAAAATCTATTTTAAATATATCTAACATTAACGGAAGATGTTTTATGAATCCAATATAATATAAGTCATCATACAGAACCGCATTGACAAAAGCAACAAAAAAACAGGATGTTTTTTGTGCAAATGAGCAATTTTTTGAAAAAGCAAAAATTTTTTTGAAATTTTTTGGTTTTTTGGTCATATATATATGAGAACATCGTTTTTGGTTTTTGCGAAAATTGTCGTTTAGTGTCGATTTAATAATAAAAGAGCAGTTTCAATGTAATGATTTAATTGCGCTCAACACTATTTCTGAAACAAAAGTACATCTTCCCATATTAATTATTAGACTTGCAGATTTGAAATTCTGTAGTATTTTGAATTTATTAACCAGCAAAAATTTCCTTTTTATGTGTATATATTACAATTATCAGAAAATTTTGATGATAGATTGTTGACAAAAAACATAACAAGATGTACAATTATTCTGTATATTTATAGTTATTTATAAGTTTTTGGATAATTGTATTCATTAATTAAGGAGGAACGAATGAAAGAATTTAAGGTCCAAAGGATAGTTGGTATAATATTAATTTGTGTTGCCGTCGTAATAATACCAATTATTTTTAATGAAATTTTTCATGGTTCTAGTTCATCATACTTTTGGTTTTTTGAATCATCCATGTCAGTTAGTGAGTGGTTTTCTTTTTGGATATCATATATTTCGCTAATAGTATCATCTATTTTGGCCTATGCTGCATTAAAATTAACAAAAACTGTAGAGTATAATAATATACTTGGACAAATTGATAACAATATATCTTTGTTAAAAATCACTGAATTGAACACTGACTTGGAACTTTGTGATAAAGATAAAACAAATTACAGTTTGGAAATTAAAATGCCTTTAGATGTTTTAACTGTTAGTAATCTAACAATAAAAACAGCTCGAATCGAATTTGAGGACGGAACAATTTTTAATTTCAACCCCCAAAATATGGATAATAAAAACCAAACAAATATTTTTCTATTAATTCCTAAATTTGATAAAAATGATGAGAAGTCCGTAAAAGAATTGAATAAAAACACCAAAGAATTTTTAAAATGGAAATATTGGGAATCACAGTTAAATTCAGGTTATGAAACAATTAACTTAACAGTTACTTATCAATACATAGTACCTTCATTTGTTAGAAATAGCCATAATTTTATTTGTCAAACTGAAGTTATCTATAAGCTAAAATCCAAATCTACTCAAAACTTTGCCATTGAAACCATAGAAACAGCAACTATAAAAAAGCAATTGTCTTTACGAAAGAAAGGTAAGAAATAACAAATATGAAACACAATATCACTCTTATTAAGAACATTTTAGGAGAAGACTTGTACAGAACATGCTATGAATTTTTCCAAGAAATGTACGAAAGAAAAAGCAAATTTAAAATTATTATGACACGTCGTTGCTTTTCTCTATATAAAATTTTTAAACCAATTCTAGAGGCTGATGGCATAAAAAATGATTATGGCACAATTATAACTGATAAAGCAGTGAATCTATATCTAGAAGAAATAATACAATCATTCAAAGATTTAAAATCCACAAAAGAAACAGTGGTAACACTTTTCGATGATATAATAATATACGGACGAACTGTAAATCTATTATTGGATGATATATTTAATACTCTTTACGACGAAACGAATGAGAAAAATGAAGTTTTTTCTACTAATATTGTTATACGTTGTATGGTGCAAAGTAATCATACTTCAAAAATAAAAAAAGATTATAAAGACCGAATAATTGCGGACATTTATGGTTCACGCAAAGATTGGCGATACATTTCTTCTCAATTTTCTGCCATAATAAAATCTAGCGATATTGCCAACACAAGTTACATCATATCTTATAAACGATCAATGTCTCAAGATCAAATAGAGAAATTTTACCAAAAGTGTCTTAATACACTTATAGAAAATACAAACGAAGAATTAACAAAGTACAATGTCAAATACTATATAGCACAAGCTGTTCCAAAACTTGAGTATAATATTTTTAGCGAGGTCATCAAAACTAGTTGGCTAAGAATATATTTTTACGAAAACTTAAGTACAGTTCAAATATCACCTTTGGTAATACTAAAAGATCTTGACAAAACACAAGTAGATACTTTAACCCAATCATTAATAGAAACAACATCTATTGAAAACAATAGTAATTTATATACAGCGTTAATGGAAAAAAATGAATGTTGGTTCTCAAGCAAAATACAGCTAATTACTTTGTTATTAAGTCATAAATTGTTATGTCAATTTTTAATAAACAACAAAATCATTGACTCCAATAATATTGATTTTGAAAATTTTGATACAAATGAGATTATATCTTTCAATTTTTCGCCTAACATGGTCACAGAATTGCAATCGATTACAAAAGAGTATTTAGATTTTCAAAATTATGACTACCAATTTTTAAATAAAAATGAAACCAATATCAATTCCACTAATATTTGGGAACTTTTTGAAAAAGTTTTATTTGAAAAAGCTATGCAGGATAATCAAGCAGCTACAATTGGCAATACTGAGAGAACAGATGTCCTTTCGACTATTAACCAAAAAAGTGTGTTTTCTGATGAGTTTATGCCAGTAATATTAGCAGCAACCGATCAAGGAAAAGCTGCAATAAAAACACTTTATACAAAAAAATCTGGTTTATTCCAATCATTAATATATTCTGGTGAACAAGCATTTAGAATTATGAATGATTCCTTTAAAAATATTT
Source organism: Acutalibacteraceae bacterium (assembly GCA_045638585.1). Lineage (GTDB taxonomy): Bacteria > Bacillota > Clostridia > Oscillospirales > Acutalibacteraceae > DTU089. The sequence continues at coordinate 28,982 of JAZUBO010000003.1, read as the reverse complement.
TGCCTTATTTAAGTTGTTTGGAAAATTATGCTAAAATCACAGAGAAAAATCAGTATGAATTATACTACTCACTTATTACTTTTTTCAAAAACAAAAATATCGAGACTTCTGATAGTCTTGATAAACTTGAATCATATCTAAATATTTTAGAAAAAAGCAAACAAGAGATTAGTGATGTTTATGTTCCAGATAGTTTTATGGAATGCAAGGTGGACCAAACATTGCTAGAAGAATTTATAAGAGAAGGATGCTAACGTTTTGAAAATAGCCAATGATATACTTTTGAGATACTTGCATCTCTTTTATCCCGCAAACGCAGACTGGTTGATATGCAACAATGTTTGGGATATTGAATTTTGCAAATGTATAGATGATGTTGAACTAAATATTGGAGTATTATTATATAATATTTTATCTCACGAGCAACTCAAATACACTTTTGAGTTTAGAGAATATAAAGGCAACAATTATTATCCTATGAAAATTTCTGCCAAAGTCAAACCAAACGGAAATGTTGCTAATATTTGCAAAATATGTAACGAACTAACCCTTTTTAAAGCACTTAGAGAAGCTGATACGGAAAAATTAAAAAAACGGCTTAGCTATGATATTGAACTTCATTATGAGACTAAGTTCCCAGAATTTTTTATTGCTTCTTGTTTGTTTAAGGTCAATCACGAAAGTACATTACAACGTAGTGATATAATAAAGTATCTTTTCCTTAAGAAACCAGATATATTCTTGGACTATGTTGGAAAATTTACAGCTTACGCTAAAGATGAAAAATTAGATTCTATTGATTTTGCCAAAGTACATTTAGAATTAATTGATTTTATTTTAAGTTTTTTTGCAGAAAAAAAAGATTCAAATATACTTGGCGATGTTTTACAAGTATTGGAAAACCCGCAATTTGTAAACAACTACAATTGTAAAGGTAGAACAAAAAATTTGAAATCTTTATCATATGATAAACTCTCGAATTTAATTACTTTACAATTACCAAAATTCAATTTATCAAAATATAACATAACTATGTTTGAAACATTAGCTAGAACAATAGATAATAATATTGAGAAAAATGATTTTTTAACCAACTATGTGCAAATATTTGAAAACTTAATGAAAATTGCAGAATCACAAAACCGACAAAAAGATACTTCAATAGTCGATGCAATGACATCATTTCAGAACTACATAGAAGAGCGCAAAAAAAAATCATAACCACCAGTTGAACTGGTGGTTTGCACAGGCCCTATAAGGGCCGCCTGCTGGCTAGCCGACTAAAAGTCGGCACAGAGGTTTGACAACGCATTACTATTTCAAGCAGCCGCTCTCGTGCGGCTGTTTATTTTTTGCTTAGTTATTCTTGTTACCCGTAAACGGGTCTATGTACTCTTTGAGTGATATCTGGTCATTTGCAAAATCTTCTTCTAATTGATTTTTTATTTTATTTTCTATCACTTCCTTATTTCGACCGACCGTATCTACATAGTACCCTCTACACCAAAAATGTCGGTTTCCGTATTTATATTTTAAATTTGCATTTCGGTCGAAAATCATTAGTGTACTTTTCCCCTTGAGATATCCCATAAATTGTGCTACACTTAAGTAAGGTGGTATCGACACTAAAAGGTGTATGTGGTCTTTACAAGCTTCTGCCTCTATAATTTCTACACCTTTTTGTTCACACAATTTTCTTATTATCTCTCCAATATCTTTTTTCAGTTTTCCATATATTTCTTTTCTTCTGTATTTTGGTGCAAATACTATATGGTACTGATATCTGTACGTTGAGTGTGATAATGTTTTTATTTCGTTGTTACCATCTTTTTTAAACATGTTTTTAACCTCCTTGTATTTTAGTAATGCGGCTGCCAAACCACTTCTTTTATACTTGGAGGTTAAGTTCTTTATCTATATTTTTTGTGGCTTGCCGTTACTCGCCACGTTTTATTTTTACTAAAGCTTTTTTATTCCCTCGGTAGAACTGGGGGAATGTGTCTTTGCTAAAGAGACAATAAAAAGGCTCTGCAAAACTGCAAAGCTTTTTTGTTAAACTCATTTTATCAACTTTTTCTATAACTCTCAATACTCTTAGTCCACTCCTCTTTTTCTTCAGGAGTTAATTCCCCGAGAGGCTTGCATAAAAGTTTTGCTGTTTTAGATGCATAAAATAGCAATTCTATATTTTCTTTATGTAGTGGGTTTTCACTCATTCGCATCCAAGTTGCTTTTTTCAAGATAAAAGCAGTAAATGAAAATACAAGTTTTTTAAACATCTTAAATGCACCTCCATATATATATGACTAAAAATTCAAAATACTTCACAAAATTTTTTGAAAATATTTAAAATCGTGAAATTCGACAAAAAACGACACCGTGTTTCGTACAACTACGACAACACGGTGCTTTTTTATATATACCATATGAAAGGAGTTGGTGATAAATATGAATCACCCATAAAACCAAACAATAAAAAAGGAGTTAATTTTAATGAATACAAGTAAAAAGCATCCGAAATTAATCGGCATGTCCCATCATGACGAAAGAGAACTAAACTCTATTGAGGAAGTTGCTAAATATATTTGCGAAAAAGGTGTTTCAAGCGATGTAACAATTACATACAAAGACGGAACTCCGTTCTTAAACACCTTCGGAATATATATTGATAAAATTTCCGATATGAACTATCGTTCAGAATTGTTAAAAGTCCTTATTCCTATGCAGAAAGCGTTGGATGGTACAGAAGAAACCTTTGACCCCGATGGCTCTGAAGAAATGGGAATCTAAATGTAAAAGAGGTGAAATTTTATGAGTACATTTGACAATATGTCTCAATATGCAGAACGAATGCAGAAGCTGTATCCCGAAGGTACTCGTCTTGTGTTAAATAGTATGAATGACCCGTATGCTCCTGTTCCACCTGGTACAAGAGGTACAGTCGATTTCGTAGACGATGCAGGACAGATTCATATGAAATGGGATAACGGTAGAACACTTGCAATCGTTCCCAGTGAAGACGATTTCAGAAAGCTTACCGATGAAGAATTGGCAGAAGAATCTGAAATTGAAGAATCAGAAGATTTTGAACAAACAATGTAAAAAGAGGTGTATAAAAACTAAATAATTAGAATGGTCGGATGCCGTATGGCTATACTATTACTATAACTTTATATATAGTCTCTATCTATATATGACGGTTTTCGGGGAATACTTCATAATTTTTTTGCATTTTTTGCTTCTTTTTATCACTTTCTACTTTTTGCACAAAATGAGTTTTGTCGATTTGTAAGTTTTGCTGTCATTTGCGTGTTCATTTTAAAAGAAAAGCAGAGATTATCGTATTTGAAATGAGTAACGATAATCTCTGCTTTTTTATGAGAAATTTAAAATTGCTTTTATCGCAGTAACATAGCTAAGCATGTTAATTATCTTTCTCGGTATTTGTTTTGTTAGAATAAAATATTAGTGTTGGTGTCTTCATTTTCTTCTGAAATAAGCAAAACTCCATTGTGCTCATTTTCAAACGACTGAATATACATTTCACTTCTTTTACCGGAATACACCTTGCCGAATTCTATTAATTCGTCACTATCTTTGTATTTAACCCAAATAGTTCCGATTTCCTTCATGGAATCATCAAGCAAGGTTGTAGAAACATTTTTAGCTTGTTCAAGTTGGGAATTTAAAACGTTATCACCAGTTTTAGTTGTTTTAATTCCCATAACCTCTAACACTACTTCTTCATATAAATAATCATTTTCAATAACCGCGTTTGTAGTTGTTTCATTGGAAAAGTGGTGTGCGGTTATTTTATTTTCTTCTGTTTTATCTTCTTTTATTTTAGTGGTCTGGTTGTTACAAGAAGAAAAAAGAAGGAGAAGTGTAATTGTTAATATTAAAATTATAGATTTTTTCATAAGTCACCTCCGATTAACCGGATAAAGCAAAATTAACAACCTGCTGATAGTCAACAATAGTCAATTCTTCGTCTTGGTTAATATCGGCTGCCAGAAATTCATTACCTGTTAAATCTTTATGTCCGTTAACTGTCAAAGAAACACTATAAGCATCCAGCACATCAACTGCACTATCACCGTTAATATCACCTTGAACAATCAAGGTATATATTTCTGATATAGCAGAGTTTTCGTAAACAATAAACATTGAACCGGTACCATAAAACTTGCACGAAGGGTTAGCAAAAGAGGCTATTCCATCAACTGTTATTGTTTTTTGAGTACCAACTATATTTGAAAAATCTTGTTGTACAAATTGTGTGGTAAATATTCGTTTGTTAACATAATCGATATCGGTATTGTCTTTTGCGGTCATGTAACATAACTTGTTTTGACAAATAGAACTGAAAATCTCAACACTTACAGACTTTCCTGTAGTATCCGTATCAGTACTTATCATTTTGCAATAGTAGTAAGGATACTTATCACCTTTTTTAGGAGTAAACTCGTTTGTGGTTGCTCCATTAATGGCAACATCATCCCCGTTATTAACTTTTGTGTCTAAAGAGCCATACCATTGGTAAGAGCTGTTAATACCTATTGCATCAAAAGTTAATGGTTCAATGGAATTTTCATCATAAACGGTAGCTATATCTGTAACAATTGAGTTTTCTTGCGAGATTTCATAGAAAGTATGACCATTTGCTTCTGCCCATGTTTCTGCCGTGCTACCTTTAGTGCCAAAAACTTTGTACTCTCTGCCTGTCGTATCCTCGGAGCAAGATTCAAAAGTACTTGGTAAGGCGACTATACTGTTTTTAACCTCGGGTAAAGATGCCAGTGTTTGTATTTTATTAAACTCAACACGTTCAATAGAAGTGCCTTCAAAAACAGCTTCTGTACTATTAACCAATCCGTTAAGTACAACATATTTCATCATAGGACAGTCAACAAAAAGATTTGCTCCAACGAATTCAAGATTATCAGAAAAAACAATTTTTTCTAAGTATCTATTGCTACGGAAAGCTTGTTCTAAAACAGTTGTACACGAAGGTATAATAACCTCTTTTAATGATGGCATATAGTCAAAGGTACGAGTATCAACCAAAACAACACTTGGCAAGGACATAACTTCAACATATTGACACCAGTTGAAATCACCCCAATATACATATTGAATATTTTGGAGGAAATCAAAATTACTCATATTACAACCACTGAACGTGAACCCTGCCAAAGATACGAAATCTTCGGGAAAGTTTACCTTTTCAAGCAAATTACAATTGCTGAAAACGCTCTCGCCTAAGCACCCATCAATTAAAGATGGTATAGATATTTCTATTAAGTTATAACAACCGTTAAATGCGTATGAGTAAATTTCCGTAACGTTCGGGAATGAAATATAACTGAAAGTGCAGTATGCAAAGGCATATTGTGGTATCAAAGTAAAATTATCAACCGGTAAATTATTTAATTCACCACAATTTCGGAAACAACCCCTTGAAAGTTTTTTTAACTTGGGCATATTAATGTCATCAAGTGCTACACAGTCCATAAAAGATTCTATTTTCACTGTTGTAACACCAGGTGCACTTATAGTGTCAAGATATTTGCAACCCTTGAAAGCATAACTGTCAATATATGTGCAGGTTTCCGGTAAAGTGATTTTTTCAATAAAGGTCATCTTTTCAAAGGTTCTTTCTGCAATACCTGTTACTGTAGTATCAAAAATCTTATCAGGTATAGTCGGGCTTATTTCATACCCATAATACCCTGTAACATATCCCTTGGAATTTATTGTCCATCCGTTATCATTATCAGGAATATCCCCATAGACTTGAATATACACAGTTAAATCTGCTGGTTCACTTCTGTATTGTTTTTTTGAAAATGTAACAGCACGGATTTTTGTAGTTACATCAAGCTCAATGGGTTCAGTATACAAAGTTGCAGTTTGCCTTGTGGGATAAGATGTGTCAGTTGTATAATAAATTTCTTCTCCTTCGTTACAATATAATTCAAGATATTGAATTTCTGAATACATTGTTGTGGGGGTTGGACGAGAAGTTAGATTGAAGCTCGGTGTATAAGCAAGTGCATCTTTGTATTTGCTTCCAGCCAAGGCGTTCATAAAATCTATAGTTCCGTACTTCGTTTTATTTCCTGCCAAAAGTGTTGAATCGCAAGAACTGTACAATTTTTGAACGACTTGTTCACGAGTGTATTCAGGGTTTAAAGACATAATCATTGCACATAACGATACAACCATAGGGCAAGAAAATGATGTGCCAGAACCAACACCGGGTAAGTTTTCTCCCGGGGCAACCACATCAACATATTGGTAACCTCTCGAAGAAAAACTCGACAACTTGTCGTACGTGTTCATTGCTGCAACAGATATAGTGTATTCCGCTGCAGCCGGATAATTCGGCTGATTGCTACCTTCATTTCCGGCAGATGAAATAATCAGGGTACCCTGTTTATCAAGCTTTGAGCCTATATTATAATTTATATTAGAACCAAAACTAAAATTAACTATATCCAAATCATCAAGCAACATTCGTTCTTCGCAAACAATTACATTGGATACATATAGGTTGCCATTGATATCGCAACCTTGATATGAATAGATTTTTACATTAGTGGTTGTACAATCAGCAATAACACGTGCAATTCTATTTGCATGATTTTGTGTAACCTTGATTGTTAAATTAGAATCGGTTATTAATGAATATTCACCAATAATTCTTTCTTTTATATTTGTTTCTTCAGTCCAAACACCGCTGTCTAATATACCGATCTTTATTTCAGGTAATTCATCTATATTGTATTTTGGGGTTACATATTCTATTGCTTCATAAACGCGGACTCTGTCATATGCCCAGTTGTATTCCGTTGTCGCTTCTGAGCTTTCTTCTGTTGATAAATCTATTTCTGTATCGGGTAAAACAGATATTACATCAGATTTTGAAGAAAGCGAGTTGAAAGCATTAATTGTTTCTTCAACAGATTCATATTGTATTACTTGCAAGTCTTCGTAACCCGTAACCGCTTCATCGGCTCCGTAAGAATTTTCGTAGGATTTGTATGAACGGACAATAAGCCTGCATGTTGCAAAGTCTTTGTATGTGTATTCATTCTCTTCGTAAACCGCAATGGTTTCCTCTGACTCGGACTCAACTGCATTTTCATACAAATCGCTGTTTTCCTCTATCATAGCCACAAGGTCTTCACTAAATTCGTCAAGCTGGACTTGTTTGTTAGTGGTTATAGGTTCATCTGCAGCAAATGATATGGAATTAATGTTCAACGATACAAATATATAAACTGTTAACAAAACAGTACTTATTATCCGTTTCATACATTTATCCTTTCTTATAAAATATTATTTAATTTGTTATGTGTTAAAGTTATTATAATTTATAAGGATCTTCTGAAAGCAGGAAGTAGGTGTTGAATAGATGGTGCTATTGAATAACGTGTGGAATAGTTATAGATTATATCAATAAGATAACTATTAATAACATTATTACCACTATACGTTCTATCCAAAATAATGCCTGCCATAGTAACAACCAAAGGTTTAACTAAGGTTAAAGCAACATCTCTATTAGACTTCATTTCTTCTTGGCTAATGATTTTTATGAGTGTTGAAAATGCATTGGAAACAAAGTCGAAAGAGTAAACATTGAGATTCATCAAATAATTTTCTGTAGTGTTAACCGCAGAACGCAAAGAGAAGAAACCGTTAACATCTACTCTGTTTATAGGATCATTGCAACAATAGTTATAGGGATTGGTGGATAACATATTCAACTGATCAATTTTCATCAAATTGAGATTATCCATGCTAAGGAATCTGCCCCAAGTAGCGGAATAATATCTGCTGTTGCAATAATATAGATTGGTTTCGAAGTCATAAATATAGTTATTGAATGCCATAGGATTATACATTGCAACAAGTGCAGCTACCATACCTGTTACACCGGAGCCGAAATCATAAAAAGGATGGCCCCAAGCATCATAAGTTACGGAATATCCGATTTCTCCGTCAGCGGACTCAATATAAATTATGTTGCCTAAACCGTCTCTGATGAAATAATATGGCATTCCCTCAAAGCCAATGTAGCCCTTGGGTAAACCATTGTCATCATAAATAATGCTGAAATGCATTGAAACATTGTTTTCAGCAAAATAAACAGTTGTACCTTTTAATACAGAATTATCCCAAATGTAGAGCATTTCCATTTTGTTAGTATAGGTTGTATTTCCCTCTGAATCGGTGTTTTTTTCGTAAGTAGTCTTTTTGGTGCGCAAACCGGTTTCATCATAGTCATATTCATAACGCTCGGATGATGATTCAAATGCGGTTAACAAGTTTCCGTTCCATTCAAATGTACCGTTAATTTCATCACCAATCATATCAATAGAAGAATAATTGATGGGGTTACCCATTTTATCATAATTAATTTCTGTGCCATTGTAACTTGTTAAGAGGTTAGGTGCAGAATTTTCATTTGAACTGTAAGTGAACGTCACCGTTTCATAAGGTTCTGCAGGTAAAACATCATTTTCCAAATCGTATTCATCATAATATGATTTAGTGGTTAAATTGCCGTTAGCATCATAAGTGTAGGTAACAATCAAGCCGGTTAATGCAGCGCCCTCAAATATAAGTTGGTTAGCTTCGTCATATTTATAAAGTGCATATATGATTTCTGTGTCTGGATCATCAGCAATAATTAATGTGATTTGCGTAATATTTCCGCGTGAATCATAGGAATAATTAAATGTGAAATCATATAAGTCAGATACCGTTTCAGTACTGTCTGAATCAGATGTTACTTTTTGAATGTTTGTATTATATGATTGAACTAGATTAGTTAGCTTGTCACCTGTAGACTTGTATGTGTAAGAATCAATGCTGTTGATTATTACGGGTGTTTCGATTTCGGTATCATCGTAAGTTGTGCGTATATTGTTTTCGATTATTCTACCAAAAGTATCTTTTTTGTTTGTTTCGTTCACACTTACGTTGGCAAAAACTGTGTTAGTACTAATATCGGTATATTCCATAGTTTTATTTTTAGAATATACAGTATTATGGTTGTCATCTGTTGTTTCACTGTATGATTGGTTTGAAATAACATCATATTGACCTATCATAAAGTTTTCGTGTGTAATGCCATCAGAATATGAAATCTCATGAATTTTGACAGTAGTGTCGCCGTTGATTCTGTAAAGTGTAAAACCTGAATCGGTGTAACAAACTTTAAGATTAGAGTTACTATCCAAAACGGATACAACGTTACCATCGGCATCATATTCATAAGTGTATTGAGCAACAACAGTTTCTGTGTTATCCTCGTTTATAACTTTGCGTGTAATGGAAGTGATGTTATCATCTGTATTATATGAATACGAAAGAACATATCCGTTGGCGTATCTGATTGTACCTATTTTATCATTATAAGCACCGGTATAAGTATATGTTTCATAATCATAATCAAGCCCGTTAAGACCGATCGAAGTAACATTTCCGTAATCGTCATACGAATATTCATAAGTATATCCGTCGTGAGTTATTGAAGATATATCGCCATCATCAGTATATGAATACGAATTTGTAAGATTATGTGATTGCCCGTTAACTGCTGTTATTGTTTGTGATACTTGAGTCAACAGTTTGTCGGCATTATATGTTAAGTTTTGAACATAACTCGAATTACCGGTTGCGATTGATTCAAGCGTCCCGTTATCAGGATTGTAATTGTAATAAGTTACAACGCCATTTTCATCTGTTGTTGATGTAAGATAACCATTGGTATCGTTGTAAGTGTATTCAGAACCAACATAACTTGCATCTCCCTCTATAGGACTGCTTATGTATTTTTTTGTGATGCTTCCATTGGCGTTTTGAATAGTAGTATAATTGTTTTCAATTGTTTCACCTATATCCAATTTTTGAATTGATACATCATCAAAATATGCTGATCCATAGTTATAATCGTATCTTAAGTATATAATTACAGAAGCCATATTCTCAGGAACTTCAAAGTAAGAAACACGACTTTGCCATGCATCGGTAGTTTCATCAAAACTGATGTGACCAAGGCAAGTGCCTGGTACGGTTGCTCCATCTTCTTCAACAGCTGTGTAGATATACACACCATATGTTCTTGTGCCTGTAGGAATAAGTGCATTACTATTTTGACTAATTGCACCGAAACTGTATTTTTCGCCTGCTTTAAATCCATCTTGTGGCGATATTACCTGCCATGCATTTCCTTCGTAATATGTATCGCCTGAGATTTCAAGAACTTGACTGCTAAGTTCAATTGCAGTTGTTACATATAATTCGCATACATCAGATTGCCAATTTGTTAACATGTCATTCTCATCGGTTTCTTCGAAATTGTAGTTGGAAACTAAGTTGCTGTTGGGGTTATGATACATATACCGTAACTCGTTATTATCAACAATTCCGTGAAGAACATTGCCGTCATACTCTTTGTAATATACAATGTTAAAGTACTTATCAAAATTGATTACACGAGTTTCATTGTTTCTGTTTGTGAAAACTCTTCTGTACAAATCTGAACTATCAATTGTTACACTTTCAATGGTGCGAATGTTGTCTCCACTACCTTTTGTTATTATGTAGCTTGAAATGTGTGCACCATTTGTTTCAGAAGTATAATTTAATGTGAGTGTCTTGTCTTTATAAACAATGGTTTTAATTCTGCCTAAACTGTCATACGTGTAAGAAACACTATCAGATTCGGTATCATCAATATACTCAACAGAGCTTAAATACACTTTGTTATTTGCAACTGTATATGAGTAATTCATTTCCATTGCTACATCAGTACCGTTACAGTTTGTTAATACTGCAGTGTTATCGCTCTTCAATACAGAAATTTTGTTCAATTCAGTATTTGTTGTATCGCTGTATTCGAAAATATACTGTCTTCCGGCACCATCTGTGATTTTTTGAATATTGTCAGATACAACAATATTTTCTGTGTTGTCAAGATAAGTATAATCAATGATTATTGTGTTCTCATTAGTGTTACCATCAACAAACTTATTCATAAAGCCTGTTGTTGCATGTGATTCAAATGAATATTCAGAATCGTCGGGAGCTGTTATTGTAACACCTTCATAATATGTATAATCGAAAATACCTGTAAGGGGTGATTTGATTAATTTTAAGGTGTATTCATCACCTTTGTAGTCGTAACCACGATATGTTTTTTGTGTTGTTGAATTCTCATAAGCAGTGAAATAAATGTTCTCGCCGGCAAGAGTTTCCCAACAATAAACATAATTGCTATATGTAATTGTGCTTCTGTAATTGAGTCGCCATTGCTGACCTATAGGTGAATTAAAATCAGATGCCAATGGGTTATATATGCGTTGAATATTAACCGGGTTCTTTTCACCTGTAACACCTATTTCATCTCTTACCAACACAGGAGTGCAAGAAAAGTCATTTATATACAAAGTTCCCGCTCTGCCCATATCAATAGTTTCACTTGCTAATGTTACATCTTGCTCACTAATTTGATGATAGTAATAACTGATTGATAAATTCTGCATTGTAACATTACAGTTAGAGGTTCTTGTTGTTGTTTTCAGAACTAAACCGTTCATTTCTTCAACACCCAATTCCCAACTATTCATAAGAGCAGTTATATCCCAAGCATAGTTGGTTGCCTGCGTTGCAACATATTTGCAATCAAAGTAATCGGTAGTGCTTGAAGGGGGTGTTGTTGCGTCAGCAGACCAATCACTTGTAATTTGAGATGCCACAACAAAATTGTTTACTGTGGAACCCGAGCCTTGGCTGTAAGCAATGAGCTTTGCCTCGGTTATGATTTTATCACCATTACATTCAAGTGAATTGGGTTTTATATAAATACTTTTGTTTCCTTTTCTGCTACCTTGAACATACAGTGTATCAGAAACAGTGCCGCTTGTATTCATACAAAGTACCGTTAAATTATTTGTATCCTCTAAAATTGAATCTTCGGAAGATAAATCGTAAGATTCAGTATCGTTACTTAAAGTTGCAATTTCAGAAGTATCTGATACAGTTGCGGCTGCTTCGGATACAGTTGCAACATAGTTTTGAACTGCTTCTTCTGAATTTAAATCATAGTCAGTTTCGACGATGTTTGAATAAGTTCCGTCACTCTCTAATGTGTGAAGTGGTGTAGCCGAAACAACTTTGTAAAAGCCACCATCACTTGTTGAGAAAACTTTTGAATACTCTGTGCGTTCTGAAAGTATCTCGTCGCGTAATTCAGGAGTTTCATTGTTAGTTGAATCAGCAAATGTGTAGTCAACGTTATTGGTCGAATTATTTGTCGCGAGAACCTGCATAGGTAATGCTATACTTGCAACAAGGGTAGTTGATAAAAAGCCAGCTGCCAATTTCAAACAAAATCTTTTTGTAGATTTTTTCATAATTTACATCCTTTCGTATTTTTTAAAACAGTTTATTGATAATTATATTTTTAATAATTGTATGTAATATTTCAATAAAATTACAAAACTATGCTATAAAAACGACAAAAAAATCAGGCAATGCAATGTACATTGTCTGATTTTTTTGTATTGAATTAAAATTGTTTTAGTAAACGGTATTTTAAAGAATGCTCTTATTTTTGAAAAAGAAGTGATAAATGAAATTTCTTTTCTTTTTCATCATAAAACCACTCATATTTTCCGTTATTGGCTTTTGTGTGGCGTTCAATTATTCTATTGCCGAAACCATGTTCTTTCACAAGTTTTTTTGTTGATATCAACTGTTTGTTTTTTTGAATTGGGGCTATGTCACAACTATTGATAATACTTAATAAGTCCATTCCGTTAATGTGACGCAATGAAAAATCAACAATTTTTTCTGAACTGTTTTTTGCACTTTCAAGGGCATTATCCATAGCATTGTTAAGAATTATTGACAACTCAATATCGTTAATATATGCAAGGTTTGCAGTCTGAACTTCGTAATTAAATTTAACTCCCGACTTTTCGCATAAAACAATATACTTGTTCAAAATCAAATCAATGATTTTATTATTAGAAATTCGTAACGTATTCTTGTTTTCAAGCTCTGGGTAAAGCCCTTCGATATATCGCTTAACCTCCTCAACAGTTTCAAAACCACTTAATGTTAAATAATGATGCTTTGTATCATGAAACAACATCTGAAGTTCATCATTTTTATGTTGGAGTATATCTAAATAAAGTTGATTCATTTGGTTGCTTTTTTGTTCTGCTTCAAGTTCACTGATTTTTCTGTCTTTTTCAATCAAGGTTTGGTAATAAATGAACATGAAAACACAGGCAAAAACAAACAAGGCGGTGATTATTGAAATAGCCGTTTGATAAGCTGGCGATAAGGCGACCTTAAGAGCAATAAAAAGCAAAATAACACAAGTTGCAATTGTGAGTAAAGGGAATATAAAAAGCGGTAGAAAATATTTATTTTTGTATTCTTGAGAATTATTCTTTTTTATAATAAAAGCTAATATCTGCGAAAGTGTAAGGTATAAGGTTTTACATATAATAGCAACAATCAAAAATACAGTGAAATTACTTTTGTACAAATTTGTCGGAGTTTTGGTCATTGCTGATAGTACAAAAATTGTGATTAGTTCTGTAGAAAACATCAGAGCATCTAAAAGAACACATTGAATTAATGCTGACTTCAATGGGATATTAAAGCACAACAGACAAAATACTAAATTTATTAGAAAAAATAGTGTTAAGTTTATTATTTCATTGTTGTAAATATTAAACAGAAATGAGCCGGGAATAAAAAGACATAAACCTATAAAAAGTAATAAAAAATTAGATTTTATCTTCTTATTGTAATTCTTTGAAAAAAAAGCAAAAGCTGTGAACATTTCTACAGTATAAACACAGATACTACATAATGTTTGTTCCATTATTTGCCCTCCATAAACTTCATAAATTGTCTGTAGAAATCAGTCTGTTTGTTTCTTGCAACAGGTATATTATGTGTATTGTCAAGAATTATAGACTCCCTTTGATATGTTGTGACAAAATTAAGATTAACGATATAACTTTTGTGGGGAACAACAAATATTGATGCTCTTAAATTTTCTTTCCAAAAACTAATGTGTTCTGATGAATGATATATTTTATTTGTTGTTACTATCTTGCTTTTACGATTCTCTATTTCTATAAAAACAATATCTTTTGCTGAGATTTTATCAGTCGTTTTACCATCTTTCAAAAAGAAACTTATACTTGAATTATCAATGCGATCAATAGCATCTTTTAAACCTCTGTAAAAACGTTGAGAATCTATAGGCTTTTCAAAGAAACGAACTGCATTCAAATTTAGTGCATCATCAAGGTATTTCCTGTGAGCAGTAATGTATATAAGGATAATGTGAGGGTTTGTTTTTCTTAAATATTCTCCTAATTTAATTCCGTTGATGCCTTCCATTTCAACATCTAAAATGGCAATATCGAAATTTAGGTTGCTTTTCATTAATTCTTCGGCAGAATGAAAAATATGCTGCTCTAATTCAATTCCCACATCATTTGAGAAAAAGTTTATATGAGCACATATATCATTTATACAATGTTGTTCATCATCACAAATCGCTATTTGCATAAAAACCTCTCCAAACAAAAAAGTCAATGGAAAACCATTGACTTAATGATAACATATATAATTTTAATATGCAAATCTATTTGTTGCGGTTGCTAATTAACACATTTGCGAAATCTAACAAAACCGAAATTTCCCATTCATCGCACAATTTAAGAACATCAATAAAATCATCTTTTCTATCTTTTCTTATTGTTCCAAACAAAACATAATCTGGTGTAATTTTTAAAGCATCGCAAATAGTTATAAGTGTTTCTAAACTATAAGATCCGCCACTTTCTACGTTAGATATATGATTTTTTGATAAATCTACAATCTCAGCTAATTGAGCTTGTGTAAAATGTAATTCTTTTCTTCTTTGAGCAATTCGGCTACCAATTTTGCGATAATTAATTTCCACATTCATCCCAATAAAATGATACCATTAAATAGCAACAATATAAACAAACCAAAATAGAACAAAATCAATAATGGTTGGAAAAATACGGTTGTTTTAGATTTTTTTTAAAATACTGGGATTTTTTGATAATTATGTTGATTAAAGTTACACTTTTTTGCAACTCTTATTGATTTCTATATTACATCCAATATAATCAAATCAACAGTTTATTGATAATACTGTAGAAAGGAGAAAGATTTATGAAAAAAAGCAAAGCAACAAAAATTATAGAAAACACATTGAAGTTTTTTGCTAAAAATAGTGCTAATAGCACTACCAGTGGGACAATTTTTCAACCTGTTGTTCCTAAAAACTTGAAAAAATTCAGTCGATTTAATGATAAGTAAAATATCAGAAAGCATCACTAATAAATTAATTTTGAAACATCACATTGACGATAAAGATTACGATATATATGTTTATAGCATTTTTATGTTGCTATCTTTTTTGTATTTTGTTCTGCTTTCATGTGCTTTTGGATTTCTATTTAATTGTTTTTTTGAAAGTTTGATTTTTGGTTTTTCTTTTCAAATTATACGAAAATATGGAGGGGGATACCACGCAAAAACAGAAAGATTATGTATGTTTCTTACAGCTTTTTCATGTGTTGTAAGCATCATAATAATAAAATTAATCCAATATTTTATGTTGGATAATTATATTTTGATTTTGACGATCTTCTCTGTTTGTGTGTCATGTGCTATAGTGCCACTTACCACTCCTGAAAATCCACTTAGCGAAAATGAATTTCGATGCTTTCGCAAAATTAGCATAACTATAAACTTAGTGATGCTTTTAATTGTTGTTTTTTCTTTTCTTTTAGAAATCGAAAGAGTTTTTGCTCCTTGTTGTATGAGCTTGATTTTAGAAAGTATTTTACTTGTTGCCGGAAAAGTTAAAAAAATACGAATGGATAAAAGTGAAAAAACTTAATCTGTTTGGTCTTTATTTTGAACAAAAACGGCAAGAGAAAAAGATTTCATTGCGAGAATTAGCTTCTAAAACAGGTGTATCGCATACATATTTATACAACATTGAGAAAGGTCGTAAAGCTCCACCCAATGATTTAATTTTAGTTAAACTTGCCGATGTGCTATGCCTTAATTGTGCAGAAAGAAAACTTTGGTTCGACATTGCTGCTAAGGATAATCAACAACGCAACAATACTAATGTTCATATTCCTGTTGATATTTTAATATACCTCTCAGACAGGGAATCGGCTTGTGAAGTAATAAGAAAAGCTGATGAACTAGATTATTCGGATGAGTTCTGGACCGAACTATTAAAAAAACTATAGGGAAATATATCCCGAAAGGGATATATTTTTCGACAAACTTGTTCTCCAATGGATAACAAAAAGAAGCTAATTTACTCCTTTTCTATTTCCAAGTTAAGAAGCCTGACGATTAATTTCGTCAGGCTTCTTTTCGTTTGTCCTGAAACAAGGGAAAGGACAACATGTTTTATAGTTGGGAAGAATACATAGCTAAATACCCATAATCTCCAGTTTTTGAAACTGAAATTCAAAAACAAAGGAGATTATATAAAATGTATAAAAACAAAAAATTTGATTACGATTTATGGACAACCAATGATGATGGCGTTAAGCGTTACTGGGTAAGAATCCGTGCGACTCAGGAAGTCGTAGAAGTGGATTTGAAAACATTACGTTTTTTAAGGACAGAAGAAAAAAAGATATTCCGAACCATAGAAGACGCTCGTAATAATGCAGGTACAGTTTTATCGTATGAAATATTTGAAGATGAAGAAACTTCAGGTGAATGGTTGATTGATGAAAAAGACTTAGAATCTCAGGTTCTTCTGCAAACAGAAATTGATGATGTTGTAAAAACACTGACACCGAAACAGTTTTTGGTATATAAAAACTGCATATTAGAAGGTATGGAGTTGCGAGAATTTGCAAGAAATAACAACTTATCTTACTCAACGGTTAAAGACATAAGAGATGCCATCAGAAAAAAATTTCAAAAAATTTTTAATTGATACCCGCTCAAAGGCTAAAAAAATGTCCGTTGTCAAGTAGAGGGGGTTAAAACCTCGAATGCACTTTGACAACAGAATAGATATTTTATCAAGTACGTTGCTATTATTCTTGCAGAGGCAAGAGCCACAATAGGACTGCGCCAGGATCCAACAGAACAGATGTTGTTTTTATTAACAACATCTTGTTCTGTTGTGGGAGCGAGAAACAGTTGCTATAGATATCAAACAGCTTTTGGTATGGCGATAACCGGTAATAGTGATAATGATACTCCTGCTTAGTCACAGGTAGAGCGTGATAAAACCGTCGCAACCAATGAGGGCAGTTGGCAGAGAACCTGCTGAGGGTGAAATTCCCGTGGAGCTGAGTAGCTATCAGCCGCTTGATAAGATTCAAAAGTATTTCTTCAAAACATGGAGGTTAGTTATGGATTTGCAAAAGGTACAAGAAAACATTTATACAACTGTAATTGATGGTTCTATTGTTACATTAAAATTCTCAAAAGAACCTAATGAAGTATTAGTAAAAAATATCAAAGAATGTTTGTTGAATTCTATTGTAAAATTATCAAAATAATGCTGGATATATAAATGTTGTTGTGATAGTGTTGTGTCGAAATCAAGTAAAGGTGGTGCAATAATGGCCGGCGAAAGAGTATATTGTTTATATCGTGTATCAACTTCAAAGCAAGTTGATATGGATGAACATAATTTAGCGGATATCCCTATGCAACGAAAAGCTTGCAGAGAGTTTGCTAAAAAAATGGGTTGGGACATTATTCGTGAAGAACAAGAAAACGGAGTATCCGGTTTTAAAAAAAGTGCTGCTGAAAGAGATAAGATACAACTTATTAAAGAGCATGCTGCAAAAGGTTTATTTGACATATTACTAGTTTTTATGTTTGACAGATTGGGAAGAAAATCAGATGAAACTCCCTTTATTGTAGAATGGCTCTGCTCACAAGGCATTAAGGTTTGGAGCGTCAATGAAGGTGAACAACGCTTTGACTCTCACACAGATAGACTCACCAACTACATAAGATATTGGCAGGCTGATGGTGAAAGCCAAAAAACTGCAATCAGAACAAGAACTGCCATGGAACAAATGGTCATGGATGGCAGATGGCGTGGTGGTATACCACCATTTGGATATAGAGCTGTAAAAAGCGGTATAGTTAACAAAAGAAAACATGAAGTATATAAATTAGAGATAAACGAAGAAGAAGCTATTATAGTAAGACTTATATTCGACCTATCTGCAAACAGCGGATACGGAAGATGGAAAATTGCTACCATATTAAATGAACGTGGTTATAAAACTCGTAATGGTGGTGCATGGGTAGATTCAAGTGTAGGACATATACTTCATAACAATATATACATAGGTATGTTAAAGAATGGTTCGGCAATATCAGGACCATATGAAGAATTAAGAATTATTGATGATGCTACTTTCTATAAAGTGCAAAAACAAACAAATTTACGGACTAATGAAAAAAACAATGAAAGAACAATACCTTTAAATATATCGGGACAATCACTGTTATCCGGTAATGTGTTCTGCGGACATTGTAAAGGCAGACTTACATTAACAACCAATGGTGAAACCCGAAAACATGCAGACGGTACTTCTGTACACAGAAGAAAAGTCAGATATGTTTGCTATAATAAAACAAGAAAGAAATTAAACTGCGATGGCCAAACAGGATACACTATGCGTATCTTGGATGAAAAGGTCATCGCAGTTTTACATATGATTTTTGATAAAATGAAAGCTATGACACCACAGGAAATGGCAAGTCATATTCATAACAAACAGATGTCAAATCTAAAAATTGAGTTATCAGCAGCAAAATCAAAATTTGATAAAGCAGAGAAAGAATACACTGCCTTAAAAAGTGAAGTTGTAAAATCAATCCAAGGTGAAAGCAAATACAATGCAGATATACTATCAGAGCTTTTGATATCGGCTCAAGAAACATTGGAAACTGCAAAGAAAAGTTATTTAGAAGCTCAAAACAACTATACTCAAGGTGAATTACAAATACAGGAATTAACAAACAACTATACTCGAATCCTCAGATGGTCAGAAATTTTTGATGAGAGTCCTATGGAAACAAAAAAACAAATAGCTAGTATGATAATAAATAGAGTGTATGTTTATGAAGGTTATCGATTGGAGTTTGAGTTTAATATTAATTTTGAAAACATTTGCAAAAACCAAATGAAATGAATATTTATATTTCTTGAATTGTTTTTTTATCCAAAAATCAAACTAGTTTTTTGTGTAAAAAGTTGAATTTTGTAAAAAGTGAAAATTTTTGTGAAGTATTTGTAGAATTTCGTCATATATAAATGGAGCTAGTCGATTTGAAATTCCAATAGAAAGAAGTTGCTCAAATGGAGTATATTAGTAAGGAAGTTATAGTTGCTATTGTTACAGGGATATTTTCTCTCATCGGTATATTGCTAAACTTGAATAAGCAAACAAAATCTAATGTTGATATTGATGAATGGAAATATTGGAGAAAAGAAATCCGTAATTTATCTGTTAAACTTTCACTTTTTGATATGTCATCATTGAATTCAAAACAGGAATCTGATTTTTTAAAATGTCTAAATACTGTAAAAAGCAGAATTAATCCTTACGGTATTTTTAGTACCGATTATATGAAAGATTGTCATATATGGAATAGTTTATCAATACTTGAAAACAGAGAAACACGTAACAATACAGAAAAAAACAAACTTATTAATTTCTTGCTTTTGTTATTAAAATATGATTGGGAACGTTCAAAAAACAAATCCAACATCAATAGTTGTGCTATCGTTGGTTATTGTGTTTACATAATATCTAATGTTGTCTTTACATATCTGTTTTTTTCTAATGAACCAGCTGCAAACTTAAGCTCTGCTGTGTTTATAATGCTCATCTTTGCAGCAATATTTTTCGCACCACAAATCAATTTACTTATATACGAAAAAGGGTTAACGTTCTTTTTGGACTTTATTTTATCTTATGGAATACCAATAGCAATCCTTTTGTTTATTAATTTTCACTTTGCAAAAGATAATATCAGTTGGTTAATTATTCCCACATTTTTGCAAATCGCATCATTAATATTTTTGTTTTTTTCAAAATTTAATTTTTATATAAATATGTATATGTACAAGAAAAAAATAAAGGAACTTGAAAAAAACACAGAGAAAATAACGATTATAAAAAGAATCAAACAAAAAGTTTGTAGTTGCTTTTATTACGGTATCTCAAAGGGAGAAATTATTATGCACAAAAAAAGTTTTGGCTTTTGGTTTTTTAACATCATACATTTAGTCATTTTGATGTTCTTAATGTTTTTCATTTTTAGGGCGGTACTTTGTGTAGATACAGGTATGGTTAAAACAGGATTTTGGCAAGATATTATGCAATCCATAAAAAATGCTGGGTCAACTGAATGGTTTAATTTTATTGGTGCTGTTGCATTTGTTCTTTTTGGTATAAACGGAATATATGAGTTTTGTTATTCGAATGGTATAACTTTTTTCGTTCCTCCTATTTATCGACTAGCAAAAGATTCAATGTTATTAAAACAAGCTGAAAAAATGATGAATTTATATTACAATAAAGATATAGAATTTATAAAAACCTATGAGGATGCAAGAACAACTAAAATTCTTAATACATTACAATTAACAGATAAACAGTTTCATCATATTCGGTATGAAATTCTGAAAGCAAGAGCTGAAACTCCCACAAATATAAAAAAAATAAAAGGTATTGCTAGGAAACTGATATTAAACAAAGAATTCATCATTGATTTAACTAAAGTCGAGGTTAGTAAACGAATATACAGTGATGTCGATTATTATATTGACCTATACACTGCATTATTGGATGATGATGTTTGTGAAGATATCGGCAATATTATGTATAATTATTTACATTACGAAATAAAGAACAAAGTCAATGAAATTGATTGCATTGTGGTTCCATATGGAAGTAATTTACGCCTTGCATTATCAGTTGCCCAAAAATTAGATGTTAGATTGATATCTATTTTAAGAGATGGTAGAATGCTAAATAATCAACCATGGGACGGTGAATTTCCAATTAAAAAAGACGGAGAAAAACTAAATATTGTTATGTTACACGATGTTTTAGTGTCTGGTGAAAGGATTTATAAAAGTTTGGAAAAATTACCTGAAGATTCGTATGAACTAATAGGATTGTTTTCTTTGGTATATTATAAGACGAATAATAATCCATACGCTATTCTTGATAGCCATGGAATCCCTCAGAATAAAATACATAATATACTTGAGGTGTCAGATGAGGATATGGAAGTGATAGTTAGTGAAAAAGACACATAATCAATGTGATTTTTGCAATGAAATAAACAACTTTGAAAGCAGTTATTTTAAGCAGAATTTTTTTCAACATTACCAAAAAAAGAACTTATGTAACCGAATTGTTTTTCAAAATGAGCATTTCTTTGTTGTTCCTTCAGCTGGACCGATTTCTAAATGTCATTTACTGATTTGTCCGGTAGAACATGTTACATCGTATGCTACACTAAAGCCACAAAGGCTTCGCGAAGCTACTGATGTTTTGAAAAAGTTCATTCAATTGGTAAAAAAAGAATACGGCTGTGCAATGGCATTTGAACATGGAAGCAATATTGACGGTATAGGTAGTGCGTCATGCAATCATGCACATTTTCACGTCATTGCTGCTCAAATAAATATTGAAAAAATTTTAGAAGAACAAGGATTTAACCTAACTAAGATATCACATATAAATGATATATATTCTGTGGTTGATAAAAATTCACCCTATTTTTTAATTATAAACACGGAAAATGAGATATGGGTAACTAAAGATACTATATGCCAGTCACAATACTTAAGACAGTTATGTGCTAAAGAATTAAATCAAGGAAACGGCTTATGGCAAAATGAGATAGGTGTAGAACAAATGATAAACACAAATATTAAACTAAAAAAATATTTTTGATCACCCATATTGTAATAAATAGAAGTTTATGCTATGAAAATTATTGCCACTGAGGGTGTTTACCTATTAATTGAGGATAATTGTGAAAAGGTATTTAGATGTACCGAGTCTTCTCAAATATTGTTTTATTGATTGACCATATTGAAAAAGTATGTTATATTTTATTCGAGTTGAGGTGATTTGCTATAGCAAATAAGAAAAAACTTCCTAATGTGGCATTAAGAGATTCGGATATTATAATAAATAGAATGGATCATCCTTCTTGTGTAACTGCATTCATTCGTTGTGTTAATCTTGCAATAAAGCGTAAGCGAAAAAGTTTGAATGTAATATGCAAGTGTGAAAGAAATAGTATTTTCCCGGATGCGTGTCTGCCAATTTCAGCACTTATTCAAAATTATAAAAGGTTTTATGATGTGGAATTCAATATAGTTATAAATGATAATACATATTTGCAACAATGTCATTTTGACTCTCCCGTTGACCCAACATTAGAAGAATTAGAAAAATGCAGAAATCCGTTAAATAAAATTTTTATGTATTCTTACAAAGAAGGTAATGCTGGACAGGTTGGTAAGCTAGTTCAAGCATATATTGATTGTATAAGCAGAACAACACAATGCGAAGATGGTGTGCTTTCAGGCTTGATCTGGTGTATCAATGAAGTTATGGACAATGTTTTAGTTCATAGCAAAGAAAATACTGGTTATATTATGGCACAATATCACAGAAAAAAGAAAATTCTTGCAATCTGTGTTTATGACTGTGGTATAGGTATTTTTGAATCGCTTTCTGAAAGCAAGCATAAACCAGCAACGGAAATTGATGCGCTTACTATGGCAATTCAAGAGGGCGTTGGTGATGGTAAAGGTCAGGGAAATGGGCTTTATGGTTTGTATCAGATCGTTGATGAAAATGGTGGCAAATTGACAATTACTTCGGGTAAATCATCAATAATGCTGAGAAACGGAGCTTTAGAGAAATTCGATAATGGTGTTTTGGTCGCAGATAAACATGCAGGTACTATTGTTGATTTCCAACTTGATTTGTCAAAGAAAATTGATATACAGTCAGCTTTAAAAAGTTTAGATGGTTTTGATGGCTTTGATATTCGTATAGATGATATGTGGCAAGACGACGATTGGTTAAAATATGATGTTTATGAGAATTGCAGTGGTACGGGAACAAGATTAGCAGGAAAAGAGTTAAGAAATGATGTTCTCAATATTATGCGTAAAACAAATGCACCTATGGTTTTAGACTTTTCTTCAGTTAAAGCATGTAGTTCATCATTCATTGATGAATTTATTGCAAAACTAATGGTTGAAATAGGTCCTTTGGAATTTAACAAGACTATAAAAATCATCAATATGAATCAATTGGTTTCTCATTTGTGTGAACGTTCAATACTTATGCGTATGCATCAAAGCTGGCAAGAGATAATTGAAACTGATGAAGATGTAGATTGATGCAATAAGAAAAAACACAATATGTTGTTCGTTTCCAAAAATTCTCATGATTTTTTATTGATTTTTATGCAAAAAAAGTGTTTACTTTTTTACAAAAATGCATATAATAAAATATAGAAATAACACATTTTGTGTGATTTCTATGCCTATGATATTCAACTTCAGTTGAGAGAATGTTGAATTAAGGCCCTCGTATGGTTATGCATGAGCCGGTTCTCAACTATGTCTTTAAGACAAAAAATGCTATTATACAGAAATGAGGCTTTTCGGAAACGAAAAGCCTTTTTCTGTGTCATGTTTTAGATTAGATTGCATCAAAATGTTTCTCTGGGGGTGTTTAACTGTTAACTCGGGAGAGCGCTTGAATGGCATTCAAGAGGTCATCGGTTCGATCCCGACCGTCTCCACCAGAAAAAAGCACTTGCGAAAGCAAGTGCTTTTTTCAATGAAATTCGCCTTACGGCGAGTGAAATATTACTTCGTAATGTGAAATAGCTACGCTGTGAAATATTTGCTTCGCAAATGTTAAAAGCGAATTTTATTTCACTTTCTGCTTTAGCAGAAAAATTCATAATCCGCAAGAATTATTTCACATTTTTTGCAAGAAAAATATTTCATCATATTTTATAATTTTTGTAAGAAAGAATAAACTCTTCGTCATCCCGTACAGTTCGCCTATTGGCAATTTATTTATTATATATTTTTCAATTTCTCCACACAATTTCACCGTTTATAATAGTGGCTTTAACCTTTGAGTTTATTTCCAAAGGATTGCCTTCAACAATAACGATGTCGGCATCTTTGCCTTCCTTCAGGCTACCTATTCTGTGGTCAACCCTGCATATTCGTGCCGCATCTATGGTAATTGCACGCAGAGCTGCTGTTTCGCCCAGACCTTCTTTTGCCGCAATTCCCGCACACAAAGGAAGGTACTGTATTCTGGAAACCGGGTGGTCTGTAGTTATTGCAACTCTGACTCCGGCATCGTGAAGAATACCGACAGTTTTAAAATCTGATAAACTAACCTCGTTTTTGTTGCGAGAAGCAAGAGACGGTCCTACAATTGCAGGATATCCGCTTTTTGCAATTTCTTGTGCAATCAGGTGTCCCTCTGTGCAATGGTCAAGTGTAAGCTCAAGGTCAAATTCCTTTGCGATTCTTATTGCGGTTAAAATGTCATCAGTTCTGTGAGCGTGAGCTTTTAGCGGAATTTTCTTTTCAAAAAGCTCCTTATAGCACTCCAGCGTAAAATCCTCGTTACCCGATTGATTTTGTGAAAAATATTGTTTTGCACGGAACATTTCTTCTCGAATCAGCGAAGCAATTCCCATACGACTTGACGGCATATTACCGTTAAGGCCATAACAATTCATTGGATTTTCACCAAAAGCAATTTTAATTGCGGCAGGAGCCATAACTACCATATCGTCAACACATCTGCCATAGGTTTTTATAAATGCAAATTGTCCGCCAACAGCATTTGCACTTCCGGGACCTACCATAGCACCTGTAATTCCGGCAGCAATAGCATTATGAAAGGCACTGTCCATAGGGTTTATGCTGTCAATTCCTCTTATGGCGGGTGTTATTGGGTTTGTATTTTCGTTACTCGTATCATTTTGTGATGAAATTCTATCTTCTGCAATTCCTATGTGACTGTGTGCATCGATAAATCCGGGATAAACGTTCATATTTTCAGCATCATAAACTTTTGTTTCAGCTGACGGAACAATCTGCTTTTTTATTTGTATAATTTTCCCTTTATCTATTAAAATATCAGCCTGTATGGGCTCATCATTTTCCATTGTGTGTAAAATACCGTTTTTTATTAAAAGCATATTTTTCTCCTTTCACTTTTCTCTTATATGTATAGTTTGTCGCAAATGTGGAAAACTATCCTTACAAAGTATTCAGGAGGTGAAAATATGAACAACCAGTATAACCAGAATAACAAAAACAACCAGAACAACCAGAACAATCAGAACAACAGAAATGACCAGAACAATCAGAACAATCAGAACAATCAGAACAAACAGAACAACAAAAACAACCAGAACAACCAGGACAACAGAAATAACCAGAACAATAAAAACAACCAAAACAAATAATTAAGCTTTACGCAATTTTTCTGGACAAAGAAATTCCGTACACGAAAGTGTATGGAATTTTTACTTTTTGTTTTTTATGTTCTATCCCTTTCACCACCTCCCCCTTTTTCGCATAGAATACTTCGGGAGGTGAATTTTTATGTCAACATCTTGCAGAACATGCAAACCCAGCTGTGTATTTATTGCTGTGGTGGTAAGCCTTATTTTAGGCATAATCACTGCTTTTCTCACAATAACCGGTGCTATCGCTCTTACACCTGCATTTTTATGGGTGCTTCTTGGTATTGCTGTTGTTTATCTTGGTGTAACCCTTGTTGCATCAGCTCTTTCCCGTAATGAATGTTGCGACGGATTATGTGCCATAGTTTCAGCTTTGCTTTTAGGTATTCTTGGCACGGTATTGCTCTCTATCGTTCTTCTTGCTATCACTTTTGCAGCAACAAGCGTAATCGGAGCAATTCTTACAGGTGCACTTTTATTTTTCTTCTTCCTTACAGTAACTTCTACAGCTTGTCTTGTACGTTGCTTTTTTAATTGTAACGATTAAATTTCAAAAGACTAAAAAGTTACAAACAAAACTATATGACACATAAAGCCTCCAAGCACTAAAACTTGGAGGCTTTGTATTATCTTTTCTCTATATTTCAAACGTACTTACACATTTTTGAGCCTGTCGTTTATTCGTTTACCCGAATTTCTGACACACAAATAAACTACTATCCATACCACTACGTAAACTGCAACAAAGATGCCTGTGAATATCCCGAAAACCTTTATATTAAAAGGAATCCAGTTATTTGTAAGATAGCAGCCTGAGTATGCCAGATACAGCGTTGCGAAATGAACTGCTATTGATTTATTTATGCCCCATTCCTCTATCTGATTGAAAACACTTGCACCTGCGTGAACGAATGCAAGAATATAAATCGAAATAACACTGAGTAAAATTTCCTTGCCGGTGAAGGTAATGCCCTTATCAACCATAGACATAATATAATATATTATTGCTAAAATAATAGGTCCAAAGCCACCGAACATCATTCCTCTTAAGAAGAACTCTTTAACGTATTTTTTCATAATTTTACACCTAACCTTTCTTTAACGTTTTTAAGCTTTCGTCTTGAAATATAATCTTTATACCCGTTTTTGAAAACTACCGAAAGTGCGCCTGAAAACGTTGCCTGTACCTTTTCAATCTGCCTTATATTTGCAATACAGGATTGATTAATTTTAACAAAATTTTCGTCAAGCAAATCTTCGACCTGATAAAGCCTTGCTTTTATCTGCAGTTTCTCTTCGGTAAGAGCATAAACCTTGTTGTTTTCAACTATAAAGCAATTCACAGATAATAAATTAAGCTTTTTTACTTCGCTGTCTTTATACCCGAGAAGTTCGAAATTACTTTCGGCAACAAGCCTTTCAATTTCAGCTACAAGCTCACTTTTTTCGTGAGCATAGATTAATATTTCTTCACCTTTTGTTTTGTCAATGATAACTTTAATATCCATTTTTCACCGCCTCAACTCTGCCTGAGATATCTCTGTAATTACATTCTATTATTTGTTTTAACTGGTTTCAATATTTTCTGTGTATATGGTAGTTTTTCTTAAATATGTGGTGTTTTTTCTTTAAGTTTTCACCATATTTTGCATTTCCGTTTATTGAAAAACTTAAACTCTTGTGATACAATGTGAAACGTTAAAAATCACTGAATAATTACAACTCACGAAAGAATGATAAAAAATGGTAAACTCTTTAAGCAATAAAAAATCAAATTTGCTTATTTTTCTCTGTTGGGCGGCTTATACAGCGGCTTACGTTGCAAGACTTAACTACAATGCTTCAATGGTTGAAATACTTTCACAGCTGGGCACAACCAAAGAGGCCGCAGGTACTGTAAGCTCGTTTTTCTTTTTCGCTTACGGTGCGGGTCAGCTTGTAAACGGCTTACTTTCAAAAAGATACAACACCAAATATTCCGTTGCAATTGCCCTTGTCGCTTCCTGCGTTATAAACTTTTCTATGACGTTCTGCAGCGGTATAGATGCAATGAAATATCTTTGGCTTTTAAACGGTGTTTTTCAGTCGATTCTCTGGTCCTCTCTTATTAAAACCCTTTCCGATAACCTTGCAGACAATAAGCTTTCAAGGGCAGTTATGGTTATGAGCACAACCGTTGCTTCAGGTACCTTTACCGCCTACGGTCTTGCGGCTCTTTTCTCAGCCTTAAAAATGAACTGGACAACAATTTTCTACGTTGCTTCCGCGGTTGTAGGTATCGTTGCGGTGCTTTGGTTCTTTGGTATGAGCACTATTCAGAAGAGTAAAAAAGAGGTTAAAGTGGCTGAAAAGCAAAGCAGTAAAAAGTTATCTCTTACACCTATGTTTGTTTTCGGTGTAATTGTAATTCTTATTTCCGCAGTTACTAACGGCTTTATTAAAGACGGTGTTACAACCTGGGTACCGTCAATTCTTAAAGAGGAATTCGGTGTTCCCTCTTCTCTTTCAATTATTGTTACCTTGCTTTTACCCGTTCTTTCAATTTTCGGTGCATCTCTTGTAAAAATGCTACATAAAAAGCAAAAAGACGAAAACGCCCTTAACGGTATTTTCTATTTTGCAGCTATGGTGCTTTCAGGTCTTATAATTCTTACCATCAATTTAAAATCCGCACCGCTTACTCTTATCCTTTTCGGTGGTATTGCTTGTCTTATGGCGGCGGTAAACAACGTTATCACAAGCGTTGTTCCCCTTTATTCAAGAGATAAAATAGATTCAGGTCTTTCAGCCGGTCTTCTTAACACCTTCTGCTACGTTGGTAGCACTCTTGCTACCTCATTACTCGGTAAAATTGCCGATACAAAGGGCTGGAACGACGTGTTTATCTGCATTTTAATATTCACCGTTGTTGCATTCGCAGTTTGCTTGCTCTCGGTTGTTTTGAAAAGAAGCAGAAAAACGGTTTAAAAATACAATTCACAAGAAAAAGAATAGGCTTTCCCTTGTGGGAAGCAAAGCAGAAAAAAATCACTATTGATGTATAGTTTTTGTAAAAAAAAGAGGCAAATAGTACAATAAAGTTGCAAGATGGTCTTACCTCTCTTCGAAGAGAGGGGGACCGTCTTTTGTTTTGTTGTTTTACGAAAAAAAGTATATTTCGTGCCAAAGATTATATATAACAATAAAGTTTTTCGGACGGTGGAGAGTTCTCGACGTGAGCCCTCGAACGTCGTGAAACCGTAGGTTTCATTGACACCAAGTAACCTCTTTTTAAAAAGTAAATTCACAAGAAATAGTATCATATTAACTTTATTAAAAAGATAACTTTCTTACAATTG
>JAZUBO010000002.1:0-104586 GCA_045638585.1 Acutalibacteraceae bacterium | reverse complement strand
GAAATGACAATATAGAACTTTTCACCTTTGTTAAGTGTGAATTTCACTTTACCTTTACTATAAGTAAGGGCTACCCAACAGGAGTTGACACCTATTGACTGACAAAAAAGCACAAGCTTTTCACCAAAATAGCCAATATCTTCATCTCTATGCTTATGACCGATACAAACTATGTAATCCGTACAACCGCTGAAATGACCATAACTTGCCATTTTACCTGTAAAAGCCTCAGGCTCGTTAGTAACAAGAATAAAACGCAAACCACTTTCTGCATTAATTTTTTCAATTTCTCCGTTGATTTTCTCAACATCATCTGCCCTTAAGGGCTCGTCAGTATAACGCCTGACGGAATTACGCTCATACATAGCTGTAATTATATCCATAAAACACCTCTGTAAATAAAGAAACAAATAAATTTGAAATATTATAACATAAATTTTAACAGATTTATATATTGAACAAGAATTTTATATATGTTATACTAAATTATCTTTACGACAAAATGTGATACATTTCTACAATTTTCTTAAGGTTGTGATTAAATGAATCAAATCCGTTTTGGAATTGTGGGTCCCGGTAATATAGCTCACAGATTTGCAAACGCTATCAAAAACGTACCAAATGCAAAGCTTACTGCAGTTGCATCCCGAAGCATTGATAATGCAAATAAATTTGCCGATGAATTTAATATACCCTATAGATTCGAAGGCTATGAAAATATGGCAAAGTCCGACGTAATTGATGCAGTTTACGTTTCAGTACCTCACTCGGGTCACGCAGAAAATGCAATAATGTTTATGAATTACGGCAAACACGTCCTTTCTGAAAAGCCTTTAGCAGTAAATGCACGTGAAGTCCAGGAAATGATTGATGCTTCACGAAAGAACAACGTATTTCTGATGGAAGGTATGTGGGCGCGTTTTGTACCGGGTACTTTGAAATTACTCCAAATTGCCGAAAGCGGTATTTTAGGCGAGCTCAAGGGTGCCGAGGGTAAATTCTGCTACGCCTTTGACGAGGATGAAATGGACCACCACGCATTAAAGGTTGAAAATGGTGGCGGTTCGCTTCTTGATGTTGGTTGCTATTGCTTATATTTTTCAAGCTGGTATCTTGGAAATGATGTTGAACGTATAAGCGCAGAGGCAGAAAACTTCAACGGCGTTGACAGTCACCTTTGCACTTTGATTAAATATAAAAATGGCGCAATAGCAGACCTTTCAAGCGCAGTTTTACTGAGAAAAAACGGTGGCGGTTTCCTTTACGGTACAAAGGGTTATGCCCAGCTTGACCGTTGCTATGCTCCGCAAAATATTAAACTCAAAATATATGACGGTGAAGAAACCGAGTATTCTTGTCCCTATATGGGCAATGGTTTTGAAGAACAGATTATTCACGCTTGTGAATGTATCAACAATGGCTTAACCGAAAGCCCTGTTAACACCTTTGAGCAATCACTTTTCATTGCAAAACAAATGGATGAAATTCGTAAAATGACAGGTATAATTTATCCGCAGGATTTAAAATAAAGGTTACATTATCACATAAAACAGAGGAAGTAAAATGAAAACAGCACTTATTCTTGAAGGCGGCGGTATGAAAGCACTATACACCGCCGGTGTAATAGATGTCTTAGTACAAAACAAAATTGAAACCGATGTTGCCGCAGGGGTTTCTTCAGGTGCCTTATTCGGCACCAATTATAAAGCAAAGCAAATCGGCAGGATTTTACGTTATAATCTCAATTACAGTGCCAATAGCGAACGACTCGGATTAAAATCCTTTTTAAAAACAGGCAACGTGATGAATAAGGACTTCTATTTTAGAGAAGTCCCCTACGAGCTCGACGTAATGGATGCGGATACATATCATAACTCTAAGACTGAATTTTTTGCCGTTGTAACTAACCTGAAAACAGGTCTTGCAGAATACAAGAACATTAATGACTTATATGACAATAACTGCGTCGAGTACCTCAGAGCCTCAGGCTCACTCCCGTTTTTATCAAAGCCTGTTTATGTTGACGGTACTCCCTATCTTGATGGCGGTGTTGTAGACAGTATTCCCGTAAAGCATTTTTTGGAAATGGGATATGACAAAATCATAGTCGTCCTTACAAAAACAAAGGATTTCAGACCCAAAATGAAAATTCCTTTTGCTAAGGTTGTTTACCATAAATACCCGAAATTTGCAAAGGTTCTGAAATACCGAAACCCTTTTTACACCGAGCAATGCGAATACGTAGATAAATTAGAGGAGGAAAACAAAGTATTCGTCATAAGACCTTCTAAAGATTTAAAAGTAGGCACATTGGAAAGAAACAAAGAAAAACTACAGGAAATGTACGACCTCGGCATCGAAGACTGCAAACAAAAACTCGAATCAGTAAAAGAATATCTTGAGCTATAGGTGGTATTATGAAAAAAAGAACAATTTACAAATATGTTGCCGTAATTGGTATTGACGGTATCGGCAATTTTAATATGCAAGCGCTTACACCAAATCTTGATAAAATATTTGAAAATGGTGCGATTACAAACTACGGTCTTTCTATGGACCCTACAATAAGCGCCGAAAACTGGGGAGCAATGCTTCTTGGTGCAGAACCAATTGTACATGGTCTTACTAATAGCGTTATAGGTCACCATGAACACAAAGACGAGGTTTTACCCTCCTTATTCAAAAGAATTAAACAGGCTTTCCCTGATGCAAATCTCGCTTCATATTGCAACTGGAACCCTATAAACATCGGTCTTATTGAGCACGATATTGAAGTGAAAAAATACACAAACGGCAATGATAAAGAACTTACCGACAAGATAATTGAGTGCGTTAATAATAAACCGAAATTTTTATTCGTTCACTTTGATGAAACCGACGGTGCAGGTCACCGACACGGCTACGGCAGTAAAGAGCATCTTGAAAAAATCACTTATGAAGACGAACAGACGGGTCGTATTTTCAAGGCTTACGAAGAAGCAGGAATTATTGACGACACTCTCTTTATAGTTATCTCCGACCACGGCGGATACGAAAGAAGCCACGGCGGATATATGGATACAGAAAAATATATCTTCTTTGGCGCAAGGGGTAAAGGTATAGAAAAATCAACCGTAGAAAATATGCGTACCGTTGACCTTTACGCCATAATCCTCTATGCAATGGGAATTGATGTTCCAGCCTACGATATAA
Organism: Acutalibacteraceae bacterium; assembly: GCA_045638585.1. GTDB lineage: Bacteria > Bacillota > Clostridia > Oscillospirales > Acutalibacteraceae > DTU089. The sequence goes on along the minus strand of JAZUBO010000002.1, from coordinate 101,394 downwards.
AGGGCTTTTGTTCACAGGTTCCAAAAGGTATATTCCCCGACTATACCGGTGAATATATAAAAATTGAAGGAAAGCCCTATAACCCTGAGGCCAAGCCTACTCCCGACTATCGTTCAGAAAAAGGTTTAACTGCCTTTATCCCCGAAGAAAAAATTAAACTCGCCTTATTCTTTGATAACGATTTCAATGATATTACAGGTAAACACAACGCCATTCAACACGGAACGGTTAAATTCTATTCTGAGGGCGTACGAGGCGCCAGAGGCGAGTTAGGTAATTGCGGACACCTTGTATATGATAGTGTTAAACTCGGCAAAGACAGCTTCACAATAGCCGTATGGATAAAAATTGACCGTCAGTTAATCGACGAACCTGCAATTCTCGGCAATAAAAACTGGAGTGGCAGACGTTGCACTAAAGGTGTGCTTCTGGCATTAAGACGTTCAAACACAGCTTTAAACATCGGGTGCGGTGACGATGATTTTGATTTTGTAACACCCTTCCCTGCTGAAATTTCCACAGGTTGGGTGCACGGTCTGTTTGTTGTTGACAAGGAAAATCTCAAGGTGCAGACTTATTACAACTTCACCTTATGTCACGAAACGGAGCTTGAACCCCAATATATTACCGACCTTGACAACCTTCCCTTTACTGTGGGAAATGATGGTTTAGGTACATACAACAACGAAATTGAACAGATATTTAATATTGACGATTTATTCATCTTCGAAGGCGCTTTCGGTGATGAGGAAATCAACAAACTTAAAGAATACTACAATATTTAACAATAAAAAACCAGAAACCCGTAACCACATCAAGGTTTACGGGTTTCTGTAATTTTGCTATATTATTTTTTTGCTTTTCTGTCGTGGATTATCATACCAACAACTGCAAAGCCCATCTGTATAAGGTGTGTAATGAGAACAACATAGTTACCTGAAATAACATCATATGTACACCACATAAGCATATTCATAATATTCCAAAAACGATATTTAGCACCGTTTTTCTGACCAATACACATTACAAAAGCAAGGCATCCTAAAATCGCAAGAACACAAAGAACAATCTGAATGGGTACAAGACTGAACCCGCCCTCAAAACTGACCATATTTTTGAAGTTAACCGCAACATTGACACCAATAAAGGCTAAGCCGTAAAACGCCACCAACGGACGAGGAACCTCTTTATTTTTACTATCAAACAGGAAGTTGATAATGGAGAAAACGGCACCTGTAAGGCAAGACGCAGCACCGTTAATACCCTGCCCCTGTAAAAGGTAACCAATTGCAACAAAAGCGTTACTGAGAAAAGCAAGGATGAGAATAACCTTCATACTCTTACCCTTCAACAAGTACGATGCGATAATTGCACCCATACCAAGAAAAACAAAAATAGAACCAATCGGCTCAGCAATTATACCTTGGATATAATCTAAAAACATTTCTTTCATAATAATCTCCTAACAAAAAACTTTGGATATTATAGCATAGAGTTATTTTGTATGCAAGTTAAAAAATTAATTATTGAATAAAATAAAAGGACTACATAAGTAGTCCTACATTTTTGGCAGTACGTCTCACAAGTGAACAATAGTATTTTCACTGCTATTCATTATAGTTTTCAATAAAAACATCCCATTCTTCTTCGACACATTGAAAATTGTAGCATCAGTGTGATAAAATGAATACGACAAATAAGAATCTAAAAAACATTTATGATATTCTTGTACTATGAATTCAAGTCTTAAATGATGTTGGCAGAGCATTTTTTATCAAAAAATAAAAATCAAAGGAAGTTAGATAAATATGAAACTTCAAAGCAGCAACAAATTTCTTGAACATGCATTTGAATGGGCAGTGAATAAAACTAATACTTTTGTTGTGACCGGTACTAAAAGCGGTGATATCAACAAGGGCGAAGGCAACAAATGGTACGGACCTGACGGCAAAACAATTAAAACTCCCACAGAGCCGTGGGCTCAACCACAGGACTATAAACCCGCATTCTGGGCAGGTTACTTTGACCGCACAGCTTACTATATCCGTGATTTTGCCCATCAGGCATCAGGTGCATACTATGTAGGTCTTAAAGAAGAAATTTTCAATATGTATTATACCTTCGTAAGTAATGCAAGTGAAAAAACAGGATGGTTTGCACCCTGGGCATTCAACTTTGACGGCAGTGTTTACTATATGGATACTCCCAACTACAAAAGGTTTGTCCGTGAGATAACAGCACAGTTTGAACTTTGCGAAAAGGCATACAGTCTTTATCTTCTTACAGGCGACAAAAGGTATATCGAGGACGATGTAATATTTAACTTCATAGAAAAATCTTTGACGGTTTTCATTGATAATCTTGACGGCACAGTGTTCAAAGAAAAGAACGGCATTCCTGAAGGTAAAGGTAATATATTTGAAATATCTGCCACTTATAACGAAAGAGGCTTCAATGCTGCTGAAGCCGCCGACAGCATTGCGGCAATGTATCAGGCAATTTTGTCTTATGCCAACATTCTTAAAGTCAGAGGCAACACCGAAGAATCGGAAATCCAGTTCAAACGGGCCGAGGATTTGAAAGAGTATTTCAATAACGAATGGAGTGTTGTCAAAGGCACCGATATGTTCGCCTATGCAATTGACGACAAAGGTAAAAAACATTACAAATGGAAGAAAATGGGCAAAGAAATTCACGGTGGTGAAACACTGAAATTCATAGCTTTTAAAAATCTTTCTTATGAGGGTGAAAGAACCGAAAAGCTTCTTGACTACATTCAGGAGTGCGAATTTAACCCCATAACAAGAGAAGATAATATCGAAAGTTTTACATATCTCCCCGACCTGTTTTTCCGTCACGGCAGAAGCGAAGAAGCATGGTACTGGATGAAGCATATAATTTCACAAAAAGATTTGCCCCACGAACACAAGTCACAGGGCACAAACGGAGATTATCCGGAGATTTCATTCACTTTTATTTCGCAGGTTATTGAAGGCATGATGGGTATTGCAGTTAATGCGGTTACAGGCGAAATTGTTGTTACACCCTGTTTACCCAAGGAAATTGAATACATAAGACTTTTTGATTTGAATTACGGGGATTATTCAGTAGACGTTTTCATCGAAAACAACAAGATAACCGTGCATAAACACAGTAAGCGCCTTTAATTCTGCATTATCAAACTGATACAAATCGTTATAAATTCCCAAAGCAAAAATTTATGAATATATAAAAAGTAAAATCGACGAACTTCTTACCGAAATTCGTCGATTTTTTGGAGGCGACAATCAGATTTGAACTGATGAATCAGGGTGTTGCAGACCCACGCCTTACCACTTGGCTATGTCGCCATATAAAAAAATGGAGCGGATGACGAGGCTCGAACTCGCTACCTCCACCTTGGCAAGGTGGCGCTCTACCAGATGAGCTACATCCGCATAAAAAATGAATGAGCCGTGAGGACGACTCATCCATGGTGCCTCCGGTCGGAATCGAACCAACGACACGAGGATTTTCAGTCCTCTGCTCTACCAACTGAGCTACAGAGGCAAAAAAAGGTGGCGACCCGGAACGGGCTCGAACCGTCGACCTCTAGCGTGACAGGCTAGCGTTCTAACCAACTGAACTACCGGGCCACCTGATGGTGGGAACAATAGGGCTCGAACCTATGACCCTCTGCTTGTAAGGCAGATGCTCTCCCAGCTGAGCTATGCTCCCGTGTGCGTTGCTCACTTGCAACGTTGACTACTATACACTATTTGAAATCATTTGTCAACACTTTTTTTAAACTTTTTTTAAAAATTTTTAAGTTTTTTTATTTCGTCAACAATAGCAGTCATTTCAGCCATTTTTTCCTCGATATCAGCCACTAATTTGAACTGTGTTCTGGCTCTGACAAGGTTATGTTCGGGATATTCAGTTTTAAAATAAACGTCACCGTTGAGGAAGTCACCAAGAAATCTCATACCACATTCAAATGTAAGAAGTTTTGATGCAAAGGGAAGCAAATCAACCTCTTCTTTTGTAAGGCTATCCCCTGCTGTTTCGAGATATCCGTCAACGTATGCTTTAAAATATTCAAGGCTCAATGAAACCTTTGATAAATCTTTTTCATCTTCTGCGGCAGTGTTTGCACCGAAACGGATACTATCACCGAAATCGTAAAGTGATGAACCGGGCATAACTGTATCAAGGTCAACAACGCAAATACCTTTATTAGTCTTTTTATCAAAAAGAACGTTGTTAAGCTTTGTATCGTTATGAGTAACCTTTAAAGGCATAACACCGCTATCAAGTAAATCAGTAATAACAGCGCAATCCTTTTCTCTTGCAAGAACAAACTCAATTTCGGGTAAGCACTCTTCTTTTCTACCTGAAAAGTTATTTTCTACCGCAGTTTTAAAATCGTTAAAACGTGAAGGTGTATTGTGGAAATTGGGGATTGTTTCGTGAAGAGTTTCGATAGGATAATCTGCAAGAAGCTTTTGGAAATTACCGAAAGAAAGTGCAGCATTTCTGAAATCTTCAGGGTTTGTAAGCTCATTTATAGAATATGTATCGTCAACAAAGTTATAAAGACGCCAGCAACCGCCATCAGCACTCATAACATAGTTTTTTCCGTCTTTTGCGGGGTAAACAGTAAGAGTTTCTCTCATAGGGTCGCCACCGTTGGCGATAATCTTCTTTTTCAAATGAGCAGTAACACCCATAACGTTTTCCATAAGCTCAACGGGCTTTTTGAAAACGTTTGTATTAATTCTCTGAAGAAGATACTTTGCAGTAGCACCGCCATCAAGAAGATATTCAACTACGTACGTATCATTTATATGACCGTCAGTAATAGGTTTATAACCGTTAATTTTACCAAAATCGGGAAATTGTTTAATAATATCTAAAACATTTATAGTATTTGTGATGCTCATTTAAAATTAACTCCTTTTGAAAGATGCAAAGCATTGAGGGTTATGAAAACCGGGCGGTAATGTTGTTACGGGTGAAAATGCCAGATAATGAGGCACTTCACAATCGTCACCACATTTATAAAAGTTTGCTCTTATTTCTCTAAACATTATATTCTTTTTATCAATTTTGTAAAGTGCTGAAACAAAATCTTTTGTTAAACGAACTTGAACGCCCCAGAAAGCACCATTTTCATCAGCCGAAGAAAATGCTTCAACTATAGGTGAAAGCTCTGTGAGCGCCTTTGAGAAGCATCTTTCAGGCTTGCCTTTACCAAACTCACAAAGGAAAGTGCCTTCTGCATTCATTTCAACGTTAATATACTCTGCTCTGTTCTCAACGGGTGCTACAAAAAACTCAAGACAGCTATCAAGGTAAATCGGGTCGTCTCTTTCTATGTAATCAGCTTTCGGTGAAGCTTCATAGCATTTTAATACTGCAACCAATTCATCATTAACAACACCAATTTTACAATAAGTATCAGGTCTGTAAGGTGTTTCGGCTTCCCAATGGAAAGATTCTAATTTATAAAAATCAGATGCAAAAAACTCATCCAAACTTGAATAAGAATATAATTTATAACTCAAAACTTCACCTTATTTCATATATTCGATAATACCGTCTGTTTCATCCATAGATGCCATAATCATATAGAGTCTTGGAATATGGAAAGGACCTTTGAAGATGTTACCTTTGAGGGTTGTTGAAACAGTATTGTCGTAATGAAGGTAGCCGTACCATTCACCACATTCATCGTCACAGAAATACTTTTCACAATATTCTTTAAGTTGAAGATATACTTCGTTATACTTTTCTTCTTTAAAATGAAGATATGCAAGTCTTGCGGCAATCATAGCTTCGCACTGAGGCCACCAAAGCTTCATATCCCATTCAAGCTGTACGGGAGGCTTACCCTCTAAATCTGTAAATGCAATAATACCGCCGTTTTTCTTATCCCAACCGAGAGGAAGGGTTATATCAATAATATGTTTAGCAATATTAACTGCCTCGTCGTTACCAGTAACGAGGCCCTCTGCCATAATAAACCAAGCGGCTTCAAGAGAGTGACCCGGGTTAACGATTCTACCATTGGGGCTGTTTATAAATTCACCTTTTTTAGTTACGCTTTCAAGTAAAGCTCTTTCGGTGAGATATCCACCGTTAAGAATTTCTGAGAGACATTCACCACAGATTTTATTGTATTTGTCATAAAGACCGTCAACACTTCTCATCACCTGAGCAGTTGCAAGCATAATCATAACGGGTGAAAGTGCTTTTGAGTCAATATTATCGGGGTTAATTTTAGGCTGATTTTTACGAACACCGGTAAAGCACTCGTAAGCCACTGTAAAATACTTTTCAGCACTTTCTAAAACATCTTTATCCCCTGTTGCTTTGTAAAGCTCAGCACAACCGATAGCGGCAAAGGTTTCGGAGAAATAATATCTTCTCTTCTGAAGCTCACGGCCGTCAGCAGTTACTGTAAAGAACATTCTGCCGTCAGTATCAGTGCATTTAGGAAGAAACGAATAAATAGTTTTAGCGGCTTTAAGATATTCTTCGTTTTTCTCTATAAGGTTATATGCCTTTGAGAATACCCATAAAGCTCTACCCTGAAACCATACGCTTTTATCTGTTCCGTAAATATTACCTTCACGGTCAAGACAGGTATAAATACCGCCATTTTCATAATCTATTGCATTCTTTAACCAGAAAGGAAGAATGTTTTCAACTAAATCTTTTTTATAATTCATTTTAACAACTCCTGACGAAGATTTTGTATCATATTACATTAAATATAACATACCCGACAAAAAAAGACAACATAAATAAAGAAAAACTGACGGCAAAAGCCGTCAGTTTAAATCAAAGCTTCATAGCTACGTCCCAAGCCTTCCAGATAACTGTACGAAGGTTGCCGACTTTAAGAGCGTCACCGATAATGTGAACGTGTTTACTCTTTTCAGCAATGGGAGCGGGTTTATAACCTACAGAAAGAATTACGCTGTCTGCAGGGATTGTTTCTGTTTTACCGTCTTTAGTCATAACAGTTACACTTGAATCAGTGATTTCAGTTGTTTTTGTTTCAAGGTAAACAGGAACTTTATTTGTTTTGAAGAAGTCACGAAGGTAGCTTGTGTTAGCAAGAGCAACACCGGGAGTTGTGATAAGGTCATCCTGCATCTCAACAATTGTAGGATTCTTGCCCTGAAGGTAAAGCTCATAAGCAATTTCACAACCTGTAAGACCGCCACCAACAACTGTAACATTCTGACCAACTTCTTTGTTACCGAGAAGGAAGTCAACTGCTTCAATCGCTTTATCAGCGCCCTTAACGGGAATCTTGTTAGCAACAGAACCTGTAGCAACAATAACTTCATCTGCATTCAAAGATGCAACATCTTTGATTTCAGTATTCATATGAATTGTAATAGCATCGTAACGCTGTACTTCACGGTTATACCATGCGATAAGGTCACGGTCTTTTTCCTTATAAGAAGGAGCGGCTGCGGCAATAAATACGCCACCTAACTTATCTGTTTTCTCATAAAGGTCAACCTTGTGGCCACGCTTTGCACAAACGATAGCAGCTTCCATACCACCGATACCGCCACCGATGATTGCAATTTTCTTGCTCTTTTTAGCGGGTTCGATTTTGTATTTCTTTGACTGCATTGTTTTGGGGTTAAGAGCACATCTTGAAAGACCCATTGTATCGAAAAGATCCTGAGTATTTGCGTGACCCTTTGATGAAGAGAAGTTGAAGCAACCTGCGTGACAGCAGATACAGGGTTTAATATCTTCAACTCTGTCTTCAATAAGCTTTGTTACCCATTCAGGATCAACAAGGAACTGACGAGCAACACCAACACCGTCGATTTTGCCTTCAGCAACAGCTTTAGCGCCTTCATCAGGTTCCATTCTACCTGCACAAACAACGGGAATATCAACGAATTTCTTAATGTGAGCAACGTCTTCAAGGTTACAGTTCTGAGGCATATACATAGGAGGATGAGCCCAGTACCAAGAGTCATATGTACCGTTATCAGGGTTAAGCATATCGTAACCTGCATCCTGAAGGTATTTAGCAGCCTTTTCAGATTCGGGCATTGCACGGCCAACTTCTGTATATTCTTCACCGGGCATAGCACCGTAGCAGAAATCTTTCATTTTTGACTCAACTGAGTAACGAAGAGAAACGGGATAATCGTCACCACAAGCAGCTTTGATAGCTTTAACTACATCAACTGCAAAACGATATCTGTTTTCAAAGCTACCGCCGTATTCGTCTGTACGTTTGTTGAAGTATTCAATAGCAAACTGGTCAAGGAGATATCCTTCGTGAACAGCGTGAACTTCAACACCGTCAACACCTGCATCACGGCAAAGCTTTGCAGTTTTAGCAAATGCTTCGATGATTTCGTGAATCTGCTCAACTGTCATTTCGGGACACTCAATGTCGTGAGCCCAACGTGATTTTTGGGGGCTGGGTGATGCTAACTCGTGTGATGTATCAATAACAGGCTTAATTAATGCACGAGTAAATTTATTCTTGTGAAGAGGAGCAATAAGCTCTGTAATAGCCCATGAACGACCCATACCTGCTGTAAGCTGAATGAAAAGCTTTGCGCCGGTTTTATGGATTTCATCCATAAACTCTTTAAGCTCTTCAAACATCTTCGGATTCTGCCAGAGCCATTTACCCCAGAAGGTATCACGTAAAGGAGCGATACCGGGGATGATAAGACCAACATTGTTATTAGCTCTTTCTAAGAAAAGCTTTGCTGCTTCCTTGTCGAAATGGCAACCGCCGAGCTCAAACCAACCGAAAAGAGATGTACCACCCATAGGGCACATAACGATACGGTTTTTGATTTCAACGTTACCTATTTTCCAAGGTGTAAACAATGATTCGTACTGAGGATTCATTAAAACACTTCCTTCTCAATATTTTAAACATATAAATCCACAACATAAATGTTCCACTATATAATAAATTATATGATGGTATGTTGTCAAGTTAAATTTTTGTCAAACAAGAATTATGACAAAGCACCAAAGAGTGTTACAATTTTATTACAAACGATAATTTTTTATTGTTTTTCGATAAATTGTTTGCTATTATCGGGGTAAAGGAGATGAAATTCTATGAAACACTCAGAGAAATCATTGAAAATAACCAAGGTAGCGGTAATCATTTTATGTTGCTTTTTTATTTTCTTTTTATTTACCGCACCATTCATATTCAAATGGTACTGCGAAATTTCTGACACACGCGAAAACGTTGCAAATGTTCTTATTGCGGTTTTTTACGCTTGCTCCCCTTCTGCAACGGTAACTCTCGTATACTTATTTAAGTTTATAAAAAATCTCGAGCAAGGTGAAGTGTTTACAGAAAGCAATGTTAGATATTTAAAGATTCTTTCTTATGCCTGTCTTTCGGTTGTACCGCTTTCAATACCTCTCTGTTTTTTCTTTATGGCAGGTCTTCCTATCCCTGCTGCAGCAGGATTTATGTGGCTATTTTTAAGAATTCTAAAAAATGCCTTTGAATACGGAACAATAATAAAAAATGAAAATGATTTGACGGTGTAAATATGGGTATAATTGTAAATCTTGACGTGATGCTTGCAAAAAGAAAAATGTCTTCGGGCGAGCTTGCAAGTAAAGTTGGCTTAACACAAGCTAACCTTTCAATATTAAAAACAGGTAAAGCAAAGGCGGTGCGATTCTCTACCCTATCGGCAATCTGCCGCGAGCTTAACTGTCAACCCGGTGATATACTTGAATATACTGACGGTGAACAGGAGGAATAGTTATGACTAACAAAGTTTACCCTTTTAACAAAAGTGATATTTTAGCACTTATATTTACCGTTATTTCACTATTCGTTACCATAAGATTAGGCGCGCTTAACGGCTTCAATTTGGGCTTCACAATAGGTTTTATCGCTTTAATTATTTCAAGTGTATGTTACACCTTCACGAAAGAAAGCAAGGATAGAATCTTTAGTTCAATACTTATGATTTGTATACTTGTTCTCGCTTGCGGATTTTCAGTCATCAGTAATGCGTTTATTAAATTTATATCGTTTGTGTATCTAATTGTTATCAGTGCAGTATTTCTACTAACAATTTCAGCAAACAATAACTGCGACGGCACATATAAATATATTTTTAATTCAATCAAGAAAACCTTTGCATCTATTCTTGATAACCTCCTTCTTCCTTTCAGAAGCATGAAAGAATCTGCAAAGGGCGGAAAATCAAAGAACTTTTTACATCTTTTAATCGGTATCGGTATTTCTATCCCTATTCTTTGCACAATAATACCGCTACTCACCTCTTCGGATATTGCTTTTGACACATTAGTATCATCGATATTTGAAAATTCACTTATGATAGTTATCTCAATAATATTGAGTATAATGTTAACGCCCGTTTTCTTTGCATTCCTTTTCTCAATTAAAAAGGGTGACCAAACAGAAAACAATGCAAAGGAAATTCCCGATAAGATTTCTAAAATTATACTTAACACTGTTTTAAGCACAACTGCAGTTGTTTATGTTGCTTATATAATTTCACAATTAGCGTACATATCAAAGGCATTTGCTTTCCTTTTACCCGAAGATTACAGTGCGGCTCAATTTGCAAGAAGCGGTTTCTTCCAGATGGGCGTTATAGCTTTTATAAACTTTGTAATTCTCTTTATTTGTGCCGTTTTCGTTACAAAAACCGAAAGTAAAAAGATACCTGTTTCAACAAGATGGTTACTTTCTTTCCTTTGCATGTTTACAGTATTTTATATTTCAACCGCATTTGTAAAAATGATGAAATACATTTCACTCTATGGGCTTACACAGTTAAGAGTTCTTACAAGTGTATTTATGATGATGCTTGCAGTTATTTTCATAATTATTTTAATGAGACTCATTTTCACAAAGCTAAAATACATAAAAGCTATTATTTTAGTTTGCACGCTCACAATGATATCAATATCTGTTGTAGACATAAACACAGTAATAGCAAACTACAACTACAAAGCCTACAAGGAAGGTAAAATTGAAATTGACGTTGAACAAATCGGCAATTTAGGTGTAAGCGGTTTACCTGTGCTCGTGAAGCTTTCAGAAGAGAAACCCCTTGAAGAGAATTATTATGTTATTCGTGAAATCGAATTAAATTCTTATTCTATTTATGATATGGGTATTGTTTCACTTAAAAAATGTACAGAAGAAAATCTTGTGAAGAAAAGCATCTTTGAAAAGAATTATGCTTGGGAACAAGCAAGAATTGCCTTGGATAAATTCATTAAAGATAACCCTGAATTTGACAGAGGTGAGTATTTCCTTCAATTCGCAGATGATGAATTCGTTGAATACGAAGATTATGACAACTATATATATGATGAGGAATACCCGACAGAAGACGATTTCACAGAGGAAAATATTGATGAGAGTGTTGATACAGAGGTAAGCACAACCGAAATAACACAAAGTTATGTATAAAGAAAAAAAACGGCAATGAAAATTGCCGTTTTTCTTTTTTTACAATATTATATTGAATAAAACACCGTCAGGTTTATTTATACAACCATAATTCGCATTATGCAGGTCAAGAATTTTAGCTGATATCGCAAGGCCCATACCACCGGCTGAACTTCTGTCTGTTCTTGATTCATCACCCTTATACATAACAGACCAGATGTCTTTAATTTTATCATTATCGATATGAGAGCCTGAATTGAAAACAGTAAGCATAATTCTATTATCACCTACTCTTTTCAAGCCTATTTTTATCTCTCCGCCCTTATTTGAATGTTTTACGGCATTCGAGAGGAAATTATCAACAACTAATGACATAAGCTGTTCGTTACATTCCACAAGCGGAACTTCTTCTGATTCAAGTGTAACGTTTTTTTCGTTAATTTCAAAAGACCTTTCATACTTTTTAATTTCTTTTTCAACAAGCTCTTTGAAATCACATTTTTCAAGCGTTATTTTTTCCGTTTGCGAAAGTCGGTTGAATTGAAGAAGATTTGTAACAAGCTCATTCATTTTCTTTGTTTCTTCGTAGATAGACTTTATATACAATTCGTTTTTTTCAGGTGCAATATTTTCAAGTATACATTCGCATTGATTCTGAATAATTGCAACGGGAGTTTTTAATTCGTGAGCAACTGCAGAAGTAAATGCACTTTTATTTTGTTCAAGCTTTTTGTTTTTATCATAATTCTCGATTAAAACATATTCCAAAAAAACTCTGATAATTTGTATAAATAAAGATAAAAGGATTGTTTGCTGAACAAAATGATCATCATCTATTATACGCAGAAAAGTATTGTAACCCGTGGCTAAAACTACGTAATAGCTTTCGTCCTGAATTTCTATTTCATAATAATAATGAGCAAAATCATTACCCATATAACCGAAACCGCCATAAGACTCCTCAAAATAAATTGTTTCTGTCTTGAAGTATTTATTTATATGATTAACAGCTCTTTCGCTTTTTACAAAATCCACAAGTTTTTTATAATGCTTTTCATCGTGGTTATTATAAAAGCCGTAGGAAAGCATAAAGCTTCCGAACGAACCATTCTCGTATTCGGTTTCGCCTTGATAATCAGAAAGCTTTATTGATTCTCTGAAAGAATCTTCATAATATTCTTCGGTATAAAGAATACAATTATATAAAACCTCAGTAAGCACTGTATTACCGTCTTTTTCGTAGAATCTGAAACCTTCAACAGAAACGTCATCATATTTTTCATATAACTCTTGTTTCTTTTTTTCAAATTCAGCATTGTTAAATTCATCTGAATAAAAACATTTAAACTCCTGATTATTGTGTTTAAAAACATACATAGAACCGCTTGTATGAACAAGTTCTCCGTCTGTGTCATACAAAGCCAATACTACAGGAAATTCAGGATATTTATTATTTTCGTGGTAGTGATAAATAAAATTATCCTTTGTTAATACATCTTTTTCAACATTTGCAAAAACAAAATTCGAACTCTCACGAAGCCTGAAAACCTCATCAGTAAAACTATCTTCATAATGAGTAGAATATGAAATATATAAAATCAAAAGAGATGAAAACCAAAAAGCAATAGAACCTAAAGCTATGCGCCTTAAAAGCTGATTCCTCTTTTTATCATTTCTTTTTTCATCGTTCTTTAGTTTAAATTTTTTAAGAAACTTCTTCATAGCAATACCCCACATTAACAACGGTTTTTATTGCATCTGACTTTTCACCTAAAACTTTTCTTATTCTTTTAATTCTTGTATCAACAACACGCTCATCACCGTCGAAATCGTACCCCCATACCCGTAAGAGAATCTTATCCCGTGAGAGAACAATGTTTTTGTTTTCAATAAGGTATCTTAATAATTCAAAATCTTTGCCTGAAACAGCAACTTCTTTTTCCTCAATAAAAACTTTCATTTTTAACAAGTCAACTGTTATTCCGTTTGAGGTTATACATTGATTTTTGTTAACACCTTTGGAACGCAATATCATAGCACGTATTTTTTCACATAAAACTGATAATGGAAACGGTTTTACTATGTAATCATCTGCACCGGAAGAGTAACCTTTCAAAAAGTCCTCTTCCTCACCTAAAGCAGACAAAAACAATATCGGTACGTTGCTTTTCTTTCTAATTTCGGAACAGGCAACGAGACCATTCATAACAGGCATCATTACGTCCAAAACAACTAAATCGAAATCATCAAGAAAAAAGGTGTCCACCGCTTGTTTACCGTTAGAAACGGTTACAACTTCAAAACCTTTTGCAGTTAAATAATCGCTTATTGTGTAACATATCTTATTTTCATCATCTGCAACAAGAATTTTATACATAAGCCTCACCTCTTGACTTGATAATATAACAACCATATGTAATTTATGTGTAAAAAAGGCTGTTGCCGAAAACAACAGCCTAAAATCCTTACTTTATACCTAATTTTTTAAGAATTTCGGGGTCGCAGGTATCGGCAAGAGAACCAATTTCGTTCCAAAGGGCGTCTGCTTTTTCTTTCCATTGAGAAAAGTTTTCGGGAGTTTCGGGGTAATTATCGTAATGCTTACCTACCTCACCGCTTTGCATTAATCCTTTAACGATTTTCTTGACGGTTGAAACTCTGATTTTTTTCTTCGCGACACCCGTTAAGATACCTTTAACTGTTGATAAAATATCACCTATTGATAGCTGTAAGCCGTCATCCATACCGCCTAAAATCTTCTGACTGAATAACACATCGTTTTCAAACAGATACTCTGCTTCGTCAAAGTCAAGTGCAACAATACCCATTAAAAGCGGTCTCATTGAGTCAAAATCTTTACCCTGCTTAATCATATATTGCTTATTGATTGTCCACATATTGTTTTTATCAAGCGGTTTACCTTCTTTTAAAAGCTTTGAAATTACATCTGCAGCTATTTCACCCTGAACAAGAGAAGAGGTGCAACCCTCACCGCAGGTTGGCTTTGTAAGACAAGCAGTATCCCCCATAGCGATAAAACCGTCATCAACAAAAGAATATACTGAACGGTGATAAGGTGTAAGACCTTTTTCAACTTTTAAAACATCATAATCGGGATATTTATAATTCTTAAGAAGCTGTGAATTGAAAACTTCCTCCGAATACTCATAAGAATAGCTACCACCAACACCTAAAATAGCATCGTAGCCATCACCTGCGGGGGCAGACCATGATTTATACTGCATAAAAAATCCGTCAAGCTTTCTTGGGTCAACGCTTGCATCTTTATATTTAACATAATAAAGAACAACGTAAAAAATATCTCGTGGTGTAAGCTTAAAATTTTCAACTAAAGAAGTATTTGGTAATTTCGTTCTTGCAACAGATGGAATACCTGAGCAATCGGCAACTATTTTAGCATTAACGGAAATCTTCTCGTTTTCCTTTTCATAAACCGCACCAATAACAGCACCGTTTTCATTATAAATTAAATCGCAGAAAGACGCACCATAAATAATTTCAGCACCCTTTGACCTTGCTTTTTCAGCCATATACATTATGTAATCGTGCTTATGAAGACCGACGGTAATAATCGACCCGCCGCCCTTCCTGTATTTACCGTAGGGTGAAATCATAGGTGAGCCACTGAAGGCAAACTCTCTTAAAGGACTGTTTTCTTCGGGAATATCTAACCCAAATTCTTCCATTTCGGGTTTACTCATATGAAAAATATCATAGCATCTTGAAACGTTTTCGGGTAATTCTTTTTCAATAACGAGAACGTTAAAGCCTTCTCTTGCCATTCTTTCGGCAAACCAACAACCTGTTGTAGAAGCACCGATGATTAAAATATCGTAATCTTTCATAACAACCCTACTTTCACTATTTATATTTCAATGATAACACTATAAAAGATAAAAATCAACAAAACCGTTATTGAAAAAGCATCAACAATATGATAAAATTTCTTTTGTGTAATTTATAACATTTTCTCAAAAGGAATGATAAAAATGGAAAAATATGCAAGATTCAGATACCAACCCTGCAAGCCTTTAGGCGAAGACGGTAAATGCGTTACCGCTTCTCTCAAGCACATTACTCTTTCAAAAGAAGCAGCAACAGAGGGTATGGTTCTTTTAAAAAACGAAAACAATGCTTTACCTCTTAAAAAGGGTGAAAAAATTGCACTTTTCGGCAAAGCAACTATTGAATACATAAAAGGCGGCGGTGGTAGCGGTGACGTTAACTGCCCTTACATCAGAAATATTGCTGACGGCTTCAAAGCAAAGGAAAGTGACGGCAAGCTTTCTGTTTATATGCCTCTAGTTGATTTCTACAAGGATTACGTTGAGAAAGAAAGTGTAAATGTTCTTACACAGGAGCAGATTGATGCCCGTTGGGATATTGTTAACAATATGGAATTCTGCACTGAACGTGACGATATGACATATGATACTTTTGCTGCTATGCACGTTAAAGAGGCTGATGTCCCCTATTCTCTCATTGAAGCTGCAGGAAAAGAATGTGACACAGCTATCATCACTTTAAGCCGTTTTTCTGCTGAAGGTGTTGACCGCAGACCTCAGGGCGGTGACTATTATCTTTCAGACCTTGAAAAAGAGTTAATCGATAACGTTACAAACAATTTCGGTAAAGTTATAATCGTTATAAACTCAGGCGCACAGATAGACTGTGAATACTTTGCAGAGAATGAAAAAATTCAAGGTATTCTTTTCGGTTGGCAAGGCGGTATGGAGGGTGGCTCTGCTATTGCAGACCTTCTTTGCGGTGACGTTAACCCCTCAGGTAAGCTTGTTGACACTATTGCAAAGTCATACAACTGCTACCCTTGTAAAGACGATTTTTGGGAATGCTTCGACCACGTTGATTACACAGATGATATTTACGTTGGTTACAGATACTTTGAAACAATCCCAGGTGCAAGTGAAAACGTTCGTTACCCCTTTGGCTTCGGTCTTGCTTACACAAGCTTTGAATTAAGCGGTAAGGTCTGCTGCGAAAGTGACGGTAAAATCATAGGTATTGCTACTGTTAAAAACACAGGTACAGTTCCCGGTAAAGAGGTTGTTCAGCTTTATTACAGTGCTCCCCAAGGTAAATTAGGTAAGCCCTCAAAAGAGCTTGCGGCTTTTAAAAAGACAAAGCTTCTTTACCCCGGTGAAAGCGAAACGGTTGTTATGAGCTTTGATATTGCAGATATGGCAAGCTTCGATGACTTAGGTAAAATCCAGAAATCCGCAAGAGTTTTAGAAAAAGGTACATATAACTTCTATCTAGGAACATCTGTAAGAGATAATGAAAAGCTGGCATTCGAATACATAGTAAATGAAGATACTGTTACAGAACAGCTTTCTGACTGGTGTAAGCCCTTTAAGCTTAAAAAGAGACTTCTTGCCGACGGTAATTTTGAAGAATTACCTCTTGGTGAAGAAAACTACATTTACGGTATAAATGAGCCTACAAACGCAAAAGCACCTGAAAAAGAGGTTATTTTTGATAAAGTGGGTGAAGAAATTTCACTTGATGAATTTGTTGCACAGTTCACTCTTGAAGAGTTGATGGAGTTTGTCGGTGGTCACGGTCCTACAGGCGTTTGTAATACAGGTTGCTTTGGCGGTCTCGAAAGACTTAAGGTTCCCGCAGTTCCTACTGCAGACGGTCCTGCAGGCTTACGACTTAACGTTGAAACCGGTATTCCTACTACAGCTTGGCCTTGTGCTACGTTGCTTGCTTGTATGTGGAATCCTGACCTTGCTTTTGAGGTTGGTAAGGGTGGCGGTGCCGAGATAAGAGAAAACAATCTCGGTGTATGGCTTTCCCCTGCTCTTAACATTCACAGAGACCCCCTTTGCGGTAGAAACTTTGAATATTATTCAGAAGACCCATTAATTGCAGGTAAAACTGCAAGTGCTGTAACACGCGGCGTTCAGTCACAAAAGGTTGCTGTTTCAATTAAGCACTTTGCTTGTAACAACAAGGAAGCAAACCGTTTTGCAAGTGACTCAAGAGTTTCAGAAAGAGCCTTAAGAGAAATCTATTTAAGAGGCTTTGAAATTACCGTTAAAGAGGCTGACCCCTGGACAGTAATGTCATCATACAACCTTATCAACGGTCAGCACACCTCTGAAAGCTATGAGCTTTTAACAGGTATTCTTCGCGACGAATGGGGCTTCAAGGGTATGGTTGTTACCGACTGGGGTGTTAAAAATGACCCCGTTAAAGAGGTTAAAGCAGGTAATGATATGAAGATGCACTGCGGTTACCCCGAAGACTTGAAAAAGGGTTACGATAACGCTGACATCACAAGAGCAGATTTAGAGCTTTGCGTTAAGAGAATTCTTGAGATGTTTATGAAATTATCATAAGAGGAAAAAGTAATGAGTGATAAATTTTTTGATTATATAATCCACGGTGGCGACTACAACCCTGACCAATGGATAGACACCCCTGAAATATGGGATGAGGATATGCGACTTATGAATTTAGCACACGTAAACAGTGCTACTGTTGGTATCTTCTCCTGGTCAATGCTTGAACCCGAGGAAGGTATTTATAACTTCGAGTGGCTTGACGAATTGCTTGACAAATTACACGAAAACGGTAAAGACGTTATGCTTGCAACTCCGTCGGGTGCCCGTCCTTTATGGCTTGCTCAAAAATACCCCGAGGTTTTAAGGGTTGAAGAAAGCGGTATCCGTAATGAATACGGTGTTCGTCACAATCATTGTCTTACATCCCCTATCTACAGAGAAAAGGTGCAGAACATTAACCGCAAGCTTGCAGAAAGATATAAAGACCACCCTGCAGTTAAAATGTGGCATATTTCAAACGAATATTGCGGTGAATGTCATTGTGAGCTTTGCCAGGAAGCTTTCAGAGAATGGTTGAAGAACGAATATAAAACTCTTGACAACCTTAACTTTAAATGGTGGAACGGCTTCTGGAGTCATCAGGTTACAGATTGGTCTCAAATTAACTCACCTAAATTCAGAGGTGAAAACCACGTTCCTGCTATGAAATTAGCGTGGAAAAGATTTGTTACTGACAGTCACATTTCATTCTTTGAAAATGAAATTGTTCCTTTAAAGGAAATCACACCCGATATACCGATTACAACTAACTTTATGAAGATGTATGACGGTATTAACTATCAGAAATTCGCAAAGCACCTCGATTTGATTTCATGGGACAACTATCCTGCTTGGGATAAAGGAAGAAACGTCGAAGAAGCTTACGAAACTGCTTTCGTTCACGATACCTTCCGTTCTATGAAAAACGGTCAACCTTTCTTTATGATGGAAAGCACCCCCTCCCTTGTTAACTGGCACGACGTTAACAAGCTCCCAAAACCCAGAAGACAAGAGTTGTCTTCTATTCAGGCGGTTGCTCACGGTGCTGACAGTGTTCAGTATTTCCAATGGAGAAAGAGCCGCGGCGGTCACGAAAAATTTCACGGTGCAGTTGTTGACCATTGCGGTCATGAAAACACCAGAGTCTTCAAAGAGGTTGCAAAGCTCGGTCAAAATCTTGAAAAAATCGGTGACGTTGTAGGTAAACGTACCCAAAGCAAGGTTGCTATTATTTATGACTGGGAAAACAAATGGGCAACAGGATATTTCTGCGGCTACAATAATCTTCAGAGAGATTACTACAAAGAGTGTACTAAATGGTATGCACCGTTCTGGAAAAAAGGTATTGCTGTTGATATTATTTCAATGGATGACGAATTCGAAAAATACGATTTAATTATCGCCCCCTTCCTTTATATGCTTAAAGACGGTGTTGATAAAAAGATTGAAAATTACGTTTACAATGGTGGTAAATTTATTTCAACATTCTTAACAGGTATTGTTGATAAAGACGACCTTTGCCATTTAGGCGGTTTCCCCTGCGGTAACTTAAAAGAGGTTTTCGGCACCTGGGCAGAAGAAACTGATTCATTACCCGAGGGCGTTACAAACTCTGTTGAATACAACGGCTATAACTACAAAGCGATAAATTTCTGCGATATTATTCACGCTGAAAATGCAGAAGTTTTAGCACAGTACAAGAGTGATTTCTATTATGATACTCCTGCAGTTACTAAAAACGTTTTCGGTAAAGGTGTAGCTTACTACGTTGCTTTTTGCGATAACGGACGATTCTCAAAAGAATTCTGCGAAGATATTATAAAAGAATATGATATAAAGCCTGATACTGAAATCACTGCCGATTCAGGTGTTAGCATAAGAAAAAGAGGTAACGTTATTTTCATAATGAACTTCTCAGACAGAGTTGCAAACGTTACACTTGACCAGGAATATCTCGATATTGTTAACGGCACAAGCGTTAGTGGTGAGGTTTCAATTAACGAATGTGGATATTTAGTGCTTGAATAAAAGGAAAAAGCTACGGATTGAATTTCCGTAGCTTTTGTATTATCCATTAAGAATAGGAAAGCCGTTTTCATCCCATAAAACTGTTCTTTTTCTTGCACTTCTGCAAGGGTCGTAAAGAGAATCACCGTGAGAATAACCGCATTCACCCTTGAAGCACTTTTCATTTCTTGAATGGTAAATAAACACCCAATCACCGTTTTCATCCTTTACAAATGAATTATGACCGGGCCCGTATTCACCAATTAAATCTTGAGAAGTGAGAACAGGCTTTTCCAATTTAGTCCAATTATTTATATCGGTTAAATCGGCATTTTCATCTGAATACATAAGACCGATACAGTATTCAGGACCCGTAGCGGATGCAGAGAATGCAAGATAGATTTTACCGTTGTGCTTCATAGCGGCAGGGCCCTCGTTTACGGGGATTCTCACCCTTTCCCAATCGTATTCAGGTTTAGTCAGCAAAACGGCTTTGCAGGTTGTTTTCCAAGGCTTTTCGGGGTCTACGGTTGCAATATAAACGTTTGAATTACCACCATTCTGAGCCCATGCGACGTAAGAATTGCCACCACTTTCGAAATAGGTCATATCGAGAGAGAAGCTTGTAAAAGAAAAATCGTCACCGTCACAAGCCTGAAACCTTCCTAAATCAGTCCAGCTGTCATTATAAGGGTCGTTACCGTTACACATTATTATGTGGCAATTTATATCCCATATATTATTTTCGCTACCGCTTGCAGCAAAAAGGACATACCATTTACCACCGATTTTATGAATCTCGGGTGCCCATATAAAACGAAACGAAGAAGCAGATTCTATTTCGTCCCATATAACCTTTTCCTCGGCAGCTTTTAGACCATCTAAAGTTTTGGCTTTTCTTAAAATAATTCGGTCATAGCCCTCTTTATCGTTTTCGCCATACATTGGGTAAGATGCTGTAAAATAATACCAACCATCATCACTTAAAGTTACAAATGGGTCGGCTCTGTCTTTAATAAATATATCAGTTATATTACTCATTTTTTCACCAAGCTGTTAAAATGTTGTTAAACCTATGTTACCACATATCATTTTCTGTTGCAACGAAATTAGATATAATTTATTGACTACAAATTTTGAAAATGATATCATAAAATAAAGTTTGTTAACCACGAAAAGAGGTTGCTTTTATGAAAAGAAGGTTTTTGTTAATTATGCTTACATCTGTATTATTATTTACTAACGTTGCTCCTATGGCAAGTGCAGATGCAAAGAAAAAGATAGAATTGTACTCAATTTATTCGGATAATATGCTTTTCCAGCAAAATGAAACTGCTGTTATCAAAGGTATTGGCAGTAAAGGTGATAAAATCAGTTTAGAATTGGAAAAAGATTCTGAAATAATAGCAACTGATGAAACAATTGTCGATAAAAACGGTGAATTTTCACTTTCATTTGAAGCACCAGAGGGTAGCTATCAAAAATATAAAATCATTTTAACCTGCAACGCTAAACAGCTTATTGAGCTTAAAAACATTGTTTTCGGTGAATTATGGCTTTCAGCCGGTCAAAGTAATATGATGTACCCTCTTGGTCAGGAGAAATATGGAGCAAAGCTTTACGAAAGTAAAGATAAATTGAGTGAAGGCATCAGAGTTTTAACCATTCCGGATTACATTTCTTACAATGGAAACGATAATAAAGGCTCGGATAAAACTGTACCGAAAAATCCACAAGAGGATATCGAGGGGGCTAAATGGGTAACCGGTAAAAATACAGATATATACGGTATGAGTGCCGTCAGCTATTATTTTGCCGAAAACCTTGAAAAAGCTCTGAATATGCCTGTTGGTATACTTAACGTAAGCCTTGGCGGAACTTCAATTATATCTTGGCTTTCACGTGAAGATATAGATAACAATAAGGTTATTAAAAATGACCTTATCAACGACGAAAGATATATTCCTTATGACGAATGGAAGGAAGAACCGGGTGCAATTGAAGTTCACCACAATATGACAACAAGCTATAACACAAGATTATATCCTGTAAGACACTTTAAAATTGCGGGTATGATTTGGTATCAGGGTGAAACTGATATTATGTTTCAAACTAAAACCTACAAGGAAAGATTTGATTTACTTCAGGAATCTTATACAAAGCTTTTCAACTACAAGCAAGGTCAGCTTCCGATTATTTATTCACAGCTCGCCTCTTACACATACGACGATAACGGCTTTCTTGCTTCTGATATGAATATACTTTTTGACAAGCTTCAAAAAGAAAAGCCTGAATCAAGAAGTATTATTCCAATTTACGATGTACCGCTTACATATATAAACGAGGTAGGCGTTATTCACCCTGAAACAAAGAAACCCATCGGTGAAAGAATGGCTTTGTGCGCTGAGGGGCTTGTTTACGGAAAAGGTAATACATCCACTGCCCCCACTATTAAATCAAGCGAAATTAAAGATAACAGCATATACGTAACGTTTGATAACATCGGTGACGGTATTGTTTGCAAAGAAACAAACATCAACGGCTTTGCAATATGTGACGAGAAAGGCGTTTATATAAAGGCTTCTGCTGAAATCATTTCTAAAGATACAGTTAGAGTTCACAACGATACTATTAAAAGCCCAAAATCTGTAACTTACGCATATGGCAATAACAATTCTTTTGCTAACCTTTACGGCTCAAACGGTCTCAAAGCAACTCTACCTGTTGCACCGTTTATAACAGATGATACATACAACACACAATTTTGGTTGGATAAAAGATGGGCTTATTGTGACTCTGAAACGATTTTTCATGTTCATGGAAACGATGATAGCGGATATTATAATGCCTGGCAAGGTGAAAACGCAGAAATTATAATTGACGAAACAGCAAATTATAATGGTGATTATGGTTTACATATAAAATCACAAAGCAATAACTTTTCTGTTTCACCTATTCTTACTATTGAAGAAACAAATGAAAAAGGAAAAACAAAAACTGTAAGTTATTCTGATGTTGATACAAATTACAGTAATTATACTACAATTTCCGTTAAAATCAGAAACAACGGAGAAGAAAATGTAAATTTAGAGAAATTAAAATTATATAAAAACAACTTCATCTGGTATGCTCCACAGGTTGTTGATTCAGAAGATGACGGTTATATTATAAAAAACGATGGTGAATGGCATACAGTCACGTTTAATCTCAACGAGCTTTCTCTTTTCGGCGTAAATTCAGATTTCACTTTCAAAAGCACCAAGCTTAAAAAAGTAATCAATTTAACCTTTGAATTTTCTTCAAACGGTAATTCTGATTTAAGTTTTGACGACGTAACATTTGCTATTACACCTACAGATAGTGACGACAATATATCAATTTTTGATAAGATTACATCCTTTTTCACTTCAAAATTCAACAAAAATTAAATAAGTCTATAGATTGGGTGATTTTATGACAAAAACTTCAGAAAATTTATCAATCATCAAAAAGATTTTTGCGGTAATTTGCGGAGCTTTTTTAATTGGCTTTGCCTGGCGTATACGCGGCAACCACGGTTTCGGCTCAATGTGGGGTATGTTTTGCGTTGCTACAACCATTCTTTTATTCGTTTACGCTATCTTCGGCAAACGAAATAAGATGAATTACGAAATGCTTCCTATTGGTGTAATTCTTGCAGGTATAACCGCAGGCGGTTGGGGTACTCTTAACTCACAAATGAACGGATACCTTTCAAGCAACTGGAATTTTCAAGGAGAAGAGGTTTACAGATATCTTGAAATAAGCCCTTACAGCGGTCTTGCAATTATGCTTCTTTTAGGTTTCGGTTGGTTTCCTTTGTTCGCAATAGCTTTAGGCTCTCTTTTCTCAAAGAAAAAGTATGAATTTAAAGATTACGTGATTTTTATAGGCATTTATTATGCAACTTATTTTTTAGCTAACCTTTCCGTTTCTCACTACATACTTTCAGTAATAAACCCACAGGCAGTTGAGGGCGCTACTCTCGGTCTTATTGATGCAGGTCACGATATAACACCGATGAAAGCTTTTATAACTCAACTAGGCTCTGCTGCCTGGGCTAAAAAAATTCCTTTCTGCAGAAACTATTTCACAAGCGTTCAGGTTATTTCAAGCGCTATAGGTGCTCTCGCTTCTTCTCTTGGTGTTGGCATAGTTTTAAAAGATAAGTTTAACGCCATTTTCTCAACTCTTATTAACGTTGTTTGCGGTATTGCTATCACTTTAGCTGATATTCCTCTTATTCTTGATTCTGACAGAGGCTTCTTTGCAGGGATTAAAGCACCAGGCTTTTTAGCATCATCAGCTTGGTCCACTTGGGAGTTTTTCACAGGCTTCTTCTTGGGATTTGGAATTATGCTTGTTATTGTACTTTTACCTAAAAAGTATGCTGATAGCGAAGTATATGAATATTCCCCTCTTTTCCAAAACAAAACAGCTTCACTTTTATTTAATTCTTTATTTACCCTGCTTTTATTATTCGGTATAGTTATTTTAAGAGGATTTGCTTTCAGATTAAACGAATTAACATTAGATAACGACGTTTTTGAAACGGTATTGACAGTTGTTTTGAGTATTATTGTTTTCTTCCCGATTTATAAGAAGGTTAAAGCAAATACAGAAAAATATAATATGCCACTTAATATGTTACCTTACCAATTTGCAAATAAGGTTTTACCATACTACATCGGTGCAATTGCACTTATGTATTTCTTCTTGGGTGAAAAGGCTCATAACACAATTTTCATAATAAAGAACACAGGTAAGCTTTTATCAACAGACGGTTTTCTTGAATTGTGGAATGGTGGCTTCCTTTGGGAGCATACAATGATGGTGGTTGCGGTTATAGTTTTTTATATACTTTTTCTTACACTGTCAAAAACCAAATCGAAAACAAAATAACATAAAGAGAGATGCTTCGTAAAGTTGAAGCATCTCTCTAGTTTTTTATATTTCTATAAGCTCATATTCTCTTGAGCCGTAGCCTAATTTAGCCGCGGTTTCGATAGTATGGATACCGTTTCGGCTTTCAATTCTTTCAATTAAATGAGGCTTACCGGGGTCTGATGACGCATAAACAAGGTCTATACAAGCCTGGTCAATTGCTATTGGGTCATCGGAAGCAAGTATGCCGATATCGGCTATACAAGGGTCTTCTGCTTTTGCACAGCAGTCACAGTCAACGCTCATATTTTTCATAACGTTAACATAAACAATGTTACCTTTAAAATAATCAATAACAGAGCTTGCGGCTTCCGCCATAGACTCAAGAAATTCATCGTGGTCAGAAGTCCAGAAATTATCAGGATTACCTACACCGTGAATATAGCCTTTACCATAAGAGGAAGCAACACCAATTGAAAGCTGCTTTATAGCTCCGCCGTAACCACCCATAGGGTGACCTTTAAAGTGAGAAAGAACAAGCATTGAATCGTATTTTTCTATGTTTTTACCAACATAGTTTTTCTTGATTTTTTCACCGTTTTTAATATCAAGCTCTAAATCCGGTCCCTCGGCATCAAGAATATCAACCTTGTAATATTCTTTCCAGCCGTGTTCTTCCATTAACTTTTCATGACGCTCTGTTGTATTTCTCGCTCCATCATAAGCAGTGTTACATTCAACAACAGTACCGCCTACGTAATCAATAACAGACCTCCAAAAATCAGGCTTTAAAAAATTCTGATTTCCTTTTTCCCCTGAATGAACTTTAATTGCTACATTCCCATTTAAGCTTTTACCAAGTGTTTTGTAAAGCTCAAGCACCTTTTCAGGTGTAATATCTTTAGAAAAATAAACCTTTGATGACATATAACCACCTCTTCATTATTATATCAAATATGATATTTAGTGTCAATTTCACAGTTGAAGATAGTAACACTTTATGATATATTAGTTTTATCAAATATCGGGGTGTTTATTATGAAACCTAATATTATATTTTATTTTTCAGACCAGCAAAGATGGGATACTTTAAATAGCGAAATTATGCCAAACGTCTGGGAATTGGGTGAAGAGGGCGTTTTATTTGAAAACTCCTTTACCTGCCAGCCCGTTTGCGGTCCTGCCCGTGCTTGTTTACAGACAGGTGAATATGCAACCGAAAACAAATGTTACTGGAATGGTATACCCTTAGCCGAAAACACAAAAACAATAGCAGCTTATTTTAACGAAAACGGCTACGACACCGCATATATCGGTAAATGGCATCTTGCATCAGACAGATTGAAAGGTGTTGGAACACATTGTGAAAAAACTGCAATCCCAACTAAAAAGCAAGGAGGCTATAAATACTGGCGAGGTGCAGACGTTTTAGAGTTTACCTCGCACGGATATGATGGTTATGTTTTCGACGAAAACGGTAATAAAATTGATTTCGAGGGTTACCGTGCAGACTGTATAAACGATTTTGCATTGAAATACATCGAAAATCACAATAACGAAAAACCGTTTTTCATGTTCATTTCTCAATTAGAGCCACACCACCAGAATGACCACGGTCATTTTGAGGGACCTATTGAAGCTGTAGAAAAATACCGTGACTACCCTATCCCCGAGGATTTATCGTTTTTAAAGGGTGATTATAACGAAGAATATCCG
This sequence comes from Acutalibacteraceae bacterium, assembly GCA_045638585.1. Lineage (GTDB taxonomy): Bacteria > Bacillota > Clostridia > Oscillospirales > Acutalibacteraceae > DTU089. The sequence goes on along the minus strand of JAZUBO010000002.1, from coordinate 74,952 downwards.
GACTATATCGCGGCTATAAACAGACTTGATGAAAACGTTGGTAAGCTTGTTGGCTTACTTAAAGAAAAAGGGCTGTACGATAACACAATTATTATTTACACAAGCGACCACGGTTGCCATTTTAAAACAAGAAACATTGAATATAAGCGTAGCTGCCACGATTCTTGTACCCATACACCACTCGTTTTTGGTGGTGGTGCGGTTAACAAAGCTGAAAACGTTTCAGCACTTGTAAGTCTTATAGATTTACCACCGACAATGTTAGAACTGGCAGGAATTACTATCCCCGAGAATTATTCCGGAAACGTTCTCCCCGTTAACAAAACCGACGCACCTGAAAGAGATTGTGTTTTCATTCAAATTAGTGAATCGCATATAGGAAGAGCTGTAAGAACTAAAAACTGGAAATATTCAGCAAAGGCTTTAGGCTCAGGTTGGCATAAACCTAACGCCAAGCATTATTTTGATGATTTCCTTTATGATTTAAAGAATGACCCTTGCGAGAAAAATAATCTTGTAAATAATGAAAATTACAGCAAAATAATTGCACAAATGAGAGCTCTTTTATCAAGAGAAATGATTAAAGCAGGTGAAAAAGAGCCGGTGTTTCATAAGGCGGTTAAGGTTAAGAAAAGTTAAGTTTTTAAACGAAGTATCATCTAATGCCGATGTGAAGTTATGCTGTGGGCATAATGAAGTTTTGTGCTGTCGCACAAAGTGAAGTTAAGTGCACACCAACTTTTGTAAAAACTTCACTGTCTGCAGGACAACTTCACTTGCGAAGCAAACTTCACGCACCGACAGGTGCACTTAATTGAAAAAAGACAGATTCCTTTCGGAATCTGTCTTTTTTCTGGCAGGGGCAGTAAGAATCGAACTCACGACACGCGGTTTTGGAGACCGCTGCTCTACCTGCTGAGCTATACCCCTATATATCTGCCGTCGCTGTTGCGACGGCCTTGGTGGACCATCAGGGACTCGAACCCCGGACCAACCGGTTATGAGCCGGTTGCTCTAACCAACTGAGCTAATGGTCCGTGTGCAACGTATAGAATTATATTAAATCTACGTCCCTTTGTCAATAGTTTTTCGCAAAAACAATTAAAAACTTTTTATTTAATTATTCGCTTTAATTTCTAACGGCAACGTTATCGTCACCAAACATTATTTTTAATTCCTTAATCATCGGTTCATTTATTGAGGTTAAAAATTCAATACCGAGAAATTCATATTTCTTTAAATCGTTTCTGTAAATAAAAACAGGTATTTCCCCCTCGAAAATCGAAACAAGGTTTTTAGTTGCCTCTACCAAGGAATTGTTTTCGTTGTCAATTCTCAAGAAAATGCCTTTTTTCTTTTTCTCGGTTTCGTTTGACTTTTTCCCGGCTTCAGGTTGTGGTTTACTTGAAGAAGTATTTCCTTTTGACTTATTAATATTTTGAGGTATATCCTCTACTCTTTCGGGTGCAGGTGATATAGCTTCAGCTAAAAGCTTAATTTCTTCGTCTTTAACTGAAATTCTTCCTTGAACAAGTATAATGCTACCAACAGAAAGAAGAGTACCGTACATAGCAAGTATTTTCGGAAATGCAATAAGCTCAATACTACCGTAAACGTCTTCAACGTTACAGAATGCCATAATATCGTCTTTTTTTGTTACTTTCTTTTTAACAGACGTAACAACGCATAAGAAATTAACTTGCTTTTCATCAATTTCATTTTCTTTGCCTGTTTCTAAAAGCTCATAAAGAGTTGAGGTTTTAGGTGAATTTACCGCTTCAGATATACTGCGATATGCTTCAAGAGGATGACCTGAAAAATACATTCCTGCAACCTCTTTTTCGAAATACAGTAACTCTGTTTGGGGTAACTCTTCGCATCTTGTATAGTCGGGTGCAGAGGTAAACTCTTCACCGCCAAAAGAAGAAAACATATCAAGCTGACCGCCCTCATAAAGACTATTTTCTTTATTAGCTGCAGCAAGAGTTGTTTCCATATTCAAAAGCATTTCTTTACGGTTTAAGCCAAGACCGTCAAGAGCACCAGATTTAATAAGGCTCTCTAAAGCACGACGGTTCAGCTCGTTACCGCTGATACGCTTACAGAAATCCCAGAAGCTTGTGAATCTACCGTTTAAATTACGCTCTCTTTCAATTTTATCAATCAAAGCTCTACCGAGGTTTTTAATGCTTAAAAGTGAGAAAGCAATATCATCACCTATAACAGAGAAACGGGCGTTACTTCTGTTAACGTGAGGTGGTAAAACCTTGATTTTAAGTCTTTCACACTCTTCAATATAGCCAACGGTTTTACCCTCTTCACCTATGACGCTTGTAAGGATAGCCGCCATAAATTCTTTAGGATATTTAACCTTTAAATAAGCTGTCTGATATGCAATAAGACCATAAGCCGCAGTATGACTTTTATTAAAGCCGTAAGAAGCAAATGAAATCATATCAGAGAAAATCGCATCAGCAACACTCTCTTCAATACCACGTCTTACACAACCCTCAATGACAACGTTTCCGTTATCATCAGTAAGACCGTTTATAAAGATGTTACGTTCATTTTCCATAACATCTCTTTTCTTCTTACTCATTGCTCGTCTTACAACGTCAGCACGTCCATAAGAATAACCCGCAAGAGTTCTGAAAACCTGCATAACCTGTTCCTGATAAACCATACACCCGTTTGTTTCATCAAGAATATCTTTAAGCTCAGGTGTTCTGTAATGGATATTTTCGGGGTGCTTTCTATTGATAAGATATGTGTCAATAAAGAACATCGGACCGGGTCTGTATAAAGCAATAGCCGCCGCAATATCTGAAAATTTTTCAGGTCGCATATTAACTATAAGGTTAGTCATACCTGCAGATTCACATTGGAAAACGCCTGACGTGTTACCCCTTGTCATTTGTGTAAAAACATCTTCATAGTCAAGTGGGATTTTTGATATATCAAAGCTCGGGTTTGTTTTTCTTACCTCTTTTTCAGCATCACTTATAACAGTAAGAGTTCTTAAGCCTAAAAAGTCCATTTTAAGAAGACCTAACTGCTCAATTTCAGTCATTGTAAACTGTGTAACAGTCTGGTCGCCATTCTTAGCCAATGGTACATAGGAAGAAACATCTTCTCTGGTAATAACAACGCCTGCTGCGTGAGTTGAAGCGTGACGAGGCATACCTTCAACACGAATAGCCATATCAATCAGCTTCTTAATATTATCATCAGAATCATACAAGCTCTTTAACTCGGGATTTTTTTCAAGGGCAGTTTTAATATCAGGAAAATCTCTTGTAAGCTGTTTTGCTACAATATCGCCCGTGCTATAAGGCAAGCCTAAAGCTCTCGCAACATCTCTTACAGCCGCTTTAGCCTGCAAAGTACCAAAGGTAACAATCTGTGCTACCCTTTTTTTACCGTATTTGTCTGTTACGTAGTCGATAACCTCGCCTCTTCTTTCGTAACAGAAATCTATATCAATATCGGGCATACTTACCCTTTCAGGATTTAAAAATCTTTCAAAAAGAAGCCTGTTTTCAATAGGGTCGATACCGGTTATACCAAGTGCATATGCCGCAAGAGAGCCTGCCGCAGAGCCTCTGCCGGGACCTACAGGAATACCTTTACTTTTAGCAAATCTTATAAAATCGGCAACAATAAGGAAATAATCGTTAAAGCCCATTTCGTCGATAACACTTAATTCATAGTCAAGACGCTTTACATAGTTTTCGGGAATTGATGCAAAATGTCTTTTTAAGCCGTTTACACATTCTTGCTTCAAATATAATTTATGGTCATCAATGGGTGCATCAAAAAGAGGAAGCTTTGTAACACCAAATTCAAAATCAAAATTACATTTATCTGCAATAATATTTGTGTTTTCAACAGCTTCGGGGCAATTTAAGAAAGCCTCAAGCATTTCGTCACCGCTTTTTAGGTAAAATTCGTCTGACGAAAAATCAAGTGCATTATCTTCACCTACGACCTTATTAGTCTGAACTGCTATTAACACTCTTTGAACGTCTGCATCCTGCTTTTGACAATAATGAACGTCATTAGTTGCAACTATCGGGATATTTAATTCACGGCTGATAGATAAAACAGAATCTAATACCTCTTTTTCTTCGACCATACCGTGATTCTGAACTTCAAGATAATAGTTACCCTCCCCGAAGGTATCTCTGTACCAACGGGCAGTTTCTTTTGCATCATCAAGATTTCTTGAAAGAATTTTTTGAGCAACCTCACCGAAAAGGCAACCCGATAAAGCAATAAGACCTTCGCTGTATTTCTCTAAAATATCGCGGTCAACACGAGGCTTTGTATAGAAACCGTCTACCCAGGCAGACGAAACAAGCTTTAATAAATTCTGATATCCGATTTCATTTTTACAAAGCAAAATCAAATGATAACGGTCACTGTCAAGACCGTGGACTTTATCGTATCTTGATCGAGGTGCAACATAGACCTCACAACCAATGATGGGCTTAATCCCCTGAGATTTACACTCTTTATAAAATGCAACAGCACCGTACAAAACACCGTGGTCGGTAATCGCAAGTGATTTCTGACCAAGCTCTTTTGCACGGCTGATTACCTCCCCGATGCGACAAGCACCATCGAGAAGGCTATACTCTGTATGCAAATGTAAATGAGTAAAATCCGTCATAATTATTTCTGACCGTAATAGGCATCCTTTCCGTGTTTTCTGAAATAATGTTTATCTGAAAGATACTGCGGAATTGTTGCTTCGTATTTATTTGAAAGCATTTCTGTTTTTATTGCCATTTCGGCAACGATTTCAAGAACAGCCGCATTATGAACTGCATCATGTGCATTTTTACCGAAGGCAAATGGTGCATGAGAACGGACAAGAACGGCAGGAGTTGATGAAACGTCAAGCGCAAGATGTTTAAAATGCTCAACTATAACCTTACCTGTGTTAAGCTCGTAATCAGTATTAACCTCTTCAGCCGTTAATGCTCTTGTGCAAGGCACTTCGGTATGAGAAAAGTCAGCGTGAGTCGTACCATAAGAAGGGATTGCCCGACCTGACTGAGCGAAGGATGAAGCATTTATTGAATGAGTATGCACAACCGCATTAAGCTCGGGAAATTCCTTGTAGAGTATATAATGTGTAGGTGTATCGGAAGATGGGTTGAAAGCACCCTCAACAACGCTTCCGTCATCAAGAGAAATTATAACCATGCTTTCGGGTGTTAAGTCATCATAAGGCACCCCCGACGGTTTAATTGCAAAAACACCGTTTTCGCGGTCAACCGCTGACACGTTACCCCAAGTAAAAGGAGCAAGTCCTAATGAATGCAGCTCTTTATTTGCAGAGCAAACCTCTGCTTTCAAATTTTCATACATAATATCACCATTAAAATTTATCTTAATATTTTAATAATTATATAACCTAATATTAAGTTTTGTCAATTACTCCATAAAAAGATAAAAATTTACAAATAATTCTAATAAACATAGTGACAAAAGTTCTATTTTATGATAGTATTACTTTAATTGATTTAAAAAGATAAATTTCAAGGAGATTTACCGATGAAAAAACATTCAAGAATCATTTCCGTTATGGCATTAATTATGGCAATAACTCTCATCTTTACAGGTTGCGGTGTTGCCGGTGATGGCGAATCAACAACACAGGCAACTGACAACAATGTTGTAAATGACGTAATGCCCGATAATATGCAGTATACAGATAGCGTTGTTGTTACTCCCCCATCATCAACTAACGCACAGACAACAGCTTCAACTGCAGCAACTACTGCTTCAAGCTCATCAGGCAGCTCAAGCTCAACACAGAAAGCAACAGAAGCAACAACAGAGAATAAAACAGAAGCATCAACAGAGGCTACAACAGCTGCACCCAAACTCGAAGAGCTTTCAGTTAAAGATCTTCAGGATTTACTCTTTGCTACAGAAGACCCTAACACAGCAGGTAAAATTCTTGAGTTTGCAGGTTTTGAATATGACCAGGAGCAAGGTATTTACTACTCACAGATGGAGCCTCTTCAGAGATATTTCGGCTTCAACTATATCTACGATATGATGGCACCTATTGCAGGTATGTATTACGATACAAAGAGAATTCAGTTTGATTACGCAGGCAAAGACTGGATGATTCAGATTTGGAAAGGTCAGTACGGTATTACAGCAGGTGCTGAAATCGGTCTTTACAACAAAACTGATAAAATTATGCAGTATGACTGTGCTTCAAACGACGAGCTTATCACAATGTCTTTTGATTTCTATAACCAGAATGAATACGTTTTCTCAAGAGGTCCTGAAAAGCATTGGTGGCTTACAGGCTTCAAGGTATTCCATGCAGGTGTTCCTATGCTTATCGACCTTGACATAGTTCTTGAATTCCCTGACGTTCAGATGGCAAACGCATTCGAGCAGGGTTTAAAAGAAGTTCAAAAGTCAAGCCTTCTTGACCCTATCACATACACAAGAACAGCTAAAACATTTAAAATTCATTGGTAATTGTTATGGATAAATTGATTACAAAATTTGCTCTTATTGCCGACCCGCATTACTATTCAGAAGCTTTAGGTAACTCGGGTAAGGCATACGAAAGACGAGCAGGTTCAGACCAAAAAATGTTAGCACAGAGCCGCGGAACTATACTCGCGGCTCTTGACTTAATTAAAAAGTCAGATGCAAAGTTTTTACTTATTGCAGGTGACCTTTCAAACGACGGTGAAAGAGTTTCTCACGAAGAAATGAGAGAAATACTTTATGAATTCAAAAAGGTTATGCCTGTTTACGTTATTACTGCTACTCACGACTGGTGTTGCGACGGCAACCCGAGAAGATACGAGGGCGATAATATTTACCACGATGTTGAAACAGTACCACCTGAAGAGCTTGCAGAGTTTTACAAGGATTTCGGTGTAAATGATGCTATTGCAACATTTTATACTCATCAGAATAAGGTTTCATACGTTGTTCGTCCTTGCGACGGTGTTAGCATTTTCTGCCTTGACGATGACCAGGATGGCTACGGTAGCTCCGGTTACTCAGATGAGCATTATAACTGGATTAAAGAACAAGTAGAAGAGGCTAAAAAACGCGGAGACGTTGTTTTCGGTATGCAGCACCATCACTTGTTTTTAACAGGATTACAGCGAATTATCAATGGTAAAGGCTCTGTTGACCACAGAATAAAACAATGTACAAGGTTTGCTGACATTGATTTCCCTGTTATGTTTACAGGTCACTCACACATGCAGTCAATAAGAAAATTTGTTTCAGAAAGCGGTAAGCACTTATATGAAATCAATGCAGGCTCTGTAAGTGGCTACCCTGCTCCTATCCTCTACTGTGATATTTACAATAACGGTATCGACATCAAAACCGAGCATATTGAGAAATTCACACACAACGGTAAAGAATACACAAACGATTTCCTTAAAAACCATGCTACCGCTCTTTTCAGTGATATTATCAAATCTGCTGCAGTTAACGAAAAAGATAAATTCCTTGCAGTTGTTGAAGCAATTGGTTTAGGTCCTAAAAAAGCAAGTAAGATTTGGGTTTTTGCCAGACCGGTTTTAAAATGGCTTGATAAGCTTACAGTAAAGAAAGCTGCAAGAATAATGAATTTCTTTACTTTTGGTAAGGCTATTGACAAAAAGGCTGCAAAAGAAATAGCAGATGTTAAAGTTACTGATATGGTATTCGGTGCTTTTTGTTCGATTCTTGACGGCTCACTTATAAAGCACGAAGAGGGCTCTGCATATTACACAGTTTTCACTCAGGCGCTTTCATTACCGCTTAAAATAGTTAAAAAGCTCCGTATTAAAAACGGAGGACTCATAAGAACATTAACCAATATAAAAGATGCTGCTCCCGAAATTATGACGGGCGGTCCTCTTGATAACAACAATTGGTTTTGTGAGTTTTAAAAATTTATTACATAGTTTAACCCCATCGGTTCAAAATGAATCGATGGGGTTTACTTTAATTTTTAACCTGATACTTACAAAATTTAACTAAACAAATTGCCGACGTTAAGACAAACAGTAATATAGATACAGGAATAAACATTGTTACTATATTTATAACGTTTTCACCGATAACAAAATAATCATCATAGCTAATATAATTTCCGCAAATCATCATTACAGGTGTTATTTTTATGATTGATTCAAGCGGTTCTTCAACCAAAACATAGAAATTAAGAATTATAGGTAAAAATCCTACAAATAACGAAACAAAAGTTGAAGCAACAGGTTTTATGAATAAGGCTGATACAGCAAGCGACAAAAGAGCAATAACTATACTGCCAAGCGTAATAAATGGTATTGAAATACACGCTCTCTCAATATTACTTATACCAACACCAACGTTTGCACCCTCTGCACCAAGAAAAGCAAAATTCACACAGAATATTATACCGCAGAATACTAACGAACAGATTACAGCGTAAATAACTGATGCAATAATTTTTGCCGAAACAGTTTTCTTTTTACCGTTTTTACTTACCAGAAGCAGTTCGGCTGTTCTGAACGAGTATTCATTAGAAAACAAGTTGCAAATACCCATAACAACTACAGCCACCAATAACAGCGATATTGTACCATCTGAAAAAGAATGGAATGCTGATTCCCAACCGTAATCATAACCGTAAACGAAGCCATCATTTAAAGATTCTTCAATTATTTTTGCTTTATGAAGAAAAATCTTTTCATCGGGAGTTCCTTTAAACTCATTCGCGGTTTTTCTTAATTCTTCCGCACCGCTTAGTTGCTGCTCATAAGCTTTAACAGGTGCATAAAGCTCAAAATACTCGGGCAAATAATCTAAATGAATAAAGGGTAAATCTTCCTGAATTATTGATAAATACTCGCTTTCACTAATTTCTCCTGCTTCATATTTATTAATCAGTTCACCCAAATCGAACTCATATTTACCGTGGTAAATACTACGGTAAGGATTTTTAGCAACACCGTTAACATATACTAAAGACTTTTTAACCTCTTCATAGGTTGTGTAAATATCATCATTAGCTTCAAACGCTTCTAACCGAGCTTTGAGTGCTTCAATATTACCGTTAGAAACGAACACCTCCGGCATTTTTCTGCCGTCCATATCGCTGAGAGCATATTCACCTCTTGTACCACTTTTATATTGAGATAAATTGTAACCCGTTAACCCGATACTACCGATTATGACAAGAATAATTACAGCAAAGCAAAGCTTATTCTGGAATATTTTTTTCAATTCAAATTTAATAAGGTTGCCCACAAAACCACCTCAATTCATTATTTTATGTTTCGAAAACGCTTTAACGGTCATAAAGTAAATTACAATTGAGCTTAAAACGTTAAGGATAACTGCAGAAATAAAACAGAATATTTCTATATTTTCTATTGAAATATAATTATCAAATAACCAATACGAATCAAATGCAAAAGCAAAAGGTAAAAGGTGTAAAACAATTTGCACTACAAAATCTAAATTGGTTATAAAAAGGAACATATAAGGAATAACTACAGTAATTAGTGAAGCAAAGATGACGTTCGTCAGCTTATTAAATAAACTAGAAAGGAACATAACTACGGAGCTAACACATATACCGCTTACTAATAATGAAATAAATTTCAAAAGCAAGAATTCAATATTAGTGTAGTCCGTGCCCACGTTATACCCTGAAAATCCTAATAAAACAAGCGACGGTAAATAACAGACTGCGATTATGATTACAGAGCAAATAAGACAATATATTGCACCAGATATGTATTTCGTCATAACAAACCTTTTTCTTCCGCATAAGGTTGATTTAATAAGTGAATCAGTACCGAGAGAATACTCACCTGAAAACATATTACAAAGACCGAATATAACAACAACTAAATACAAAGGTGTGAGATATGAAATCATTTCTTCACCTAAAGACCAACCATAATCATATGTAAAAACAACGCCTCTGTTTAAAGCCTGTTCTTCTCTTACTACCTTTGCGAGCTTTGAGGTTTCGTATAAATTGCCTGAATCCTCTTCTACTAACCGTTGAAGATTTGAATTAAGTCGATTCGAAATATTATTGTAGCAAGAAACAGGATAATACAACTCAAAATAATCGGGTAAATATTCTTCTTTTATACAAGGTGCGGACTTATAGTCACTTAAAGCCTGATGATATTCCTGATTTGTAATTTCACCGTTTGAAACAGCTTTGAGCAAAGCACTTTTATCAATCTCATATTTACCTTTAAAAGTTATACCGGCATAAGTATTTACTATACTTGCATCTGTTTCATAAATTTCTTCACGGGATTCAAATTCCTTTAATTCAGAAACGAGACTGTCAATATTTTCAGAAGATGCAAACACCTCGGGAAACGGATTACCATTCATATCATTTATTTTATAATAACCCTTTTCCCCTGTTTTGTATTGAATTGCATTAACTCCTGCAACAATAACAGATATAATAAACGCAACCAAAAGCACAACGGAAGTTAATCTTGAATTAAATATCTTACTGAGTTCATATTTAATTACTGTTTTCACTTTCCGCCACCTCACCGAAATAATAAAGATAAACGTCATCAAGCTCTGGCATAGCTTCAACTGCAGTTTCGTCAGGCTTAACATCGCTGACAACTCTAATTTTAATTTCTTTTAGGTTACTGTCTGAAATTGCACCAACACTAAATTTACTTTGAAAACTGTTTAATTCGTTGCGCATTATATCTACAAACCAGACTTTGTCTTTGACTATATTTAAAAGCTCGTCAGTTGACCCATCAGCAACGATTTTACCCGATTTCATCAGCAATACTCTGTCAGCAATATAAGAAATATCAGACACGATATGAGTTGCGTAAATAATGATACGTTCTTTTGAAAGCTCACAAATAAGGTTTCTGAATCTTATTCTTTCTTTAGGGTCAAGACCCGCCGTTGGCTCATCAAGAATTAAAATCGTCGGGTCGTTTAAAAGAGCTTGTGCAATACCTAAACGTTGCTTCATACCACCAGATAATGCAACGATTTTCTTATCACTCACCTCATCAAGACCAACTTTTGAAAGCATTTCATTGCATCGTTTTTTAGCAAACTTACCGTCAATACCCTTTAAGGCACACATATACATAAGAAAATCTTTAACCTTAAAATCCTTGTAACAACCGAAATTTTGGGGTAAGTAACCAAGAACATTTCTGTATGCAGAATCAAGGATTTCAATACTTCTTCCGTCAAGAGATATACTTCCATCGGTGTTCGAAAGCACACCTGCAATCATCCTCATCAACGTTGTTTTACCGCTTCCGTTTGCACCTAACAATGCACAAATTCCGTTATTCAACGTTATGTTTACATTATCAACGGCAATTTTTTCTCCGTATTTTTTAGTAACGTTAGAAATTTTTAGTTCCATAAATTGATACAACCCTTTCATATTTGTAATTTTTTAAAGTTAAATTAAACATACCAACCAGCAACAAAGAGAAGAAAGCTACTATAACCAAACCGGTTATTGAATCAAGCTTTAAAATATAATTTGTAACATCTTCAAAACCAAATACAGAAGAAACTAAAACTGCATATATAGCAGACGTGACTGCCATTGCTACTTGAGTTTTAAAAAACAAGCTGAAGCACAATGCTATAAAAGCAGAGCTTGTAAAACCGATGAGACCTAAAAAAGCACTTTGGAAAACAGGGATATCGGTAAAAATTGCAGATATAATAACTGCAAAAGTAATCAGCACCAAGTCAAGCACTCCGCAAATAACTGTTTTTGCCGAAAATACTGTAGCAGGCTTAATAAGACACGACCCTTCAAGCTCCATTCTTTCTCTGTCAAAAGCGAAAAATAACGTTGGCAAGGCAACAATGCTCAAAAACGGTGTAGTTGAAAATAAAAACAAGGTTGCGTACTCACTATCAATTCTTAAATACAAAAAAACAATAGCTATTAAAAATAATAAGGCGGACAGCCAAAAAGAATTTTTCACTATACTTATTTGACTTAATATAATCCTTTTAAAAGATATTTCGGGAGTTTTAACGGTACGCTGACTGTTAGTTACTTCAAAAACTACTGATTCAATTTTCTGTTTATCAGGTAAATCGACATCATATAAATCTAATGCTGATTTGATTTTTTTGTTTATCAACTATAAAACTCCTTTCAATATTTCTTTCAATTGCTTTTCACCACGGTATAACCTTGACTTTACCGTTGATTGTGAGCAATTAATAACGTGTGAAATCTCTTTAATTTTCATATCGTGATAATACCGTAAAATAACCACATTCCTTTGTTCATCGGGCAATTGCATTAAGGCAGATTTTATGAAATCACGCATATCTGAGTCTACGCTCAAGGCTTCTTCCGACATTTCAACTTCTTCGGACAAAACCTCACGTTTACTTTTTCTGTAATAATCATTAGAACAATTAATTGCAATAGATAACAAGTAATTTTTCAATTTATCTTTTTCTTTATATTGCTGTAAGCTTTGTGTAAATTTCAAAAATACCTCTTGAGTGATATCCTCTGCGGAATAACTGTCACCAAGTCTTCTGTATAAGAAAAGATACACATCGTTGTAATACTGCTTTACAATTTGTGATAAAGCATCTTTATCGCCAAATTTTGCTTGTTGTACAAGTTCTCTATCCCGCAAAGCTATCACCCCTTTCACTTAATAAACGTTTGAAATGCGGAAAAAGTTTCATAAATAAAAAATAATTCTGTGGTGTTTTTCACCACAGAATTATTATACTACGTTACACCTGTTCTGCAATATCGTAAATAAGCTTTTCAGTTTTCTCCCAACCAAGACAGGGGTCGGTTATAGATTTACCGAAGATGCCGTCACCGATTTTCTGTGCACCGTCTTCAAGATAGCTTTCAATCATAATACCTTTAACAAGCTTCTTGATGTCGTCATTATGATTACGGCTATAAAGAATATCTTTTGTAATTCTTGTTTGTTCAAGATATTTTTTACCTGAATTTGCATGGTTAGCATCGACGATGCAAGAAGGATTTTTTAAGCCTGATTTCAAATAAGCTTCGCTAAGATTTAAAAGGTCTTCGTAATGGTAATTTGAAATGTTATGTCCGTCACGGTCAACGTAACCTCTCATAATAGCGTGTGCGAATTCATTACCCTCACTTTCGACCTCCCAGCCTCTGTAAAGGAAGGTGTGACTACTCTGTGCAGCGGTAATTGCATTCATCATAACTGAAATATCACCACCCGTTGGGTTTTTCATACCAACCGGAATTCCAAGACCGCTCGAAACAAGACGATGTTCCTGATTTTCAACTGAACGAGCACCGATAGCAACGTAAGAAAGAAGGTCTGAAAGATAACGGAAGTTTGCAGGATAAAGCATTTCGTCAGCACAAGAAAAGCCGTAATCACGAAGTGCACACATATGTAACTCACGAATAGAGATAATACCGTGAAGCATATCGGGTTTTTCATTAGGATCAGGCTGGTGAAGCATACCCTTGTAGCCAGAGCCTGTTGTTCGGGGCTTATTTGTGTAAATACGGGGTACGATAACAATTTTATCTTTTACCTTTTCTCTTACCTCGGCAAGTCTTGAGATATATTCAAGAACGGGCTCTTTTGAATCAGCGGAGCAAGGTCCGATTATAAGAAGTAATTTATCAGATTTACCTGTAAAAACGTTTTTAATCTCTATATCATTTTTTTCTTTTTGCTCTGCCATTTTAGCAGTTAAAGGGAACTGCTCTTTGATTTCCATTGGTATAGGCAATTTTCTTTTGAAATTCATACTCATTTTTATTATCTCCCATCAGATGATTTTATATTGTATTCCAAGTGTTTTTATATCATCAAAAAACTCGGGATAACTTTTGTTTACACATTGTGCATCTTTTAATATTCCACCGGTTTTACTGCATAAAACTGCAAATGACATTGCAATCCTATGGTCATTGTGGCAATTAATTTTTTCTTGCGGATAAGAAGGCTCACAATTCGGAATAATAATTTCGTTTTCATTAACGATAATATCAACACCGAACTTTAATAGCTCTTTTTTCATTGCTTCACCGCGGTCACTCTCTTTAATTTTCAGCCTTTTAGTGCCTATAAGCTTTGCACCGTTGCAAATAACAGCAGCTGTTATAAGAATCGGACCTAAATCGGGGCAATCGGATATATCTAACTCGGGTGTACCGTTCTGAAGTTTCTCAAAATACTCTCTATAGACTTTGTCCCCTTGTAAGCTTTCATCATAAAGCCCGTTAACAACAACGTTACCGCCCAAAAGATTAAAAGCTTCAAGGAAGGCTCCGTTTGACCAATCTCCCTCAACCGATATACTTTGAGGTAAATATTTTTGATTACCTTTTATGTAAAAGCTTTGTGAAGATTTTTTCTCAATGACAACACCGAATTCTGATAAAACGTCAATTGTAATATCAACGTATGGCGCACTTTCAAGGGGCGTTGTTAAACGGATTTCACTGTCACCGTCTAAAAGCGGTAGAGAGAAGAAAAGTCCTGTTAAAAACTGACTGCTTACGTCCCCTGCAATCTCAAACACTCCGCTTTCGAGTTTACCGCCTGTTTTAAGGCGTTTTGATGTAACCTCAAGCAAACAACCTTGTTTTTCGAAAATCTCTTTATAAACGCTTTGTGGGCGTGAAATAAGCCTTTCACTACCATAAAAGAAGGTCGAATCACTCAGAATTGTGCTAACCGGTATCAAAAACCTTAAGGTGCTACCGCTTTCATTACAATTCAATTCTAAAGCTTTATGCACCCTTGAAAAATCAACACCCTTAACAATAGCTTTATTATTGTTAATTTCGATATGCGCACCGAAGCTTTTTAAACAGGATATCGTTGCAGTAATATCATCATTAAAATCCAAATCAGATATTTCACTTACACCATTGCTTAAAGCGGCACAAATCAAAAGTCTGTGTGCCACACTCTTTGAGGGTGGTGCATTAATTTCACCTTTTGCCACAGATGGCAATATTTTAATATTCATTATTTCATCTTCTTTATTAAAGAATCTATCGCTAAAAGATAACCGTCAGTACCCTTACCGCTTATTGTTTCAAAGCAAGCTTGTCTTACATAACTTATCTTTCTGAAATCTTCCCTTGAATCAACGTCGGAAATATGCACCTCAACTGCAGGAATACCAACAGCTTTCAAAGCATCAAGAATAGCTATACTTGTGTGAGTATAAGCACCCGGGTTAATAACGATACCGTCATACACGCCGTAAGCAAACTGAATAACATCAACTAAATCACCCTCGTGATTAGACTGATAGCATTTAATGCTGACGTTATTCTTTTTGCCATATTCTTCTATTTTATTAATTAAAGAGGTATAAGTTTCTTTACCGTAAATCTCAGGTTCTCTTATACCTAACATATTGAGATTAGGTCCGTTAATAACAAGAATATTCATTGAAATCCGCCTCGATTCTTTCAGCTACTTCACTTACAGAGCCTTTGCCGTCAATAATAACATCTGCATAGTTTCTGTATAAACCGTATCTTTCATTATACCTATTTTCAAGGTCTTGTATGTTACTTGACAAGGGTCTGTCATCAGTTGGAAGAAGCATATTGAGAGGTCTGTCTATAAAATAAACTCTGCCGTTACTTTTTAAACTATCAATATTCTGACTGTTTAAAACTACACCGCCACCCGTTGCGATAATTTGAGAATTAAATGAAGCTATATTCTTAATTACATCTTTTTCAAGGTTTCTGAAATGTTCCTCACCAAATTCTTTAAAAATATCAGGTATGGCTTTTTCTTCTTTTTCAACTATGACGTTATCACTGTCAACAAAAGTTTTTGATAATCTTTTTTCCAGTTCTTTTCCAACAGAGGTTTTACCGCAAGCGGGCATACCGATTAAGACGATATTCATTTTATCTTTACAGATTTTTTTATACACGTCATCAATTTTGCTTTGAGAAATTTCTGTATCAATAAACTTCTCAACAGCAAAAGCCGCCTGGGCTACAAGCATGTAAAGACCACCTGTTGCTATAACACCCTGCTTTTTTGCATCGAGAATAAATTTAGATTTCAGCGGGTTATATACAGCATCAAAAACTGCCTCAAGATTTTTAAATTTACTGATATCCACTGCAGATACGTTTACTTTCGGAAACATCCCACAGGGCGTTGTGTTAATTATAATTTCACAATCACAATAATTTTCGTAAAGCTCTTCGTATGTTATATAGCCACTTTGCTTCTGCCTTGATACTTTGATTACATTTTCAGCACCAAGGCTTTTAGCTACACAAAAAGCTGTATTTGAAGTGCCACCGCTACCAAGGATAACAACAGTTTTACCGCTAAAAGACTTAACATATCTTTCAATAAGAGATTTTAAGCCGTAAAAATCTGTATTATAGCCGTAAAGCTTACCGTTTTTATTGACAATAGTGTTAACTGCATTGATTTCTTTTGCTTCGTCAGATATAAAGTCGAGAAAAGGAATAACGTCAAGCTTATAAGGAATAGTTACGTTTATTGCTTTAAAATCTTTCTTTTGAAAAAACTCCTGTAGCTCTTCCCTTTTTAATTCAACAAGACGGTAATCATAATCAGCAAGTAAATTGTGAATTTCTTTTGAAAAGCTATGAGAAAGCTTCTCACCAATACAACCGTATTCCATTACCTTTCACCAAGCCAATCAACACCGAATTTCTGAGAAAGCATATCGCATAAAACGATAGCAACAATACTATCAGCAACAACACGGGCTCTGTGAACGATACAAGGGTCGTGTCTGCCTTTAACGGAAAGAACGGTATTTTCGTTATTTTTAAAATTAACCGTATTCTGCTCTTTTGAAATAGATGGTGTAGGTTTTACTGCACATCTTATAACTAAAGGCATACCGTTTGAAATACCACCATTAATACCGCCGTTGTTATTTGTTTCGGTAACGATTTTTTTATTCTCTATCCTAAAGGAATCATTCATTTCGCTACCAAGCATATCGGCACAAGAGAATCCTGCACCAAATTCAACACCCTTAATTGCAGGAATTGAAAATAATCCGTGAGAAAGTACACTTTCCAGAGAGTCAAACCACGGCTCACCAACACCAACAGGAAGACCTGTAACAACCGTTTCAATAACACCGCCAACGCTATCACCGTTTTCAGCGGCTTTCTCAATATTGGCAATCATTTCGTTGCCTTTTTCATCATTGATAACGGCAAAAACTTTATTATTTAATAAATCAATTTCATTATTTAAATTTGAAAAATCATCATCGGTAACCCCTGCACATTTTGAAATGTGAGTACCGATTTTTATTCCTTTATCCGCAAGTATTTTTATAGCGATTGCACCAACCGCTACAAGACCTGCGGTAACTCTGCCGCTGAAATGACCGCCACCACGGTAATCTTCAAAGCCGTTATATTTACAATAGGCGGTATAATCTGCATGACCGGGTCTTGCATTACCGTAACTGCTTGAATAATCCTTAGAGTGAGTATTTTCGTTAGGTATTACAAGGCAAATAGGTGTACCTGTTGTTTTGCCGTTAAAGAAGCCGCTTAAAATCTGAAAATCGTCTGCTTCTTTTCTGGGGGTTGAAATCTTTCCAAAGGGACGTCTTAAATCAAGCTGTTTTTTAATAAAATCAATATCGACAGTGATTCCTGCGGGTACACCGTCAAGAACAGCTCCAATTGCTTCACCGTGACTTTCACCAAAAACAGTTACAGATATATTGTTGCCTAAAGTGTTTTTCATTTAATACGCCTCCTTTATCAATTTTTCAAGCTCATTAAATTCGATGAACTTCAATTCAAAACTTCCGATTTCATTAACAAACACAGCGTTAACACCGTTTAGGGTAGCTTTTTTATCGTGTCGTAAGGATGATAAAATGCTATCAGGTGAAACAGGTAGTTCTGTAGGAAGATTATATTTTTTCAAAACCTTTTCTAATCTTTTTCTTACGTTATCAGAAGAAAATGAAAGCATACCCAAAGCAACACATTCACCGTGCAACAAGTCGTTTAAACCGGTTGTTGATTCAACTGCGTGACCTACTGTATGACCGAAATTAAGAACACGACGTAAGCCAAGCTCTTTTTCGTCTTTTTCAACCACGTCTTTTTTTATCTTCAAAGATTTTTCAATTATTACTTCAATATTATTTTCTGCAGCATTGTTTTCAATAATCTCGAATAAAGAAATATCAGAGGTTGCACCCATTTTAATGCTTTCCGAGAGTCCGTTATTAAACTGTCTTTCTGAAAGTGTTTTTAAAACGTCAGGGTCAATTACAACGGCGCTTGGCTGATAAAATGCACCAACTGTATTTTTATAACCGTAGAAATCAATTGCAGTTTTACCGCCAATTGACGAATCAACCTGTGAAAGTAACGTTGTAGGAATATTATAAAAGGTTATACCTCTCATATACGTTGAAGCGGTGAAGCCTGAAATGTCACCAACAACACCGCCACCTACTGCAACAACACAGTCGTTACGGGTAAATTCGTTTTCACTCAAAGCCTCAAGCAACGATTTATAAGTATCAAAATTCTTATTTTCTTCACCTTGAGGTATAACTTTTATGAAGCTATTTTTAAACTGCTTTGAAACAGCTTCTGCATACATAAAGGGCACACCGCTATCGGTTACAATAAGTGCTTTCTTATCTGTATCGCAATATTCACTTAAATTGTTAATAGCACCTCTTAAAATAGTAATTTCATAATCGCCCATTGAGGTTTTTACTGTCATTTTCATAATATTGCTCCGAAATTAATTGAATTATATAGCTTGCTCTTTACCATATCTACCAACAAGACGGACGTTGGTACAAACCTTTGAAAGCTCTGAAAGCATTTTAGCTTCAGTTTCTTTAGTTAATTTACCCTCACCCTCAAGGAAGAAGTAATAATTCCAGATAACATCTTTTGAGGGTCTGCTCTTTAAGGCTTTAAGGTTATAACCTAACTCACTGAAAACTGAAACAGCTTTACTGAGTGAACCTGCTTCATCACGAACTGTAAAGAGAAGAATGAAGTTTTCGTCACCAACGCTCTCACCTCTGGGTATACGGGAAAAGACACCGAATCTTGTGGTATTAGTATTATCTTCATTAATTTTTCTGTCAAGAAGCTTTAAGCCGTATTCCTGACCTGCTTCCAAACTACAAATAACACCTACAGTATTATCACTATTATCTGCAACGGTTTGTGCAGCAACAGCTGTATTAACAGCTTCTTCAACCTCGTAGCCTTTATCGGAGATGTATTCACTGCATTGACCCAAAGCCTGAGGATGACTTATAACCTTCCTTATATCTCTTTTATGAGAATCGACAGTACCGAAAAGGTGCTGTTCAACCCCCATATCATATACACCGTTTATGAAAAGTGAGCCGAAATAAGTTAGGTCCATAACCCTCGCAACGTCACCCTCATAACTATTTTCAATGGGTAAAACTGCGCACTCGCATTCACCGTTTTCAACAGCTTTATAAGCAGATTTAAAATCCTGATAACCAACGGGTACACAATCGGGGAAAATCTTTTTAACTGCAATTTCGGCAAAAGCACCCTTAACACCCGAAAAAGCAACACGAGTACCGTCAAGAATTTTATGTTGAAAATCCTTTGAAAGCTTCATCATATATTTCTGATAATTCACATAATATGAACGGATTTCATCATCAATGATATTCTGACTGTTTTTTTCAAGAAGAACTTTTTCTCTTTCTTTATCTTCAACGGGAATTCCATTGACCTTTTTATACTCCGCAACAACCTTTGAAGCGTTCATTCGCTTTTCAAAAAGCTTTGCAATTTCTTTGTCAATTTCACTTATACTTTCTCTTGCTTCGAGAAAGCTTTTTTCGTAATCAATCATTTTTTATAGTCCTCAAATAATGCTTTGAAAGCAGGTAAAGAATTTTCAATAAGCTTGGTATCTACACAGTAAGAAATTCTAACGAAGCCCTCGCAACCAAAATCATCGCTGGGAACGAGAAGCAACTCAAAATTCTTTGCTCTTTCATAGAATTTAAAAGCATCGTCTTCAAGCGCTTTAACAAACATATAAAATGCACCGTCAGGCTTGATAACTGTATAACCGATATCTGTAAGACCTTCGTAAAGAAGCTTTCTGTTTTTCTCGTAAATGCTGATATCAGCAGTATCGTCTAGACATTGTGCGATTGTATACTGCATAAGACTTGGAGCACATACATAGCCTAAAGCACGACCTGCACCGCAAACAGCGGCATAAACGTCGCTTGCATCCTTCATTGTAGGTGAAACAAAAATATAACCTATTCTTTCACCCGGAAGAGAAAGTGCTTTACTATATGAATAGCAAACAAATGAATTATCATAATAGCAAGGTATGTAAGGAACTTTTTCACCTGTGAAAACAAGCTCTCTGTAAGGCTCATCTGAAATGAGGAAAATCTCTTTATTATATTCTTTCTGCTTCTCTTTAAGCAAATCAGTAAGCTTTATAATATCCTTTTCAGGAACGATTACACCGGAGGGGTTATTAGGTGAATTAATAATAATTGCTTTTGTATTTTCATTTATAGCCTTTGAAAGTGCATCAAAATCAATCTGTAAATCTTCTATCTTACAAGGAACAACCACAAATTTTGCACCGGCTTGCTCGGTAAATACTCTGTATTCGGGGAAGAACGGTGCAAATGCAATAACCTCGTCACCCTCTTCTGCTATGGCATTTAAAGTAATTGTAAGAGAAGCGGCTGCACCGCAAGTCATATAAATTAAGCCTGCATTTGCCTTAACACCGAATTTATTGTTTATATACTCAGCAATTGCAGCTCTTACGTTCATATCACCGGGGCCCGATGTATAGCCATGAAGCACTTCAGCAGGAACTTCGTTAATTAATTTTGTCATAACGTCAGTAACCTTTTGGGGTGCGGGCACACTAGGGTTACCTAAGCTGAAATCAAATACGTTTTCTGCACCGATTTCTGCTTTTCTTTTCTTACCGTATTCAAAAATCTCGCGGATAATTGAACTTTTTTTACCGAGCTGCATCATTTTTTCTGATATCATAATAAATCCTCCAAATAAAAAATCCGCAAACTAATATGCCTTAAAAAGCATAGCAGAATGCGGACTGTCTATATCACTATAATTACAAGCAGTTGTAATTTCGAGCAGTGTACAGACAATCCTTAGTAAAGTAATAAAATCGATTAAAACTAAGATACATCTGTAACACCTCACTCAAATATTATGGGGTAATTCTACACCTACACTTTTTGTTTGTCAATATAAATATGCAAAAAAATCGCATAAAAATGAATTTTAATGCAAATTATTTATTTTCGTGCTTCTCAACAATTTCTGCAAAGCCGTAAATCAAAGCTGAAATAAATCTTGCAATAATCACAAGTATTGCAACAACGCAGAATATAGGGAAAGCAAGAATTGATATCATTTCAACACTTATATAAGCGACACAAACAAAGATGCCTATAACCGCTGCAACAAGAATTAAAAAGATATTAATAACAAACATAATAAGAGAAAATCTCTTTAAAGTAGCAGAACAACATTTAAAAAACTGAAACTCGTTTTCTTTTGACTGTTTTTTATTTTCAGCAGTATTTTCAACTGCATTTACATTCTTATCCTCCATATTATCTCCTTATGCCCAATCATTTTCGGCTAATGTTTCTGTAATTAATTCAACTGTACCTTTCGTTGCAGGTGCGGTTGTAGTTGTGTTCTGAGGTGCTTTCTCAGTTGTTGTTACGTTATTTGAGGGGCTGACAACAGTATCGCCTGCCTGAGTATTAGAAGACGTTGAGTTGTCATTTTTACCGGAAACTAAATTATTAGATGACTGTGTCACCTTTTCGGGAACAGTTTCAGATTTATTATAAGATGAAACAACATTTAACTGACCGTCAACCCAACTATATTCATAATAGAAATCACTATCTGAAGCGTAAATCATCTGTTCATCTGCATCAACTGAAATATTTTTGAGAGAAGAAAGTGAAATTGAGTAGTCAAACTGTTTTTCTGTTGCGTTATAAAGCCAGCAATAAAATTCAACGTTACCATCTTTTTCAGCAACTGCAACGTAAAAATCTGCTAAACCATCAAAATTCATATCAAGGAATTTGAAATTATTTTTCGCAAGATCAATGTCAATAGAGAAATTCTTTTTGATGGGATAGTTTAACTTTTGGAAAACCTCATCACCTTTTTTAAGTAAAACGTATTCATCTTCGATAAAAGCTGTAAGATTAACACCATCGACCTTACCAACCTGAGTAACGATTTCTTCAGTTGTAGGCTCTGTTGTCTTATCTTCAGTATTCCCACCACAAGCTGCAAAACAAGTGATTATTATTGCTGCTGCAATAATTACTGAGCATAAAGTAATAATTTTTTTCATTTTAAATCCTCCGTTTTAAAAAAATATACCTTCATCATTTAAAGCTTTTTCAAGAGCTTCAATTTCAGTAATCTTAAAGACGTGGCCTTTCATACCGTAAGCTTTTGCTCCCTCGATATTCTGAGGCATATCGTCAATAAAAAAACATTCCTCTGGGTTAAGAGAAAATTTATTGCAAAACGCTTCATAAATTTCTCTTTGTGGCTTTCTCAATTTATAAAGTGCTGAGATGAAAAAGCCATCCATCAAAGTTAATGACGGGATATTAAGATATTGGTCAAACACTCGCGGTGTAGCATTTGATAAAAGATACACAGGATAACCTGCATCCTTAACTCTTTTAACAAAGTCATACATCTGCGGGAATGGCGGCATATAGGGGTAAAAATCATTTACCATAGTTTTAATTAAATCGCGAGTTTCTTCGGGAATTTTCGGGAGCATTATTTCAATTGCATCATCAGAACGAATAAGCCCACCGTCAAGGTCTTGCCAAATTGAATTCATAAAAACCTCACGGTTTAAAACCTCGTGATATTTTTCGGGGAAATATTCTTTAAGAGTTTTTTGAAAGTTAAAGTCAATTAATACTCCACCCATATCGAAAACAATATTTTTAACCACTTAACCACCTGTTCTCTCAATATATAGTAATAATTATAACATTATTTATAAAATTTTCAATAATTATCTAAGAAAATCAAAAATTTACCTTTAATTTTCTGATAAATGTGTTATAATTATAAAAAATCATAAAATTAAGGGTGATAAAATGAAAGTTACAGTTTTAAAAACTGCCGAAGAAATCGGTGTAGCAGTTGCTAAAATTTTTACCGATGAGGTTAAGGCTAATCCTAATTGCATTTTAGGTCTTGCAACAGGTGCTTCCCCTATTCCTACATACAACAACATTATCAAAACACATAAAGAAGAAGGCATTTCTTTCAAGGGTGTAAAAACATATAACCTTGACGAATACTGTGATTTACCTAAAGCTGATAAAAACAGCTACTATACTTTTATGCATGAACAGCTTTTCAACGGTCTTGATATTCTTGAAGAGAACGTTCATTTCCTTGACGGTAATGCAGCTGACACTGATGCAGAATGTAAGAGATACGACAACGAAATCAATGAAGCAGGCGGAATCGACGTTCAGCTTCTTGGTATCGGCAACAACGCTCACATCGGCTTTAACGAGCCTGCTGACAGCTTTACAGACGGTTCTTTCAAGGTTAAGCTTACAGACAGCACAATTGAAGCAAATAAAATTTACTTCGACGAAAACCCCATGCCTCACTACGCTCTTACAATGGGTGTTAACCAGATTATGTCTGCGAAGAAAATTGTTCTTATTGCAACAGGTCCTAAAAAGGCAGAGGCTATTCGCAATATGATTAAGGGTGAAGTTACTCCCCAGGTTCCTGCTTCAATTTTACAGAATCATAACGACGTTGAAATCTTCCTTGACGAAGCAGCAGCTTCTCTTCTTTAATTAGATTTTAATTACATAAGCTAACCCCATCTTCGCATATGAAGATGGGGTTATTTTTATGTAATGATTATAACATAAGACGGCGTTTGGTTATGCTCATAAATTTCAAATCTTAAAAAGTAATTTGATACACTTTCTTCAAAATAATAACATTCTTTTCTTTCGTCATACATTTGAGCTACAATCATACCGTTGTTTGCGGAAAGCAACTCGTAGATTACAAACGGTAAAAAGTTGTTGTTAAGCTCATCTGTACTACCTGTAAAACTCAACTCATTGTTTGAAAATGAATATTCTTCTGCATTTATAGTTACCTCAGTGGCGCTCATAGCACCGCAATTATCAGAATATCTGAAAGTCAGGCATCCGTTTTCATATCTTATAAAAGAATCAAAAACCTCAAATTTATATTCCACGTTAATTTTAGCTTCACTTAAAAAATCCACTTCTGAAAAATCACCTTTAGTTGAGTTTACGCTGCAAGAGGTTGCAAATATAATAGCTATCAAGCACAAAGTGATTATAAGAAATTTAATTTTCAATATAGTTATTTAAAAATGCAAAAACATCAGGCAAAGCGTCGGCACAATCTGTGGGAAGCATTGAATATTCGGAAAGCTCTTCTTTAAGAAAATCTGACGTCAAGCCATGAATAAAAGCACCTAAAACCGCAGAGTCAAATAAAGATTTGCTACTATTTTTCATAGACGGATAAAGACCCGAGATAATCCCCGAAAGCAAATCCCCTGCTCCGCCTTTAGAAAGTCCTGTATTACCCGTTTTGTTAACGTAAAGCTCTGTACATTCTTTATTACAAATAACTGTTTCGTGGCCTTTTAAAAGCAAATTCACATTATATTTACTGCAAAAATCTATTGAAGCCTCTTCTCTGTTTTCTTGAATTTCTGCAATTGGTTTGCCACAGAGTCTGCTCATTTCTCCGGGATGAGGTGTAAGTAAAATTTCGCAATTAGCTTTTAACAGAACATCAACCGAGTCTGCTATGCAATTAAGTGCGTCAGCATCTAATATCAAAGGTACTTTTGAATTAAGGATAATCTCCCTAACTATAGCTTTTGTATCAGCGGTAACACCGATACCGCAACCTAACATTGCAATATCTGAATTGTTTACCGCATCAATAAGAGTGTTGATATCATCTTTTGAAATATATCCTTTTTCATCACAAGCAAGAGGCATAAAAAGATTTTCTGTAAGCCGTGATGAAAGCGGAATATAAAGGCACTCGGGGAAAGCAAGAGTAACAATACCCGCACCGCTTCTTAAAGCACCCATTGTTGCAAGGTAACAGCAACCAACCATATTTTTACTGCCACAAATTAAAAGCACCTTACCGAAACTGCCTTTATTAGAAAAAAGGTCTCTTTCGGGTAACATTTTTGCCGCACCGTTGATATCAAGAGATAATCTGTTAATCAAAAAACCACTCCCATCGGATAAGTTGGTTATAGTTGAACATTAACCGTTACAACCAAAACCAACAAGAAAAGTACTTCCTTGATTATACTATCACTCTTTTTAACAGTCAATAGAGCTGAACACTCTAAAAGCAGTTACCTTAAAAGACCTTTTAAATTATATGTAATTTATGAGAATTTATACTGAAATTATGATGCAAATTGAACGTCGTGAACATTTGAAGCTTTGTTTAAAGAAACAAGCATTTCCTCGTAAGCAGACGTGTCAACTGAAATAACGTTATCAGTTTTCTTTTTATCTGTAAACTTATCTCTTACGCTATAAGCACAAGAAAGAACGAAAGCCTTTACATATTTGAAAATCTTTCTTTCAAACTTGATTAAATCTTTTTCACGGTAAACACCGTAGCAAAGAAGAGCAATTGCTGATAATTCTAAAATTACTTTTATAATTGAAAATACTGTCATAATTATTACCTCCGAACAAAACACGAACATTTGTTTTTGTGATTTAATTATAGCATCAATTTTACAAATGTCAACACAAATGTTCTATTTTTTCTCGTTTTGTAGTCCGTTTTTATGGTCTTTCACACTTTTTCTGGCGCTTTTTGATGATTTTTCAAGATTTTTAGCAAAAAATTCTTTAATTTTTCAAAAAATCAATTGTCGTTTTTGTTCGTCTAATGTTCGGTAAGTAGTCGATAAAAAAGCTGAACTTACTTGCATTAATACTTTTTTGTGAAAATTTTAAATAAGTATTTATATTTTTAAAATAATATAGTATAATAAATTGAATATATCAAAAATCAATAAGGACGAGTTAATATGTTTGTTGATAAAGCGAAAATTAAAATTATTGCAGGTAACGGCGGAAACGGTGCAGTTGCTTTTCACAGAGAAAAGTTTGTAAACGCAGGTGGTCCTGACGGCGGTGACGGTGGCAGAGGCGGAAACATTGTTTTTCAGGTTGACGACAACCTCTCTACCCTTTCCGATTTCAGATACAAAAGAAAATATAAAGCCCAGAATGGTGAAAACGGCAGAGGCTCTCGTTGTAACGGTAAACGCGGTGAGGATTTAATAATCAAAGTTCCGAGAGGTACTGTTATCAAAGAAAACGAAACAGGCTTCGTTATGGCTGATATGAGCGAAGAAGAAACTTTTATTGCGGCTAAAGGCGGTAAAGGCGGTTGGGGTAACCCTCACTTTGCTACTCCAACAAGACAAGTTCCCCGTTTTGCTAAAGACGGTGCTCCCGGTGAAGAATGGGATGTTACGCTTGAATTAAAGTTACTGGCAGACGTTGGTCTTATCGGCTTCCCAAACGTTGGTAAATCTACTCTTATTTCCGTTGTAAGTGAAGCAAAGCCTATTATAGCTGACTATCATTTCACTACTCTTATCCCCGTTCCCGGTGTTGTAAGGATGGGTCCTGAAAGTAGCTTCGTCATGGCAGATATCCCAGGCATTATCGAGGGTGCTAGTGACGGTGTTGGTTTAGGTCACGAGTTCTTACGCCACATTGAGCGATGCAGACTTCTTGTTCACGTTGTTGACGTTGCAGGTAGTGAAGGAAGAAATCCTATTGAAGATTTCGAAGCCATCAACAGTGAGCTTGCAAAATACAATGACGAGCTTACAAGATATCCTCAGATTGTTGCAGGTAACAAAATTGACCTTGCAACCGACGAACAAAGAGAAGAGTTCAGAAAATATATATGCGATAAGGGTCTTCAATATTACGAAATTATCGCACCTATTGCTGAGGGTACTCAAGAGCTTATAAATGCAGTTGCGGCAGAGCTTCAGAAGCTTCCGCCTGTTAAGATTTATGAAAAGCAAGAAATCACACCTAAAGATATTCTCAAAACCGCAAAACGCGATTACAAAATTCGCGTTGAGGGTGACGTATTTATCGTTGAAGCTGAATGGCTTGCGAAAATTCTTATGAAAACTGATTTAAACGACTATGAATCATTACAGTATTTCCAGAACGTTTTACAGACAAGCGGTATTATTCAAGGTCTTGTAGACCGTGGTATTACCGAGGGTGATACTGTTAGTATTTATGATTTGGAGTTTGACTATGTCCCCTAATGACAATTTAAATTTATTTCTCAATGAAGCTATGACCGAAAGCAAGGCAAGAATGTATAGCCCTTTGACTCTTGCCTTTTTAGGTGATGCTGTATACAGCTTGCTTGTAAGGCAGATGCTTTCTTTTGAAGAAAACAAGCCTACGGGAAAGCTTCACAAACAATCAATAAAATACGTTAATGCCGCTTTTCAAGCGCAGATGATAAGGGAATTGCTTCCGTTATTAAACGAAAATGAGGAAGCGGTTTTCAAACGAGGAAGAAATGCTCACAGCAGTCATTCCCCCAAAAATCAAGATGCTGCCGATTACAGATATGCGACAGGTCTTGAGGCTTTATACGGATACCTTTATTTATGCGGTGAAACCGCAAGAATAAACGAATTATTCCGTTTATCTACATACAAATATCACACAGAAAACAATGATTGATTTCTGCGGAAAGGAATAAATATGGCCCGAGTTAAGAAAGAAAACATAAGAAACTTTTCTATCATTGCTCATATCGACCACGGTAAATCTACTTTGGCTGACCGTTTGCTTGAGCTTACGGATACAGTTGCTAAAAGAGATATGTCCGCACAGATTCTTGACGATATGGACCTTGAAAAAGAAAGAGGAATAACCATTAAAGCACACGCTGTAAGGCTTGACTACACTGCAAAAAACGGTGAGGCTTATCAGCTCAACTTAATTGACACTCCCGGTCACGTTGACTTTAACTATGAGGTTTCAAGGTCACTTGCCGCTTGTGAGGGTGCTATTCTCATCGTTGACGCTTCACAGGGTATTGAAGCACAGACTTTAGCAAACACATATCTTGCTTTAGATCACAACCTTGAAATTGTACCCGTTATCAATAAGATTGACCTTCCCTCTGCTGACCCCGACAGAGTTTCTGCAGACGTTGAAGAGATAATAGGCATCCCCTGCGATACTGCACCGAGAGTTTCCGCTAAAACAGGTCAGAACGTTGAAGAGGTGCTTGAACAAATAGTTGAGCTTATCCCCTGCCCTGAGGGTGATGACGATGCACCTTTAAAAGCTTTGATTTTCGACTCTGTTTACGATAACTACAAAGGTGTTATTGTTTACGTAAGAGTTGTTGACGGTACAATTAAACCCGGTGACACAATGAAAATGATGGCTACGGGTGCTGAATTTACCGTTGTTGAAGTTGGTACAATGAAAGCTACCTCACTTAAACCCTGCAGCAAGCTTTGCTCCGGTGAGGTTGGTTATATTACCGCTTCTATCAAAACTGTTCGTGATGCTGTTGTCGGTGATACTGTTACACTTGCAACCAATCCTGCAAGCGAGCCTCTACCCGGTTACAGAAAAGCAACACCTATGGTATACTGCGGTATTTACCCTGCTGACGGTGCTGACTATGAAAATCTTCACGAAGCACTTGAAAAATTGCAGTTAAACGATGCTTCGCTTTCTTATGAGCCTGAAACCTCGGGTGCTTTAGGCTTTGGCTTTCGTTGTGGCTTCCTTGGTCTTTTACATCTTGAAATTATTCAGGAAAGGCTCGAAAGAGAATACGATTTAGACCTTGTTACAACTGTTCCCAGCGTTGTTTATAAGATACACCTTACAAACGGTGAAGTTTTAGAAATAGATAACCCAACTCATTACCCTGACCCTGCTCATATTGACTTTAGTGAAGAACCTGTTGCAGATGCTCACATCTATGCTCCAACTGAATATGTTGGCTCTGTCATGGAATTATGTCAGGAAAGACGCGGTACATTTAAGAATATGGATTACATTTCAGGTGACCGTGTTGAAATTAAATACGATTTACCCTTGAACGAAATCATATACGACTTCTTCGATGCTCTCAAATCAAGAACGAGAGGTTACGCTTCACTTGACTATGAAATAGCCGATTACAAACGTTCAAACCTTGTAAAGCTTGACGTTTTACTTAATGGCGATATTGTTGACGCTCTTTCGTTTATAGTTCACTCTGATAAAGCTTATTCAAGAGCAAGACGAATAGCTGAAAAGCTTAAAGACAACATACCAAGACAGATGTTTGAAATACCGATTCAGATAGCTATTGGCGGTAAGGTTATTGCAAGAGAAACTGTTAAGGCTATGAGAAAAGACGTTCTTGCAAAATGCTACGGCGGTGACATCACCCGTAAGAAAAAGCTTCTTGAAAAGCAAAAAGAAGGTAAAAAGAGAATGCGTTCATTTGGTACGGTTGAAGTACCGCAAGAAGCATTTATGGCTATTCTTAAGCTTGACGATGATTAATAAAAAAGAAAAAACACTTGTGTTTCCATCGGATTCACAAGTGTTTTTTAGTTGCTTGATTAATTATAAAACCTTTTCAATTTCGGCTTTAAGAAGGTCAGCACCCTCTCCTTTTTCAGAAGAAAAAGGTATTATGATTAAATCTTCACCAAACTCTTTTAATTCTTCTCTTAAACCGTTTTTACGGTCATTATATTGAGTCTTATTAAGCTTATCTGACTTAGTAGCGGCAACGATAAACGGAAGACCTGCTTCTTTAAGGAAGCGCATCATAATATAGTCGTCCTCAGAGGGTTTATGACGCATATCAACAAGTTGAACAACAAGCTTTATGTTACGGGGTGACTGGAAATAACCCTCCATCATTTCAGCCCATCTGCGTTTTTCACCCTTTGCAACCTTTGCATAACCGTACCCGGGAAGGTCAACTATTCTGACATCCTCAACCTTAAAGAAGTTAATTGTAATCGTTTTACCGGGCATTGATGAAACTCTTGCAAGATTCTTTCTGTTAAAAATGCGGTTAAGCATTGAGGATTTACCAACGTTAGAACGACCTGCGAAAACAATTTCAGGCAAATCTGATTCAGGAATCTGTTTTAATGTACCAAAAGCGGCTTCAAATTCAACTTTGTTGTAATTCATACTTCTCCCCCTTTACAGTAAACACCGTTTGCTTTTGTATCGTTGATATTTTCATTGATATTCTTTTTTGTAACGGTTTTGATTTTATCAAACTTCTTTTTACCATTGTTTAGCAAAGCAACAGAAAGAACTTCATCAAGATTTGAAACAGGTATAAATTCAATGGCATTTTTAACTGTTTCATTAACTTTTTCAAGGTCTGCTTTATTACCCTCGGGAATCAAGACTGTTTTCATACCGTTTTTAAATGCGGCAGTTGATTTTTCTCTTAACCCACCTATCGGAAGAACTTTTCCCCTTAAAGTAATCTCACCTGTCATAGCAACAGTTTTATTTACAGGTGTTTCTGTTAGTGCAGAAACAAGAGCTGTTGTCATTGTAACACCTGCAGACGGACCATCCTTGGGTACAGCACCCTCGGGAACGTGAATATGTATATCCTTGTTCTTATAGAAATCGGAATCAATACCGAATTTATCGCATCTTGACCTGATATAGCTCAAAGCTGCTTTTGCAGATTCTTTCATAACGTCACCGAGAGAGCCTGTAAGCTCAAGCTTACCGCTACCATCAAGAACTGCTACTTCTATCTGCATCATTTCACCGCCAACTGAAGTCCACGCGAGACCGTTAGCAGCACCTATCATTTCCTCAAAATCAAGCTTTGTTGTTTTATATTTAGCTGCACCTAAAAGCTCCTCTAAATTTGAGGGTGAAACGGTAAATTTACCATCAAAGCCATCTGCAAACTTAACTGCAACTTTTCTGATTATCTTGGTAATGGTTCTGTCAAGTGTTCTTACACCTGCTTCTTTTGTATAATCAGATATAATTGTTCTTATAGCAGCATCTGTAAAGCGAATCATTTTAGTATTCATACCGAAATTCTTAACCTGTTTAGGAATAAGATATTTCTTTGCAATGCTGAATTTATCTTCTGCAGTATAGCTATATAGCTCAATGATTTCCATACGGTCATAAAGAGGACCGGGAATCTGTGATGGGTCGTTTGCGGTAGTAATAAATAAAACCTTACTTAAATCAAAGGGAACGTCTATATAGTGGTCGGTAAAGGTATTATTCTGCTCACCGTCAAGCACCTCAAGAAGTGCAGATGAGGGGTCACCTTTATAATCACTACCTAATTTATCAATTTCATCAAGAAGAACAAGAGGATTAGATGTTCCCGCCTGTTCAATTACAGTAATAATTCTACCGGGCATTGAGCCTATGTAGGTACGTCGGTGACCTCTTATTTCAGCTTCATCGCGAACACCGCCTAAAGAGATGCGGACATATTTTCTGCCCATAGCCTCGGCAAGAGAACGGGCAACAGAGGTTTTACCGACACCGGGAGGACCTACAAGACATATAATCTGTGATTTAGCATCGGGTGCAAGCTTTTTAACTGCAATAAGCTCAAGTATTCTTTCTTTAACCTCTTCTAAACCATAGTGGTCTTTTTCTAGGACTTTTCTTGCGCTTTGAACGTCAAGATTATCTTCGGTTAAGACACCCCAAGGAAGAGAAATAACTCTTTCAAGATAAGTTCTTGCAACGTTTGCTTCGGGGCTACCGGGTGTTGTTTTTATAAATCTGTCACACTCGTCAAGAAGACGCTTTTTTGACCTATCGTCAATAGGAAGTGCTTTGATTTTTTCTTTGTATTTTTCAGCCTCTGCAACGGGAGAATCGTCTTCGCCTAATTCATTGGAAGCAACCTTAATCTGCTCACGAAGATAATATTCTCTCTGGTGCTTATCCATTCTTTCCTGAACTTTTTCATTAATTTGAGTTTCAATTTCAAGAATTTCTGTTTCTCTTGAAAGAATAGAACAAAGCTTTTCGGCACGCTTCATCACGTCAAGCTCGGATAACAAAGCTTGTTTATCCTCTACCTGAAGATGAAAGTGACCTGCCACGTCGTCAGTTGCACTTGCAATGTCTGATTCTTCTAAAACAGAAAGGAATATTTCGGGAGCGATACGGGGACTAACGGTAATATAGCCCTCTACCCTTTCCTTCAAAAGACGAAGAGTTGCTACTGTGTTCAAGTCGTTATCGTCGGGCTTAATTTCTTCAACCTGCTCAATAACACCGCGAAGGCTTGCTTTCTCACGCAACACCTCGACCATTCTTGCCCTATAAAGACCTTCAACAACAATTTCAAATCTGTTGCCGTCGCCTGAAATTTGTTTAATTTCAGCAACAACACCGATATCATATAATTCAGATACCTTTGGATCTTCAATTGTTGCATCCCTTTGGGTAACAAGAAAGATACGTCTGTCGGTTGTATCAACGGCAGACCTGATAGCTCTTATTGACTTGAATCTTCCAACCTCAAAGCATACAGTCTGGTCGGGAAAAACAACTAAATTTCTAAGAGCAAGAACAGGTAATGCTCTTTTTTCTAAAATCTTATCTGACATAACTCACCAAATACATTATATATATAATTTGGGAGTCGGTTAACGACTCCCTTTTTAAATTATTGATTACTTGCTTTAGCTTTCCTTGTGATTATAGGCTCACTTTTACCGTCAACAACGTCTGCGGTAATTTTAACTGTCTCAATTGTAGAATCTGATGGCACAGTATACATAATAGGCATAAGGACTTTTTCCATAATAGCACGAAGTCCGCGCGCACCCGTTTCTTTTTCAATGGTAAGCTCGGCAACTCTTCTTACTGCATCATCAGTAAACTGAAGGTCAACCTTATCCATCTTGAAAAGACTCTTATACTGTTTGAGTAAAGAGTTTTTCGGCTCTGTTATGATTTTTACAAGTGCATCTGCATCAAGATTTTCAAGAGAAGTTATAACGGGAATTCTACCAACAAGCTCAGGAATAAGACCAAATTTAACTAAATCCTGGGGAATAGCCTTTGAGAAAAGGTCAATCTCCTTTAACTCTGATTTAGAATGTACCTCTGCACCGAAGCCGAGAACACTTTTACCCAATCTGTCTTCAATAATTTTTTCTAAACCTGAAAACGCACCGCCACAGATGAAAAGAATTTTTGAAGTGTCAATCTGAATAAACTCCTGCTGAGGATGCTTTCTACCGCCCTGAGGAGGAACGTTCGCAACAGTACCCTCAATAATTTTAAGGAGTGCCTGCTGAACACCCTCACCGCTAACGTCACGAGTAATAGAAGTGTTTTCAGATTTTCTTGCGATTTTATCAATTTCGTCAACGTAAATGATACCTAACTCTGCTTTCTCAACATCAAAATCAGAAGCCTGAATAAGACGAAGAAGAATATTCTCAACGTCCTCACCAACGTAACCTGCTTCGGTTAATGTTGTAGCATCTGCTATAGCAAAGGGTACATCAAGAAGCTTTGCAAGAGTTGAAGCAAGAAGTGTTTTACCAACACCGGTAGGACCTAACAAAAGAACGTTACTCTTATTGATTTCAACATCGTCGGGTGAATCACAGAATATTCTTTTATAATGGTTATAAACCGAAACGCTTAAAACCATTTTTGCCAAATCCTGACCGATAACGTATTCATCAAGAGTAGCTTTTATTTCCTGCGGTTTAGGAAGCTTCTTTGATTTCTGTTTAGAAATCGCTCTTGCTTTTTCGTTTTCGTCGGGAATACCCTCGATAATATCCATACAAAGATCAACACATCTGTCACAGATATTAACACCGGGGCCCGAAATCATCTGATGGACTTGAGACTGGGTCTTGCCACAAAAGGAGCAACGAACCTGACCTTCCATCCCTTTATCATCACGTGCCAAAACAGCACCTCCGTAGATTTCTAATTATCTCTTGTCAATAATCTTGTCAGCAAGACCGTAATTAACAGCTTCTTCAGCAGTAAGCCAGTTATCACGCTCTGTATCCTGGAAGATTTCTTCAACGCTCTTGCCTGTGTTTTCAGCAAGAATTTTATTCAAACGATCTTTTGTACGTTTGATATGATCAGCAGCAATAAGAATTTCAGTTGCCTGACCCTGCGCACCACCTAACGGCTGATGAATCATAACCTCGGCATTAGGAAGGATATATCTCTTACCCTTTGTACCTGAAGAGAAAAGGAATGCACCCATAGATGCTGCCATACCCATACAAATAGTTGAAACGTCACATTTGATATATTTCATTGTATCGTAGATAGCAAGACCTGCGGTTACGCTACCACCGGGGCTATTGATATAAAAGCTGATATCTTTATCAGGGTCCTGACCCTCAAGGTAAAGAAGCTGTGCAACGATAATACTTGCAGTGGCATCGTTTACTTCGTCAGAAAGAACGATAATTCTATCGTTAAGTAATCTTGAGAAAATATCGTATGAACGCTCACCACGATTTGTTTGCTCAATAACGTATGGAATAAGTGCCATAATAATAACCTCCTGTTAAGTCATATGGGCATTATTGACTGAATTTTGCTTTTTAAACAAAATATGTATAATACCGCCGCCAAATTTTCAGGCGGCGGCATAAGTTTTAGAATTATTCAGCTTTTTCAGCTTCTGCTTTTTTCTTTGCGGGAGCTTTTTTAGCTGCAGGCTTCTTTTCAGCTGTTTTCTTTGCAGCAGGCTTCTTTGCAGGTTTCTCTTCTGCAGGAGCTTCTGCTTCAGCTTCGTCATCTGCTTTCTTTGCGGGAGCTTTCTTCTTTGCACCAGCAACTGCAGTTTCTTTAACGATATCCATTGCTTTTCTGCAAGCAAGGTCAGCCTTTACGTCTTCAGCAGCAACAAGAGTTTTGATTTTATCAAGAGGCATATCGTATGCATCTGCATAAGATTTAAGCTCTGTTTCAACGTCTTCATCGCTGATTTCGATTTTTTCAAGCTCTGTAATCTTTTCAAGAGCAAGACGAAGCTTAACCTGTTTCTCTGCACCCTCTTTATAGCTATCACGAAGAGCTGCGATATCCATACCGAGATACTGGAGATACATATCCATAGCAAGACCCTGAGCACGAAGTCTGTACTCGAATTCACTAACCTGATTGTCGATTTCTTTTTCAATCATAACTGCGGGAATCTCTGCAATGACGTTATCAACAAGAGTATCCATAACTGCGCTTTCAAATGCGCGGTCAGCAGCTGCTTCTTTACGAGCTTTGATTTCTTCTTCAAGGCTCTTTTCGTAATCTGCAACAGTATCAAACTCACTGATATCTTTTACAAATTCGTCATCGTATTTAGGAAGCTCTTTCTTCATAATCTTATGAAGCTTGATTTTGAATACACAAGCCTTGCCTGCAAGGTCTTCTGCACCGTAATCTTCAGGGAAAGTAACATCGATATCGAACTCTTCACCTGTTTTGTGACCGATAACCTGATCTTCAAAGCCGGGAATGAAGTTACCTGAGCCGAGTTCAAGGTCGTAGCTTTCGCCTTTACCGCCTTCGAAAGCAACGCCATCAACAAAGCCTTCGAAGTCAATAGTTGCGATATCACCCTTTTTAGCTGCTTTGCCTTCAACAGTAACAAGCTTAGCATCTTTTTCAAGAGCTCTTTCAACTTCTTCTTTAACTTCTGTTTTCTTAACAGTAACTTTTTCTTTTTCAGCTTTGATGCCTTTGTAAGCTTTAAGCTCAACCTCGGGCTTAACAGTTACTTTAAGCTTGATTACGAAGCCGTTTTCATCAAGAGAAACGATTTCATCTTCAAAGGGAGCAGAAACGGGAACGATACCTGCTTCTTTAACTGCTTCGTCGAAGAGTGCGGGATACTCTGCATCAATTGCATCGTACCAGAAAACTTCTTTGCCGTAGTAGGTTTCGATAATGTGTTTGGGAGCTTTGCCCTTACGGAAACCGGGAACGTTGTATTTACCTTTGTTTTTTGCATAAGCTTTTGAAACTGCTGCTTTAAAAGCATCGCTTTCTATAGAGATTTCAAGAGCATATACGTTTGTTTCAACTTTTTCGCAAGATTTTAAACTCATTAGTATAACATCCTTTCATTTTGCGAACATATATTAACTGCAAAATTATAGCATAATAATCTGCAAATTTCTACTGTTTTTTGAAGATTTTTCCATAAAAATCAATGAAAAACAAGAAATTTTCACAAAATTTCTTTAAAATTCAATTTTCTTGAGGTGAAATAAGCTTCGGACAAAACGCAAGATAATCTGCCGATGCGAGAAAGAAGTCAATTCCCTCATAATTTATTCTTGCATTTTCCGGTGCAATAAAGCCGTGAAGATGACCGAAATAACATCTTTTAACAGGAAACTCTTTAAGTACTGAAAGTATCTCATCACATTCCTGGGTTGCACTGATTGGCGGATAGTGAAGAAAGGCTATAAGCTCTCCCCCAAGCTTTTCTGCTTCTTTAAGCGAGGCTCTTAACCTACCTGCTTCTCTTGATATGACCTTTTGGTCTGCAGGTGAAGAATCATCATAAAACCAACCTCTTGAGCCACCTATAGCGAAGCCCTCAACAGAATAAGCATTGTTGTGAATTATCTTAATACTGTCAAAACCGTTTTCAGAAAGAAACTTATTCATTTTTGACATTGTATTCCACCAATAATCGTGATTACCCTTGAGGATATATTTAGTGCCGTTAAGAGAATTAAGAAAGCTGAAATCCTTTACCGCATCGTTAAAGCCCATAGCCCACGATATATCACCGGGAACAACTACACTGTCTTCAGGTGAAACAACTTTATTCCAATTGTTTTCAAGACGCTCAACGTAATCAGTCCACCCTTTGAAAATATCCATCGGTTTATCAACAGATAAAGACAAATGAGTGTCACCTATAACAAACAATGACAATTACGTCACCTCAAATACCTAACATATCGAATACAACCTGAGCCATATCATCTTTTGAAGCAACCTTATTGAAACGAACCTGCTTACCTTTAAGGTCTGCAAGCTGTTTTGGTGCTTTAAGAGAAGACATATCTTCAAGTGCTGCAACGGTACTGAATTCATCCTCGTAATCTTTTGCTTCTTTCTCAACTGCACTGAGAACAGCCTTTGAGAATTTAAAGGGTGAAGCAGTAGATGCGATAACAACGGGAGTTACATCCCCTGTTTTTGCAATATAATCGTTGCAAACGTTAATTGCAACAGCAGTATGAGTATCTGCAAGATATGAATATGACTCGTATGTTTCGCCGATAGTTTTCTTTGTCATATCATCATCACAGCAGCCTGCAACGAAAAGCTCACCGATTTTTTCTTTTACGTCAGCGCTTACGGAATATTTACCGTTTTCTTTAAGCTGACCAAACCAATCGTTGATAATATCAGAATCTCTGCCGCAAAGGATATATAAAAGTCTTTCAAGGTTACTTGAAATAAGAATATCCATTGAGGGTGAAACGGTTGTATAGAAATCTCTGTTTCTGTCGTAAACACCTGTTTCGATGAAATCTGTAAGAACTTTATTTGCGTTTGAAGCACAGATAAGCTTATTTACAGGGAGACCCATTTCTTTTGCAAAATAAGCAGCAAGAATATTACCAAAGTTACCTGTAGGAACAACGATATTGATTTTGTCACCGAATTTAACTGCACCGTTATTTACCATATCGCAATACGCAGAAACATAGTAAACAATCTGCGGTGCGAGTCTGCCCCAGTTAATTGAGTTAGCAGAAGAGAAAACAAGGTTATTCTTTTCAAATCTGTCAAGAATTTCTTTGTTTGTGAAGATAGATTTAACACCTGTCTGTGCATCGTCAAAGTTACCGTAAATAGCACAAACGCCAACGTTGTTACCCTCTTGAGTTGTCATCTGAAGCTTCTGCATAGGGCTAACACCATCGTTGGGGTAGAAAACAAGAATCTTTGTACCATCAACATCCTTGAAACCTTCAAGAGCAGCTTTACCGGTGTCACCCGAAGTTGCAACGAGAATTACAATCTCTTTGTCTTTAAGATTTTTCTTTGCTGAAACTGTAAGAAGATACGGAAGAATCTGCAAAGCCATATCCTTAAAAGCACAAGTAGGTCCTTTGAAAAGCTCAAGAACATTAACGTTATCGTGAAGCTTAACTACGGGTGCTACTGCTTCTGAAGAAAACTTACCGTCTTTATAAGCACCCTCTACGCAATAATCAAGCTCATCCTTTGAAAAATCTGAAAGATAAAGACCAAGCACCTTTTTTGCTCTTTCTTTATAATCTGCAGAGCAAAGAGCTTTTATATCATCAGCAGAAAGAGTAGGGATTTCAACGGGAATATATAAACCACCGTCAGGTGAAATACCGTCGGTAATCGCTTTTGAAGCAGTAACCCTTACATTATTATCTCTTGTTGATGTATATAACACAACATACACTTCCCTTTTGAACGTGGACCATATATACATATTAACCCACAATAATTTTTATCGTCTAATTTTACCAAAGGCGTTATAAATTGTCAAGTGTTATGAGGCTTCAACGGATATTCTTTTTTACCATTGCCAATAAAATTCATAACTTTAACAACACAATCAAAAAGTGATAATTTTTCCACCTCTTCTTTTGCTGTTATCTTATACTCATATTTCTTTTCAGACGGTGTTTCGATAGTAATTACACCCAGGGTCTGCCCTTTTTCAATGGGTGCAGTTAAATTTTCATCCACCTCAATTTTCACTACAACACCCGTTTCCTCTCCTTTTTTCAAAGCCATTGACGGAATTTCAGGAATGAGTGTATCAACAAAAGGTACTTTACCTTTCTGAACGCATATTTTTTCAACCGAAGTTGTATCTATTTCGGGTTTATAACATACGTAATTTGAAAAGCCCCAATTAAGCATAGCTTTTGCCGAATTAAATCTTTCGTCACTTGTTGAGCTACCCATAACTACAGCAACAAGATGCAAACCGTCACGCTTTGCAGAGGCGGAAACACAACACCCTGCTTTTGCTGTTGTACCCGTTTTCAAGCCTGTAGTACCCGGATAAAAACGAACAAGCTTATTTGTATTAACAAGCTCAGTTTCACCGTTTCTTAAAGAATCCATCCAGACAGTAGTATAGTCTGTAATAAACTCGTGTTTTAAAAGCTCAACGGACATTATACCTATATCTCTTGCGGTTGTAAGGTGAGTATCGGTTGTATCATCAAGACCCGTTGCGTTTTCAAAACAGGTATTAACCATACCAAGCTCTTTAGCTCGGGTATTCATCATATCAATAAAGGCTTGCTCGCTACCTGCGATATATTCCCCTAAAAGAGTGGCGGCATCGTTTGCGCTACCTATTGCGGTCGCTCTCATAAGCTCATCAACCGTCATAGCCTCGCCCTCTTCAAGCCATATCTGAGAGCCACCTTTCGATGCGGCATTAGCAGAGCAGGTTACTTTATCAGCTAAAGTTATCTTATTGCTGTCTATAGCCTCAGCAACAAGAAGCATTGTCATAATTTTAGTTACAGATGCAGGGAAAAGCTTTTCATCTGCATTATACTCCAATAAAACCTCACCGCTTGAAGCCTCGATTAAAACTGCTGATTTCGCGTAAATTCCAACAGGTAAATTATCGGGCGGTGGGGCTTGCAAGGTAGAATTATTTACTAAAATACTTTCATCTTCCTTAACAACAGTATCAACACCACTTACACAAAAAGAGGTTGAAAACATCATACATACACACAATAAAAAACAAAAAACCTTTTTCATATAATTCACTCCTTAATGAGAATATATGAAAAAGGTTTAATTTTAATAACGTTTATTCACAAACAAGGCAAACCCAACCATTTTCTTCAACACGTTCTTTTAAAACAAGACCCGCGCTTTGAAGTGCTGCACTAACCTCATCAGCTCTTGTATCTATAATACCCGATGCAATAAATTTTGCCCCCGGCTTCATAAAAGCTTTCACCTGTGTACTGAAAAGTATGATGATATCCGCAACAATATTCGCAACAACTACGTCATACTTCTTTGTAACCTTATCTGCAAGGTCACCACAAACGAACGTAAGCTCAGGTTCATTCAGATTATTCATCACACCATTTTCTTTTGCCGTTTTAACAGCAAGGGGGTCAATATCAACACCAAACCCCTCTTTTGCGCCCAAAAGCATTGATGCAATTGCGAGAATACCGCTGCCGCAACCAATATCAAGAACGGTGTCACCGTCTTTAATAATTCTGTCAAGAGTTTCAAGACAAAGTCGTGTGGTTTCATGAGTGCCTGTACCAAAAGCAGCACCCGGCTCAATATTAAGAACAGCTCTGTCACCTGCATCGTAATCATCAATCCAGACGGGTCTTACGAATAATCTATCACCAACTGGTGTAGGCTTGAAAAATGCTTTCCATTTATCTGCCCAATCCTCTTCAGAACAACCCTCGGTTTCAATTCTGTAAGAAATACCCTCGCTATTTAATCTTTCAGATATAAACGAAACTGCTTCAGCAGGGTTATTCCCTTCTTCAATGTAAATATGAATAACAGATTCTTCTCTGTTTTTCTCAAGAAGCTCTTCATCAATTAAATCAATATGTGCTATCTCCCAAGCGGCAGCTTCAAGGTCGCTGTAATCTTCTATGTAGATACCATAAGGAACAACCATAGTAGCAATATTTGAGGCTCTTTCAGTATCCTCTGTGGGTATAAATATTTTAAGCTCTGTATATTCCATTAAATTTACTCCTCTATGATTTTTGCCTGTGGCTCAACGGCAATTCTACCGTGATTATAAAATCTACGGTTATCAAGCATCCATAATCTTCCCGTAAAATCACCTGCAGCTACGTCCTTTACTGCATCTGCCATTTCATACATATTAGCATCAAATAAGTCAAGCTGTGAAAGCACCTCCGCTTCAATAAACGAGGGTCTGACAGCCGCACCAAATTCAAGCTTACCGTGGTGAGAAATAAGCATATGCTGTAAAAGATATTTCTTTTCGGGTGTAATGTTTAACTCGTCACACTTTCTGCCTACATCCTCGCTACCCATAACAAGATGACCTAAAAGCATTCCTTCAACTGTATGACCGTCTACCATACCTGTTGCATTTACAGAGTATTCACGAAGCTTTGCAATATCATGAAGAATTGCACCTGCTAGCAAAAGCTCACGGTCAATACAAGGATAAAGACTACAAACGCACTCTGCAAGGCGAACAATAGAAAGAGTATGATAAAGCAAACCGCCCGTCATAGCGTGATGAAGCTTTTCAGCCGCAGGGAAAAAGAGAAGCTGTTCTTTATTATCCTCCAACATACTTAATACAACAGTTTTTAATTCATCATCTTTAAAGCCGTTTACGATACTGATAATAGTATCAAGCATTGTGTTACCGCTATAATCAGAAGATTTTACGAAATCAGCCATATTTATGTTATCAGCATCATTTGTAGCTCTCATACGCTGAACAATAAACTGGTCATTACCATTATACTGTTGAAGTGTACCTCTGAATTTAACAACGGTATTCACCTCGGGATAAAACGCCATATCTTCCTTGTAATCCCAAAGCTTTGCAACCAACTCACTGTCTTTGTCACCGAGAAGCAAATCAAGGTAAAACGTGCCGTTTTTTGCACTCTTTTTGTCACAGCTTTTAACAAGAGCAAAGCATTCGACAAGGCCTTGCTTTTCACATTCAATAAACTTCATTTATTACACTCCAATTATTTATTTTCAATTAAACTTTTTATAACGTAGGATGCGGCAAGATAACCCGCTACGGGAGGTGTGAAGGATATTGAGCCGGGAACAGATGAATCTGTTTTTATAGGCTCTTCCTTTGAATAAACAACCTTTAATTTCTTTACTCGCCTGTTTTTCAATTCTCTTCTCATAACTCTTGCCAAGGGGCAGACAGAGGTTTTATAAATATCTGCAATTTCAAGCATATCGGGTGAAAGCTTATTGCCCGTACCCATTGAAGAAATTATAGGAACCCCCTGCTTTTGAGCTCTTACGATAAGCTCAATTTTTGCAGTTACGTTATCAATAGCATCAACAATAAAATCGTAATCGGAAAGATTTATTTTATCAGCAGTTTCAGGAAGATAAAAAAGGTCAAACCTTTCGATAATCAACTCGGGGTTTATTGATAAAAACCTTTTTTCCGCGGCATCTGTCTTTTTCATACCAACCGTTTCATCGGTTGCAATTATCTGACGGTTTATATTGGTAATATCGACAACATCTTTATCGACTATCGCAAGCTTACCGATACCGCCTCTTACAAGTGCTTCTGCCGCCGCACCGCCTACACCGCCTAAGCCA
The DNA here is from genome assembly GCA_045638585.1 of Acutalibacteraceae bacterium. GTDB lineage: Bacteria > Bacillota > Clostridia > Oscillospirales > Acutalibacteraceae > DTU089. Next base: position 32,370 of record JAZUBO010000002.1, on the reverse strand, counting down.
AAAACGATTACAGAAGATTTCTTTAATTTATTCATTTTTTCATCGCCTATAATTCGGGCTTGACGGGAAAATCTTTCGTCCATTACATCACCTGATGATATTTTTTACTTATTTTTTATTATAGAGTATACAGTTAAGTAAAGTCAACAATAATAATTATATCCAAAATTTTTATTAAGGACTTTATGTATGAAAAAACGAATTATATCTTCAATTGTTGTATTATCTCTCTGCTTTTCCGGTTTGGGTGTACGGTTGTTTTTCATATCAAACAGTACCGAATACGCTTCAACTCAATCACATATTAGAGTAAAAGATATTGATGAAAAACGAGGTAATATTTACGACTGTAACGGTGAGTTACTTGTTAATAACAAAAGCGAAACTGTTTTACTTATAAAGCCGCACAGTAGCACCTTTTCATTAATATCGGAAATCAAAGGAAAGGCTTTTGTAAAAGATACGTTAATGAAAGGGTATTTTACTACAGTTAAGACAGAAAATGGTTACACCGGGTATAACAACAATAATATTGCTACAGTTACTACATTTAACCGTTACGGCAATTCAAATGCTGTTCATCTTATCGGCTACACAAATTCAGAAGGTAACGGTGTTTGCGGAATCGAAAAACACTATGATGAAGATATCAAAAAATACAACGGAAAACTATCAGTAGCTTATAGCACAGATGCTCTCGGACGAATGCTTGTAGGTGAAAAAACAGAAATAAGAAACGAAAATTATTATAAAAGTGGTGGCATACATTTAACTATTGATAAAAACATCCAAGAAATAACCGAAAAGGCATTAGAAAACGGCAAAATCGAAAAAGGTGCGGCGGTTGTGATTGAGGTTAGTAGTGGTGCAATTAAAGCCGTAGCATCAACACCTGTTTACGACAGAAATAATTTAGAAGATTATCTTAATGACGAAAGCTTACCTTTCCTTAACCGTGCGTTTTCCGCCTACCCCGTGGGGTCAGTTTTTAAAACTGTTACTGCCGTTTCGGCTTTAGAAAACGGAATTGAGCTTACAGAAATTGAATGTATCGGACACACAAGTAAAAGCGGTAATACCTTTCATTGTAACAAACGTGACGGTCACGGAGTTGTTGGATTTAAAACTGCTATATCACAATCCTGCAACACTTATTTCATAGAAATCGGCACAAAGCTTGGAGGTAAAGCGCTTTTGCAAACTGCACGAAAAGCAGGCTTTGGTAAAGCTATTGATATTGGTAACGGTTATATGACCGACAGCGGTACTTTACCCGATTTAAAAGAGCTTAACAGCGATGCGGCAGTAGGAAATTTAAGCTTCGGTCAAGGTAAGCTTACGGCTACTCCACTACAAATTGCTTCATTTTATTGTGCAATAGCAAACGGAGGTGTTTACAACACACCGTATATTTACAATGGGTTTACTGATTCAAACGGCGAATATAATCCATCTACACAAGAAACAGGCAAAAGAATAATAAAAAAAGAAGTCTGCGATATTGTCAAGGAAGCTATGCTTGAAACCACCTTAAACGGAACAGGCACAATGGCGCATTCATCTTTATTCGACTCGGCAACAAAAACTGCAACGGCACAAAGCGGTATTTACGATAAAAACGGTGTAGAAATAAAATACAGCTGGTTTGTGGGCTTTTACCCTTACGAAAGACCACAATACGTTATTTGTATAATGAAAGAAAACGGAAACTCCGGTGGTATAGACGGAGCTCCCGTTTTCAAGGAAATCAGCGAAAATATTTATAAATATGAGAATAACCGTGATATCAGTTAATATCCATTACTCTTTGCGCACCTAAAAGCACACCTACTTTTGCACTATGGAAATTGAGACCGCCCTGTAACCATACGGCAAAAGGCTCTCTTAAAGGAGCATCTGCAGAAAGCTCAATTGAAGAGCCGTTCGTAAAAGCGCCTGCCGCCATTATAACGTCACTATCGTAACCCGGCATTGGCCAAGGCTCAGGTACAACGTAGCTATCAACAACAGAGCCACTCTGAAGACCCTGACAGAAAGCAATAAGCTTTTCTCTTGTGCAAAGCTTAATACTCTGAATAATATCAGCTCTTTTATCTTTGCTTGAGGGTGAAACCTCGTAGCCTAATTCTTCAAAAATTGAAGCAGTAAAGACTGCTGTTTTTAAGGCTTCACCTGTTACGTGAGGTGCATGGAAAAGACCCATAAAGATATCTCTTGAATTACCGAGAGTAGCACCAACCTCTTTACCGATACCGGGAGTTGTAAGTCTGTATGAGCAAAGCTCAACTAAATCCTTTTTACCGGCAATATACCCACCGCATTTAGCAATACCGCCACCGGGGTTTTTAATAAGGGAGCCTGCAAAAATATCCACACCACATTCTGACGGTGTTTCATACTCTGTAAACTCACCGTAGCAGTTGTCAAGCATTGTTATTGCACTACTATTTTCTTTAACTATATCGCAAATTGCTTTGATTTCACAAGATAATAAAGAGGGTCTTAAGGTGTAGCCTCTTGAGCGCTGAATATAAACCGCTTTATATTCTTTCTCTGAAAGTCTTTTCTTTAATTCGTCGTAATCAACTGTACCGTCGGACTTTAAATCAACTATTTCGAAACCGATACCAAAATCCTTTAAAGACCCCATACCTTCACCCGAAAGGCCGATAACAGAGTGAATAGTATCGTAAGGTACACCTGTTGCACATAAAACGGTATCACCGGGACGAAGCACACCGAAAAGCATAACCGAAAGAGTATGTGTGCCACTTGCAAAGCTATGACGGATAAGGGCATCCTCTGCACCGAAAATCTGTGCAGTAACTTCATCGAGAACCTCCCTTCCCCTATCACCGTAGCCGTAACCGGTTGAGCCTGAAAAATGAGATTCACTTACACCGTTATCAATAAAGGCTTTTAAAACTCTTTGCTGATTAAACTCGGTAATTTTATCTATTTCATTAAATTTTTCTTTGCACTTAATAAGTGCTTTTTCAGAAATTTTTTGTAATTGTTCACTAAAATTAAAGAATGACATTTTATTCTTCCTTTTTTATATAAATTTTCCCATATAGAGAAAAGCCTATATTTTCATATAATTTTATATTTTTATCTTCGCACCAAAGATAAACGTCTTTGATATTTTTCTTTTGCAATTCACTTAAAAGTGACCGTACACACCTTGTTGCATAACCCTTGTTTCTATGGCTTTCGCTTGTAAAAACGCCTGCAACCACACCGGAATTCCCACAAACAAAAGGTGCAATTGCACAGCTGACAGGAACAGAGTTCTCTATCATATAAACTCCACACGAAAAGCCCTTGTTAATCTTCGCAGAAAACAACGGATACCACATTTCAAACGAGCCATTGCGAGAAAGCAAATTAAAAACACTTTCATAATCACTTAAGCTTGACAATGGTGTAATAACTATTGTCTCGCTTAACGGCTCATATTCAGGCGTTATCTTTAAAACTGTTCTTTCTTCAAGACAAATTTCCTCAAAAAAGAAATCTGATAAAACATTCTTTATTCCTTGGAATTCTAAAAAAGACGATAGCTCCTGTGTATCTGCTTTTGCATTTAATCTGCATATTGTTGCAGTTACTCCTCTTAAAGAAAAAAGTAGTGTTCTTTCGCCATCAATTTCCTGAGAATACACACCGTCAGAAGTCCCGCGGGCAAAAAGGTTATCTGTATTGATTACAGACAAAAACGGTGGAAAACCACCGTCTATGTCTGTAAATTGATACGTTTTTTTAATCATATCTCGCAGCCGCCGTAGCTTCTTACTTTAAGAATATAACAAGAGTTTTCACCGAAAACTTTTTTCATTGCTGAAACGAAGCTTTCTGCCTCTGTTTCAGGAACAAATGCCTGAATTGTACCTGCAAAGCCGCCACCGTGAACACGGTATGCACCTTTACCCTTGAGAAGCTCTTCACATATGCAAAGAGCAAGTGCTACAGGCTGTTCGTCAGGGTTTGAAAGTGTAAAGCAGTTCTGGTTGTACATATAAGATGATTTACCGCTTTCGATGATGGTATTTTTAAACTCATCAAAATCACCGTCTGAAAGAGCTTTGGCAAGTCTTTCTACACGTTTGTTTTCGTTGTAGAAATGGATTGCTCTTTCAATAGCTCTGTCACCTGTTTTTTTGCGGATATCACCGATGTTTTCAAATACATCTTTTTCGTCAACCTGGCGTAAAACGTTTTTACCGAAATATTCAGCAACAGAGTTCATTTCAAGACGGATAGAAGCATAGTCACCTGTAAGGTCTGCATGATTTCCGCCTGTGTCAACAATGCAAAGTATGTAACCGTGTTTTGCAATATCAAAATCAACCTTATTGATTACTGGCTTTGAGGTATCTTCAAAGTCAATCTGAACGAAACCACCAACCGAACAAGCAGTCTGGTCCATAAGTCCGCAAGGCTTTTTGAAATAAACGTTTTCGGCATACTGTGAAATCTGTGCAATTTCAACTGCACTGATTTTACCATCGTTATATAAATAATTGAGAATTGTACCGATAAGAACCTCGTAAGCAGCAGATGAAGAAAGACCTGAGCCTGAAAGAACGCGAGAAATTACTGAAGCATTAAAGCCACCGTATTTATAACCAAGCTCTTTGAATCTTGCACAAACACCTCTGATAAGAGCATCGGATTTACCTGCTTCATCATCCTTAATTTCGAGGTCAGCTGAATCAACAGTGATAGGTGTATATCCTGCAGAATTAACGCAGATAATACCGTCGTCACGCTGTGAAACTGCCGCAATAGCATCAAGGTTAACCGCAGCAGCAAGAACTTTACCGTTATTATGGTCAGTATGGTTACCGCCAACTTCAGTTCTACCGGGTGCAGAGAAAAATCTGATATCCTCAGAATCAGAAAAATCTTTTTCAAAAGTTTCTGCAAGCTTTAAAAAACGGTCTTGCTGAAGCTGAGCTTCATCACCATAAACAACGCTCAATCTCTCTAAAAACTCTTTTGATAATACGTCATTCTTTTTCATAAAAATCCCTCTCACTTTTGATATTTAAAAATTCTTACTTAACTAATTTTAAAAGTGTATCAAGCAGCAGTAAAGAGATACCGCTGATAATTGACAAAACGATAAACGGAGCAAGGAAGCCCGGTGTAAATGGGTTATAGATATTACAACCAACAACGCTCCAAGAAATAATACGTGGTAAAAAGCCTAAAACAGAAAAGGCAACATAAGGCATATACTCCATATCGGTAGCCCCATATGCTCTGCTGACAGTACCTACGGGAGCAACGGGAACAAAACGAAGAACAGTTAACATCCACTTGTTACCCTTTCCGCGAAATTCCATAAAATTCGACAAGGTTTTAGATTTTAACAAAAGCTTGTGAGCACCGCCACCGCCAAACTTTCGTCCCCAAAAAAATTTAATACTTACAAGTATTATGAAACCAACTATATTGATTGTTGCGGCAACGGGAACGGAGAAAACAAGACCCGTACCGATAAAGAGAACGGTAAAAGGTATAATCGGAAAAAATGTTTTAACTACAAACAAGAATAAAATAACACCAACCGCAGACAATTTATCAAAGGTTGCAATAAATAACTCGAGCTCGTAAAACCAAGCGTTAATATCGTTTAACTGCTTTTGCACCCAAGGAAGAGAAACAAAAATCAGTACCGCAGATAAAAGCACCGCTAAAATAAAAAAAGAAACTGCAACGAAGCGAAGTATTCTGCTTAAATTTTTTTCTTTTGAAAGCTTCTTAAAAGACAAAAACTCACTCCGTTTCAAATTTTCACATATCTTTTCTTATTTTATAACATAATTAACCTTAGGTCAAGTAAATAAAAAAGAAAATGATTGAAAGACAGCAAAATAAAGTGTATAATATTTTCGGTGATTATTATGAATGATAAATTAAAAGCCGTAATTCTTGACGGTTACACAGAAAACCCCGGTGACCTTTCCTGGAAATGTATCGAAGATTTAACTGATTTAACGGTTTACGACAGAACTCCTCCCGAGCTTGTTATTGAAAGAGCAAGAGAAGCTGAAATTTTAATTGTTAACAAGGTAGTTTTATCTGAAGAAATTATTGAAAATTTACCCAAGTTAAAATTTGTAGCAACGTTGGCAACGGGTTACAACCAAATTGACTGTAATGCATTAAGAAAAAGAAATATTCCCGTTTCAAATATCCCCTCTTATTCAACTAACGCAGTTGCTCAGATGGTTTTTGCATATATACTTGAGCATACAAATCGAGTAAATGAATACACACAGTCGGTTAAAAATGGCAATTGGGCAGAATGTAAAGACTTTTGCTACTGGAACAAGCCATTATATGAATTAGATGGTAAAACTCTAGGCATTATCGGTTTCGGTAAAATCGGTAGTCGTGTTGCAGAAATAGGTAAAACCTTTGGTATGAACGTTCTTGTTTACACGCCATCAGGTAAAAAAGATGGCTTTGACAGCATAACCTTTACTGATATGGATACTGTTCTCAAAAACGCAGACTTCATTTCTGTTCATTGTCCTCTTACAGATAAAACAAACGGACTTATCAATAAAGAGTTTTTAAGTAAATTGAAAAAGAGTGCTTGTGTAATCAATACAGCAAGAGGTGCTGTTGCAGTTGAAAAGGACGTTGCAGGCGCTTTAAACGACGGTGTTTTTGCTTGTTACTGCACTGACGTTCTTTCAACAGAGCCACCGAAAAAGGACAATCCTCTTTTATCTGCTCCCAACTGTTTCATTACGCCTCATATCGCTTGGGCGGCTTACGAAACAAGACTTCGTTTAATGGGCATTCTTGAAAACAATATTAAAAACTTTATAAACGGAACACCCATTAACGTTGTTAACTGAGATTTATATTGAATTATATTAAAATATAACCCATTTTTACACAGTTTATCATTGTTTTTTTCAACAAAGTGACAAAACTTTCAAAAATGGGTTAAATTTATGTCAAAGTTATTGCATTTATTCTGTTTTGTGGTAAAATATCTATGGTTAAAAACTAAAACAAAAAATATTTGGAGGTAATTCAAATGTCAGTTAAAGTTGCAATTAACGGTTTCGGTCGTATCGGCCGTCTCGCATTCCGTCAGATGTTCGGTGCTGAAGGCTACGACGTAGTAGCTATCAACGACCTTACAAAGCCCTCAATGCTTGCTCAGCTTCTCAAGTATGACACAGCACAGGGTGGTTACTGCGGTAAAATCGGCGAAAATCTTCACACAGTTGAAGCAGACGACGAAGCAGGTACAATCACAGTTGACGGCAAAACTCTTAAAATCTACGCAATGGCTAACGCTGCTGAACTCCCCTGGGGCGAAATCGGTGTTGACGTTGTTCTCGAATGTACAGGTTTCTACTGCTCAAAAGATAAGAGCATGGCTCACATCAATGCAGGTGCAAAGAAAGTTGTTATTTCTGCTCCCGCAGGTAACGACCTCAAGACAATCGTTTACTCAGTAAACGAAGACACACTTACAGCTGATGACCAGATCATCTCTGCTGCTTCTTGTACAACAAACTGCCTTGCTCCCATGGCTAAAGCTCTTAACGATTATGCTCCCATCCAGAGCGGTATCATGAGCACAATCCACGCTTACACAGGTGACCAGATGATTCTTGACGGTCCTCACAGAAAAGGCGATATGAGAAGAGCTCGTGCAGGTGCTGCAAACATCGTTCCCAACTCAACAGGTGCTGCTAAAGCTATCGGTCTTGTTATCCCCGAGCTTAACGGCAAGCTTATCGGTTCTGCTCAGCGTGTTCCTGTTCCCACAGGTTCAACAACAATCCTTACAGCTGTTGTTAAGGGTGCAGACGTTACAAAAGAAGGCATCAATGCTGCTATGAAGGCTGCTGCTTCTGAATCATTCGGTTACAACACAGACGAAATCGTTTCTTCAGACGTTATCGGTATGAAATACGGTTCACTCTTTGATGCAACTCAGACAATGGTTTCAAAAGTTGCTGATGATCTTTACGAAGTTCAGGTTGTTTCTTGGTACGACAACGAAAACAGCTACACAAGCCAGATGGTTAGAACAATCAAATACTTTGCAGAACTTGCTTAATTTTTGATTAGATAGCTTAAACCCCACAGTCGAAAGATTGTGGGGTTGTTTTTATGTATATATTAAATTTAAAAATTTAATTAAAAGCTTTTTCGTGTTATAAGACTGAAGCCAATTGTAAAGTAAGGGTCTGACACAAGGTAATTTTCTGCAATTTTACTATTATATGAACGGGTAGAAAGTATCATATCACCATCACCGTTTTCAAGCTTTAAAAGAAGCTCATCATCCTCAAAACATTCCACGTAAGAAATCGAATAATCATTTTCTTCTGCAAAGTTTTCTAAAATGTTAACCTCAATACCTGAACAATAACCGTCTTCAACCAAATAAATAAACATATCAACGGTGGGATTACAAATTACCTTCAATTCGTTTCCACCTTTACCGGTATAAGAAGAATGATAAGCTATGCCCTTGTATTCAGAATCTTTAATTTTATCAAGTATCCCCTTTTCCTTCATCGACTTAACTGAATCGTTAAACTGATTTCGTAATTCAATTGAATCATTTCTGAAATAAGCACACAAGTCGATTTCATAAGAACACTTTTCGTAAACTTCAATTTTTCTTTCTGCTTTTTCAGCCTGTACTAATTCATAATCAGATAAAACACCGTAGTTAACGCCACCGTTTTCTATTGCTAACAACAAATCTGATAAATTATTGTAACCGATTAGCTGTACACCGGCTTTTGAATAAGTTTTGGCTGCAAGCTCACCGGTTGTATCACTGATAAAACCAATAATTGTATTTTCAGGATTATCTTTTATTATATCCTTACCATTCCCGCAAGATATTAAAGCACCAAGAAAACACAAAGAAAGAATAATTGACATTATCCTTCTGAACAAAATTTCCACACCCTATAAAAAAACCGATTTGTGCAAAAAATTGCATAAATCGGCTAATTTTTTAATTATTTCTGGTCAACGTCAATTTTAACGATTTTAAAATTGATAGTTCCTCTAGGAGCTTCAACAGCAACCTTGTCACCAACCTTGTGACCCAAAAGAGCTTTACCAACAGGTGATTCGTCAGAAATCTTACCTTCTGCGGGGTTTGCCTGAGCAAAACCTGTGATAGTGTATGTTCTTTCAGCAGAACCTCTTGTTGTTTCTTTTATAGTAACTATCGAACCGAGATGAACAACCTCTTTATTGCCTGTTTCAGCCTCATCAATGATAGTTGCTCTTGAAAGCATAACCTCAATATCGTTGATTTCAGCTTCAAGCTTAGCCTGTTCAGACTTAGCTTCATCATACTCACTGTTCTCGGAAAGGTCACCGAAAGAACGGGCAACCTTAAGCTTTTCAGCTATCTCGGAACGGCCCTCGGATTTGAGTAATTGAAGTTTTTGAGAAAGCTCTTCGTAGCCTTCACGTGTTAAAACAATATCCTGTGCCATTAGTAAATTACATCCTCTCAAAATTAATGTATTCTTTCAATACAATGTACAACATTATATATAAACAAAAAGAAAAAGTCAAGTCTTTTTAGAATTGCATATAGCACAAGCTATTTTTTTATTGACCCCGTACTTAAGTAATTTTTTCACGCTGTCATTCGCCTCGAAAAAAGTGATATCAGGATACAAAATCCCCTTTATACCTTTAAAAAATATTTCACATTTACCATCGGCGGTCATTTCTGATATATCAATATAAATATCAAAGCCACCAATGCAATTGCACTCCCCTGTTTTAACAAATGTTCCGTATCTTTCGAAGCACTCATCTTTAAATATTTGAGTTTCTATATCTTCATTCACTATAAAATGCACATTGCGGACGCTTTTAACAATTTCGAATACCTCATCGCAAATCAATATACTGTTATATTTAATACAAATGCTTTCGATATTCTTTTCGTATTTTATTCGGTTTAAAAGTGATGATAGTAATGCCCTCACGAAATACTCTGTAGCATCATACAAATACTGTATAAATTGTTCTTGAGGTAAATTTTCGTTTATTAAAACTCTGCCTTTATATGCAGTAAGTAGTCTTTTCATATTATCAGAGCACAAGCAGTTTTTACTTACCTCAATTACGTAAAAAGGCTTATTGTTTATATAATCTGTATATCTGATAAAGCTTGGTTGCGTTTTTTGACTTTTTTTAAACGATTTTCTTTTATTATTAACTTCAAAACCGTCAAACAAATCTTTAATTACTAACAAAAAAATCCCCTCTCCCATAATAAATATGAGAGAGAGGAAAGATTAATGATTTAACCGGTTATCTGAAGTCCTGCAGGTTTTGAAAGATAATTCATAGGGTTAACCCAACCACCGTTAATCATAATACCGAAATGAAGATGAGCACCGGTAGAATAACCTGTGTTACCTGCACGTCCAATAACAGTACCCTGTGTAACGTAATCGCCTACGTTAACGAGTGTAGCAGAAAAGTGAGCATAATACGTTTTAACACCGTTACCGTGGTTAATAACAACATAAAGACCATAACCACCGTTGTTACCGCTCTTATAAGCAACTTCAACAGTACCGTCTTTAACAGCAACAACACTAGCACCCATCGTGCCAGCCCAACGACAAATGTCAATACCATTATGAGGTCTTGTAACACCGTTAAGAGTTCTCATTTTAAATGATGAAGAAACATAAGTATCACTGTAAGGTAAGGGCCATATCATATCACCGGAAACCTGACCTGAACCGAAAGAAGTGTTCTGCTCCGCAAGCTTTTCTTCGTAATCTAAAATTGAAGCCTCGGCTCTGTCGATAATGGCTTGATAAGCTTTACTTTCCTTATCAAACTGGTTAACAACAGCCATAATTTCATCAAGGTCTTCTTGAATTTCTGCTTCTGCATCTTCAATAACCTTACGGGCATCAACCTGCGTTTTCTTCTTAGCTTCATGCTCTTTTTTCACTTCATCAAGCTCTTTGATTTTACCGTCAAGCCTTGTTTTCATATCTTCAATTTCAACAACCTTTGCCTTAAGAGAATCTATCTCTTTTTCAAGGTCTTTGATAAGTGAATCATCGTGCTCTGCAATTCTTTCAATAAGCTCTACTCTTTCAAGGTATGACTGAAATTCAAAGTCATCAGATGTAAGAAGATATTCAAGTGATGATGAAGCACCTGACATATAAGATGCACGGATTCTTTCACCGAGCAAGGTATATGTATCAGCTATCTTCTGCTGAATATCGATAACCTGCTTGTCAAGCTCATCAATTTGCTTGTTAAGTGAATCGATTTCATTTTCGATACCTTTAATCTGATTATCAATAATTGCTATATCAGCATCAATAACCGCAATAGCTTCATTATGAAGATCTATCTGCTCTTGAAGAATATCAATTTTATCTTGCAAAGCACTTATATCATCATCGTATACAGAAGCTTTTTTCTTTGCTTCTTCAATTTTCTTTTTGTTCTCTTCAATTTGTTTTTGAAGTTCTTCAATTTTCTGTTCATACTCTGCTTTTTCAGAATCTGTAACAGCAAAGCAAGATACAGATAAGCTGGAAACTACGAGTACAACTGCAAGAAGCAGGGCAAAGATTTTATTCGATTTTTTAATCGGATTCAACAACATTGTTATGCTCCTTCAAATATTTATTAAGTGATATCAAGCTACCAAACACACCGATTACAACACCGATAAATGCAAAGATAGCTAAAAGATACCAAGCGTAATCAAAGAAATTAACTGCTTCACCGCCAAGCATTGAAAGTATATTAGTAAGCCAGATTGAAGCTAACGAATACACAACGTACTGAATACCCAAAGCAAGAACGGCAGAGAATATACCGAGAAGTATACCCTCAACAACAAAAGGCCAACGAATAAAGGTATTTGTAGCACCAACAGCTTTCATAATACTGATTTCAAGCCTTCTGTTGTAAATTGTAATTCTGATTGTGTTAGAAACAATAAATAATGAAACAAAGAAAAGAATTGCAACAATACCAAGACTGATATAAGAAACAGCATTTCTTATACTTGCAAGCTTGCCTGCCAATTCACTGTTTTCGTGAATTTGTAAAACGTTATCTTGCTTTTTGATTTCTTTTACAGTTTCATCAAAGAATTCAAGGTCATCAACTGTAACCTTGTAAGCATCGGGTAAAATATCGGCAGATAAACCATCAAGAAGTGCGGCTTTATCACCATAGGCTTCTTTTTGTCTCTCGAATGCCTCTTCACGAGGTACAAACTCAACCTTTTTAACGTTATCAAGATCTTGCAAAGCTACGCCCAGAAGCTGAGTCTGATAATCGTCTGCATCGTCGTTAACGTAAACCATAACAACATTCTGACCTTCAATCAAATCAAGAACAGAGTTTATGTTAAGGAAGATAAGAGATCCACTACCGACAATTATAAGACAGGAAACAAGAACAACTACCGTAGCAAGAGATAAAAGTCTGTTAACCCAAATATTTCTGAAGCCCTCTCGGGTAAGATAACCTAAGCTTGCTGCTTTCATTATTCATCGCCCCCTTCCGTTTTTTCAACATCAACCTCTAAAACATCATCGGAAGAAGTATCAACACCGTATGTTTTCATAAGATAATCGAAGTCGGAAGAATTATCTTCAACGAAGTAAGAACCGATTTCGTTGTCAATATCGTCAAACTGATAAGGCTCAACGTCAATATGTGAAGCATCGGGATAGTCCGACTCAATCTGACCGTTTTTGATGGTAATAACACGATGGTTAAAGGTTTTAACAAGGTGATAATCGTGTGTAACCATAATAACCGTTGTACCTTCGGAATTGATATGGTCAAGAAGGTCAACTATTTCGTAAGACATTCTCGGGTCAATATTACCTGTAGGCTCGTCCGCAATTATCATGCTTGCATTATTTGCAAGTGACCTTGCTAAAGCAACTCTCTGCTGTTCACCACCGGAAAGCTGACTAGGCTTTGAACGGGCTTTAGAGCTAAGACCAACGAGACCGAGAAGATAAGGAACTCTTTTTCTGATTTCCCCTTCTCTTGCACCGATAACTCGCATAGCATATGCAATGTTATCGTAAACATTCATTGTAGGAATAAGTCTGAAATCCTGAAAAACTATACCGAGAGTTCTTCTGAAATAAGGAATTTCTCTCTTCTTCATATTGTTTAAATCATAACCGTTTATATTGATTGAACCTGAAGAAGAAACTTCCTCTCTCATCATCAACTTTAAGAAAGTGCTTTTACCGGCACCGGAAGCACCAACGATAAAAACGAACTCACCATTCTCAATAGTTATATCAAGATTATTAAGTGCTTTAGTATTTGTATCTTCGTATATTTTAGATACGTTTTTAAATTCTATCAAATTTCAACACCCAATCTTAAATTTATTAGTTTTGCCACACTTATATAAACATTATAGCACATCTTATTACAAAATGTAACCCTTTTGTAATAAAAATGTGCTATTTTAATTAATTTTTAATATTTAGTTAACAATTAATATTTAACAGGATTAGCATCAAGATACTTCTTAACCATAAGAGCTACCTTAAATACGATAGCATCGTCAAATTCACGAAGATCAAGACCTGTAAGCTTTTTGATTTTTTCAAGTCTGTAAACGAGTGTGTTTCTATGTACGAAAAGCTTTCTTGAGGTTTCAGAAACGTTAAGATTATTTTCAAAGAATTTCTGAATTGTGAAAAGAGTTTCCTGATCAAGAGTTTCAATAGAACCAACCTTGAAAATTTCCTTAAGGAACATTTCACAAAGAGTTGTGGGAAGCTGATAAATAAGACGAGCTATACCTAAATGGTCGTAGCTGACAATGTTCTTTTCAGTGTCGAACACTTTACCAACCTCAAGAGCAACCTGAGCTTCTTTAAATGAACGAGCAAGCTCTTTAACACCAACAACGGGTGTACCGATACCAACAAGAGAATGAGTATAGAATTCTGATGAAAGCGCATCAGAAATTGAACGGGCAAGCTTTTCAAGGTCTTTACCGTCAACGTCACTTCTCACCTCTTTAACAAGAGCAATATCAGTTTCACTTATGTTAATAACAAAATCTTTTGATTTATCAGGGAAAAGATTCTGAATAACGTCGTAAACAGATACGTCGTTTTTATCAAGGAATCTGATAAGAAGAACTACTCTTGAAACCTCGTTATTGAAATGAAGCTCACGAGCTTTAAGATAAATATCACCGGGAAGAATATTATCAAGAATTATATTTTTGATAAAATTGCTTCTATCGTATTTTTCATCATAAAACTGTTTGATATTTGAAAGAGCAACACCAAGCACACCGATATAGCTGTGAGCTGCAGCATCATCACCCTCAACAAAAACAGCGTATTCAGGACGCATATGTGTACCGAATGACTGATAAAGGCAGCCATCAAAAGCAACGCAAGTAGCAGATGAAAAAACAGCTGCTGTATTAACGTTTCTTACCTCACCGATTTTACCTAAATCGCTACAGGAAATAACTGCACCTGATTCATCAATAATACCGATTGTTCTGTCAACAACATCACGCATCTGATGTATTACGCCTTGAAACACTCTATTGGACATTTTAATTACCTCCAATAATTTTTAACAAATTTCAGATTTGACAATTATACATAATACACAACTTTGCACAATTTTGCAAGTACTTTTTTTATATTTCCAAAAATTTTTTATGCAAATTGTTAGTTTTATGACGAAAAAACTCGTTTTAAATGCAAAAATGCACATAAAACCAACGTCTTTTGTCATTTTCAACAAAAAGACAAAAAACTTATCTTTTTTCTATTTCTGCTAATTCTTCAGAGCTAATAAGTCTTGCTTCGCCCTCTTTTAGAGCTTCGTCGAGTTTTAAACCACCTATAGAAATCCTTTTAAGCTCAATAACTGTCGTACCTAAAGAAGCAAACATTCTTTTAACCTGATGATATTTTCCCTCTTTGATAACAACTTTAAATATCTGGTTTTCCCCCTCAGAAACCAACTCCAGATCAGTAGATAACAAAACCGTACCGTCTGAAAGGACAATACCATCTTTAAATGCTTTACGAGCATTTTCAAAATCAATTTTTTCTGAAACTTCAGCAATATAGGTCTTGTCCACGTGTCGTGAAGGTGAAAGTATTCTATGTGCGAATTCACCATCATCAGTAATTAAAGAAAACCCTGTTGTATCTTTATCAAGTCTGCCGGCAGGGAAAAGATTTTTCCTTTTTAATTCATCGGGAAGAATGTCTATAACGGTCTTGTCCCTTTTGTCTTCAGATGCACTTACTACACCTTTCGGTTTATTAAGCATTATATAAGTGAATTCAGTTTGCATCAAAGCTTTACCGTTAACGATAATATTATCCTCATAACTGACTTTAACGGAGCTGTCTTTAACCACAACTCCGTTTACGGAAACCTCTCCCCTTTTAACCATAGCTTTTACGTCGTTTCTGGACACTAAACCTTGAGAAGCTATTAATTTGTCAAGTCGTTCTTTTTTCATAAGCTATCCTTTTCAAAGCCGTGCATAAACCCATCTAATTTTATAGAGCATACGTCACCGCCGATTATTTTACCATCACAAACTAAAAGATTTATTCTCACGTAGTCTTCATTTGAAGACACGTTGGGATAATTCCTTATAACGTAAGTCCAGCGTTTAACACTTCTACCTGCAAAACCCGTTAAATCATACCCTTGAGAAAGCTGCAGCTGATTATAATTGTTATAAACATCATCAAACTCTTGCGGTATGGCTATCTGCCTTACTTCAACAGGATCTTCATCGACTATCCAACCAAAATCCGAAATGAATTTTAATCGGTCATCCGCAGTTTCGGCTGTTTGCAAATCAACCTTTTTTACAGTAACATTGCTTTGGGAATTAACAAAAAACACAGCAACAAGAATTACCGCAACCAATGCAAAAGCAACGCCTAAAATCTTTTTTAAATTTGACGACGATAATGAAACAACAAACATATAATACAACTCCTTTGTCTTACACAATACTATGCAAGACCAAGGAGTTTAATGAGTAATCAGATAAATAAATTGAGGTAAGCATCAAATATCCACTCACCTATAAAGGCGCATATTGCAGAGCCCATTGCAAGGAATGGTCCGAAGGGTATAACGCCTTTCATTTCTTTCTTTGCAAATATCTTTCTTCCAACTGAGAAAAGCACACCCAAAACAGCACTCATAAAAAGTGAAATTATAACAGCTTTCCAACCAAGAACGAAGCCGACTGCTGCCATAAGCTTGATATCACCGCCACCCATGGCTCTACCCTGAGTAACAAAAGCAATTAAGAAAAACACTCCTGAAACAGCAAAAAGACCGATAACCCTTGAAATTATCCACTCTTTTGTAAAGGTACCGCTTATCAAGGCATCACCGACGATAAACAAGCCACCAACGAAAATCGCAATCCACATTGAATCGGGAATAACCTGATGCTCGAAATCTATCCACGAAACAACAATTAAAGCGGACATCATAATCATATATCCGACTAATTTTAAATTAAGACCCTCGATAGCCGTGCCGCCGCACAAGAACAAATAAACAAGAACGTAAGACACACCGTTTATCGCTTCAACAATGGGATATCTTGCAGAAATCGGTGCTTTACAATAACGACATTTACCACGGAGAAACAACCAACTGAACAACGGAAAAAGGTCTTTCCAATTTAATTCGTGTTTACAGGTTGTACAGATAGAGCTACCTTTCTTAAAATCCATCCCTTGAGGTAATCTGTAAATAAGCACGTTTAAAAAGCTACCGATAACAGTACCAAAAACAAATACGATAGCTGCTATGTAAGCTGTAAGAAAATGCATCATAAAATATCCCTCTCTCCCCTTGAAGACATCTATACCCCGATTATACATTTAAATAATGTTAAAGTCAACAAATATTAAAGATTGTTTTTGTGTAAAAAAACTTATAATAAATATTGTATTTTCGTAACAAATATGGTATATTTAAACAGTATAAAAACTTAAGGAGGCCTTTTTCTATGAAAAAGACAAGCAAACGTGTAATAGCTATCCTTTTGGCCGTTGTTATTTCTTTCTCAGTTATCGGTATGACTGCAGCTTCTGTTGCTACAATCGTAAACCTTGCTGAGCCTACAGAATTATCAAATGGTTCAACTGTTATCAATGCAGACAGTATTGATGAGGCTATTGAAATGATGAAATCAAACCCCGATATGTTCAAAGCAACCGACCCTCAGGGCAGTTCTTCAGGTAAAGATGCTGTTATTTACCCCACAGTTATCATCCCCGGTATCAGCCAGTCTATTTCTTACCTTGCTGATGAAAACGGTGAGCCTGCTGTAAACGCAAACGGTAGTGAGCTTTCAGGCGGTCTTCTTATTATTGATGACTCAAAGCTTGTACCTGTTATTGCTAACAACCTTGCAGCTCCTCTTGTTAAAGCTCTCATTACTCAGAGCGATAAAGACGGTATGCTTGCTGACGGTGTTTATAAAACTGTTACTGAGCTTTTCGCAATTCAGTCAAGTAACAAACATGGTTTACCCACTCATAACCTTAAAACAGTTTCTTACCAGACATCTGTTGCAGGTATGAGTCAGGATGACAGAGATTACTTCTACAGAATGATTCCCATGCAGTCAATTACTGAAGAAGTTGGCGAAGATAACCTTTATCTTTATGCTTTCCCCCTTATCGGTGACCCCATGGAATCTGCAAAAGGTCTTAACGACTACATCCAGATGGTAAAAGCACAAAAAGGTGTTGATAAGGTTAATATTGTTACTATCTCTCTCGGTGGTACAATTCTTACAGCTTACCTTGAACTTTATAAAGACACAGGTTACCCCGATATTAACAGAGTTGTTAACGTTGTTGCTTGTCTCGACGGTACAGACGTTATGGGTGACTTCTATCTCAGAAAGTTCAATCTTGACGACGAGTTCTTCTTCGGTGAATTCCTTCCTATGATTATGAAAGAGAGCAACGGCTACGGCACTCTCGGTTATCTTATCAACATCGCATTAAAGATAATGCCCAAATCAGTAATCTATTCAATTCTTACTGCGGCTGTTGATGGTATTATTGATACTCTTATGCTTAACTGTCCTCAGTTCTGGGCAATGCTCCCCTCTGATAGATACGAAGAGGCTAAAGTTAAATATGACTTCATCTGGTCAGATCCCACATATCACATTCTTGCTCCCAAGCTTGACGCTTTCCAGACTGCAAAGCTTAACCTCGTTGACAACCTTTCAATTCTTATGAACAGCGGCAGACTTGTTCACAACGTTGCAGGTTACGGTCTTGATTACGGTGTTAAGGATTACAACTTCTTCGGTGTTATGATGTCTTCACAGACAACAAACAGCGACGCTATCATTGATATCGATTCAACAACACTCGGTGCAACATATGCTACTGCAGGTACAGTTCTTCCCGACGAAATCATCTTCAGAGAGGGTGCTATCATTTCTCCCGACGGAAGCATTGATATTTCAACTTGCGCATTCCCCGAAAACGTTTGGTTATTCGGCGGTCAGCATCACGAGGTTGGTAGAAACGACGTAGTTATCAAGCTTATCGGTAAGCTTATAACAGGCGAAATTAAATCTGTAAACGATATGTCTGATGCATTCCCTCAGTTTAACGGTAACAGAAACACAAAGAACCTTACACGTTGGTATCTTGAAGAGGCTGAAGAGGTATTCGCAGAAGAAGATAAATCAATGTATGCTCCCGAAGACCTTGTAGAGCTCGAAGCAGCATATAACGAAGCTCAAGCTCTTCTTCAGACAACAGTTTGTGATTCAGCAGCTGCTGATGCTACAACAGCAAGACTTCTCAATGCTCTTCGTAGCGTTGGTAAAGAAGGTCCCGAAGAAGATCAGACAATGAACAGACTTCTTGAAGCACTTTGCAAATTCCTTGATGATACTGTAAACACTGTATTCGGTCGCGGCAACGGATTCTCTGACATAGCATCAAGCGGTGCTTTCCCCCAATAATTTAGACTTGCGTTAAGCAAGTAACTATGATATAATTTCACTCCCGAAGAAATTCGGGAGTGTTTTTATTTTTATACTATTATATATTGTGTATAAAGGATTTTGAAATGAAGGTATATTTCTACACTTTAGGTTGCAAAGTAAATCAATATGAAACTCAAGAAATGACCGAACTATTTGAAAAATCAGGTCATACTATTATTTATAAATCACTTGGTGCAGATATCTGCGTTATCAACTCTTGCACAGTTACTGCTGAAAGTGTGAGAAAGACAAGACAAACAATCAGAAGATTAAAAAAGCAAAACCCTGACAGTATTATTATTTTAACGGGTTGTGCTTCTCAGGCAGAGCCTCACATTATAAATGATTTGCCCGAAGTTGATATTTTAATGGGTAACAGAAGCAACACAACTATTATTGAAGCTCTTAATAAATTCACAGAAACAAAAGCTTTCTGCAGCAACTATGTTGAGCATAAAACCGGTGACAGCTTTGCAGGTACAGGCGTTTCACGCTTTGACGGTCACACAAGAGCTTTCTTGAAAATCCAAGACGGTTGTGACAGATTTTGCTCATATTGTCTTATCCCTATGGCAAGAGGTCGTTCCCGTTCAAAGTCGTTAGAGGATATTGATATTGAATTAAAGGCTCTTGCTGAAAACGGATATAAAGAGATTGTTTTTGTTGGTATAAATCTTTCTGATTACGGTAAAAATACACCTTACTCTTTACCGGACGCGTTGATGCTTGCAGAAAAATATCCGTCTATCGAAAGAGTAAGATTAGGTTCATTAGAGCCTGACCATATAACCGACGAAATGATTTCGGGATTAAAGCAAGTAACAAAGCTTTGCCCTCAATTCCACATTTCAGTTCAAAGCGGTTGCGACAACGTTTTAAAGGCTATGAACAGGCACTATACCGCAAAAGAATATGAAGAATTAGCGGTTAAACTTCGTAGTACGTTTAAAGAGGCTACAATAACGACAGACGTGCTTGTTGGCTTTCCTACAGAAACAAAAGACGATTTTAAAACAACCTGCGATTTTGTAAAAAGAATTGGATTTGAAAAGGTACACGTATTCCCCTATTCTGTAAGAGAAGGAACTCGTGCAGCGAAAATGGAACAGCTTACTAAAGCAATAAAAGAAGACAGAGGTGCAACCCTTTCAAAAATAACAGACGAAATAAGAAAAGAATATCTTTTAAAGCAAAAGGGCAAAACAGTTTCAGTCTTATTTGAGCTTTACAAGGACGGATACTCAGAAGGATACACAGAAAACTACACACCTGTAAGAATTTACACAGATAAAGATTTCAAAGGTGAAATCAAGAATGTGTTCATCACCGATACCGGTGATGATTGGTGTGTTGGGGAGATATTGTAATTGATACTATACAGAAAACGAGACGAAATATTTCGTCTCGTTTTTTACAAAATGAAATCGTTCGCAAAGCTCACGATGAAATCCAAAACAAGTTTTGGATGATATATTTTTCTTGAGAAAAATATGAAATAAAATTCGCCATTAACATTTGCAAAGCAAATATTTCATACGCATAGCGTATTTCATCGCAATGCGATTTCATTCTCCGCTAGGCGAATTTCATTGAAAAAAGACTTGCTTACGCAAGTCTTTTTTCTGGCAGGGATGGCGAGGTTCGAAAGGCTCTGCCTTTCGTTTGCTACGCAAACATCCGATTATGTTCGGCTTCGCCGAGGGAGTTCGAACCTCGCAATTTGCTTTTTTTACAAAAAACGCCTGACTCGTAAAGAATCAGACGTTTTCTGGCAGGGATGGCGAGGTTCGAACTCACGGATGACGGAGTCAAAGTCCGTTGCCTTACCGCTTGGCTACATCCCTATATTAAAATAGTCAAACTGCAAACATACGTCTGAAGTTTGACCTATCTTTAAAATGGGGTGGATGATCGGGGTCGAACCGACGACCTCCAGGGCCACAACCTGGCACTCTAACCAACTGAGCTACATCCACCATATTTGGCACGGTTGGAGGGATTCGAACCCCCGACCTACTGCTTAGAAGGCAGTTGCTCTATCCAACTGAGCTACAACCGCGCATTGTGGAGCGGGTGATGGGAATCGAACCCACACGGCCAGCTTGGAAGGCTGGAATTCTACCATTGAACTACACCCGCACAGTGTCACAACAACGGGTATTTTACCACAACACTATACCAATGTCAAGGATATTTTTTGAAAATATCATAAAATTTAGAATAATTTTTTAGCATTTATTACTCAAAATCTGTAAGATTATAAAAATCCCCTACGTATCTTCCGTATAAATCCTTTTTCCCGTTTTGGTCTACTACGAATACCTTACCCGTATTGTATAAAATAGCAACTTTATAATATTTATCTTTGATACCGGCAAAATATTTTTTGATTTTTTTATAATCCTTATCTTTCCTTTTTAAAATCTCGGGAATTTGCAATGCTGAAGAACAAGAAAGTAAATCACAAATCATTTTCTCTCGAAGAATTTCACCATCTGTTTTTTCTGCAAAATAATTATAAATTTCCATTGCATATTCAGACAAGGACATTTTTGCCCCGTTTACAGAATTGCCGAATTCATAAAACAATTTAAACGGTGTATAACCACAGTTATTTAACAGATAATCAGTAGTATACAAAAATCTACCACTGTTATACATTCTTTCCAAAGCATCCTCACACTTTTTAAGACCCTCCAACTCATCTTCACTTAGCCAAGGTGTTTTTGTTACCTCGTAAGGTGGAAAATCTGAATATTCACAAGGATATTTCTCAGGTTTTTCACGCATATCAGCACCATAAAGAAGCTTTAAAAAGCCCATCTGAAGCATATGTGCCTTTAAACTGAAGCCAATATCGAAGCTTCTTTCAAAGCTTTTAATATCTTCGCCTGTAAGCCCTGCAATTAAATCGATATGTATATGCATATTGTTAAGTGCAATAAGCTTTTGAATGTTATTCACAAGTTTTTTCGTATCTGTTCTTCTATTTATAATTTTAAGAGTTTCCTCGTTAAAGGATTGCATACCGATTTCAAGCTGAAGCACTCCCACCGGAGCAGTTGCCAAAAGGTTATAAGTTTCTTCGGTAAGTATATCCCCTGCTATTTCAAAGTGAAAGCACACGTTTTCAGGTATGTTTTCGCCTCTGTTTTCAAGAATAAAGCTTATTATTTCATTTGCTCTTTTTGAATTTGCATTAAAAGTTCTGTCAACAAACTTAACAGTTTTAGTTCCACTATTTGAAAGCTTTACAATATCAGCTTTCACCTGCTCTATATCAAAAAATCTTAAAGGTGAGCATCTACCTGACAAGCAGTAAGCGCATCTGTAAGGACAACCTCTGCTTGTTTCAATATAACAAATTCTACCTGAAAGATTTTCAAAATACTCATCGATATACGGACTAACAGGTGTACCTACACACTCTTTTTCATCATTTTGAATGACGGTGTCACCTGACCTGTATGCAAGACCGGGTACGTTAAAAGCATCACCATTTTTATTGATTTCATTTATCAATTCAGGGAATGTTTCTTCGCCCTCACCGCAAAGCACATAATCTATAAAACTATAGTTATTTAACACATTCTCCGCCCTATAAGAAACCTCAGGACCGCCAACAACAATCTTGCAATTAAGCTTTTCTTTAATTAAGCTACAAGCATCTAAGGTTTTTATAATATTCCATATATAGCAGCTGAAAGAAACAATGTCAGGCTTTTCATTGATTATTTTATTTGCAAAATCATTTATATCTCCATTAATTGTTGACTCGATAACCTTGAAAGAAACGTCTTTATCACAATACGCCTTCACCCCTGATGCAAGGCACCAAGGGGCTAACGAGGAATGAATATATTTTGAATTAAGACAAGCAATTACGACCTTCAAGGATAAGCCTCCAAAAAAGATTTTAATAATAATATCATAAACTGAAATAAAAGTAAATCAATTCACATTATCTTGAAATATAACTTGTTTAATGATAAAATTTAATAAACATCATTTTAAGAGGTGTTATTTTTGAAAACTTCTGTTTATAACGGTTGTGATTTAATAACAACCAATGAGGGAAAAAGACTTTTTGACGACAAAAAAATCGGACTTGTCACTAACCATTCCGCTAAAACGAGAAGCGATATTACAGTTTCTGCAGCTATGAATGATAATTACAATTTGTGTGCATTATTCAGTGCTGAACACGGCTTGAATATCGCAAAACAAGCCGGTGAAGCTGACTCTGAGGGTTATTTTGATGTTGAAACACAATTACCTGTTTATAATTTATACGGTGACGATAGTCTTTATAAAAAAGCTGAAGCTGTATTCGATGAATTAGACGTCATTGCATTTGATATGCAGGATATCGGTACACGATATTACACTTATCAATATACGTTACTTGATGTTCTGAAGCTCTGCAAAAAAACTGACAAGCCACTTATTGTGCTTGACAGAATCAATCCTTTAGGTTGTGAAAGAGTTGAAGGTAGTTGTCTTAGTAAAGATATGATTTCTGAAGTTGGCAGAGTACCTACACAACCCGTAATTGCCGGAATGACAATCGGAGAAATTGCACTATGGTATAACGCCTCTTTAAATATCAACGCAAAGCTTCATATTTTGAAATGCCAAAACTTAAACAGAAGCATCAAGTTTGAAGACACTGATTTAAAATTCAATTACCCTTCCCCCAACCTACAAAGTCTTGATGCTATTTTCTTATATGCCGGCACCTGTCTTTTTGAAGGAACAAATCTTTCTGAGGGCAGAGGCACAGATTATCCTTTTGAAGTTTTTGGTGCACCATGGACAGAGCCACAAAAAATAATTAATGAATTAACCAATTACCCTGATAATGTCAAAAAGCTCTGGGACGGATTAACTTTCATACCGACTGAATTCACACCAACCTTCAGTGATTATGAAAACTGCAAATGCAACGGCATAAAACTTGTAATTAACGATAAAAGCAAAGTAAAGCCGTTTGAAACAGCTCTGTATATACTTGAGGTTTTATCCAAGTTATACGGTACAAAACTTCAGAAGAATTTGCACCTTGCAAACCTTGTAGGCTCAGACACCATTTTGAGTGAAAGTTTTAGTGCAACTCAGTTTTTAAACTCGCAAAAAAATTGTTTGGATAGCTTCATCTGTGAACGTGAAAATTTCTTGATTTACGATTAACAGTTTTTCCGAAACATCTTGTTTTTTTAAAAGTATATGGTAAAATCATTATATAAAAATTAAACCTTGGAGGTAATCTCTTATGTTAAAAGTAGGTCTTGTTGGTGTTGGCGGAATAAGCGGTGCTCATATTCCCGCCTGGGAAGAAATGGACAACGCAGAGCTTATTGCTATTTGCGATATCCGTACTGAAAGGATGGAAAACTACCCCGATAAAAGACATTATACAGATTTTGACGAAATGCTCGCAAACGAAGAACTCGATATCCTCGATATTTGTCTTCCTACATATCTTCACGCAGATTTTGCAGTTAAAGCAATGGAAAAAGGCATTAACGTTATATGCGAAAAGCCTATTTCTTTAAAAGAAGAAGACGTTAAAAGAATTTACGATACAGCTGAAAAGAACAACGTTAAGTTTATGGTAGCTCACGTTTTAAGATTCTGGCCCGAATACGCTCTTCTTAAAGAAATTTACGATTCAAAGAAATACGGCAAGCTTCTTTCAGGTACAATGCTCAGATTAGGCGGTTACCCCAAATGGAGCTGGGACAATTGGATGATGGACGAAAAGAGAAGCGGTCTTGTTCCATTTGATTTACATATTCACGACCTTGATTTTATGGTTTACGCTTTCGGTGAGCCCAAGGTTAAATATCAGTATCGTTCAAAGCTTCCAAAACAAGATTTTATCAGCCTTAGCTATGATTTCGGTGATTTCACAATTAATGCAGAATCATCATGGTATGCAACCTGCTACCCCTTTACTGCTGAATTCCGTTTCCAGTTTGAAGATGCAGTTGTTTCAAGTGAAAACGGTAAAATGGTTATTTACTTAAAGGACGACCAGAAAATTGACCTTTCACAAGAAGCAGAGGGTGATACAGGCAGTATCAATCTCCCCAAGAGCAATGCTTATGCCAATGAAATCATTTACTTTGCAGACTGCGTTGAAAACAATAAGCCTGTTGATAAATTCAAACCCTCAGAGCTTGAATGTGTATTAAGAATTCTTAACAATTTATAATTTAAAGTTGGTTTTTTTAATGAGTTTAAAATCTAAGCTTCGCAAACATCTTATAAAAACACAAACTATTGACACCTTTAAATTAGGTGAAATTTCCTATAAGATTGTTGACAGAAAAAGCTTTTTACCATCATATAAAAACAGACGTGATATGATTTTCAAAACTGAAAATTCAAATCTCGTGTATTCACATTCAGCAGTTTACTTAGACACAAAAAATGTGTTTCAGCCTGTACTCAGCACACCACAAAAGCTAATTGATGCTTGGAGCAAAAGAGGTTGCGTTGATAATGCCCTTGTGCTTGGTTGTGCCGGTTGTACTATCCCCCGTTTTATTACGTTAAAACATCCTCAATGTAATACTGTTGGAATTGAATACGAAGAAAAGTTCATCGAAATTGCTTATAAATATTTTTGGATTCCTGAATTTGATTCTAAATTTCAGCTTTTACACGGTGATGCTTTTGAATACGTAAAAGATACCGATGGCGAAAAATACGATGCAATTTTTGTTGACGTGTTTTCTGAAAACCAATTACCACAAGATGTTTTTTCTGAAGAATTTTTAAATAATGTAAATAATTGTTCAAAGGACAACTCTATTATTATATTTAATCTTTTAGAAGAAGATATAGATACCGTTTTACCCTTTGCAAAAAGCTTACCCGATTATTTCAATGAAAAATATATCATCAACTACGATATTCACTGCTTTTTAGTAGCAATAAAAGCCACAACCATCAAGGATAAAAATGGTTTTATTGAGAGTTTAAAAAACATCGGTAACATTACTATTATTTAATAAGCAGGAGGCTTATATATGGCAAGCGCAACTAACATAAAAAAACGTTGGTTTTACCTTGGCACAGGCGTTTTTGCTATGCTTTTTTCAGGCGTTTTATATGCCTGGTCAATTTTAAAAATACCGTTCAAAGAAATATTCAATTGGAGCGACTCTTCTCTTGCATTTAACTTTACCCTTACAATGTGCTTTTTCTGTTTAGGTGCATTTTTCGGTAGTCTTATCTGCAAGAAAATAGGTCCGAAAATCACTCTGATTATTGCCGGTGCATTAGTTGGTATTGGTTTTGTTATAACAGGGCTTCTTAATGCCGATATGCTTTACCTTTTATATTTCAGCTATGCAATTTTAGCAGGTACGGGTATTGGTATTTCATATAACGTTGTTGTTTCAACGGTTGCAGCCTGGTTCCCCGATAAAAAGGGGCTTTGCTCAGGTTGCCTTATGATGGGCTTCGGTGTAAGCACATTGCTTTTAGGTAACTTAATCAGCATGTTTTTCGAAAACGAAAGCATAGGTTGGAGTAAAACTTTCATTGCTCTTGGTGTAATATTAGCAATTGTGCTTATAATTGCAGGTATAATTCTAAAAAAACCATCGCAAGATACTACACTCCCCGCTCCCAAGCAAAGAAAAGCAGTAGCAAAAGAAAGCTTTGAGGTCAGAGATTTTTCAACCAAAGAAATGCTTAAAAGCTTCACATTCTGGCGTGCATTCGTTTGCATGGCTTTTATAACAGCGGTAGGTAACTCTGTTATCAGCTTTGCAAGAGACCTGGTTATTTCAGTTGATGCTGCCCCTGCCCTTGCAACCACTTTAGTTGGTGTGCTTTCAGTTTTCAACGGCTTTGGTAGAATTCTTACAGGTGCTGTTTACGATGTTTTAGGCAGAAGAAAAACTATGATTGCCGCAAACATTCTTACAATCGTCGCAGCAGGCATGACACTTTTAGCCGTTCAGATGAGCTCTCTTCCCGTTTGCATTATCGGTCTTTGCCTTACAGGTATGTCTTACGGCTCTTGCCCGACGGTTACCTCGGCATTCACCTCATCATTCTACGGACAAAAGTATTTTTCAACAAACTACAGCTTAACAAACTTCAACTTAATTGTTGCAGCATTTATTGCTTCTTTCAGCAACAGCTTGCTTATTTCAAGCGGTGGCTACACATCACCTTTTGTTATGTTACTTATCCTGGCCGTAGCAGCTTTAGGTCTTAACATCACAATAAAAAGACCGTAATCAATAAAATTAACTCCTTGTTTTACAGTTTGTAAAGCAAGGAGTTTGTTATTTAATATGATAGTATTATTTTACTCGTAAAAATTTATCAACATTTTTAACGCCTAAGGCAAAAACAGTGGAAAAGAAGCAAACTAATAACGGATGGGCTAGTTCTAAAGCAACAGAAGAGCCAATACCTAGTTTCCAATAAGCAACGTGAAGATAATCTGATACTATCGTATGAAGGATATAAACAAAGGTGCTGCAAGACGCAATTGTTACAACAACCTTATTATACTTAATATGTGAGTATTTAATGAAGATTAAAAATAACGCAAACACGATTAAAATTGAACCAAGGTAAAGTTCGTTTTTACCAAGAAGCTTACGAGAAAGCAAAGTAGCCAGCACACCAACGATACCGAAAACGAAGACAAATGCACCATTAATTTTTTCAAGCTTATCAGAATATTTATTTGCTATTAAACCGAGCGTGAAAAACGGGAAGCCCATAAAAAGAAAGTTTCGCATATAGTGAGGCGGTATAATTATACCAAATATCGAAAGCCCCTCTGCTAAAACTAAATGGAACACCATTAGCAAAATAGCTATAACAAAGACTATGCTTTCCTTAATATTAAAACGTTTAATAAAATAAAAGATGATATAAACGTACAAGGCCGCTAATAAATACCACAAATGTATAGCGTGTACAGGTGTATTAAACACCAATAAATTAAAGATGTTTTTTAAATTCAAAAATTGACCGAAATAGTATGCGATACCTTGAATGTCATTATAAATAAAAAACAAAACCACATCAAAAGACACGCACAGCACCACGGCAAAAACAAGCAACCTAAAAAGATAAATAGCTCGTTTTTTGATTTTTTCGGGTGTGATTCCATAAGAATAAAAGCCTGTTGCGGCAAAAAATAACGGAACCGCAAACCTCGCTAAAGAATCGGTAACAATACTGAGTTTCCCCCAAAAAAATACGTGGATAAAAACAACTGCAAACGATGCAAATAATTTAAGTAAATCAAGAGTGTCATTACGCCCTTTTTTCATTATCTCTCACCACCGAAATAATACTACCATACACACTAACAAAAGTAAATAGTATAAATCATCAAAATACGCTGTAAAAACAAAAGTGGCAGTATCTTTACGATACTACCACTTTCAATTAATCTTTAATTTTAATTAATTTAGAATGTATCTTAAAATAAATTGTTTCAGATAATTCTGCCGCCTTTTTAATCAAGAAACAAAGCAAGATTAA
The DNA here is from genome assembly GCA_045638585.1 of Acutalibacteraceae bacterium. Classification (GTDB taxonomy): domain Bacteria; phylum Bacillota; class Clostridia; order Oscillospirales; family Acutalibacteraceae; genus DTU089. The sequence continues at coordinate 3,746 of JAZUBO010000002.1, read as the reverse complement.
AACAAATAAACCTGCCAACCAAACACCCCAACTAACGTTAACTAAATTATATTTAGTAATTACCATTGGTATAATTGCAACCAACGGAATGTGTATCAAATAAAGTTCAAAGGAATACTGACCACATAATGATAATAGTTTGAGTATAGGCTTTGTAACCTTTGTTTTTTCAAGAAGCTTTGCAACAAAAGAAATAGCCATACACAAGGGTGGTGTAATAAGAATAAAGGGATACCAATACAAGCCGTAAGACCATCTGTAATCACTTTTCAAGAAGATTTTAAGCACTACCAAACCTACAACAAGCATCAAAGCGCCAAAGCAGATATGCAAACGAGAAACCTTTAGATTACTTTTACACATTGAGCCAAAAAGCATGCCAACGTAAAAAATAGCGAGACGAACCACAATTATAATAAGGTTTGAGTTATCCCAAAAGGAAATCGTAACGCCGACAAGCAAAGCAAGAACAAAGATTTTTAATACAATCGATTTTTTATCGGCAATAACCTTAAGATATGGTGCAAGGAAATAAAACAATATAATTGCTGTTATATACCAGTTAAACTCGTTACCGTGGCCTGTAAGCTGTTGAACAGCAAAAACATTACCGATTGCCATTTTCCAACCAAACTCACCGATGATAAATTTATAAACAAGCCAAAAGACAATAAAAATCCAATAAGTAGGCATCAATCTATTAAAACGTTTTTTAATAAAAGCTCCCGCATCAGAATTAGAATACAAAGAGTAGTAACAACCAATACCGGAAGCAAACAAACAAATATCAACGCCACCGTAACCTATATTCTTAATAGAATCAAAAAAAGCGATGGGTAAAGCAAAGGGCAAATGATAAAGAATTATCCAAACCATTGCAATACCTAGCCATATATTTCTGTAACGCAAAGAATCCTTAAAATACAAATCACTCACCTCACCTTAATTTTACAGAATTATACCACGCATATAATAAAAAGTAAATGCAATATTTTACTTACTTTGAAATTATGTGAATAAACTCATCTTCATCGGAAGAGTGATTTCACTCTGCTGTTTTAATTATTTGACAAGAAGTTTAAATCCCAGAATAACGATACCTAACAAAACTAACACAAAGCCGACGGCACGATTAAGCGTTTCAGGCTTTGCTTTATTTGCAAACACAGCAGCAATACGCGCCCAAACAAAAGTGAACACAACACATAAAATCATAACCAAAATGTTTGGTGAATCACCAAACGAAAAATGGGAAACAGCTCCTGTTAATGCAGTAAATGTCATTATAAACACGCTTGTACCCACAGCTGTCTTTAACTCATAACCAAGCACACCGGTAAGTATAAGAAGCATCATCATACCACCACCGGCTCCAACAAAACCGCACGTAAACCCTACCATAATGCCACATACAATTGAGCCGACTATTTTTCTCTTTTTGCTGACTGCTTCCATTTCCTGTTTAGTTGTCATAACAGGTTTTAATATAAATTTTATTCCAAGCATAAAGGTTACAAAAGTACTGAACCCACCCATTGTTTTTGACGGTACAATGCTCGAGACATAACTACCTACAACAGTAAAAGCAAGAACTATCACCATCATAAGTATACCATTTTTCACGTCCAAATTTTTATTTTTCTTATATGTGTAAGCAGAAACCGCACTCGCTAAAACATCAGATGCTAGAGCAATACCCACTGCAGTATACGGCTCAATCCCAAGAAAAGTTATAAGCATTGGTGTTATTACAGCGGCTGCACTCATTCCGGCAAACCCTGTACCAAGACCTGCACCCATACCGGCAAAGAACGTAACAATTGTCGTAACTAAATAATCCATTTATTATATCTCCGTTAAATAAAATATGTTAAAATGATTGAATTAAATTTTATTATATCACATTAAATTCAAAAAGCAATTTCTCACAGTATAAATCTCCTTAAAATACAGATAATAACAACACAATTTGGTTTTTAAGGAGAAATGAATATATGAAAGCAACAGGAATAGTTCGTAGAATAGAGGCTTGCGTTATAATAGGGCAAACCACTTAAAAGGCGCATAAATACTGGGTTTAACGGCAGTTTGCCCTATTGAACACAAGGGTGTCAAAACTAGGTTTTAACCGATTTTTATACATAGCAAAAGCGAGGTGAAATTCACCTCGCTTTTGAAATTTATTTATTGTAATGCTTATACAAATTCGCAAGTGTATGATTCATGGATTTTAATTTATCGAGTTCACAATCCATATATGACCATTCGTATGCTTTTTCCGAAAAACCCATAATTTCCAAATGTTTATATGAACGATAAAAATCATACTCTTTTTCAGAAATAGCAGTAATATTTTTGATTTGATTATCTTCAAATTCAGCGACAAAACCATGATCAATAACATGGTTGGCATCACGCATAAATCCCAAAATATAATATTTATTTGTTGCTTTATCAAACTCTATGTGGTCTAACATCATATCTTCGCCTAACAGAATTTGGTTGGCAAGCGAAAAATCAGTTTTATCATAAATAGATATAGCAGAGTGCAAATCATCTTTTTGACGCTCTACATTGAAAAACATTTTTCCGTCAGGCGAAAAGCAAAAACCGTCATCTTGTGCTCCGTCAACCTTCGAAAAACGGAATTTTTTAATTAAAGACAATGTTTCAAGAGAATATATCGCAAGTCTGCCATCTGTAGATTTGACGACAAATAATGTTCCATCTGGCGAAATCATAGGCGTATAACCGTAAACTATATCTTTGAATTTACCTAACTCATTACCGTCCTTATCGTATAAAAAAACAGTTTGTCCTGTACAACCAACAGAAAACTCGTTATTGGATACATAGCCCCAAAACTTTTTCATAAACTCACCGCCTTTGTTTTATTATATCACACACTCCCTAAAAAGTAAATTCAAGCAGTATAAATCTCCTTAAAATACAGATAATAACAACACAATTTGTAATTTAAGGAGAAATGTATATATGAAAGCAACTGGGATTGTGAGAAGAATTGATGATTTGGGGCGTGTGGTTATCCCCAAAGAAATCAGAAGGACACTTCGTATTCGTGAGGGTGACCCGTCACATACAACATTGACACTTTTCGACAGGTTTTGCTTTGGGGTACATAGTTTTATGAAGAGATATAATACATAAAAGAAAGCGGAGTGAAATTCACTCCGCTGTTCTTGTATCAATCACAAACGTATAAATCAATATCAATTTCTGTTCTTGTTGCAGTACAAAAATCCATAACTTTTAATGAAGGGGCTAAGCAAGGATTGTCATTATATGAACTTAAAAATGGCACAACCTCAAGATAAAAATTGACATCGTTTTCTTTTCGTATTTGATTTAATAATTCTATTTTATCGAGTAACGGAGCAATTGTTTCTTCCATTTGTTCAGTTACAACAATATTATAGACCTCGCACTTACCAAAATGCCAAGCAGAAAACCCATATGCCCTTCCAAATTTGTTTTTATCTTCAGCTTTCCACGAGTCATATGGATGCAGTCCTAATTTCAATGAAATTTCATCAGGGTTAAAATCTCCTACAATACGAAAATATGTATAACACTGATTTTCATCTTTCTTGGATGACGAACTCATACTTTCACCGCCTTTAATTTATTGTATCACAACCAAATCAAAAAGTAAATTACGACAGTATAAATTCCCTTTAATCACAAATACTAACAACATAATTTGAGTTTAAGGAGAATGATATATA
>JAZUBO010000001.1:0-44555 GCA_045638585.1 Acutalibacteraceae bacterium | reverse complement strand
GTTAACGCACGCGTATTTTTGTATTGGCGTACTAAAATATGGAGGTAAAACTTTATGAAACAATCAACTAAATTGTTGAGCTTGGTTCTTGCACTCGTTATGGCTTTCAGCTGCATGACTGTTATCGGTAACGCTGCTCTTATCAAGAGCGAGGTTACATGGGATAACATCGATGATGCTAACTTAACAGCCGAACAGGTTGCAGACCTTATATAAAAAATAACAATTCGGATGCGACTAGAAAAGTCGCTCGCATTTTGGAAACATCAAAATATATTGTGTAATTTTAACAATTAGATATGTAAAGCGAATTATCTTTACACTATTTTAACATAGAAATTTCACAAAAATCATTGATACAATTGATTTTACACAACTATACCGTGAATGAGGTTTACAACAGAAAAAATGTGGTGTAAAGTTATGGCACTTTACTTTTCAAGGTTCATAATACCATTAGAAAATGTCTTTCAAGCATCTTTATTCGTCATTTTTACCAATAGCGCCAAAAGCACAAATTTAATTTTCATTTTTTGCACTTTGCATTATATTTTTCTGCTGGTTTGTACAAAGTTTACGAAAAGTTAAAAATTGACATTTTTCCCGTAAATTCCTCTTGAAATGATGATGTTTAAAATGTATAATTTTTACTAGTAATTGATAATTTGAGTGTGGGTGACAGTAATATGAAGTTGCTTGAAGAGAAAATAAAAAATGAGGGTACCGCAATCGGAACAGATATTCTCAAGGTTGATATGTTTTTAAATCACCAGATTGACCCTGTTCTTGTTGATGAAATGGGTAAAGAATTTTACCGTCTATTTAAGGACTGTGGTGCTACAAAGGTTGTAACCATCGAATCTTCAGGTATTTCTATAGCAGTTGCCGCTGCCCGTTATTTCGGTATTCCTGCCCTCTTTGCTAAAAAAGCGGCTCACAAAAACGTTGGTAATGAAGTATATTCTGCAAAATGCTACTCTTTCACCCACGGTCACGAATACACAATGAACGTTTCAAGAAAATACCTTTCTTCTGAAGACAAGGTGCTTATTATTGACGATTTTATGGCAGGCGGTAACGCTTGTAATTCACTCATTGATATTATCGGACAAGCCGGTGCTCAGGTTGTTGGTATCGGTATTGCCATTGAAAAAGGCTTCCAGCCCGGTGGCAAAGCTCTTCGTGAAAAGGGCTACAAGGTAAGGTCATTAGCAATCGTTGAAAGTATGAATGATGGCGAAATCACATTCAGACCCGAAATTGATTGCTGACAATAAAATTTCCATTTTGGAGGTAATGACAATGAAAAAGTTCGCAAAAATTCTCGCTCTCTGCCTTGCTCTTGTTATGGTTGTTTGTTCATTCGCATCTTGCGGTGGCACCGAAACACCTGACGATCCCGCAGCAGAAAACATTAAGGTTGCTCTTATTTGTTTACATGGTGACTCTTCAACTTATGATAAGAACTTCATCGATGCTTTCAAGCTTGCTTGTGAAAACAAGGGTCTTACAGCTGACGATTACACAATCGTTACAGACATTGATGAGGGCACGGTTTGTTATGACCAGGCATCTGACCTTGCAGAGTCATACGACCTTATCTTCGCTGACTCATTCGGCCATGAGCCCTATATGATTCAGGCAGCTAAGGAATTCCCCGAGGTTGAATTCTGCCACGCTACAGGTACTCAGGCTCACACTGCAGGTCTTGCAAACTTCCACAATGCTTTTGCTTCTATCTACGAAGGCAGATACCTTGCAGGTGTTGCAGCAGGTATGAAGCTTGTTGAGCTCTACGGTGACGAGAATGGTAAGGTTTCTGACGAAAACGCAAAAATCGGTTACGTTGGTGCATGGCCTTATGCTGAAGTTATTTCAGGTTACACATCATTCTATCTTGGTGCTAAATCAATCGTAGAAAACGCTACTATGGAAGTTCGCTATACAAACTCCTGGTATGATGAAGCAGCTGAAAAGACAACAGCTCTTGCTCTTATTGACAACGGTTGTAAATTGATTTCTCAGCACGCTGACTCTTGGGGTGCTCCCACTGCTTGCGAAGAGAAAAATATTCCTAACGTTTCTTACAACGGTTCAACTGAAGAAAAATGCCCCAACACATTTATCATTGCTTCAAGAATCAACTGGGCACCTTATTTCGAGTACATCATTGATTGTGTACAGAACGACAAAGCTATTGATACTGACTGGACAGGTACAATTGCTACAGGCTCTGTTGAAATCACAGCTCTCGGCAGTGCTGCTGCAAAGGGCACACAGGAAAAGCTTGACGAAGTTAAGAAGGGTCTTCAGGACGGTACAATCAAGGTATTTGACTGCTCAACATTCACAGTTGATGGCAAACCCTTAACATCATTTGTTGCTGACGTTGACGATGCCGGTGACTTTATTCCCGAAACAGAAGTTATTGAAACAGCAAACGGCATTACTTTCGTTAATGAAAGTGCTAAGCGTTCAGCTCCTTACTTCAACGTTATAATTGACGGCATCACAGCAGTTACTGAATAATCTGATTTATAAGTTATTCTCATCTGATTAAAAGGAAAGGCGAAGCTCAACAACTTCGCCTTTCTTAAATGGTAATCAAATTAAGCTTTCAGGAGTTTCTTATGGAGAAAACTGTTATTTTACAATTAAAAAATATTACTAAAAGATTTGGCTCTAAGGTCATTGCAAACAATAATGTGAGCTTAGATGTTTATAAAGGAGAAATACTCTCTATTCTCGGTGAAAACGGTTGTGGTAAAACAACCCTTATGAATATGATAGCCGGTATTTACTATCCTGATTCAGGTAAAATTCTTATTAACGGCGAAGAAGTTATTATTCGCTCCCCTCGTGATGCGTTCGATCATAAAATTGGTATGATTCATCAGCATTTCAAGTTGATTGATATTTTCACTGCAGCACAAAACGTTGCATTAGGTATTGAAAACGAAAAATATAATCTCAAAGAAGTAAATAACCGTATTAAAGAAATGGCTCAAAAATACGGATTCAATATAAATCTTGACAAAAAAATATATGAAATGTCAGTTTCCGAAAAGCAGACCGTTGAAATCCTCAAGGTTTTATACAGAGGTGCTGATATTCTCATATTGGATGAACCCACCGCAGTTTTGACTCCCCAAGAAATCAGAAGTTTATTCAAGGTTTTAAGAGCAATGAGAGATGACGGAAAATCAATCATTATCATTACTCATAAATTAAATGAGGTTATGGAAATCTCTGACAGAGTTACCGTTTTACGTAAGGGTGAGCACATCGCCACCGTAAACACCTCTGAAACCTCGGAAAAAGAGCTTACAGAAATGATGGTCGGTGAGAAAATCGACCTTAACATCAACCGTACAGAGCCTGTTGACAGTAAATTAAGACTTTCAGTTTCAGGCCTTACCGTAAAAAATTCTGACGGCTATAAGGTAGTTGACAACGTTTCTTTTGATGCATTTGGTGGCGAAATCCTCGGTATTGCAGGTATTGCCGGTAGTGGTCAAAAGGAATTGCTTGAAGCAATTGCAGGTCTTAATAACTACGATTCAGGCACATTGACTTATTATCACCCAAAAAAAGATAAGCCCGTTTCCTTCTATCACAAAACCTACAAGCGAGTTATGGAGCTTGCTCACGAAGACGCTTTCAAAGACAGCAATGGAAACGATATCAAGTTTGATAAATTAACTAAAAAAGAAATCAAAGACCTTGTTAACGGTGAAAAAATACTCTTCAAGGAAGATGAGGTTATTGATTTAAAGAATAAAACACCGAGAGAAATTCGCGAACTCGGTATCCGCCTTTCCTTTGTCCCCGAAGACAGACTTGGTATGGGTCTTGTCGGCAGTATGAGCATTATTGATAATATGATGCTTCGTAGTTATCGAAAAGGCAAATCATTATTCCTTGACAGAAAAACTCCCTCGGACCTTGCTGACAGAATTATCAGTGAGTTAGAGGTTAACACCCCCGATTCACATACAGCAGTAAGAAAGCTCTCCGGCGGTAATGTTCAAAAAATTCTTGTTGGTCGAGAAATTGCCGCCGCACCTGCAATTTTAATGACTGCTTATCCTGTACGCGGACTTGATATCAACTCATCCTACACCATTTACAATCTCCTTAACGAACAAAAGCAAAAAGGCGTTTCTGTTATTTTTGTAGGTGAAGATCTTGACGTTCTTATGGCTCTCAGTGACAGAATACTTGTTTTAAGTGGCGGTAAAATTTCAGGCATTGTTGATGCCAGAACAACTACTAAAGATGAAATTGGTCTTCTTATGGTAAAATCTGATAAAAATGAGGTGACGGAATGAAAAAGAATAAAAGCAATCTAAAAGAACCCTTTGTCAGAATTGTTAAACGGGATAATATTAAATTCCCAAAAATCATTCTGATTTATTCCATCGCTATTGTTGGAGGCTTACTTTTAAGCGGATTGATTTCCGTTTTGTTTTCTGAAAAAGGCATCGGAGATTTCTTTCAGTCGTTATTTACAGGGGCGTTTGGAAGTGAACGTAAATTCTGGCTTTTACTTCAGGACACAGCTCTCCTGCTCGGTGCTTCAATGGCTTTGCTCCCTGCATTTAAAATGAAATTCTGGAACCTTGGCGGTAACGGACAGATTCTTGTAGGCTGTCTTTCTGCGATTGCTTGTATGTTCTACCTTGGTGGTAAGGTAAGTGATTCTGTTATTATCCCTCTTATGTTTATCGCAAGTGTAGCTACAGGTGCTTTATGGGCAGTTATTCCTGCCATTTTCAAGGCAAAATTTAACACAAACGAATCTTTGTTTACTCTTATGATGAACTATATTGCTCAAGGTCTTGTTTCCTTGTGTATCACAATCTGGGTAAAATCAGGTTCAGGTGTTTTAGCACCAATCGCTTACGGTAATATTCCTGAAATAGGCAATAAATATTTATTACCTATCATTCTGTTTGTATTGATTACAGTTTTAATGCATATTTACCTTCGTTCAGCTAAACACGGTTATGAAATTTCCGTTGTCGGCGAAAGCATCAATACTGCAAAATACGTGGGCATTAAGGTCGATAAGGTTATTATCAGAACAATGATTCTTTCAGGTGCTATTGCAGGTCTTGTAGGCTTTATTCTTGCAGGCTCAATCAACCATACCATCAGTACAGCTTCAGCAAATAATATGGGCTTTACAGGTATTATGGCAACTTGGCTTGCTTCATTTAATCCTTTACTTATTATGCTTACAAGCTTCTTTATCACCTTTATTTCCAAAGGTATGGTTGAGGTCAGAAAGACCTTTATGTTTACAAATGATTCAATATCAAACATAGTTGTAGGTATTGTTTATTTTGCAGTTATTGTCTGCTCTTTCTTTATTAACTATAAGCTCGTTTTCAGAAAAAAAGAAAAGGAGGATATTAAGAAATGATTATCACATTCTTAATGAGTGCAATCGCCATTGGCACAGTTCTTCTTTTCGGCTGTATCGGTGAAACAATTACAGAAAAAGCCGGTCACTTAAATCTTGGTATTCCCGGAATTATGTGTACGGGTACTGTTGGTGGATGTCTTTTCGTCAGTCTTTATATGAACGGCCTTGAAAATCCTGAAAGTGCATCATGGCTTTTACTGATACTTTCATCACTTTTTGGCGCTTTCCTCTTTGCTTCTCTCACAGCTGCAATTTATGCTGTTATTACAATTACATTCCGTTGTAATCAGAATATTACAGGTCTTGCAATTACAATTTTCGGTAACGGTCTTACTCAGTTTTTAATGCACTCGTACGTTGATAAAAGTAATTTTTCAACCGCTGGTAAAATCATCGCAAAAAGCTTACCTTTTGCCGAAAACGCCGACGGTGTGGTTAAGGTATTGTTCGGTCACGGCTTTTACGTATATTTTGCAATATTTATTGCATTGATTACCACATTTATTTTTAACCGCACAAAGGTTGGTCTAAACCTTCGTGCAATCGGTGAAAACACTGCAACCGCAGATGCTATGGGTGTTAATATAACCTTGTATAAATATGTTGCTATTTTAGTAGGCGGCGGTATTGCAGGCTTTGGCGGAGTTTTCTATATTATGGACTATGTTAAAGGCAGTTGGGAAAATGCATCAACTATTGAGGCATTCGGTTGGCTCGCAATAGCTCTTGTTATCTTCACATTGTGGAAGCCAAATATCTCAATAATAGGCTCATATCTTTTCGGTGCATTATATATTGCAGCCTTTGTTTTCGGAAACATTTCATTCTCAGGAAGAGAAATCTTGAAAATGTTACCCTACGTAATTACAATTATTGTTTTAATTGTTACCAGTATGATGAACAAAAAAGAAAATCAACCCCCGCAAAACCTCGGACTTAACTACTTCAGAGAAGAAAGATAAAAAGATACGCCAGAAAACAAAAAAGCAAAACATCCTTTTGAAAATTTTTTCAAAAGGATGTTTTATTTTTATTTAAGTGGTAAAAATAGCAATATAAAGGTTTTCAGGTGATTGTATTATGCTTGGTGTTATTACTGCAATAGTTTCGGGAGCTTTGATGAGTATTCAAGGCGTTTTTAATGAGGGTGTTACAAAGCAGACTTCCATTTGGGTTTCCTCTTCATTTGTTCAGTTTACTGCCCTTTTATTTTGCCTTGCCGCTTGGTTTTTTACGGGTAAAGAGGGAGCATTTTCCTCTCTCTTTAAAATTGATAACAAATATATGCTTTTAGGCGGTATTATAGGCGCTCTTATAACCTACACAGTGATAAAGAGTATGTCAGGTCTTGGTCCTGCACAAGCGGTTATGATAATCGTTACCGCACAGCTTTTAGTTGCATATTTAATTGAGCTTTTCGGTCTTTTTGGTGTAGAAAAGGTGAATTTTCAATGGCACAAGCTTATCGGAGTTATTATCTCAATAGGTGGCATTCTTCTCTTTAAATGGGAATTTAATAAATAACCAAAAACAAAAAGCAGTACAAATTGAGTAAACTCAATTCGTACTGCTTAAATTATTCACTTAAGAATTTTTAGCATTATCTCTTTCTTTTTGAAGCATATCTCTGATTTCATCGGGCATTTTGAAGAAATCGTCTTTTGTAAGTCCCTTTGTTTCTATGGGGTCAAGGAAGGTTACGTAAACTGTACCGGGAGTAACGTTTCCTGTTGCTTCAAGACGCTCTCTTGAGCCTTCAATAAGCACGGGAACAACCTTTGCACCTGTTTCCATCGCTATTTTCATAGCACCGCCCTTGAATTTACCTAACTGACCGTTTTTGCTTCTTGTTCCCTCGGGAAAAATAACAAGACTTCTACCGTTTTTGACCATTTCAATAGCATCGTGAAGTGATGAACGGGCACCGTCTTTGTTTTTTCTGTCAACAAAAACGCAGTCAAGCACCCACATCCACTGTTTTAAAAACGGGAATGCACTAAGCTCTTTTTTAGCGATAAACATAGGCATTGTGGGAGCGTTTAAGAATACTGCAGGAATGTCAAACATACCTGCGTGGTTAGGTGTGTAAATAATAGGCTCGTTTGCAGGAACCTTTTCAACGCCTTTTACAACGAAATCAACACCTGCTAAATCTATTAAAGGAACAAGCCATTCACGCACCTTGCTGTCAACAAGAGGCTTATATTCTTCCCATTTACCCTCATTTTTTAATTTCATAGCAACCTTAAGGTCGGGTGTGTAACCTAAAAGTGAGGTTAAAAATTTTGTGTACCATTTTACTGTAAAAGCATTCATAGTAAATCTCCGTTCAGATATAAATATTCAAATAAACTACATTCATTTTACCATAGGCGATAAAAATTGCAAGTAAAAAACAAAATTAACTTACCTTTTTATTGAATGAAGCTGAAAGGTGTGGTAAAATCTTTTCGTAATATTATATTTTAATCGGAGGAGCTTATGAATATCTCTTTTACCGAATTTAACGTTAAAGCAGTCACAAATGAAGAGGTTTTGTCGGCAAAGCTTTTTATAACCGAGCTAAAAAAAAGAACCTCTGCCCCCTGCTCTCTCAATGAAAAAGAGGCTAATTTTATCTTTAATATTTCACCCGATTTTGAAAGTAAAGACCATTATAAAATCGCGGTAAACGGTGGTGTTATTGAGTTCTACGGAAAAACTATCAGAGCTCTTATTTTCGCATATTCTCACTTTTTAAGAAAAACAATTTTCAAAAACGGTGAAAATACTCTTATTGAAAGCATTGACGGTTTTTACGCACCGCAAAAGCAAATAAGAGGTCATCAGATTGGCTACAGAACTACCCCTAACACATACGATGCCTGGGATTACGACCAATATTTTCAATATTATCTTGATATGATGGCTTTTGGTGCAAATACCGTTGAGCATAACGGCACAAAGCCTGATAAAAACTTCAGAAATCGTCTTATGAAATACGAGCAATACGAGTTTCTTATAGAGGCTACACGCCTTGCTGATACTATTGATTTAGACGTTTCTTTATGGCACGCAAACGACGACAGAGAAACAGAAGAAGAGGCTCTAGCACTTCGCGAAAAGCTTTACTCCTCTCTTCCTCGTCTTGACTACGTTTTCCCTCCCGGAGGTGACCCCGGAAACCTTAAATCAGACGTTTTTGTTGACCGTTGTAGAAAAATAGAAAAAATACTTAAAAAATATCACCCCGATGCAAAAATGCAGCCATCTGCACAAGCACCGCACCAATACAGAGATTGGGGTGAGGTTTTAGTAAACGAATTATCATCATTACCTGATGAAATTGACGCTGTTATTATGGGGCCGAATCACGCTTTCCCTATTCACGAATTGAGAAAAAGAATCCCAGATAAATACCCGTTAAGATTTTATCCGGATATTACTCACAATTTAAGATGCGAATACCCTGTAAATTTCCTTGAAGACGATTGGCATTTTTCTTATGCCGCTACTCTTTCAAGAGAAAGTGTTAACCCCCGTCCCGTTGAATTCCGTACACTTCACAGAATTTTCTCACCCTACACAATTGGTAGTGTAAGCTATTCCGAGGGTGTTCACGATGACCTTAACAAAGCTGTCTGGAGTGCTCTTGAATTCAATATGAACACACCTCTTTGCGAGATAATCCTTGATTATGCACGATATTTTATGTATGGTGCAGATGAAGAAAAAATCGCAGATTTGATACTTCTTTTAGAAAAAAACTGGCAAACCGCACCCGAAGAAAATCCTTGTATAGACATAGCTTTCAAGGGTTTTTGCGAGCTTAAAAAGGATTTTCCTCACCTTACTGAAAACTGGAGATTTACCCAGCTTTATTTCAGAGCTTGTTGCGATAAGCTTGTAAAAATGAGACGTGAATTTGAACTTAATCTCATAAAAAATGCTGAAATTTTTCTTTCTGTTAATGACTTTGAAAGCACTTATAAAGAATTGAAAAAGCCTTTTGGTGACGACTATATGAGCTTGAGAAAAGAGATTGATTTTCTCGGCAAAAAGCTCTTTGATTTAATAGGCTTACAGCTTGATGTTGAAAATTTCTGTGCAGATAGCTGGGAGCGAGGTGCAACCCTTGAAACCATTGACAATAACGTTACCGACAGAGCATTTTTACTAAAAAAATGCGAGAGCCTTGCGGGTCTTTCTCAAAGTGAAAAAGCAGAATATATAAAAAGAATAATTGATGCAAGAAAATCAAAGCCACAAGAGGTTTACTATTCTGTTGCTCTTCATAATCTCAACACCTTAGGCACGCGTCAAAAGGGTGAGTTTTATATGGACATACAGGCAGATCGCCCCTACACCAAGGAAAAGCCGCTTCCTATGGGTATGACGAAAATCTTCGACCACTTTAATTTTGAAGCATTTTTCGGTGGACTCGCACCCGACTGCGACTACAAATTGAAGATAGTTTATAAGTCTGAAAACGCAGAGGAAATCGAGCATCATATTGTTACCGTAAACGATACCGTTATTTTTGACGGAAACCGTTACGGCGGTAAAAACGATGAGGAATTTGATAAACTGATTCTCGTTGACGGCTTTGAAAGCTGTGAATATTTCGTACCGAAAAACGTTATAATCAACGGTACATTCCACTTAAAAATAGAAGAAGCTACCGAGGGCTTTAAATTCTGCGAATTGTGGATAAAGAAGGCTTAAAACTCAAAATCAAGGGTTAAAACAACCATAAAATAACAATTTTGTTACTATTTTCGACCGTTTCTGCAATATTTTTGTAATAAAATATTGAAAAGAACGGTCGATTTATGTTATTATGGTAAAAGATATGAGTTAAATTAAGCGAGGTTAATTTATGATTAGAATCGTTTGTACAAAATGCAAAAACGCCTATCTTCAAAACAAAGACGACAGTTTAACTTGTCCGTCTTGTGAAGCTGTTTTCTCAACTGACGAAGAAAACTTGCTTTTAGGTGTGCAATATTATAACGAGGGTAATTTTTCAGAGGCTGACAACTGCCTTATGAAATACATCGTAAAAAACGGTGCAGAGCCCAAGGCAATTATTTATAAGGCTCTTTGTGACGGATATAATTTCGATGAAGATACCGTCAGTTTAAAAGATACATATGAAAAAATTCTCGGAGCACTTGGTGATATTTCCGACGATGACCTTCCCGCGTTTATTGCTATTGCAAATGACGAGGCTAAAAAGCTTGAGGTTTCTCTTACAGAAGCTCATATAAGACTTTTTGCAGATGCTGATGCAGAGAAAATCAAAAAACTGGTTGCTACTGTTCTTGACATTCAAAAAGAAGCCCGTGCATTCCGTTCATCATTAACTGACATTGTTAACGATTTTAATGGCAGAAATGCAATTCAGCTTTCAGTTAAATTCTCTGACTGCTTCTTTGTAAGCGGTGATATTGCTGCCGAGGTTGGTAATATCAAATACCAGAAAATCTGCGACAACGTTGCAGCTCATACCGTATTCACAGGCATTCTTTCAAACGATATCAAAAACCTTGAAATTTACTACCGCTGTATTGTTATGTTCTTTGAAAAAAGCCATGACAAATACGAATTCCTTTTAAGAGAATCCGCAAAGTTTACTGAGCTTGCAGAAATCCTTGAGCAAGGTCAATATAACACTATCAAAGGCACTGCCGCAATTGGCACAAAGCTTAAAAGCATTTCTTATGAATTCCTTGAGGAAAGCTATAAAGAGCATTTTGACGAAAATATCAATATGCAGAGAGAAACAGTTGTTATTATCGAGCCCGAAATTGAGGTAATCGAAGAAGCAACTGAAGAAATTGAAGATATATCCTCTACAGAAAGCGTTGAAGCTTCCGAAGAGAAAGAAGAAAACGTTGAGACAGAAGCGGTTGAGACAGAAGCAGTTGAAGCAGAAGCTATTGAAGCTACAGAGGCTTCCAACGAGGTTGAAGATGCTGTTATTGAAATTGCAGAAGAAACAGAAGCTGAAGCTACTGAAGATGATGCTGCTGAAACAATTGAAGAAGCTTCTGAAGATGTAGTGAAAGAAACTATTGAAGTAGCTGAAGATACCGTATCTATTGAAGAAACAGAAGCTACAGTTGAAAAAGACGAAACCGTTGATGCTGCAGAAGCTGAGATTGAAGACGAAGCCTCAGAAGAAGCAGAAGCCGTAGAAGTTGTTGAAGAAGCTTCTACTAAAGATGATTCTGAAGCAGTTGTTGAAGAAGCTGTCATTGAGATAGCAGAAGAAATACCCGAAGCAGAGGAAAAAGCTGAAGAAGATACAACAGAAGCAGAAGCGGTTGACCTTGCTTCTGTAAAAACCATTGAAGCTGACGTAGCAGAAGAAGAAACAGAAACTGCAACTGAAAAACCAAAGAAGAAAAAGAAGAGTGGCAAAATTTTTGCAATTATATTCTTGGTTATCATATTTGCTTGTGCTTTTGCAGGCTATAAATACGGTCCAAAGCTTATAAACGACTATAAATACAACAATGCCGTTACTCTTTTTGAGGATGGAAAATTTGACGACGCTGCTGTTGTATTTGCAGAGCTTAACGGATATAAAGACAGTAAGGAAAAGCACGACGAGAGCATTTACAACAAAGCAACAAAGCTTGAAGAAGAAAATAAATATACAGAAGCAATTGCTGAATATAAGTCTTTGGGCGACTATAAAGACTGCAATATCCGTATTCAAGCCTGCACATATGCTCAGGCAAAAGCCGAAATGGATAAAGGTGATTTTGACAAAGCAACAGAGCTTTTCAAAACAATTGCTGATTACGGTGACAGCAGTGCTATGATTAATGAATGCTCATACAGAGCTGCTCTTAAACACATTGAAAATAAAGAAATCACCGAGGCAATAGAGCTTCTCAATTCAATAATTGATTACTCTGATGCTCAGGAAAAGCTCAACGAAGCAAAATATGTATATGTTACAGATAATTTCGATGCTGAAAACGAAACAACCGTAACTTATCTTAATGAGCTTACATTGGCAAAATACAGAAACGCTGAAGAATTAAGAGCACAGCTTCTCGGTTCTGCAACAGTAACCTCTGACAAAATCAAAGCCTTTGTGAACTACTCTCAAACAGATATGGAAACTGCTCTTACAGAGCTTGATAACGGCAAAACCTGTTATTTCCACGTTGTAGTTGAAGACGAGACACTTTACGGTCAGCGTTTATCTATCAAATACAGAACTGCTTTCGGCTACTCTCAGTCAAAATCAGTTACTTTGTCGGCAGAAGAGCCCTCTTCTTACGTTTCTTATCCTCCAACAAGATTCAAAAATTACGAGGTAACCTTCCAGCTTTTAGATGCTAGCGGAAACATTCTTGCGGAACAGGTTATTACATTCTAAAAAACACAGACAAGAGATTTACATCAGTAAATTTCTTGTCTGTTTTCTTTTTTACAAATTACCGTTATCTTGTTCTTCTCTGCATATCTTCAGAAACGTCTGTCATCATATCTGATGCCATTTCTGACATATCAGTTACAATATCACCGATAACTCCGTTCTCCCCGCTTTCTGACTCATCAGTTACCATACCGGGATTATCTGTTAAAGGTTCTGTTGTAATTGTAGTGTTATTTGTAGTTGTGGTGGGTGTATCGTTATCTCCGCCGCAACCAGTCAAAACCATTGCAAGACAAACCACAAGAACAACCGCACTCATAATTGCAATTATTTTTTTCATAGCTTCACGCCCTTTCAGGAGATAATTATTAAAGCTCCTTTATAATTATTTCCTTGAAATTTCTTTTTATTCTTATTTAGTAAGAACTCCGCCATCCGAATATAAAAGAATAAGAATATCCTTTTCTTCTCCTGTTACGGGGTCAATATAAACAAGTATTTCCTGAGAATCTTCTGCTCTGCACCTGTATTCATAAGCATAGATTTCTGTTTCCCAATCGGTAGGAATAACCGTCTTTCTGGAAGAAATCACTTGTAATTCAGGCTTGAGTAAGGAAGTACCTGACTCTAAAGTATAACTGACGTTTTCCGGAATACTTCTTTGCTTATGATTCATAAGATAGCCTGTAGAATCAAAAGCGGTAACAGCTCCGTCATCAAGGGCAACGCTTACTTTTATCAAATCAGTATAATAAATTATATCATCTTCATAATAGGCGAAATTTATTGTGCAGATACCGTCATTTGTAGCATAATAGCTTTCTTTGATATTTGAATATCCAATATTTTTCAAAAATTCAGTTGCTTTTTCTATAGCCTGCTCGGTGGTTAAACGGCTTTCTCCCGCAAAGGATGAAGAAAGCACTGAAGAAACCAAGCCACCCCTTTGCGTAACTGAAATTGTGGTTGTAGTGTTATAAAATGTGTAGGTGCTCATATTACTGTTAGTCTTACATAAGAAGTACAAATCTTCAGCTTTTACACCTAAAAACGATGCTGCTCTCTCTTGTGCTTTTTGTTGGGTGATTTCGTCTAAATCCTTTAAAATATAGGATTCCTTGCTGTTTATATGGTCTGAAAAAGGTCCGTCATAAATAAGCGTAGGGTAATCCTGAATTGCTTGATTTGTATCGTTTAATTCATCAGAAAGGTAAAGCTTATCGCTACCCTCACTCTGTAAGGTTGACTTGACCTCTTCAAAATCAAGGAAACCGTTTTCCTCTTGCTCTATAAGATAATTTACATTATCAGAAATCTGACGCGAATACTCTTTTAATTTTTTGAGATTTTCCGTTTCTTCCTTTGAAATTGTTTTACCAGCGGCTAATTTATTGTTAAGAGAAAGAGTGTATTCACCCACCTGTGAAAGAAATTTATAAATACCTGAAATTTCAGTGTTACCGTCGGTTATTTCAGACAAGCTTTCTTTGGCTGATGCGCTGGAACGCCACAAGTCAGAGGATATATCCGCAAGCATAGTTTTGCCCGAGGAATACAAGCATTTTTGCAGGTTTAAATCGATTTCATCCATATATGTTCCGAACTGCGTCAAAGCCCTTTCCTGCGATGCTTTCACCTGTCTTTTTACAACGCCAAGCTTATAAGTGCTTACACCGCCCCAGATAGTAAGAACAACAATAAGTGCTGTCAAAAAGCTGACAATTCTTATGAATCTTCGTTTGTTTTTTCTCATAAAAAAACTCCTTTTCTAAATTGACACCGGCACAGTTTTTTGTTGCGGTCAACTTAATTTTTGATTTTTCATCAATTCACAATAGATTTTCCCAATATTTAATAAAATATTCATTATTTTTATAATAAAAGTTCATCAAAACCCATTTACAAAAAGTACACTAATATTGTATAATTACTAAGATTATAGGATATAGTCGGGAAGTATTGAATTTTGTATTTATTGAGTTCAAATTTCCCCGCATTTTTAATGAGGGAGCGAAAACGTTTGACTGCTTATTTTGATAACAGTGCTACAACAAAACCGTGCAATTCTGCAATAGAAGCAGTTAATGACGCAATAAACAATTGCTGGGGTAATCCTTCTTCATTACATCAAATCGGTCTTGATGCTTCAAACAAGCTTAAGGTTGCAAGAAAGCAGGTTTCAAAGCTTTTAGGTGTAACTGAAAACACTTTCTTTTTCACCTCGTCAGGCACAACCGCAAACAACACCGCAATTTTCGGAGTTTTCGAAAAAATGAAGCGTCAGGGCAATAAAATAGTAACAACCGCAATTGAGCATCCAAGCGTTTCAGAGCCTATAAAATATCTTGAATCAAAAGGTGTTCAGGTTGTTCGTATTTCACCTGATAAATACGGAAAAATAAATGAAGATGAATTTTTCTCTGCAATAGACAAAGAAACAATTCTCGTTTCTTGTATGGCGGTTAATAATGAGGTCGGCTCAATTCTTCCCGTTAATAAAATAAGAGCAGCAGTTAAAAGAAATGCTTCACCTGCCCTCATTCATTCCGATTGTATTCAGGCTCTTTCAAAAATCCCCGTAACACCTAAAGCTTTAGATGCTGATATTATCACCGTAAGCGGTCATAAAATACACGCCCTTAAAGGTGTTGGCGGAATATACGTAAAATCAAAAGGCTTAATAAAGCCTTATATACTCGGTGGCGGTCAGGAGCAAGGTATTCATTCAGGCACTGAAGCGATTCCCGCAATTCTTTCTTTCGGTGCCGCGGCAGAAGAAGCTATGAATATTTCCGAAAATTCGCTTTATGTTTCAAGCTTAAAGCAAAGGCTTTTAGAAGGCATTTGCGACATTTCTTGCGTTACGGTAAACTCTCCTGATGATGCAATTCCTTATATCGTAAACATTTCAATTCTCGGTCTTCCCAGTCAGCCCATCGTTAATTTTATGGACCAAAAAGGTATCTGCATTTCTGCAGGCTCTGCTTGTAAAATGGGTCACAGAAGCCCCGTTTTAACTGCTATGGGTTTAGCCCCCGAGATAATTGACAGTGCGGTAAGAATAAGCCTTTCCCGCTACAACACAGAAGAAGAAATCGATATTTTAATATCTGCAATAAAAGAAGCCGCTGAAAAATACGGCAAAAAACGTTAACTTCGAAAGGACAGTTATGAAAGAAATAATCCTTATAAAAGACGGTGAGCTTGCTCTCAAAGGTTTAAACAGGTCATCATTTGAAGCAATGCTTATGAAAAATATACGCTGGAGAATCAAGCCCTACGGTTCATTTGAGCTTAAGCAGTCACAGTCAACAATTACCGTTAACCCTCTTGACGATAATGCTGATTTAGATTCTGCGGCAGACGAGATTTCAAGAGTTTTCGGTATTGCAGGCTTTTCAAGAGCCGCAGTTGCCGAGAAAGATATAAATGATATTCTTGATATCGCACCCGTTTATTTAAAAGACCAGTTAAACGAAGCTAACACCTTTAAGGTTGAAGCTAAACGTTCTGATAAAAAGTTCCCTTTAACATCACCCGAAATTTCTGCACTTGTTGGCGAAAGACTTCTTGAAAGCTTCCCACATTTATCAGTTCAGGTTAAAGACCCCGATATAAAGGTTGTTGTTGAAATTCGTGACAGAGCTTATATCCGCGGTAATCAGTTAAAGGGTGCAGGCGGTATGCCCGTTGGCTCATCCGGTAGAGGTATGCTTCTCATTTCAGGTGGTATAGATAGTCCCGTTGCCGCATATATGATGGCAAAACGAGGTGTTGAGCTTGTAGGTATTCACTTTGCTTCTCCCCCCTATACCTCTCTTCGTTCTGAAGAAAAGGTGCACGACCTTTTAGCAAAGGTTGCCCGTTACAGTGGCAGAATCTGGCTTAACACAGTTCCCTTTACTGAAATTCAGGAAGAGATAAGAGAGAAATGCCCCGAAGAATATTTCACAATCATAATGAGAAGATTTATGATGCGAATTTCTTGTATGTTGGCTGATAATTCAGATTGTCACGCACTTATTACAGGTGAAAGCGTAGCTCAGGTTGCAAGTCAGACAATGCTTGCTTTAGGTTGTACAGATGCAGTTGCAACTTACCCCGTTTTCCGTCCCTGTATCGGTATGGATAAAGAAGAAATCATCAAAATCTCAAGAAAAATTGAAACCTTTGATATTTCAATTCAACCCTTTGAGGATTGCTGTACGGTTTTCACTCCCAAGCACCCAAAAACACGTCCTCAGCTTAAAGACGTTGAAGAAGCAGAAAAGGTTCTTGATATCGATGCTCTTTGCAAGAGAGCGTTTGACGGAATAAAACGTATCCCTATAACATCGGAAGGCGTTCAAGAATGACTGAAAATGATTTAATACTTCTTGCAAAGGAAGTTGTTAATAAGCTCAAAGAAGCTGATACAACCTTATCTGTTGCAGAATCCTGCACGGGCGGTTGGTTAAGCAAGATACTTACCGAAATAAGCGGTGTATCTCAAATATATCAAGGTGGCGTATGCTCTTACTCAAACGACGTTAAAATGAAAATTTTAGGTGTACGCGAAGAAACCTTAAGGCTTTACGGTGCGGTCAGCAGCCAGACTGCCGAGGAAATGGCAAACGGTGTTCGTAAAGCATTAGAGAGTGATATCGGTATCGGTATAACAGGAATCGCAGGTCCTTTATCCGATAACACTCAAAAACCGGTTGGTCTTATTTATGTTAGTGTTGCTAACGGCAAAGAAACCAAAACCGTAGAATTAAAAAACACTTTTACTGACAACGTCAGACTTCAAAACAGATTATCCGCTGTAGAAACAGCGTTACATCTTCTAGGTGGTATAAATGAAGAAAAAAAAGCAAACGACTGATTTCGGTTACCGCTATTTCAGCGGCTCGGAAGAAACCGTTTACAGAAATGATGAATCTAAAAAGCAGGAAATCATCAAAAAGCAAAAAGCTAAAAAGATAAAGAAAATTTCTTTCAATATTGTTAGCTTCGTTCTCGTTTTTGCTATAGTGCTTTCCTCTTTATACATCGGGAAAAAGGGTATTGAAAAATTTCTTGTTTTAAGACAAGAGGAAAAAAATCACAGCTTGTCTATGCTTCCTGATGACGTAAAAAAAGACCTTGAGTCAATGACCGAAGAAGAAAGATGGGCATATCTTTATGAAATGTACCCCGAGCTTCTTGATAAGAAATTGCCTGCAGGTATTCTTTACGATTACGTGCTTTATTACGCACACAACCCCGACACAATCGGTTATTTAAGAATTGACGGCACAAGAATTGACACACCCGTTGTTCAGGCTGATAACGATAAATATTATATGAAGCACGACTTTTACGGTAAGCCTACAAGCTACGGTGCCGTATTTGCAACTCATATGGCAGACTTCAAGCCCTTTGACCGAAACACTCTTCTCTACGGTCACAATATGAACGACGGCTCAAGATTTGCCGCACTCTTAAACTACAAGAGTATGGACTATTTCAGAAAGCATCCTGTTATTCAATTCGATACACTTTTTGAAAAACACGATTGGAAGATATACGCAGTTATATTAACAAACGGCTCAACTGCAAGTAACAATGGTTATTTCTTTGATTTCACCTTTGACAATTGCTCTGACCTTTGCTTTGAAGAGTATATTGAAGAAATCGATAAAAGAAAGCTCTACACAACCGGTGTTGACCTTCTTCCTACAGATAAGCTTCTTACACTTTGCACTTGCACTTATGAATTCAACGATGCAAGGCTTATAGTTATAGCAAGAATGGTAAGAGACGGTGAATCATCTGTAGTTGATACAGATTTAGCCGAGTATAAAAGCTCTCCCGTAAAATATCCCGATTCTTACTATGATAACGCAAGAAACAATCCTTACAAGGATGACCCCAAATTCTATTTATATTAATAATAAAGTTAAACTAAAGTCAAAGGCTTTTTATATAGAGGTGTAAACATGAAAATTAAAGCATTTTCTTTTGAAAAAGACAGTATTACACTTGCAACCGTAAAAAATGATATCATTTCAAAAATCAGCGACAGCAGTGTATATTTTGAATCTTTTTCTGATCCCAATCAACTTTTCAAAGGCATTTCCTCAGCACTCGAAAACAGTGAGGTTTTGCTTATAGGTGTTGAAACAGGTTATTATCTTAAATTCAAACCAGTACTTATTAAAGCATTTAACCTTTCTCCTGCTTACAGTGAGAAAATCGACAATGCAATAGGTAGCGAGATTTTAGAGGAGAAGCTCCGCAAGGCTCATTCACTTATCCCCGAGGGTGCAGTAGAGCTTGTTTCAGAAAACGGTCTTTACAGCGGTTTCTATGTAAAATCTGCAGAGCAATATATCGTTGTTTTCCCGCTTAACGAAAACATCGTTCCCAATGTGCTTGTAAATTCTTCATTACCCTTCTTCAAAGGCGAAGAAGCTAAAGAGGATACATTCCAGGACATTTCAAGCTCTGCTATTGCTTCACCGAAAGCTAAAAACATCGTTGCAAAGCTTATTAAAAACAACTTAAGACTTGCGATACCCTCCACACCCGCTTCAAAGGTACTTAAAGAAGACGTTAAAAATTGCGCACATAACGAGGGTACAATATTCTTTACTCCCTTTGTAAACGATGACGGTGTTGAAAATTTAAAGGAATATGCCGCACAGCTTGCAAAAGGTGCTATGGACTTAAGAAACGCTGAATTAGGTGCATCAATTTCAAACATTTTCCGCGAGAAAAACGGTGACACTGTTATCAGCTATTACACCTTTATAAGCGTTGCTACTGATGAAAAGGTTATTGTTAAAAAGCTTTTTGCAAACCCCGGTGAAAGCGTTGACAATTTAATCGTTGAAGCAACAAACGAGCTTTACGTAATGATTGATAAATATATTGATGAGGTTGTATTCAAGCTTACCGCTACCGATGAAGAAAAAGCAAAATACGAGCAGGCCCTTATTGAAGCTGAAATTCAGGCAAATGCAAGGCCCGTTGCTTCAGTCGGCAAAAAAGGTACAATTGCCGCTATCGCAACATTTATCGTAGCAGTTGTAATCTGTGTTATTCTCGGCTTTAAATTCGGTGGATATTTTGTTAACTCATCAGACGCCCCCGAAAAAGACTCTCTTCAGTCAGGTAACACAAACAATGTTCAGCTTGACACTACAAAGCCGGTTGTTACAGTTAACAACACACCTTCAGAGTCTACATCAGAGGAATCTTCAACATCTATTTTTGATATCCCTGCTACAAACTTGATTCCCGAGTCAACACAAAGACCTCATATCAACTACACACCCAACCCCAATACTACACAGCCTCAGACTCAACAGCCCGATACACAGGCACAGCAGCCTGATACGCAGGCACCTCCCCCTGAAACACAGGCGCCGGTTACAGAGTCTACAACATCCATTGAAATAATGGATTTTTAATAACATACTCTCACGTCACTTAAAAAAGGAGATAGATTTTTTATGGCAGTACTTATAACAGGCGGAGCAGGTTATATCGGCTCCCATACAGCAATAGAATTGCTTAACGCAGGCAAGGAGATTGTTATCATTGATAACTTCTATAACAGTTGCCCTATCGTTCTTGACAGAATCAAGGAGTTAACAGGCAAGGAGTTTGCTTTTGAAAACTGTGATATCCGTGACAAGGATGCTCTTAATGCAGTTTTCGATAAATATTCTATTGATTCAGTTATTCACTTTGCGGGTCTTAAAGCTGTTGGTGAATCTTGTCAGAAGCCCTTGCTCTATTATGAAAACAACATCGGTGGCACAGTTACTCTTTGTCAGGTTATGGCGGCTCACGGTTGTAAAACAATGATTTTCAGCTCTTCTGCAACAGTTTACGGTCAGAATAACCAGTCACCTCTTACAGAGGATATGAAAATCGGTAGTACAACAAACCCCTACGGTACAACAAAGTATTTCATTGAGCAGATTCTTACCGATGTTTCTAAATCAGACGTTGAATGGAGCATTTGCCTTTTAAGATACTTTAATCCCATCGGTGCTCACGAAAGTGGCAGAATCGGTGAATCACCCAACGGTATCCCCAACAACCTTATGCCTTACATTACTCAGGTTGCAGAGGGCAAGCGTGAGCATTTATTCGTTTACGGTGACGACTATATGACTCCCGACGGAACAGGTGTCAGAGACTATATTCACGTTGTTGACCTTGCTAAAGGCCACCTTAAAGCATTAGAAAAATCTGCAACCCAGAAGGGTGTTGCAATTTACAACCTCGGCACAGGCAGAGGCTATAGCGTTCTTGAGGTTGTTGCCGCATTTGAAAAGGCTTCAGGTGTTAAAATCCCTTACGTTATTGCACCTCGTCGTCCCGGTGACCTTGCAACCTGCTATTCTGACCCCTCTAAAGCAGAAAGAGAGCTTTGCTGGAAAGCAGAAAAAGATATTGAAGAGATGTGCGCAGACTCTTACAGATGGCAGCACAATAATCCTAACGGCTACGAGGACTGAGTTTTTTGCGATTTGTTCCCTACAATTCACGCGACTTAAAGCATAAATCTATATTCGGCAGCATAGCCTCAAACGAAAGTTTGAGGCTTGCTGTTCTTATGCCCCGTTCTTTTTCTTGCAACAAGGTTACTTTAGTTTTTCATAAAGATGGTGAACAAGAGCAATACAGAGATATGTTCTGGTGCGGAATGAACGGTGACAATGAAGAGTGGTGGGATATCACACTCTCTTTTGACACAGGTCTTTACTTTTACCATTTCACTTATGAAACCTCTTTTGGTAGAGGTAATATTTATCTTCGTTCAAGCGGTTGCGGTGAGTTCACTCCCCAAGGGAAAGAGTGGCAGCTTACCGTTTATAAATCTGATTACAAAACGCCCGACTGGGTAAAGGGCGGAATTATGTATCAGATTTTCCCCGACCGTTTCAACAAGGGTAAAAATACCGTTTCAAGCTATCCTCAGGACAGAGTAATTCACTCTAACACAACTGAAACACCTGTTTGGCAGCCTGATAAAAACGGTAAGATTTTAAATAACGACTATTACTGTGGAAATCTTAAAGGCATTGAAGAAAAACTGCCTCATATTGCTTCTTTAGGTGTTAACGTTATCTATCTTAACCCTATATTTGAAGCACATTCAAATCATCGTTATAACACCGCAGACTACAGCAAAATTGACTCTATGCTGGGCACAGAAGAAGATTTTAAAGAGCTTTGCAAAAAAGCCAATGACTACAATATAAAAATAATTCTTGACGGTGTATTCAGCCATACAGGCTCTGACAGTATTTATTTTAATAAAGAAAAAAGATACGATTCACTTGGTGCTTTCAATAGCGAGAGCAGTCCCTACCGTGATTGGTTTACCTTTAAAGCTGACGGCACTTACGAAAGCTGGTGGGGAATTGACACTCTACCCGAAACTAATGAAGAAAATGAAGCCTTTATAAACTACATTTCAGGTGAAAACGGTATTGCAAAAAAATGGCTCGATTGCGGTGCATACGGCTACCGCCTTGACGTTGCCGATGAATTACCCGATAAATTTTTAGACCGTTTTTCAAAGAGTGTTAAGGCTTTAAACGAAGATTATCTCGTTTTAGGCGAGGTTTGGGAGGATGCCACAAACAAATTCAGCCACGGTGGCAGAAGACGCTATCTTTTAGGTGACCAGTTAGACAGTGTTATGAATTACCCCTTTGCAAACGCAATTCTTACATTTATAAGATACGGTGTTGCAGAAAGCTTTATGGATTCAGTTGTAGCCATATGCGAAAACTATCCCAAGCACTCTCTTAACTGCCTGATGAATCATATAGGCACTCACGATACTGCAAGAATTTTAACAAGCATTATATATGATTCTATTGAGCATAAGCCCCGTAATGTTCAGGTTAACTGTAAGCTTACAGAAGCTGAATACGAAAAAGCAAAAACACTTTTAAAATGCGCTACTGTTATGCAGTACACTCTCCCCGGCTTCCCATCTGTATATTACGGTGACGAGGCAGGTATGCAAGGTGGCGGTGACCCCTTTAACCGTTGCTTCTATCCTTGGGAAAATGAAGACAAGGACCTTTTAAGCTGGTATCAGAAATTAGGGGAAATCAGAAATTCACTTAATTGCTTAAAAGATGGTGATTTTATACCCTACTCTGCTATGCTTTCCTGCGTTGCATATAAGCGCGTAACAACTGAACAACAAATTCTTGTAATCGTTAACAGAAATTTTCACGAAATTGATTATTACTTGCCCGATGATTTCAAAAACAAAAGAGAGCTTATTTCAGATTCTTTTGTATATGATTTTGTAAAAATCCCTGCTAATAGTGCGGTAATCATAAAGTGATAAGAAATAATCATCTTAAAAATCTGAGGTAATATTATGAACGTATTTGATTTTGACAATACAATTTATGACGGCGAAAGCGTTGTTGATTTCTTTCTTTATTACTGCAAGAAGGATAAATCACTTTTAAAATATCTCCCATCTCTTTTTAAGGCGATTTTAAAATATAAGCAAGGTAAAATAACCGTTGAACAAGCTCTTTCAGATTACGGCACAATAGTAAGCGATTATTTAAAATCTCACGGTGGTATTTACGAAGAAATGAAAATTTTCTGGGACACTCATATGCACAAAATTAAGCCATTTTATAAAGATGTGCAAAGTGACGATGACCTTATAATATCCTGCTCACCCGAATTTTCTCTTGAAATAATCTGTAACCGTCTTAACATAAATCGTTACATAGGCTCTGTTATTGACCTTGATTCAGGTGAAATAAAAAGACTTTGCTTCAGAGAGAATAAGGTTAAAGCCTTTTTTGACTTATACCCTGATACAGAAATTGAAAACCTTTATACAGATTCTCTTAATGACCAGCCCCTTATTGATATAAGCAAAAACGCGTATCTTGTTAAGGGTGACAAAATCACAAAAATTAAGTGAGGTAGTAAAATGAAAGCCGAAAAGCTCCCTTGTCCCGTTATAAATCAATATTTAGCCTCATACTCCGAACCACCTAAATTCGTAAGAATAGGTTGTCGAGGCTTAATTATAAACGACGGTAAAATTCTTTTGACTTATGAGTCAAGATTAGAAAGATATATGAGCCCCGGTGGCGGTCTTGAAAACACCGAAAGCTTCGAAGAATGCTGCGAAAGAGAGTTAAAAGAAGAAGCAGGGCTTGTAGTAAAAGCCGTAAAGCCTTTCGTTACTATAAACGAATATTGGCACGATACCTTGCATATCAACAACTATTTTATTTGTGAGGTTGTAGGCAGATGCGAAGCTTCTCTTACAAATACTGAAATAGACCATGGTGTAATGCCGAGATGGGTACCAATTGACGAGGCCTTGAAAATCTTCGGTGAATACAACTCCAAAACAGAAGACTGTATGAGTATGTACTTCCGTGAATATACTGTAATAAATGAATACTTGAAAACAAAATAACTGTTCTAACCTCTGTTGTCACCGCATATAATCGGTAATAACGGAGGTGTTTTTATTATGACAGATGAAAAAAGAACAGGCCTTTTACCCCATAACTGTATTCTTGAAGACAGAAAAAAGTTATCGGTTTCAGGCGTAAACGATGTAGGAAGCTTTGACGAAGAAACAATAATTGCTTCTACGGAATACGGTGAATTGACCGTAAAGGGTGAAAAGCTTCATATAACGAAGCTGTCCCTTGAAATTGGCGAGCTTTGCATTGAGGGCAGAATTTCATCACTTTCTTATGCAGACGTGCCCGATAAATCAGGTAGCTTCTTCTCAAGAGTATTCAGATAATGTATAACGTTCATCAAAGCGAACAAACCGTAATTTTTCTTTCTTCTTTAGGTGTAGGCTTTCTTCTAGGTGTTCTTTATGACGTATTCAGAACAATCCGCCTTTCAATAACAAAAAGCCGTACCGCAACCATTATTTTTGATATTCTTTATTTTTTAACTTTTGGTTTTTTAAGCTATATTTTCATTCTCGCTCTAAATAAAGGTGAAATCCGCTCTTACATTATTATCGGTGAGATAATCGGTGCAGTATTTTATTACTTTTCTTTTGGTATCGTTGCAGTAAAGCTTACAGATAAATTTGTTGCTATAGTAAAACGAATAAAAACCTTTATTTTTACAGTTGTAAGCTTTCCTTTTAAGCTCTCATACAGGCTTTTTCATAGAGCTTTTTTGAAAATCAGTAAAATTTTTAAAAAAACCGAAAAAAAGTCCACTAAAATGCGAAAAAAACTATTGCCAAAACTACGTTTATATGTGTATAATTTATTATGTATATTAGGTGTGGGAAAAGCATCATCAAAGAAAGGCGGTAGTAACTTTGGCAACGAACAAAAATAAGAAACAGTTTAAGCCTTACAGCGTTATTGTAATAGTCGGCTGTCTTATTCTCTTGTTGTATTTCGGTGTGAGCTTCTTAAAGGCTCAAAGTGAAATCAATGCTAAAGAAGCCGAACTTAATAAGCTTGAAAGCGTTTATGAAAGCCAGGTTAGTGAAAACGACCAGCTTAAAGACGCTATCAAAAAAGGCGATGAAGCTGCTCTTGCAGAAGAATATGCAAGGAAAAAAGGTTACGTTATGCCTGACGAAAGAGTTTACGTTGACATAACACCGGGTTCCGCAGAATAATTCATTTAGGGGTAAAATATGGCAGCAGAAATCGGTTCGATTCTCGAAGGAAAAGTTACAGGTATTACAAATTTCGGAGCATTTGTAGAGCTCCCCGACAAATCTACAGGTATGGTACATATTTCAGAAGTATCAGCAACGTTTATCAAAGATATTCACGAAAAAATATCTGAAGGCGATATCGTAAAGGTTAAGGTTATTGATATTAACGAAAAAGGCAAAATTGCCCTTTCAATAAAAAAGGCTCTTCCTCAGGAAGAAGAACAGCCCAAACCCAAGCGTCCCGCAGGTGACAGACCCAGAAAATCTCAGCCTCCCGTTTGGACAGGTACACAACGTTCAGAGCCTGAAAATATGTCTTTTGAAGATATGATGGCAAAATTCAAAAGCATTAGTGACGACAAAATGAGTGACCTTAAAAAGAGCAATGTTGCAAAACGCGGTGCTTCAACTCCTCGTCGTGGCTCAAACCCAAGAGGCTAAAAAAATAAAACCGTGTCGTAGTAATTGCGACACGGTTTATATATTTTAATATATTGTTCAGAGTGAAAAGATTATGAGAGAAATAGATGCAAGTATAATTGAAAAAACGGTTGAAGAGATTTTCTTAAAGGCTAATTCAATTTTACCCGAAAGTCTTGAAGGCTGTATAAATGACGGTAAAGAAAAAGAAAACTCACCTATTGCAAAAAACATTTTCTGTGATATGTGTAAAAATCTTTCCGTTGCAAAGGAATTGAACATTCCCATTTGTCAGGATACGGGAATGGCAGTTTTATTTTGCGAATTAGGTCAGGACGTGCATATTACAGGCGGTGATTTTAATACCGCAGTTAATAATGGTGTAAGAAAGGCCTATCTTGACGGCAAAATGCGTTGCTCAATAGTCAGCGACCCGTTAAAAAGAGTTAATACTGACGACAACACCCCTGCCCTTATTCACCTTTCACTCGTTGAGGGTGACAAAATAAAGCTTACTGCCGCACCTAAAGGCTTTGGTAGTGAAAATATGAGCAGAATAAAAATGTTTACACCATCTGCTACTATTGATGATATTGTGAATTTTGTTGTTGAAACCGTAAAGGTTGCAGACGCTAACCCCTGCCCTCCGGTTGTTTTAGGTGTTGGCATAGGCAGTGACTTTGAAGGTGTTGCTCTTCTTTCTAAAAAAGCTCTTTGCAGAGACATTTCTGTAAGAAACAATGATGATTTTTATAAAGCTTTAGAAGAAAGAATGCTTTCTGAAATCAACAAATTAAACATAGGTGCTCAAGGCTTTGGCGGTGATATTACCGCCCTCGCAGTAAATATTGAAACCGCACCCACTCACATAGCAGGCTTACCCGTTGCAGTTAATGTTGGTTGCCACGTTACAAGACATTGTGAAGCAATTATTTAAAGCTAACTGATATAATTATTTAAGCAATTCATTTCTCAATTCTTCATATATTTCAAGAAGCTTAAATTTAACAATATACTTATTACCACCGTTTACTATTTTCTCTCCGCTTTGAGTAAGGTATTCGGTGGTTTTACTTTCGTCTGTTTCAATATCAGAGGCGCTTGGCACACAAAGTGGCGGAAACATAACGCACCACCAGTTATGCCCTTTACCCTCACCTAGAATCACCTTTAAGGAGGTGTATTCACCTGCGGGGAAAATAAGCTCATCATATCTTCTTGTTTCAAAATATTCTTTACCTAAAAATATAGAAACGTTATAATCAAAATTATTTTTCTCAAGCGTTTCCTTTGCTGCTTCTAAAAGTTCATCTTTGTTTTCTAAAAAATATTCTTCTGCATTATCGGTTGTAACGCCGCTTGATAAAAGCTTTGTGTTTTCATTTAAAAGAGCATCTCTTACGAGAAGCTTTACCTCTTGGTCTTTTTTACTGTCACTGTTTGCAAGAATATGAAGTCTTACAACATCTGACCTGACACTTTGGGAAGATGCAGTGAAATAAGTAAAAGAGAAAGCCATATACAATACTATAACAACTGAAACTACAGATAAAAAAATCTTATCACGTCTTTCGTTAAAAGCCTTATATTTGAATACTGTCATAAAAAACCGCCCTTTACATTGTAGTGTTACAATGATTTTGGGCGGTTTTGATTTTTTTATTCAGTTTAATGAGTTTTTACTCGGAAATTATTTCCACACCTATTTTCTGTGGACGGCATATATAGACTTTTTCAAAATCAGCCTTTAAAGCCTCTGCACTTTTTTCTGCATTTTCTTCCTTGTCAAATATACCGTAAATTGCAGAGCCGGAGCCGGTCATACAAGCAGCTAATGCACCGTTTTTATTAAAGGTATCTTTAACATCAACTCTGCCTGGGATATCAAAGGCTTGTTCAAATACGTTTGCACAGTATTTCAGAGCTTTATCGCTTTCACCGTCAGCAAGTAACTCTAACAGAGTATTGTTTTTAGGATGCTTCATATATTCTACCGCATCAACTGCCGCATATGCTTCTTTTGTTGAAACGCTTTCCTCAGGCTTTACTACTACAATGTAATAATCCTTAATATCAGGAAGAGGAGCAACAACTGCACCCGTATCAAGAGCAAGTGCTGTACCGCCTACGATACAGAAAGGAATATCTGCACCAACCCTAACACCGATTCTGCAAAGAATTTTATCAGGGTAATTAAAGCCGTAAAGCTTATTTAAAGCAACAAGCACAGCAGCACCGTCACCGCTACCGCCACCCATACCCGCACCAAAAGGCACGTTCTTTTCAATATGGATATGAATACCTCTGTCTTTTTCTATACCTGCATACTCAAAAAACTTTTCAGCACATTTATATACTATATTACTTTTATCTGTAGGCACACCCTCTGTGTCGCAAGAAACGGTAATTTCATCCGAATCGTTTCTTTCAACAGTAATTGTGTCGTAAAGTCCTACAGACTGCATAACGGTAAAAAGACTATGATAACCGTTTTTCTTTATACCCGTTATATCAAGAAGAAGATTTATTTTAGAATAAGCCTTTAATTTCATATCAGTTTCCTCCTCTTTGAATTTATCTTTTTAAAACATTTTATCATATTATATCATCATTTAAAAGAATTTTTTTATTTTTTATGTTTTTTAGAATAAAGGGTGTTTTTTTATGTCGGTTTGTGGTATTATGTGTAAGAAATTTTATCTTCGCTATTTTGAAAGAAGGCTAACAAATGAACGACATTAAAATTATTGACTTACATACTCACACAGATAATTCTCCCGATGGTAATCACTCCGCTATGTATATGGCAGAAATTGCAGAGGCTAACGGTATTGAATGCCTTGCTTTTACTGACCATTGTGAAGTGGATTATTTTTATAAGGATGAATATGACCGCAGAACTCTTCAAAGTTATTTTGAAATCTCAAAGGCTAAAACTGCTTTTGCAGGCAGAATGGATATTTTAAGAGGTATTGAGCTTGCACAGCCTCATTATATCCCCGAGCTTGCCGAGAAAATTCTTTCCGCTCAAAAATATGACGTGGTTATCGGCTCTATTCATAACCTCAGAGACCGTGAAGATTTCTACTATATGAAATCCTTTGACGGCATCAATATTGAGGATATGATGAATGAGTATTTTGACGAGCTTATCAATATGCTCCAATGGGGTAACTTTGACATTCTTGCTCATATTACATATCCCTTCAGATACATTTTTAATCTCTGTGGTTACGTTGAAGATATCAACAAATACTCTAAAAAAGTAGACGAAATTTTAAAGCTCTGCGCAGAAAAAGATAAGGCTCTTGAGATAAATATGGGCGGTCTTAAATACCCCATAAACAAACCTGCCCCCGATATCGATACTATAAAAAGATATAAAGAATTAGGCGGCAAGCTTATCAGTGTAGGCTCTGATTCTCACTACGCTGAAAGAATCGGCTTCGGTATTCCTCGCGCTTACGAAATTGCAAGAGAGGCAGGCTTCAAATCTGTTGTTCGTTTTAAGGAAAGAGAGTTATTTGAATTCCCCATTGTATAATTCTTATTTTCTTGCATATTTAACGATAAAAAACGGATTTTATACATTTCCAATTTATGTAAATGTATGACAAAACTGTAAAGCAATAAGCTTGTCAATGTTCAAAACCCTGTTGAAAATGTCAGTAAATCTTTATATTTCTCGGTTTATTTTTCTGTTAAAGAAAATACGCGTAAAGTAACTGACTTTACATTGACAAAATTATAAACATTCGTCTTTTTTCGACCGTTGTATATACATTTGCATATACAACGGTGATTTTTATACTTACACAAAGCCAAAATTTATTTGACATAAGATTTTTTAGAAAGATAAGGTGGATATTATGCGTAAAATTGAATACGTGGTAACAGAAGAATATAACCAATATCCCCTTCTTCATTTTCTTAAAGGTCACGTTAAATTGTCCACAAGAATAGTTCAGACCTTACGACACACAAAAGGCTCTGTTCTTGTAAATGGTGAATATGCCCGTCTCGTTGATAAAGTTTCTTTCGGTGATAAAGTAACTATCTCTTTACCCGAAACTACCACCCCACCTCTTTTGTGGGATATGAAGCTTGACATAATTTTTGAGGATGACGATTTACTTATCATAAACAAGCCGTCGGGAATTTCAGTTCACCCTACCTTTAATCATCCTAACGGAACGCTATGTAATGCAGTTGCTTCTTATCTGACAAACAAAAACAATTCTTCATCTGTTGCAAGAGCTGTTGGAAGATTAGATAAAGTAACCTCAGGTGTTATGATTTTTGCAAAAAATTCTTTTGTCGCTTCAAAGCTTAACGGCAATTTAGATAAAACCTATCTTGCAGTTGTAAACGGAATTACGCAGGAAAACGGTTTTATTGAAGCTCCCATTTACAGACCCGATTTAAACAAAACAATACGAACGGTAGATGAGAGAGGCGATTATGCCCACACCTCCTATAAAACGCTTTTTCATTATAATAATATATCCGTCGTTGAGGTTAAAACCAAAACGGGACGTACTCATCAGATACGCGTTCATTTTTCTCATATTGGTCATTCTTTAGTGGGTGATGAAATGTATGGCGGCATTTCTACAGAAAATATAAACCGTGCTGCTTTACATTGTTATAAGGTTTCTATTACTCACCCCGTAACAAATGAACATCTTACCTTTAAAGCACCTCTTCCCGAGGATATAAAAAAAGAATTTGAAAAAAACGGAATTAGTGTTGACAAACATAACTAATTCTGTTAGAATAGCAAAGCCGCATATTAAGGGCGGGTGTGTTGTTATGCCCATAAATACCGATTTAAACGGTATGCCTTGTTAGCGAGACTGAAAGAAAGCAGGTAAAAATCTATGTACGCAATCATCGAAACAGGCGGAAAACAGTACAAAGTTGAGAATGGCGATGTTATCTTCATCGAAAAGCTCGAAGTTGAAGCTGATTCCACAATAACCTTCGATAAGGTTATCGCTGTTGGTGCAGACGACGGTATCAAAGTTGGTGCTCCTTATGTTGACGGTGCTTCTGTAAGCGCTAAAGTTCTTAAGAATGGTAAGGGCAAGAAAATCGTTGTTGCTACCTACAAACCTAAGAAAAATGAAAAACGTAAAATGGGTCACAGACAGCCCTATACAAAGGTTGAAATTTCAGCCATCAATGCGTAATCAATGATAAAAGTTAAATTTTATCACTCAGGTAATGCACCCATAGGTTTTGAAATAACAGGTCACTCAGGCTATGGTACTCACGGCAACGACATTGTTTGCTCCGCAGTTTCCTCCGCCGCATACATGACCGCCAACACCCTCATCGAAATTATGAAACTCCCTGTTTCAGCAGAGGTCGACGAAGGTATGATGAAAATTTCAATCCCCCGAGAGAGTGCAGCCAAAGTTAACGATATTTTGCTCGGACTTGAGCTTCACGTTAATGAGCTCGCTGAGCAGTACCCTAAAAATGTTACGATAACTACTACGGAGGTGTAACGAATGCTTAAAATCAACATCCAGTTATTTGCTCATAAAAAAGGTATGGGTTCTACCCGTAACGGCCGTGACTCCGAATCCAAAAGACTCGGCGCTAAAAGAGCTGACGGTCAGTATGTTCTTGCAGGTAACATCCTCGTAAGACAGAGAGGCACTAAAATCCACCCCGGTACTAACGTAGGCAAAGGTAAAGACGATACACTCTTTGCTCTTGTTGACGGTCAGGTTCGTTTTGAACGTCTTGGCAGAGACCGCAAAAAAGTTAGTGTTTATCCCGTTGAGCAGTAATTAATAAAAAACTTCCCCATCCGGTAACGGATGGGGATATTTTTTTATTTAATTCACAAACTATTTACAAAAAATAATTTCAAAACTGTTGACAAATCCGCCGTTTGGGGGTATATTATTAACAGAGTTAGCACTCAAGTATCGCGAGTGCTAACAGGTGCTAAACTACATTAACAGTGAGGTGACGCCTGTGCTTGAGCTATCAGAACGCAAACAACATATCCTTGCCGTTATCGTTGAGCGTTACATTGCAACGGGCGAACCTGTAGGCTCCAAGGTTATATGCACCCAGATGGGTAACGCAGTTTCCTCGGCCACCATACGAAATGATATGGCGGATTTGGTAGAGCTTGGTTTACTCGCTCAGCCTCACACCTCCGCAGGTCGAATCCCCTCTCAGGCAGGCTACCGCTATTACGTAGATAATCTTATGGCGGATTACGAGCTGGACGCCGACGAGCAGGAGCGCATCAAAATCTGGTTAGGCTCATTCTCAGGTGAACCCGACAAGCTTTTAGAAAAAGCGGGCAGCATCCTTGCAGAGCTCACAAACTGCGTTGCAGTTTCCTCATCCCCTGCAGACAGCGATGCAATAATCCGACGTATTGAGTTAGTACCCTTAAGCAACCACACAGCTATGATAGTTTTACTCGCTTCATCGGGTATTCTTAAAAGTGCCGTTGTAAGAAGCGACGCGGAAATCAATATGGATATTGCAGAGGTTTTCTACAACATCTGCCAGACCTATTTCGTATCACGCAGTGTTTCGGATATTTCAATTCCGTTCATTCAGACGCTGGTTGCTTCCCTTGGTGATAAGGTTTTCGTAATGTCACCTTTCTTATGTGCTATTGCGGACCTTTGCGAGGCAGTCAAAACCACCGACTTGCATTTAAAGGGTCAAAACAATATTCTCAACCACACGGAGCTTTCCGAGGAAGCCTTTGGTCTTATGGATTTCATCCACAGAAGCACACCACTTGAAAATATGCTCGACTCCCACAAAACGCCCTTGAACGTTGCTATCGGTAGCGAGAATATTTACCGCGAGCTTAAAAACAGCACAACAATTTTTTCAAAATATTCCGTAGGTAACAAGGACAGCGGCTCAATCGGCATTATCGGTCCTACCCGCCTGGATTACGCCCACCTTATACCTACTATAAAATATCTTGCAGGTGTTATCGGTAATATGCTTACCGAAACCCTCGACGAATAAAAAGGAGCGAAGAAATGTCTACCGAAGAAACAAAAGTAACTCCCGACGAGGTTCAGGAGCCCGCCGAGGAAAAAGAAACAAAATCAAAAAAGAAAAAATCAGACAAAAAAGCTGAAGTAGAAAAGCTTACTGCAGAGGTTGAAAAATTAAACCAGGAGCTTGCTGCTCTCAAGGACACACACTTAAGAACATTGGCAGAGTATTCAAACTTCCGCAATCGTTCTCAGCGTGAAAAAGAAGCCCTTTACGGCGACGCAAAAGCAAATACGTTAAAAACGTTGCTTCCTGTTATTGATAATTTTGACAGAGCAACCGATAATAAAACCGACGACATTGAAGCTTACCGCAAAGGTATCGAGATGACCTACACACAGCTTAAGGACATTCTCGGCACCATGGAGGTTGAGGCATTCGGTGAAGTTGGCGACGAATTCGACCCCAACATCCATAACGCAGTTATGACTGTTGAAAATCCCGACCTTCCCGAAAACACTATTGCCGGTGTATTCGAAAAAGGCTACAGAATGGGTGACAGAATTCTCAGATTTGCAACCGTTCAGGTTACAAATTAAAAAACATAAAACATATTATATATACGGAGGTTTTTAATCATGGCAAAAGCAATTGGTATTGACTTAGGTACAACAAACTCATGCGTAGCAGTTATCGAAGGCGGCGAACCCGTTGTTATCGCAAACGTAGAAGGCAACAGAACAACTCCCTCTGTTGTTGGTTTCAGCAAAACAGGTGAAAGACTTGTTGGTCAGGTTGCAAAGCGTCAGGCAGTGCAGAACCCCACAAGAACAATTTCATCAATCAAACGTGAAATGGGTACGAACTACAAGGTAACCGTTGACGATAAAAACTACACACCCCAGGAAATTTCTGCAATGATTCTCGGCAAACTTAAAGCTGATGCAGAAAGCTACCTTGGTGAAAAGGTAACAGAAGCAGTTATCACTGTTCCCGCATACTTCACAGACGCACAGCGTCAGGCAACAAAGGACGCAGGTAAAATCGCAGGTCTTGAAGTTAAACGTATTGTTAACGAGCCCACAGCTGCAGCTCTCGCTTACGGTATTGATAAGGAAGCAGAGCAGAAGGTTATGGTTTACGACTTAGGTGGCGGTACCTTCGACGTTTCCATTATCGGAATGGGCGACGGTGTTCAGGAGGTTAAGGCTACTGCAGGTAACAACCGCCTCGGTGGTGACGACTTCGACCAGAGAATCATCAACTGGCTCGTTGCAGAATTCAAAAAAGAAAACGGCGCAGACCTTTCAACTGACAAAATGGCAATGCAGAGACTTAAAGAAGCTGCAGAAAAAGCAAAAATTGAGCTTTCAGGCGTTACTTCCTCTGCTATCAACCTTCCCTTCATCACAATGACTGAAGCAGGTCCCCTCCACCTTGATACAACTCTTACAAGAGCAAAGTTCAACGAGCTTACAGCAGACCTTGTTGAAGCTACAATGGGTCCTGTTCGCCAGGCTATTGCAGACTCAGGCTTCTCAGTAAGCGAAATCAGCAAGGTTCTTATGGTTGGTGGTTCTTCAAGAATCCCCGCAGTTCAGGACGCTGTTAAGGCTTACACAGGCAAAGAACCCTTCAAGGGCATCAACCCCGACGAATGTGTTGCTATCGGTGCTGCACTTCAGGCAGGTGTTCTCGGCGGTGACGTTGAAGGCCTCCTTCTTCTTGACGTTACTCCCCTTTCACTCGGTATTGAAACACTCGGTAACGTTTGCACAAAGATTATCGAAAGAAATACAACTATCCCCACAAAGAAGAGCCAGGTATTCTCAACTGCTGCAGATAACCAGACATCAGTTGAAATCCACGTTCTTCAGGGTGAAAGAGAATTCGCAAGAGATAACAAAACTCTCGGTATGTTCCACCTTGATGGTATTCTTCCCGCACGTCGCGGCACACCTCAGATTGAAGTTACCTTCGACATCGACGCTAACGGTATTGTCCACGTATCCGCTAAGGACCTTGGCACAGGCAAGGAGCAGTCAATCTCCATCACATCTTCTACAAATATGAGCAAGGACGATATCGACCGTGCCGTAAGAGAAGCAGAGCAGTTTGCTGAGGAAGATAAGAAACGTAAAGAAGAGGTTGACATCCGTAACGGCGCAGACCAGATGGTATTCCAGTGTGAAAAGCTTCTTGCAGACAGCGGCGACAAATTCGACGATGCTGACAAGAACGAAATCAATGCAAAGATTGACGACCTCAAGGAAGCTCTCAAGGGCGACAACATTGAGGATATCAAAGCTAAACAGGAAGCACTCCAGAATAAATTCTACGAAATTTCCGAAAAGCTTTACAAAGCTGCAGGCGGTGCACAGGGCTTCGACCCCAATATGGGCGCAGGCTTTGACCCCAACGCAGGCGCACAGGGTGACGGTTACACAGAAGCTCCCTTCACAGACGTTGACTGATAAAATTATTAATGAAGACGGTACTCTTTTAAGGGTGCCGTCTTCAGAAGGATTTACTTATGGCAGATAAAAGAGATTATTACGAAGTCTTAGGCGTATCAAAAGGCGCTACTCCCGATGAAATAAAAAAGGCATATCGTCAGCTTGCCAAAAAATACCATCCCGACCTTAACCCCGACAACAAAGAGGCGGAAGAAAAGTTCAAGGAAGCTAATGAAGCTTACGAAATTCTTTCCGATGCCGAAAAGAAA
Organism: Acutalibacteraceae bacterium; assembly: GCA_045638585.1. GTDB lineage: Bacteria > Bacillota > Clostridia > Oscillospirales > Acutalibacteraceae > DTU089. Next base: position 8,920 of record JAZUBO010000001.1, on the reverse strand, counting down.
GAGAAATACGACCGCTTCGGTTTTGCAGGCGTTGACCCCAGCTACGGCGCAGGTCAGGGCGGCTTTGGTGGCGGTTTCGGTGGCTTTGGCGATGGTATGGAATTTGACCTTGGTGACCTTTTCGGTTCATTCTTCGGCGGTTTCGGTGGCGGTTCTTCACGCTCTAACCCTAGAGCACCACGTCGCGGCAGTGACATACAGGCATCTATTCATATTACATTTGAAGAAGCCGCAAAGGGTTGCACCAAGAAGGTTACTTTTCAGCGTATAGAGGCTTGCGACGAATGTGGCGGCAGCGGTGCAGCTAAAGGCACCCAACCCCAGACCTGTCCCGACTGTAACGGCAGAGGTCAGGTTAACGTCCAGCAGCGCACACCCTTCGGTACAATAAGCACGTCCAAAACCTGTCAGCGTTGCGGCGGTAAGGGTACCTTTAACCCCACCCCCTGCTCACGTTGCAAGGGCAACGGCAGAATACGTAAAAACATCAATAAAGACGTTACAATCCCCGCAGGTATTGCAGATGGTCAGACCATCCCTGTTCGCGGTGAGGGTAACCATGGTCTTAACAACGGACCCGCAGGCGATTTACACGTAAGAGTTGCCGTTAAGCCCCACCCCTTCTTTGAGCGTGACGGCTACAACGTATGGTACGATATGCGCGTTTCATACATTCAGGCAGCTTTGGGTGATAAATTACGTGTTCCTACCCTTGACGGTAACGTTGAATATGATTTACCCGCAGGCACACAGCCCGGTGACGTATTCAAGCTTAAAGCTCGCGGTATCCCGGTACCCAACACAACACGTCGCGGCGACCAGCTTGTAAGAATTATTGTTGACGTTCCCCGCAACCTTAATGAAACCCAGAAAGCCGCTTTGCTTCACTTCAATGAAACATTGGGCAAAAACCCGGTTAAACCCGAGGAAAAACGCGGTTTCTTTGGCGGCAAGAAAAAAAGATAAACTAAAAGAGTTATGATTTTTTCACGAAATCATAACTCTTTCTTTATTTATATATAAACTTATGATATACTGAAAGTATATGGAGGTGAAGGCTTTGGCAGACGAATTGCAGATATTTAAAAACCGTATAAAAGAATTAGCAGAACGCTCTAAAAACCGCGGAATTTATTTTTACAGCGACTTTTTAAATCTTTACGAGCAAACCATCCTTTTTGAAACCATTAAATACGGCTACACCTTGCAGGGCGGCTACGAAGACGCAGAGCGTAAGGTTGCCTGCTTCGGTGATGAAAATGACCTGTGCTACCCTCCCGAGCCTCCGATTTCAATTATCTGTATTGAACCCCTGTCTACCAAATTCTCCGACACTTTAACTCACCGTGATTTTTTAGGCTCTTTAATCGGTTTGGGAATTAAAAGAGAAACCCTCGGTGATATTATAATAAAGGATAACGTCGGTTACCTTTTCTGCCTTGAAAGTATAAGTAAATTTATCATTGATAATCTTACAAAAGTAAAGCACACCAGCGTCAGCTGCAGTATGTGCACAGAGCTACCCCAAAACATATTACCCGAGCCGACGGAAAAAATGATTATAACATCGTCCTTCCGACTCGACGCAGCCATAAGTGCGGTTTATAACATATCCAGAAGCAATAGCTCCTCTCTTGTTGATGCAGAAAAAGTTTTTATAAACGGCAAACTCACAACCAGTTCTTCAAAAACCATAGAAATCGGCGATACAATTTCTGTAAGAGGATATGGCCGATTCCGTTACATTGCATTTTTAGGCAATACAAAAAAAGACAGAACAAGGATTTTATGTGAAATATACTAAGAAAGGATTTTTATTATGAGAACAATGAAATTAGGCAAAAGCGGTGTTGAAGTACCCGTTATCGCCGTAGGTTGTATGCGTATGGCAGACAAAACCGTTGACGAAGCAAAGGAGCTTCTTGATACCGCTATGGGTGCGGGTCTTAACTTTTTCGACCACGCAGACCTTTATGGCGGTGGTAAAAGCGAAGAGGTTTTCGCAAAAGCTATCGGTATGAATGACGACGTGCGCGAAAAAATCATTTTACAGTCAAAATGCGGTATTTGTCCCGGTAAGGTTATGTTCGACTTTTCAAAGGAACATATCATTGAATCTACCGAAGGTTGCCTTAAAAGACTTAATACAGACTACCTTGACTTTCTTTTACTTCACAGACCCGATACTCTTTACGAGCCCGAGGAGGTTGCAGAGGCACTTCTCACCTTAAAGGAACAGGGCAAGGTGCGTCATTTCGGTGTATCAAACCAGAACCCCATGCAGATGCGACTTTTACAGAAATATATGGGCGACGAGCCCATTTGCGCAAACCAGTTACAATACAGCATCACCGACTGCCATATTGTAAAACAGGGCCTTTACGTAAATATGCGCGAGGATAACGCTATCGACCGTGACGGCGGTGTGCTTGAATACTGCAGATATGAGGATATTACAATTCAGGCATGGTCACCCTTCCAGTACGGCTTCTTTGAAGGTGTTTACGTGGATAACCCCGACTTCCCCGAAATCAACGCTAAACTTCAGGAGTTAGCGGATAAATACGGCGTTACAAAGTCCACAATTGTTATTGCATGGATTCTTCGCCACCCTGCAAAAATGCAGCCTCTTACAGGTACAATGAACCCCCAAAGACTTCTTGAATGCGCCGCCGCTTCCGATATTACTATCACTAAACAGGAATGGTACGAAATCTTCTCAAGCGCAGGAAATGTTATTCCATAAAAACAAAAACACCGTTTGGTTCAAAACCAAACGGTGTTTTATAATTATATCTTTCTAACTTTAATAATATCTTCGTTAGCCTTGAGTGTGTTTATAACGCCCTCGGGGATTTTATCTGCAACCACAAGTGTGTATGCATATTCGCCCTTAGCCTTTGAAGCAAAGCCCGTTGTTTCAACGCCATTTTTCATAAATGCACCGAGCACGTCGTTCATAACGTTAAGTGCGTTGTAATGTATAATTGAAACTCTTTCGCCCTCGTTTTCAAGTGCAACGTTGGGGAAGTTTACAGAGTTTTTGATATTACCCTTTTCAAGGTATTCGCGAATTTCAACTGCCGCCATATATGCGCAGTTTTCTTCACTTTCGGGAGTTGAAGCACCTAAGTGAGGAAGTGCAGTTACGTTTTCAACACCGATAACCTCATCTGAGGGGAAGTCAGTAACATAAGCGCCAACTTTGCCTGCTTTTACAGCCTCGGCCATATCTGCACCAACTACAAGCTCACCACGTGCAAAGTTGAGAATACGAACGCCGTCCTTCATCTTTGCGATTGTTTCTGCGTTAATCATACCCTTTGTAGCAGGTACGCAAGGAAGGTGAAGTGTGATGTAATCGGATTTTTCGTAAATTGCATCAAGGGAGTCAACATACTCTGTATCAAGAGGAAGTTCACCCTTGAATTCCTCATTGAAATAGGGGTCATAACCAACAATCTTCATACCAAGAGCATTTGCGGCACTTGCCACTAATCTACCGATAGCACCAAGACCAACCACACCGAGGGTCTTGCCGAGAATTTCGGGACCCGCAAACTGTGATTTACCTTTTTCTACGAGTTTGCCAACGTTGTCGCCTTCGCCCTTAAGGGTTTTGCACCAGTCATAAGCTGCCGCAACACGTCTTGATGAAAGCATAAGGCCGCCGATAACAAGTTCCTTAACTGCATTAGCGTTAGCACCGGGAGTATTGAAAACAACTACGCCATTTTTTGTGCATTCATCAACAGGGATGTTGTTAACACCTGCGCCGGCACGTGCAACTGCAAGAGTTTTTTCGTTGAAGCTGTAATCATGCATTGCTGCGGAGCGGACAATAATGCCGTCGGGAGCGTCGCAGTTATCTGTAATATTGTATTTTTCATCCAACTCTTTAAGACCGATTTGTGAAATCTTATTAAGTGTAAGAATATCAAACATTATAAATCTTCCTTTCAGGAATTTTCTTCTTCGAACTTCTGCATAAACTCAACGAGTTTTTCTACGCCTTCAATGGGCATTGCGTTGTAAATAGAAGCTCTCATACCGCCAACGCTTCTGTGACCCTTAAGGTTTACGAAGCCTGCAGCCTCTGCTTCTTTTACGAACTTAGCGTTAAGCTCGTCATCATCTGTAACAAATGGAACGTTCATAAGTGAACGGTCCTCGGGAACAACTGTACCACGGAACATCTTGCTGTTGTCAAGGAAGTCGTAAAGTATAGCGGCTTTCTTTCGGTTACGCTCTGCCATTGCTTCAAGACCACCGATGGATTTAATCCATTCAAGCACAAGCTTACAGATGTAAATTGTATAGCAGGGAGGTGTGTTTGAAAGTGAATCTGCGTCTGCATGAACCTTGTAGTCGAGCATCATAGGTGTGTAATCACGTGAATTGCCAAGCATATCCTCACGAACGATAACAATTGTAAGACCTGCAGGTGCAATATTCTTCTGAGCACCGCCGTAAACCATTGCAAACTTTGTAACGTCAAGAGGCTCTGAAAGGAAGCAGCTTGAAATATCCGCAATAAGAGGAACGTCACCTGTATCCGGAAGCTCGTGGAAAACAGTGCCGTAAATTGTGTTATTCATACAGATGTATGCATAGTCTGCATCCTGACGGAAATCCTCACGAGTTGTTTTGGGAATGTAAGAGAAGGTCTTGTCAGCAGATGAAGCAACCGCAACTGCATCACCATATTTTTTAGCCTCGCCAAAAGCCTTTTTAGCCCACTGACCAGTGATGATATAATCCGCTTTACCACTCTTGTTCATAAAGTTCATGGGGATTGCTGCAAACTGAGTTGTAGCACCACCCTGAAGGAAAAGAACCTTGTAGTTATCCGGAATATTCATAAGCTCTCTTAAAAGAGCTTCTGCAGATTTGATAATACCATCAAAAACCTTTGAGCGGTGTGACATCTCCATAACGGACTGGCCACAACCCTCATAGTCAAGCATCTCTGCAGCAGCTTTTTTCAATACTTCCTCAGGGAGCATTGAAGGGCCTGCAGAAAAGTTATAAACCCTTGCCATATATATATTTCTCCTTTTAATAAAATGTTAATAATATAACAATTATATATCCCTTAAATTTATTTTTCAAGGGTATTTTAAATCTTTTTTGTATTCACTAAAAATCCTTTAAAATCAATGGGATTTTAGTTATATATTCCTTTAAAAAATCCTTTAACCTTATATTATATTCACAAAAATAAAAAAACGTTCAGGGATTCTCAAAACCCCTGAACGCTCCGCTTAAGGTCATTAATAATCAGAATTCATAATCAAATTTGATATATGCTGTGTTTACCCAGCCTGCATACTTGTCGTCATAGGTTACGTATGCCCAGGTAGCATCGGAATTGAAGCATACCAATTTAACCATTGACATATCGGGAACAAGCTTTACAACGCTTGATTTTGTGTTATCCTTAGCGCGCATATTAAGACCGCCCTTAGCATGAACTACATACCAATAAACCTTGCCCGAGGGTTGTGAGGTGTATTCGGCAGGGGTAAGGTATTTGTAGCTCACCCAGCCTTCGTAACCGCCCCAGTATACGTAAACCCAGTCTTTAACGTTTGAGCTGTAGCCGCGCACTTCAACGGCAGAATTATTGGGAACAAGCTTTATAACCTGCGATTCTTTAGTAGGCTCATAACGCATATTAAGGCCGCCCTTTGCCTTGACCTTCATATAACAGCTTTGAGCGTAATTCTGGATAACTACGTTCTGTGCATTAAGAACATCCTTGGAAATTGCGTTTTCAGAAGCACCCAGAAGAGTGACACCTGCCTTTGAAAGCTGGAAGCTGAATCTTACTGTTGCCATCTTCTGTGTGTTGATTTTAAGTGTATTTACAATAGCATCAAAATCAACCCCTACACCGCGGTTAACCTGCCCCGAGGCTATCTGCAGGCCGGTGCCCTCATCATAAACCTTTTTATTCTCAACGTCACATTTTAAAATATACGTTTCAATTACAACGCGGTTTGCGTCCTCATCAACCTTTGCTGATTTAACCTTGCCGTAATAATCAAAATTGCCTTTTTCATCATTTGCACCCTCACGAAGAAGGAAGCCCTTGGAAGTAATAATATCACTTTCATCCACAAGAGACGAAACGCTTATAGCACCCGGACCCCAGAGAGCATTGATTTTATGCTGCACCTCTGAAAGCTTGTAGACCTTATAGCCATCGTCATTTGAAGCAAGTGAAGCATACTCCTCCTGGGTCATAACGTCTGAAATGAGAATACCATCCTTGGCATTGTCCGTAACTTTTTCTATTCCGGAGGTATATTCTCTGCCCGCATATAAGCGATAATCATTTACTGAAATGCTTTCAATGCCATAGGTAAGAAGGCTTTCGGGTGTGCCATAGTAAACAACTCTGTATGAATTGAAGGTGTATTCATCCATAACCTTGCCGAAGAAGGCCTCTGCGTCAGCAATTGTATAATCAGAACCTTCTTTTATTTCACTGCCAAACTCAATTTCATCCGCATCAATGGTAATGGTGTTAAAATACTTATCGTCCAACACGTATATGTGTTTTTCGTATGTATTATCCATAAACTGAACTTTCAAATCATACTCCCCTGTAAGAAGAGGTGTAACACTGTATTTGTTAAGTCCTGTAATCTTGTCCTGCTGTGGCTCGGATGTGATTTCTATATCATTCACAAATAACTGTGCACCGTCAGGAATGTAAACGTCATAAGAGGGACAAATATCCGTAACAATGCGGTACTCGTCAAAATACAGAAAATCATCCTTGGTTTTTTCCACAGTTACGTTCATAACCATGCCATTATTGTAGCGTATTTCATAAGCGGTTGAAGTATCATCCGAGCTTATTTCAGCTATTTCATAATTTTCGTTGCCGCCAAAAGCACTGAGCACAATGCTTTCGCCGTTAAGATATGCATCATTGAACTGTTCGTAGGTAACAATCGCACCCTCACCGAATATAAGCTCATACATACCCTGAGTATCATTCTGTGAAAGCTTGGTTGCAAAATCATCAGCCGTTGCTTTGGGCGAAATGAAAAATGAACCTACCAAAAGTCCTGCACCTGCCACCAAAGCTACGATAATACCAAGGAAAAGAAGAATCAGTCCCACAATCAGACCTTTCTTCTTTTTCTTCTTTTTAACAGGTGGCTCCGGATTATACTGTGGGTTTTGTTGCATATTGTATTGGGGCATCTCTGTTACAGGCTGGTTCCCATAATACCCCATATTCTGATAGTTGCCTGTAAAGCCTCCTGGCTGCTCATTCAACACAGTTGTTTCCCCCGAACCTGCGTATGAGCTGACGTTAAAACCGCAGCCTCCACAGAATACCGCACCATCAGCTAATTCAAATCCACAATTAGGACAAAACATAAATCTTCCTCCCAACACATCAATCTGTTGTAATTCCATTATATTCCTATTTTCTGCTTTTTGCAACAAAAACAAACAGACCGCTGATAGCGGTCTGTCTGTTTTTGAAAGGAGCCTATTAAAAAATCTAATAAATTTACCTGTAATTATCCGGTGCAATAACACCATAGCCCGTTGCGTTACGTTTATAAACAACGTTTATTTCGTCCGTTTCAGCATTCAGGAACATATAGAACTTATGACCTAAAAGGTTCATTTGTAAAATTGCTTCCTCAACACTCTGGGGCTTAAGAGAAATGGTCTTTTCCCTGATTATATCGAAATCTTCGTCCTCATCCATAGGTTCAAAGAAATCATCAAGAACCTCGGCATGAAGCTTTTTGTCAAGACGGGTCTTGTTTTTACGGATTTGTCTTATAAGGGAATCAACACAATTGTCAAGAGCGTCAATCATATTTTCCGCACTTTCTTCGGCACGGAAAATCATACCGCTTTTGGTGACCGTCACCTCCACAATATGGCAGGATTTTTCAACGGTTGCGGTTACCTTCGCGGCAGCCTCCTCACCGAAAAGCTTGTCGATTTTACTCAGACGCTTTTCTGCACGCAGACGGAAGTCTTCACGAGGGTTACATTTACGGCCAACGATAGTAATGTTCATAAAAACATCCCTTTCTGTTTAGAGTGTGTAAAACGCATCCGAACCAGCCTTAAATGGCGAGGTTTCGGCTATTTTGGCCGATTTTCCTTTGAAAGGCGACAGCCTATCTGCAGTCAAATACGACCAAAATCCCTCAAAAACTCTCTCATTTAAGGTCGGAGAATTTTGTGATAAAGTATTTTTCTCTCAGATGAGGCAAAAACGCAGCTAATCCTTTCGGATTGGCGAGTATTTTAACGAAATATGAGGGGAAAGACTTATCCCAAAATCTGATTCGGATACACTTTACCCACTCTCTATTCTCTTTTCATATAAATTGTATCACCTACAGCTTCAACTGTCAACGAATTTATATATATTTACTAATTTTTGACATATTAACGGAAAATTATTGAGCATATTGGTCAGAGTGACTAAAAAAGAGCAAGGCTGCAGTTCACAATACATCCTTGCTCTTTTAATTATATTAATTCGAAGCTGTCCACTATTACTGTGACAATATTATTTTCTACACTTGAAAAACCAGGGGCGGCTATCCCCTCAACTATAACTTCACCATTTTTCGAAGCAGAAAGCTTGCCATCGGACAGACTGAAAATCGCCTTTGCGTGACCCTTACGAATACCGTAGCTTCCGCCGCCGTTACCCTTGCTGTTATCGCTGAGTGTGAAGCTTACAGAATCACAATTCTCATAAACATATTCTTTTTCAGGTGTAACAACCTTAAGTGATAAAGCCTCACTCATTATCATCACCGTGCTCTTCTTTATATTTATTTATAACGTCGTCTATTGCGCCGCACATAAGGAAATACTGCTCGGGGATGTGGTCAAGTTCACCGTTTAAAATCATTTCAAC